>JBGCCZ010000134.1:0-64364 GCA_045105035.1 Pirellulaceae bacterium | reverse complement strand
CATACAATGCTGGGGCAAATTTCTCAACAATCATTTCTACCAACTGAACCATTGATGCAATTACAGCAATGAACATGATGAAACTCAAGAATGAAAGATCAATGGTAGAGAATTCAGGGCTGATCCATGTCAAAGCTCCTTCTTTCAAAACAAACTCCTCCAATAAGAAGTTGATCGGTACAGTAATTCCCAATACAAAGATTACCGCCATTCCTAATCCGAATGCAGTTTTAACTGTTTTTGAAACAGCTAGGTAAGAACACATGCCTAAGAAGTAGGCAAATATCATGTTCTCAACAAAAATTCCTTTTACAAATATGCTAATGTGCTCCATGACAATTAATTCTCTTCAATTAATGCTGTGTTCTTACTTCTTTGGATCCAAATGATCACTCCAACAACGATCAGGGCCATAGGAGGCAAAATCATTAAGTTGTTGTTCTCATAAAATCCTTCCATTCCTCCTGCTCCTGCATGATAGAACCATGAAGCTGGGATAAATTTTACTTGGCCCATTCCAGGCAATGAAATTGCTCCAGAACCAAAGATCTCTCTTACAAAGGCTACAGCCAATAGAATCCAGGCGTATCCAATACCATTTCCAATGGCATCCAAAATAGACGGTCCTGGTTTGTTTGCTAAGGCAAACGCCTCTAACCTTCCCATGATGATACAGTTGGTGATGATCAATCCAACAAAGACGCTCAATCGCTTGCTAATGTCAAACAGAAACGCCTTCAAGATCTGATCCACCAAAATCACCAGCGAGGCGATCACGACCATCTGAACGATGATTCGAATACTGCTTGGAATCCGGTGTCGGATCAACGAAACAGATGCACTCGCACAGCCGCATACGGCGATCACCGCAACGCTCATCACCAGCGAGGTCGACATCTGGGTCGTCACGGCTAGCGCCGAGCAGATTCCCAAAATCTGAAGGCCAATCGGATTGTTATCGAAGATTGGCTTCAGCAATACTTCTTTTGCAGTCGGCGCTGCCATCTTTAGCTCCCTTAAGCCTTACTGATCGGCCAGATTCTTGAGATACGGGCCAAAACCTTCATCGCTGAACCAATACTTCAACATGGTATCGACACCACGACTCGTGATCGTGGCTCCGGACAAACCATCGACCTGATACGGAAGGTTCTCAGCAGTGGGAGCGCCCTTGGCAACTCCAACTCTAATGTCCTCAAGAGAGGCCGAAGCAACATCGACCCCATCGTTAAAGATCTTTTTGCCAATCCACTTCTCTTTCCACGCAGGATTCTCAACTTCACCGCCCAAGCCGGGCGTTTCCGCATGTTCGTAGTAGGTCAGCCCCTTAATCGTCTCGAGATCCTTATCGACTGCCACGTATCCATAGAGTGTCGACCAGAGCCCCATTCCGTAGACAGGAAGGACGACCTGCTCTAGCTCGCCGCCATCATTTTTAACCAAGAAGACCCGGGTTCGCTTCTCACGACGAGCTTGACCGATATCAAGTGAACCTTCGACTTCTACGCTTCGCTCAGGATCCTTAGCCGCTTTGCGAGGATCAAACGTCGGATCATCTTCCTCCGTTTCGCCTGTCTCTAAGTTGACTATTTTCGGCTCGACCCGAGAGGAGAAAATCTCTTCGATTTCGGAACCCGAAAGGGCAGCCGGTTCTTCGGACAGCCCGGCAGCGGCAATAATATTCTTCTGGCGGTCTAAGACCTTATTGCGTTCCTGCATGGGCTTCAGCACTACCGCGGCACTACTCACCAAAAGCGAGCACACGACGCAGAGCACCAAGGAAACCATGAAAGTGTTCGCGATGGAGTCTTTAGGCGGCATAGCGAGCGGCCCTCCGTTTCACGTTGGCTTGAACTACGAAATAGTCGATGAGCGGCGCGAATACATTGCCGAAAAGAATCGCCAACATAATCCCCTCCGGGAAGGCCGGATTGATCGCTCGTATCAAGATGGTCATCGCTCCGATCAAGGCTCCATAAAACCATTTCCCCGTCTCCGTCATTGACGCACTGACGGGATCCGTCGCCATGAACACCGTACCAAAGGCGAATCCACCGATCACGAAATGCCACCAAGGAGGAATACCGAACATCGGATTGGTCTCACTACCAACGATGTAGAGCAATGAGGAAAACAACAAAGCACCGAGGCAAACACCACTCATGATCCGCCAGGACCCGATACCGGTCGCGATCAGGACCGCAGCTCCGATGATGCAAGCGAGCACACTTGTCTCTCCCATCGATCCAGGGATTGTCCCAAGCAACGAACCCATAAATGAAATCGAAGTGGCGGAGATTTGATCCGATGCCGCAGACGCGGAAGTTGCGATCGTAGACAACGACTCCATCGGACTTCCGTAGCCTTGATTGGCCATTACATTGGGAGTCGTTGCAGCAAGTTGCCCCAACGCCGTCGCTCCGGAATAACCATCCACTGCAACCTTCTCAACCCCATCCGCTACCGTCGTTGTAGCGACCTGGGCAGCCGTCCAAACTTTATCACCACTGATCTGCCCCGCGTATGCGAAGTACAAGAAAGCCCGAGCAGTCAGAGCAGGATTCAAAAAGTTCCTGCCTGTGCCTCCAAAGATTTCCTTGCCAACGACGACACCAAACATGATCCCTACGGCGACTTGCCAGAGTGGAATCCCTGGCGGTAATGTCAACGGAAAGAGCAAGCCAGAGACCAAGAACCCTTCATTCACTTCGTGCCCACGAATGATACTGAAGATCACTTCGCAGATACCCCCCGCAGTCATGCAGACGATATAGACCGGCAAGAAGAAAGTTGCCCCGTACACCAAGTTATCCAAAAAGCTTCCGGGATCATGCCCGAGCCCGAGAGCGGCATGAATCGTATGATGCCAATCAAAGTGGGGCTGCAACCCAGCCTCAGCCATGGCAGCAATCGCCAGGTTCGCCTGATAGCCAGTATTCCAAAGCGCCATAAAAATGCAGGGGACCAAAGCGACGACGACCATGATCATCATCCGCTTCAGGTCTAGAGCGTCACGCACGTGCGTTGTGCCCTTTGTCACCTCTCCGGGCGTATAGAGAAACGTGTCGCCCGCCTCGTAAAGCGGATATAGCTTCTCTAGTTTGCCGCCTTTATCGAAGAGCGGATGGAGCTTATCGAGCGTATTGCGAAGAAACTTCATTGTATCGCCTACCCCTCTTTCTCAATCGTCAGCAAGTTGTCTCGTAGAATACCGCCATACTCATACTTGCCTGGGCAAACAAAAGTACACAGGCCGAGATCCTCCTCATCCAGCTCAAGACACCCGAGCTCTTGTGCGGCAGCGGTATCCCGTGAAATCAATGCTCGCAGTAGCGGCGTGGGGATCAAGTCGAGCGGCATAACCCGCTCGTAAGTACCGATAGGCACCATGGCCCGTTCACTACCACCGGTGCTAGTCGTCAAAGCAAACTTCTTCGTCCCCTGCCAAGCCGAAGCGAATGCCCTCGTTATCGAAAACTTGTCAAAGCCAGGCATCTGCCAACCCAGCAACTCTCGCTCATGTCCTTCCGCAACACAGGAGACTTGCAAATGGTAACGCCCCAGGAAGCCAACTAGCTCCTCAGACTTGCGACCGCACAAGACGGAGCCAGATATCACGCGATGTTCCCCGTCGGCAAGCTCCCCGTCGACCAACTCTTCAAGAGACGCCCCGACCTGCGTCTGAATCATTCTAGGGTTCTTGACGGCAGGACCAGCCAACGAAACACGGCGAGTTGGATCGAGTTGCCCAGTCACAAACAACTTGCCTATGGCAACAAGATCCTGGTAGTTCAAGTACCAGTTGATTCGGCCGGCCGTGGCTGGCTTCAAAAAGTGCATGTGGGTACCAACCAGACCTGCTGGATGCGGCCCATCGAATTCCGCCATGCGCACACGGTTGATCATTTCGCCAGGAGTGCTTGAATTTGGCGGTCGGCAGACGAACACGTCCCCTTCCGTCAAACGCAGCAGTACATCCAAGCCATGCTGAAAACTCTCCGAGTTGTCGCCAATGAAATCCACCGGGTTTCCAGCCAGCGGATTCGTGTCCATCGCATTTACGAATATCGCCTGTGGTACATCCGACCCGGGCGAAGGCACCTTGGAGAACGGACGGGAGCGAAAGCTCGACCAAAGACCCGACTCCACCAATTTGTTAATCACATCTGCACGGTCGAGCGATGACAACTGGCCTGGATCCACGCGCCCAAAGTCGCGACTCTCCTGATCGCCCTGCTTGTCGATAATGATCGACAAGAATCGTCGCTTCTCACCGCGATTGACCGAAAGCACCTTGCCGGACGCTGGCGCCGTATAGACAACCCCTTCGGTTTTCTTATCTGTGAACAACGGTTGCCCGAGCTGAACCGAGTCGCCTTCGGAAACATGCAAAGTCGGTCGCATGCCGATGTAGTCATCAGCTACGATCCCGACCTGCCCTACTTCCTTGATCTCTGGCGCTGCTCCACTCTGAACAGGCTCACCATCAATCGGGACTTCCAGCCCTCGACCGATTTCAAACCGCTCCACCATGTCTGCCTCTTTCCCCTGAAGAGTGCCCGTCTGCCAGAGACACCCAATAAGAAACTCGCGATTGTGAAAGTTTTCACAAGCAACTGCCGAAAATAATCCCGCGGCAAATCATCGCAGCGGGATACTCCAGAGATTCAAATATGACAGTGTCCGCCGAATCTGACAACGCCACATCTTATTAACTTGCTTCTTGGCGGTGGACCGCAATCCGCGCACCGATCCGCTTTGAATTATTAGACGATATCGTTTGGGCAAGCGTCCGAACTGAAGGCCGTGACGCACAATTGGGATAACAACGCTTGGGACGCCTGCACCGCAAGGCTACGGGCGATCAAGCAGCCTTCTTATCCTTGGCAGCCTGCTCGGCCTCCTTCTCAACCTCGCCAGCAAACTCTTTGGCGTACACTGCCGACGCCTCTTTAGCTGCCTCTTGCCACCCGAGGTCTCTTAGCAGATCGCGGCGTTTTTTCAGAAACCACTTCTGCTCAATGAGAGAACCATTACTCTCCAATAGGTGCAATGCACGGCCATACCAATGGTCACGGCGCAACATCCGGATCTGCAACAAGATAAACTCCGGCCGATCCTCGCCCACCATAGAAATCAGCTGCGTGTATGTGCCAAGCAAGGCTGCCGAGTGCTTCTCGGGTTCGCTGATAGGATCCTTCGCAACCACATCCGGCAATTCTCGGTAAGCCAACGCTCGCCCGCGTCGATAAAGGCAAAACACGGTCGCCACTTTGACCGCTCTCGTCTGAGATTCAACTTGCTCCAATAGTCCAATCAATCGCTGCGATGCTTCTGCAATCTCATCCGCATACTGCTTTCGATACTGCGTTTGATCCAGCCAATGCAAATGAAGTTGCCTGATACCGATGTCATTTGGATAGACACTAAGAAGCTTCTCCAGTCGCGCCGTATCACGACTTGTCGGCTTTGCAGCCTTACCCAGCAATCGCTCCCGCAACGCAGTCGCTCTCTTATTAGGATCAAGTGGGGGCTCCACGTACCTCCCCTCGGCAGTCGGCGACTCCCACAAAGATGCCAAACCGAGACTCTTTGGCTCCCAAGCCTCCAACCACTTAACCTGCGATTCAAGCTCCAGACGCAAAGCACCAACCGCCGGCTGGTCTTTCAACTGGGTGCGAAGTGTTTCTAACTGAGTGTCCTTCCACTTAATGGTCCGATTCCCAGCCGAAAGCACCGTCAGCTGCGCCATCGCCGATTCGGATGTCAAGAATGCACCAAGTGAAATCGACAGGCACGCTGCTAGCGTCAGCCTGAGGCTCTTATCGAGCGACACTGAGCGGAGTGGGAAGTAGCACATTATGAAAAACCAATTGCGGGCGTTGCTTTGGCGAAGTCCGGGAGCCGCCGTTTCGACGGCAGGCAGTCCTATCTTGTCCTTCTGATTCGGAGAATGCCATTGTATTCGCTCGAGCCAACGTTCGCCCTGAAACGCGTGGCTTTTGTGCTAACGCCTTACAATGACTCCTTCTCCAGCCTCTTTCGTTCACAGCTAGCCGGTTCTCCTAACATGCTCAGCAGGCGTTACTGAACCAACCGGTCCAGAACGCAAAGCTCCATAGACTTACTCTTTCCAATCCTGCAGGCCAAAAGTGTGGACATGCAACTATTCAAATCGCTAGTTCTTCGTCAATCAGCTCGGCCTGCCAAACGCCGCGTCCTACCGTCAAACTTGACTGCCAACATTGCGGCTTTAGGCATCGGCTTCGCTTGTTCGCTGGGCTGCTCCACACAGATTCAAGCCCCTGCAGCAGACACAACGTCGACGCAAGAGCAACCAAGCGGTGAGCCAGCGAATTCACTTTCGAAAACGAATTCGACCCCTCAAAAGAAGTCGCACCACCACGCGGCTGGACCCAACGGTGGAAAACTGATCCACCTATTCCCGTCTGCAGTGCACGCAGAATGGAAGTACGACTCCCAAGCCGATCGCCTCCTGGTCTACCTTGACGACTTCGATGCAGATCGCATCGAGGGTGCGAAGATCATCCTGACTTCTAACTCAACTCAACAAACAATCGACCTCGCCGCAACAGGGCAGGCCTGGAGCGTCCAAGATGCATCGCTGGAACCACTGCTCGGCGATACGCCACAGGTCGAGATGGGCTCAGTCGAATTAGTCGTTACCGACGACGAAGGCGAGCACACCTGCAAGCTCTGGACAAAGGGCGCTTAGCAAAATCCGCCGTTGCCGGGCCCAAACTGTGACCTCTGCCTGGCCAATCGCCCGCACAACCCGCATATCCAAAAACCTCAACGCAGGTCTGCAGTTTTGACTGACCAGACTGGACCAAGATACCGCCATAGTCTCGGTGATGCGGTAAGTTTTCCCAGGTACATCGAACAGTTGCCTCAACACGCTTCGGCAAGTTGAGCTCTTTGAATTCTCCAGGGGATCCCAATGGCAAAGTCAGCGAAAAAGTCGATCATTTCCACACCTGCAGCAGAAGATACACAGACCGTCGATTCGATAGCTGCCGGAGAACGCGAAGTTACGATCGATCGTCGTCGCAAGCCCAGCACTGAAGAAGTCGAAGCTCTGGAACAAGCCGCTGAGTCAGGCACGACCGAAGAGCTCGACGCATCACCTAAGCCTCAGAAAAAGCAACGCCGTCGCCAGATTGATCCGACGACCTGCGAACGTGATTACAACGATGAAGAAATCGACTTCATGCGAGCCATGGACGAATACAAACGCTCCAGTGGCCGTATGTTCCCGACCTGCAGCGAAGTCCTCGAAGTTGTCCGCGACCTGGGCTACATCAAGCTGACCGGTGAAGAACAAGAGCTTATCGACAGCATCAAGCAAGTCGACGAAGAACTGTCGCAGCATTTCGAGACTACCGAAGAAGAAGAGTCACTCGAAACACTTATGGTCGAATAGGCAGAGTCCCTTCCTGATGCACACAAAAGCCCGGATCGATTCCGGGCTTTTTTCGTGCGCTGCCTGACTAACGGCCAAAATCCCCCTGGAGGACGAAATCAACGTACGGTTGCCTCCCCACAACGCTGAAGAGAAACTCAGAGTAAGATGAAATGACCTCTTTGCCCTCCAACCGCCCTACTTCCTTTCCTCACACGAAGTGCAATTTGCAATGTCTTCGGCAAATCAACCAGTACTGAGACTGTTCGTGGCCTTGTTAGCAATTTTGCTTTGGTGCACGTCGAATGCAAAGCGAGGGCTTAGTGTAGAAGAGGCTCCAGCGAGAACCTCCAAAACGACTAGCTCAGAGAGCAAGTTCGGCTTGGAGAAAACACGGAGCGTCCGCAGTTTGCTTTCGAATCGCTGCTTTGCCTGTCACGGCCCAGACGAAGAGCAGCGTTCAGGAGGTTTCCGGCTGGACGAAAGAACGGCATTTCTCAGCGAAGCAGATTCCGGACTGCCACCAGTCATGCCTGGAGACGCTCAGAGCAGTGAACTCATGCGCCGCATCGACAGCCATGATGACGGGGAAAAGATGCCGCCTCCTGAATTCGGCAAGGCAATCTCCGATGAAGAAGCGGAGCTTGTCCGTCAGTGGATCAACTCGGGTGCAGAGTGGACAGAACACTGGTCGTTTGTTCCGCCCACAAAACCCGACCTACCACCAATCGATAACAAGATCCCCGAATCTTGGAGAAGCAATGCGATTGACCGATTTACTTACGCAAAAATGCGAGAACAAGGCTGGAGCCCTTCGCCGCCAGCCACAACTGCTGAACTAGAACGACGCGTTAGTCTGGATCTGATTGGCCTACCGCGTGAAACTGGCCTCGTTAGTTCAACCCTCAAAAGCGAGAATAACTTAGCCTTCGAACAGTTGGTAGACGAGCTGCTCGCATCGCCCAAGTACGGCGAGCATTGGGCGCGGCAGTGGCTGGATCTTGCTCGCTACGCCGACTCGGCTGGCTACGCCGATGATCCACCGCGAACCATTTGGGCCTATCGCGATTGGGTGGTACGCGCACTAAATTCGGGCATGCCGCTCGATCAATTCACGATTGAACAACTTGCGGGGGACTTACTGCCATCCCCAACTGAAGACCAACTGGTGGCCACTGCATTCCACCGCAACACATTGACGAATAACGAAGGCGGGACGAACGACGAAGAGTTTCGCAACGTGGCCGTGGTCGACCGAGTCAACACGACGATGGCGGTCTGGATGGGCGTTACCATGGCCTGCGCTCAGTGCCATACCCACAAGTACGACCCCTACACGCACGAAGAGTACTTCAAGCTGTTCGCAATTTTCAATCAAACGGCCGATGCTGACCGTAGGAACGAAGCTCCCATCCTGCAACTTTTTACCGACGAACAGATCGATCGCAAAGAAATCATCCAGTCCCAGATCGCAGTACTATCGCGACAACTTTCGCAACCGACCAAAGCGAGATTCAGCCTGGTTGATCCGTGGACCGATTCGCTCTCATTGCCAGACCGAAAACGGTTTTTTACCAACTACGCAGCACGAACGAAGTCCGAAGTTGACCGACTTGCAGCGTACCGAAAAACGCTGAAAGATCTGAAGCCCGCCACAACAGTTCCTGTTTTGAGCGAGTTAGCGAAACCGAAACACCGAAAGACTTTCGTACAGATCCGCGGCAACTACCGAGCCCAGGGCATCCAGGTGGTCGCCGGGGTGCCTGAAGTTTTCCATCCGATAGAGACCAGCGATTCTGCGAAGCCAGTTAGTCGATTGGAGTTAGCTCGCTGGCTTGTAGATCGTCGCAATCCGTTGACAGCCAGAGTTTGGGTAAACCGCTTGTGGGAAACGCTGTTTGGAAGCGGGCTTGTAACAACCAGTGAGGAGTTTGGTGCGCAAGGCGAACGCCCAACTCATCCGGATCTCCTCGATTGGTTGGCGGTGGAGTTCATGGATTCGGGCTGGAATACCAAACGCTTACTGCGGCTGATGGTGACGAGTCAGACGTATCGGCAAACGTCTGAAGTATCCCAAGATGACTGGCAACGTGATTCAGCCAATCGTTGGTTAGCCCGAGGTCCACGTGTTCGGCTGAGCGCGGAAATGGTGCGAGACCAAGCACTTGCTGCGGCCGGGCTACTGAGCGGAAAAATGTTCGGCCCGCCTGTACAACCTCCTCAACCCGACCTCGGACTCAAAGCCGCGTTTGGCAGTAAGACGGATTGGGAAACATCTCAAGGCGAAGACCGTTACCGCCGTGCTCTCTACACCAAATGGCGACGGTCGAGCCCGTATCCATCGCTAATGATGTTCGATGCCCCTAGCCGCGAAGTCTGCATGCTGCGAAGAGAACAAACCAATACACCGCTACAAGCCCTGGTCACCTTGAACGACCCAAGTTTCTTCGAAGCCGCCCAAGCCCTAGCAGCCAAGGCAGCATCCGTGAACGACCCGAAAGACACATCACGCCAGATCTCGGCGATGTTCCGATTAGCAACCAATCGGGCACCTTCCGCTAAAGAAGCAATCGTACTCTTGCAGCTCTATGACGAAGCCTATGAGCAGCTTGACGGCGACGACAACACAGCCACTTCGCTGGCTGGCGATCCTCCGGGCAAACCTCAACACGTAAGCGATCATCACCTGGCCGCGTTAGCGTCCGTCGGCAACGTGATCCTAAACCTCGATGAAGTCCTAATGAAACGGTAGCAAAAGAGCACTGTTCCCGTTACGACAACTTACTAGTCCAACCCGCCAACGAATCTGCCGCCCAAGCTTGAAGACGACTCCATGCATCCCATCATCGAAAACCTACAGCTCCGAACTCGCCGATACTTCCTCCAAGGCGGCGCACTCGGGCTTGGCGCCCTAGCATCTGGCAACTTATTGAACAGTTCGCAAGCAGCCACGCAGGCTGTCGGTGCTGCGCAGACTCATTTCGCTCCGAAGGCCAAACGAGTCATCTACCTACACATGACTGGTTCCCCGCCAAACCTCGACCTCTTCGACTACAAACCGACTCTCAAAGAGAGGCACGGTGAGGACTGCCCAGGCTCGTTTCTTGAAGGCAAGGACTTCGCGTTCACCTCCGGAACGCCAACCCTACTGGGCACTCCACAGCAGTTTGAGCAAGTCGGAGAACAGGGCACCTGGATGTCCGCCGCGTTGCCGAATCTGAAGACCGTCGCCAACGAGTTGTGCATGGTCCACTCCATGCACACCGATCAATTCAACCACGCCCCAGCCGAATTACTGATCTACACAGGCTCTCCCCGCACCGGTCGTCCCTCCATGGGTTCCTGGGTAACCTACGGACTAGGTTCTGAGAACGAAGATCTACCTGCGTTTGTCGTGCTGATTTCCAGCGGAGTACAACCCAATGGAGGTAAAAGTTCGTTCGGAAGTGGTTTCCTTCCGAGCGTTTACCAGGGTGTACAGTGCCGCTCTAAAGGCGACCCAGTTCTGTTTGCATCGAACCCGAAGGGTATGAGTCGCAAACTGCGGCGTTCGACACTCGACGCTCTCAGCCAACTCAACCAACTGCAGGCTGAGCAGATGGGTCACCCCGAAACACAAACGCGAATCGCTCAGTACGAACTTGCCTTCCGCATGCAGGCCAGCGTTCCAGAAGTCATGGACATCTCTCGCGAATCGCAGCAAACACTCGAGGACTACGGAGCAGAGCCAGGCCGCAGCTCCTTGGCCAACAACTGTTTGCTGGCGCGGAGATTAGTGGAGTCCGGTGTTCGCTTCGTGCAACTTTTCGATTGGGGCTGGGACTTCCACGGAACCAATCCAAGTGAAGACATTGGTGACGGACTCACCAAGAAGTGCGCTACGATGGACCAGCCCGTAGCTGCGTTGATCAAGGACCTTCGCCAACGCGGACTGCTCGAAGACACGCTGATTGTTTGGGGCGGCGAGTTCGGTCGCACGCCGTTCCGCGAAGGACGAACTGCGAAAAGCAAGATCCTCGGTCGCGACCACTATCCGGACTGCTTTACGATGTGGATGGCCGGTGGCGGGGTCAAAGGCGGCCTGGACTACGGCAGCACCGATGAGCTCGGATTCGGTGTGACCGAAAAGCCAGTACATGTCCACGACCTGCAAGCCACCGTCTTGCACCTACTCGGGCTCGATCACACGAAACTCACCTATCGCTTCCAAGGCCGTGACTATCGGCTAACGGACGTCCATGGAGAAGTGCAACATGACTTGTTGGCTTAACGCGACCGCCGCTCGCAGCGCGGAGGTTAAGTTCATACAGCCATGTTCAACGCGTTAGCCACTGAAACCTGCGCACGCATGGCGCATGGGTGGAACTTCAAACGCCAATATCCTCATTCCACAACTGCGGCTTCGATTGTATGAACTGCCGCATCAAGGCAATGCACTCCGCGGAGCTCATATTCGTGACTTGAACACCGCGTGACCGAACATAGTCTTCGGGCCCTCCGAAAGTCGTATTCTCACCGAAGATAACCTGCGGAATTTCATAGAGCAGGATGGCTCCGCTGCACATGTCACAGGGCGACAACGTTGAGTAGATCGTTGAGCGACGATACTCGGCCGCCGACCTCCGCCCCGCATTTTCAAGGCAAGCCATTTCTGCATGCAGAATGGGACTACCGTCCTGAACACGACGGTTGTGGCCTCTCCCGATAATCTCACCATCCAAGACGAGCACCGAACCGATTGGGATCCCGCCTGCGTCCAATCCTATCCTCGCCTCATCAATGGCGGCTCGCATGAATGGGTCATCAGTCATCGTTCTTATTACTCTCTATTACTTGGCTGGCAACTCAATGACCCCAGCCCAGTCCGGAGGCGGTTCACGGCGGTGTTGCGCAATGAACACGGTTAAGAAATCCTTGACTTGATCTTCCGCCGGGACTTCATGTAACAGGCGGAATGCATTGCTCCAATTGCCCTCGAGAAATTCGCCCAGTGCTTCCTCATAGGCCTCAACGTCCGCGTCCGACATGATCGTATCTTCGCTCGCAGGTGGCCGTAATTCACTCACTACGAGCGGCTTTTTCATCCCGTACGGCAATACGCGGGCGACTCGCCGAATGCGCAGTTCGGAAGTTGGAACATTCGCCCGAATCCAATCCGCCGTTGGCTCATCAACCAAAATCGACGTCTGCAGTTGCTTCGTCATTCCTTCCAACCGTGAAGCCAAATTCACGACTGGTCCGAACACGGTCACTTTGACCTGATCTGTTGTTCCGATCCGCCCTGCCACGGCCGAACCAGACGCGATTCCCAATCCAGCGCGGAAATCAGCCAAAGGGTGATCTGGTTGTTTGGCCGCCGCAGCGAATTCATTTCGTATTGCCAACGCCGCTCGGCAAACCTGCTGTATCGGATTTCCTGTCGCGATAGGCCATCCCCAAAAACCCATCGCCGCATCACCATGAAAGTCCCCAACAACGCCGCTGTTCGCCAGAATGTGATGTGTCATCACTCCCAGCGCATCGCTCACCCGCTTAAGCAACTCGAGCAAACGATCAGCGGCATCTTCACTACGCTTGGAAAATCCTCGCAAGTCGCAGAACAGCACCGACACGTTTGTCTCGCGTGGTGTGAGAACCTGCTCTGGATCGCGGCCCGCGAGAGCATCCATCACGACAGGCGCGAAAAAGTTACGCAGACTGTCTTGCCTTCGCTGCAGAGCTCTAACTTGCCGCAGGGCCCCGAGCGTGGTTGCCGTAAGCTCCGTAAATTTCAAATCGTCCTGCAACATCTCGGCTTCTTTCATGCCAGAGGTTTGCAATTCGATCATGGAAGCCGTCGTGAACGCGCCCGCCACGTAGATAGCCCAGCCTGGACACGCGTCGGAAACGACTGGTGTACAGAAGGCCCAGTCCACATTCTCACTCTGGGTAAACGTCGGGTTTACCGAATTACGATTCCAAACATTCAGCACACTTTCCTTAGTCTGTGTGGCCGTGCGCACCAAGCCAACACTTGGCGTGAGAGGCTTGCCGCCCAGTTGACGACTATTCCAATGTAGAACTTCAAAGGCCGGATTGAATTGGACATCTAACTTCGTCTCGGAGAAACTCTGTTCGGCTGCAGTGTCACCGTCAGATGAGGAGGCCGTCCCCTGCTCCGGCTCGTCCCTAAATCGCAGCACGGCCACGAAAGCCGCCTCTTGAACCCCACGCAACACTAAATCTGTAATCCGCGTACAGAGCTCCTCATCACTATTGGCCCCCGAGATTATCTCTGGCAACCGACCCAGCGCTTCGATGCGCTGGTCCGCGTCTCGATACTTGTTCTCTCTTAGCAAGTGAGCCGAGAAGGTCTGTTCGGCGAAGACGGGCTCGGGTTCCACGCCCGGCGCGGCCGTCACCTGCTCATCAAGCACCGTAAACGTGGTTTGGCCAATGACAAAGTGATCGCCGATCGACGCATCAAACTTGGCACACTGTTGGCCGCGGAAAAATATCGCGTTACGAGCTTGCTCGAGCTTCGCGATTTGCAGCTTGGAACCTGTCCAGACCAAAGTCGCATGCCGACGCGAGATCCGATCATCCCACTTTACCGACCAAGGTTCCGTAGTACGCCCCAGGACGACCTCAACTCCCGAGTCCTCCAAAGTACGACGCCAACGATCCTGGGGCCGAGGGCCTTGAGCAATAAGATCTGGCATACGACTCGTAAACGGGAATGAGTATCGAAAACGGGAATGAGTGTCTCTGTCCTGAGAACGGGATGACCGGACCGATCATTTGCCGGACCAACCCCGACTTGGCACTTGGCCGCCGGTTGCCATCCGGTCCATACTATAGCGTTCAACCCGAAGCTCCGCCTACTGTCCTTACGCGGAACTTCATAGCGACGGGTTTCGCATCCCGCCTTCCCTATCCCTAATTTTTAGTCTGCAGCATGAGCGATAACAGTCCCGAAGAGTCCGAACTGATGCAACTTGTCGATCAGCAGGTTGCCCACGTTTGGATGGTTCGAACCTTCCTGAAGCACAGCGACGAAGCCCAGGAAGACGAAGAACTCGCTTCAGTACACCGCGACCTTTACGACTTTATGCTCGCGTTGGGACCATCGCTTGATGCCAACGACGCAAAGGCGTACCTCAAGCTAGCGAATAAGAAGTTCTCGAAGCTCCGACGCGCTACCGAGCTGTTTACGGAAATTCAGCCTGAAATTTCTGGCCATATGAACTACCAGATGTCGGCCGTTTCACTAAATCTAGCCGTGAAGAATATCGGTCAACTCCTAGGGAAGAAATAGCCGCGTGGGTTTCGCCGTAGATTCAAGCTCGAGTTGCCCCAGCCCCGCCCTGCGCTAGAATTCAGCGAGGCGAAAAAGATCTCTATCGCCAGCCGATTCGAAGTGGAGTGAATTTCAATGAGTCAATGTGCTTGCAGCGGTTGGTGGCAACAAACCGGTTTTGGTCGCCAGATGGTGAGCGAGTTGAAGCTGAGCTTTCAGGGTCAGAAACTTTCAGGAACAGGCGTCGATGTCATCGCGCCTTTTGATCTCAACGGAACGCTCGGACCGGATGGCACGGTCGAGATTCTTAAGCAGTACGAGCACCGGCACTCGGTTGTTTACGTCGGCCAATACGATGGCGAAGGCACTTTGTATGGGACTTGGGCCATTGGTGGCGACCGAGGCGAATGGTCCATCCACTTAGACCGCACTCGAATCGATGCAGAAATGGCGATTCAAGAAGTCCAGCCGATTACCCCAAAGCCAGCGCAGTAAACCGGGTGAACACAGCGTACACGCTAGGTCGAACGCACGGATATCGCCATAAAGAGCGCTGGTACGAGCAGAGCTACAACGACTCCCCCAAACCACGGGCCGCACCACATTAGAGCAACTGCGGCATCGATCAGAATCAGCGTAAGCAACGCGTGCTTGACCGCTAAAATGACGTTCCGTGAAATCGGACTCCGAATCGCCTGAAACGCGCGATTCGCTACGGTCATTCCGATCAATCCAATAAGCAACGGATAGTAACGCAGCGGATCCAGATACCACATTTCCGCGGCCGTCGCCCAGCGTGGAAGCAGTGCAATCACGATCAGCCCGGCAGCCTGCAGAAGCAAGCCCAGTACTAAGTTGCCACTTTCTTTTGCATCCAGCTCTTCGCTCTTGGCAAAGACTGTGATCCCACAGATGTACAAGGCTATGCCGCCGGCGAAGTAAGCCAACTCCAACGGAAAAACTTCGATATCGCTCACTGCGAGCATCGTGCAGCCGACCATCAAAATGTTAAGCCCGCGACAGCCTGCCATCAGAATTGGCCCCAGCAGCGTTGACTTCAGCGACGAGTCGTAGACTCGCACACACAACGACAACAGCACCGCCGCAAGAAAGGCCACTCCTTGCCAAAGCGGCTGGCTAGAGTGCATCGCAGTCACGCCCAAGATGACGATTGGGGCGAGCATCAGCAGAGCCGTCCCGACGTGCCCGGCGATTACTGGGGAGATTTTCCCAGCAGCCAGAGGACGCTTTGGTCGATGAAGCCGATCTTCTTCGATGTCGACCACGTCATTTAGGATCATCCCTGCCCAGTAAACTGCCAAAGAAGCCAACACGGTTGGCAAAAACGCGGAGAGCGGCAGCCACCCCTGTCCAGCAACGATTGCAGCCGACATGGTTCCTGAGAGCAGCGTGAACGTGGTTGGAAAGCGGACCAGCTGAACCCAGTCCTCTAGTCGCCCCCACTCAAGCTGATCCAGCCCCAAGTCAGAGGGCGAGACTTTGGACGACGGTACTTCGTCGTGCTCCATTCCTTTAGTCCTACTAGCGATCTAGAGCGGCATTGGCAAAATCGACCAGTCCAAAGTGCTCTCCCATCATCATCGGATCCAGCACATTAAACTCAGGCACAACACAAGAATCCTACTGAGCGTCTTTAATCGCCTCAGCCAACGCAGGATCAACCGGCGTCAGTACACCACGGCCTTCATCCAAACGCATATTGACATCCAGCTCGATGTCTTCGTTGTCGATATCCCAAAATTTGACAATCAACTCATCATCGAGGGGTTTGTACGAACGTACGATTCGGAAGCCGATCCCGCGCGTTGGATCATCGGTGTACCACCATGGGCTTAGCGGCACGTTGGGGTCTTCCGTCTTCCAATCTTCACCCTGCGAGCCCAAACGCGCTGCACTCCGCAGCAATTCCGCGTCGTCTTCAAAGCTACCGCCGCGGACGCATCGATTGTCAAAAGTCTCGGACCACTGAATCGAGTCCACAACGGTCTTAGCACCATTCTCTTCTAGGGCCATGTAACCATCTTCGGTGTACGCCCCAATCACCAATTCCATTGCATTGCCATGCATATCGTGTAGGCCAAAGGGATTCGGCTTCTTCTCGCCGACTCCGTGAGGAATACCGTCCGAGTTCTCGAAAAACCATGCGTAGTCTCCCAGCACTGCCGGGTCATCGCCGAAGGAGTACTCCGTCTCAGAACCCGCGCGGCAAGCATACTCCCACTCCGCTTCCGTTGGCAGACGGTATTGGTGGGCCACAAGTTTGCTCAACCACTTCGTGTATTGCTTCGCTGCGTACTGTGTCATGGTCACGGCCGGAAGGTTGGACTCCTGCCCGTACTTGAAAGTAAACGACGGATCGTAGAGCTCCGTTGGTGCGGTGACCGCGTCAACTTCATTGTCCGCGTTCACCATCCGCAAACCCTGCCCTTGCAGGTCTTTAAAAATCCGGTACATCGACATGTAAAGCTGATACTGTTCCCAAGTCGTCTCGTATTTGGCAACCCACATCGGCCCAACTTCAATCTCTACCGTCGGCGCTTCGTCTTCGACGTGTCCCTCAGAGTCCTCTGAGCTGCCAAGATTGAACGTCCCGCCAGGGATCGGCACCATCTTGATCTCGACCTCCGTTCCAGGCACAACCAACGTGTAAGGAACCAAAAACCCGCCCTCGACCTCGATCGCTGGGCCACTTTCAGGTTTTTCACTAGCGAAGCCAAGAGAACTCAACTTTGGATCTTCGGCTCGAACCTGTGTCGAAAATACGCACAAGACGAACACCCAAAGGACCCGTTGAAATCGGGAAAAGGACATTCAAGTCACCTCAGAGAGAAATTGCAGTCAACGTCTAAGTCTTTTCGGAATCTGCGGCTGGCTTGGCAGCTACCCACAGAGTCCCTCATTCTACTCCGAGTGGAGCGGCTGGCCACAGCAACAACTTGAGTAGCGGGGACGACGCCTACTTTGCCAGCAAGACGAGCGACAGCCATAGCAGCAAACAAGCGCCACAAGCCACACTTAGGGACAATCGCACTCGATCCAGAATACCTAGAGTTGGGATCACATCCTTCCGCGTTATATGCTGCTCGTCTGGATCAGATTGATCGGACACGAACTCCGGGATCCCAGGTGGTCGACTTAACAGCACAATGGAAATCACAAACCAAACCGCCGCCAAACCAAGAGCGAAATTAAAGACGCGGATTCCCATCCAGGTGTAGATGGCCGCCAAAATCCCTGCCAGCAACAGTGCCAAGAAGTACTCAGAGTAGCGTTTCACGAAGCTGACCTAAACGGGCGACACACACAGACTGCACACAAGAGCTTAAGCACAAACGACGATCCACGGAATCGATCCGCGTAATCGAATGCGCAGCGAGCCGAAATAATAGCGAACGAGTGGCTTACAGACGCGGGTCTCGCTGTCGAAGCTTGACTCTCACTTCCAAGACTTCGAAAGCATCTGCGATGGGTTCCTCACCCGCAGAATCCGGTCCAGAGCCTCGCTCTTTCTCCGACTCAGACGCCGGATTGCTCGAGTCTTTCGATTCTTCAGACTCATCCATGCCGAGCAGTTCGTCGGTAATCGGCCTTTCGATCGTTAGCATGACCGTCGAGCCGGCTGCTGATTCACCAATCATACGAATCAATTCAGTGCGGTCGAAAATCGGCTGACCCTCAAAAGCAGTAATAATGTCACCGACCATCAATCCGGAGTCCTTGGCTGGCGAGTCCATATTTGCCGGAAATCGCCCAATCTTAACGCCGGGACGAACCCGGCCGTCCTCAGAGTATTTTTCTAGCCGCGACAATTCCCGCAGCTCGACACCCAGCCAACCACGAGGCACCGCGCCTTCCTGAATCAATTGATCGGCAACCACTCGCGCGACTCGACTCGGTATTGAAAAACTGACTCCCTGGAACGTCTCGCCAAGAATCGCAGCATTCACGCCGACAACTTGCCCAAGTGAGTTCACCAGCGGCCCGCCACTATTACCCGGATTCAAAGCAACGTCACTTTGCATCAAATCACCGTACGGAGTCCCACCACGAACATTCCTTGCACCACGTGTTCGCCCAAAGTCGACGCGATGTTTGCCGCTGATAATTCCGAAGGTCACCGTTTGCTGCAAACCAAATGGACTCCCCACTGCCCAAACCGGGGTCCCTACAGCGATCCCCTGACTCTCGCCCCATTCGATTGGGAGCAAGTCTCCGGCGTCCACTTTGATCACAGCAAGATCAGTATGACGATCTCGCCCCTGGATCTTGGCAGGCAGCTTACGCCCATCACTCATCGTGACTTCGATATCGCCACCATCTTCAAGAACATGATCGTTAGTCAGGATGTAGCCCTCTGCCCCAATCACAAAGCCGCTGCCCTGCCCCTCGAACGCTCCACCCAAACTTAACGAATTTGCAAAAGTCGTTGACACTCGTGGGCGCACATTGATGTGCACTACGCTCGGCCCCATACGCTGGCTAACCAGCTTGGAGACGTCTGCAAGCGAATCCAGCGACACGCTCTTCAAGTGCTCCACACTCAATTCATACTCAGCCCGGAGCTGACCGCGATGCCAACTGTATCGAATACTCTCAACTAAAGAGGGGACCAACAGTCGAGCCAACAACAGCAAGCCAAGTACCATCAGCAGGCTTAGAAACGTCGACGTGGCTAAATGCAGTGGATGTACATCACGGCCTGATACTGGTTTTGCAACTGAATCTGCCGCTTCATGCCTCGGAACCGCTTCCAAATTTTGGTCTGCGCTCTTGGCCTCGGACTGAGCCGCTTCGGTTTCATTTGCCGCATCGTCGGGCGACAACTTTCCTGCATCGGTTTCGTTCACAGTCCAACTCCTGAGCATTCTCAGCGGCGAAAGTACGGGAATCCTTGAAGCTGCGATACGCCCAAGCCGCACGATTCTGTCTGCGCATTGTAGCCTTCCAGCACGACTCAAATCAAAAACGGATGAACGAGACGCTCCCAAATCACTCGATATTGCCGCTCAACCCGCCGTTCCTTGCCTAACAGGCAAGTTTTTCCGATTGCCCTTTTTCCGATTACCCTTGCGCCGGAGCAAAGGTCCAGGCTCCCAACGAGAATCCAATGAGCCAGGCGGACTGCCGAACGGAAATCCCAGGAGCCTCGTAACGGGCTGGCTGCGAATATGCCGAAACTCCCTGGATATCCCACAAAACGCAGACACTTGGCAGGGTTCTTCTCTCTCGAACAATCATTTGTCACACTATTTGGTCCGTCATCCGCACCCCAAGCCTTCACTGCAAACAGCCATGTCCGCTAGCCTTCAAGACAGCCTTTTCCAAGAACTCAACAAGCTGGTTCTCATCGACCCGCACACGCACATCAATCCTCTCAGCCCTGCCAGTTCGACTCTGGCTGATTTCTTGGGATACCACTATTACACCGAACTCGCCCATTCGGCCGGTATGCCGAGAGAGGACATTGAAGACGAGTCACTTTCGCCCAAGGAAAAAGTCGAGCGGTTAGCCAGCGGACTAGGACACATCGACAATACGGTCCAGTTGTCGTGGATGCTAGAAGCCGCCAAGGAATTATTCGGCGTTGAACTGGAGAGGCTCGACAGCTCGAATTGGGAAACGCTCTACGATGCGGCACAAGCCAAGCTTGACCAACCAGACTGGGAATCGGAAGTCCTCGCAAAATCGAAACTGGAAGCCGTCTTCCTGACCAACGACTTTGATGATGACCTCAGCGGCTTCGATACCCAACGCTACGTACCCTGCTTAAGGACGGACGAGCTCGTCTTTCACTTCTACCGCAAACCGGTCCAAGAGCGTCTTGCCAAATCCAGCGGTATCGAAGTACAGACCTTAAAAGACTTATCCGCGGCGATCCGCCAGCGTTTCGAGCACTTCAAGTCCAAAGGGGCGAGGGCTTGCGCCATCAGTTTGCCACCCGACTTTGCACCTACTTATATCGACGACGCTTCGGCCGCAGCAGCTTTGGATTCGATCTTAAAACAAGGCGAAAGTGGCCCGCCCTGCACGGCCGTACAAACCTTGAGCTATTGGGTCTTCTGGAAACTCGCTGAGAACTGCGCCGACTTCTCATTACCATTCGACTTGATGATTGGGGTCAACCGAGCCGTCTATCCAGACGGTGTGTTCCAGGGACAAGACTTGTACGACAGCAGAGTATCGTTGATTCAATACAAAGACCTCTTCAACGCGTTCCCGAATGTGACGTTTCCAATCTCGGTACTGGCCAGCGTAACAAACCAAGAATTAGTCAGTTACGCTTGGATCTTCCCCAACGTAGTTTGCAACGGACACTGGTGGTACAGCAACACGCCAGCCTACATCTCCAGCGACTTGCAAGCTCGCATGGAAGCCGTTCCTCGGAACAAGATCGTTGGCTACTATAGCGACATGTATAAACTCGAATTCGCGCTACCGAAGTTTGCGATGTTCAAGCGTTGTTTGGCTGCAACTTTGGCTGATCAATTTGTCATTGGTCGAGGATGGAGCGAAACACGAGCAATCGAATTCGGCAGCCAGATCCTCCGAGGCAACGTAGAGTCGATTTTCTACGAACTCGATACCTAAACGCAAACAAGTCCGAGCGCGGGGCAAATCTCAAAGTTGATCTCGCGTCGGCTTCACAGGTACTCCGCGAACGTTCCGGAACTTACCAGTTCGAGACGTGGTAGTCCTTCAGGAACTTACCCCAATGGTGTTCGCCTGTATTCAATCCGTGGAAGACCGGATCGCAAATGCGCGCCGCTGCGTCAATGGAATCCAATGGAGTTGAGAACCCCCGTTCCTGACGCTTACGCTCAGTGATCTCTACCGGATCTTCATCCGTAATCCACCCGGTATCGACACTGTTCATGTGGATATGATCGCGGATGTAATCGGACGCAGCTGTTCGAGTCATCATGTTCAGCGCCGCCTTCGCCATGTTGGTATGAGGATGCGTATCACGCTTAAAGGCCCTATAAAAGACGCCTTCCATGGCGGACACATTCACGATGTGCTTGTCGTGGCTCGGAGTGCGCTTCATCAGCGGTTTGAGCCTAGCGTTCAAGATGTACGGCGCAACCGCGTTGACCAACTGCACTTCCAAAAGTTCGACTGACTCGACTTCGTCCAATTTTAGACGCCAACTGTTCTTCTCACGCAAATCAACTTGTTGGTCATCACGGTCGTACTGCCCGCCTGGGAAGATCTCCGATTCCGGTTTTTTGAACAACGAGTCCTCTTTAGCCAGCGGCACTTGAGAGAGTTCCGCCGCGCCGAATAAGCCTGCGAGCAAGTCCTTTGAAGCACCTGCCCCACCTGCGTCTTCAATACGAGAACTTGGCAGCGATCCACTGGATTCGCCACTGTCATTGCTACTCCCCGTCGGAGCCACAGTTCGTGAAGGCAATCGATCCAGCGCAGGACCTGAGTTCCCCTTTAGCTCTGCATAGCTCTCCAAAATCGATTGCTCAGCCAAGCTCAAATGATCGACATGTCGCCGCTCCTCCTCCATCATATGGTGATAGAAAGCAGGCGGACGGCGAACGGTTTGGCAGGCGTTGTTAAACAGAAAATCAAGCCGTGGAAGGGTCGCACTCAGATGCTTTGCGAGAGCCTCCACGCTGGGTATGTGCCGCATGTCCAACCCGAAGACATGCAAACGCGTTTGAAAATCTGCACTGTCCTCGACAGCCAAGAACCGCCTCGCCGCGTCGTTGGGAAAACGAGTTGTCACGACCACATTTGCACCGCTGCGGAGTAGCTTGAGCGCTGTCTCGAAGCCAATTTTGACCCGCCCTCCAGTCACCAAGGCGTATCGACCAGTCAGGTCCGCCGACTGATTGCGCTTCTGCCAATTGAACTCGGCACAACTTGGGCACATTGCGTCGTAATGAAAGTGCAACTTGCGAAAATCTGCTTTGCAAATGTAGCAGTTTCGCGGTTCCTCCAATTCACCAATAAAGTTATTTTCCTCTATCGACTCTGCGTGCGGTAGGATCTCTTCAAATGGATCGGGGGGAGCGTGGTTAATCCGCCGCCTCGACGGGAGCTGCGTTGCTGATGACTGCGGCAATAGGCCAACCGATTGACTGGAGGCAGCTTGGCGAATCCCAGTCTTCGCCAACACTTCTTCATCCCGCTGCAATCGCTCGGCTTGGCGCTTTTTCCGTTCTGCACGGGCCGCTCGAACCAATTGCCGCTTAGCCGCCCTTCCGGGATTGGCAACCTGTCCGGCTGCTTTCAACAGACGCTCCTGCTCGGCTCTGGGTAACTGCAAAAGGACACCGCGATCTGAGACTACGGCTTCCAGCACCGATGCCACTTCTTGCAATTGCTCGTTGGTTACTGCCAGCGACACAGAAGTGTTGTTTGACTCGGCGGGCACAGGATCTTGTTCACTCATGGGACTCGAGATTGCCCGCCTTAGCTGCCCTTAAAATTGCCTTCAGCATCGTAGCGCACGAACGCGAACCAGAAAAACGTAAAGATGCAGATTGGAAAAGTAACAACGAATACGGGACTGAAGAAGGAAAGTGCGGTACCGCCGGCCGCGAAAAGCAGCCACAACCACCAAGTCTCCTTCAGCAATGCACTGAAACGCGCCATGGTTGTCTTTTTCGTTGGGTCGGGGCGGAGCGAGAAAGAAGAAAAGAACGAACCGCAGACAAGGCATCAAGTGCCTGTACAGAACAGTTCTTTCCCGGAAGCCGCAACAAGATTAGCTTGGGGGTAACTATTACGCCAGTCGCGGTCTGTGGATTCGCCAGAACGCTACAGACTCGCTTCGACGCTGCCGAATCAACTCCTGGCTTGTATCCGCAGCGCAATAGAACGTTGACTAGGCAGCCCAGATTCCACCCAATCCACTCTTGAGATCGAATATGCTCTCTCCATCTGCAAAACTCCAAAATATTTTCCTCCGACTATGCCTTTGTATCCCAGCAGCATTGTCGGGAACGGCCAGCCTCTATGGGCAGCAGGCCCAAATCCAAGTCCTCGGTGTGGGCGACGCAGACATGCAAGGCGGCGAAGCAGGAGCCAGAATTGCCGAAGGATTCTCCTCGATGAGCTTTGGAACCGGAGGACCTTCCGGCTTCTCTATTTCGGGTCTTGGGGGTGGCGTTGATCCGAACAGTCGGTCTCAGTTATTCAATTTGCTTTCAAACGCGTCCGTGCGCCGCGAGCTGGACCTAACCGAAGACCAGTTTAAGGGCTCGGAGTCGATCATGAAGGCCTCACAAAAGCGCCTCTCAACCATGGTCCGCGAGCAACTCAAAGAAGCCAGTGGCGGTGGCGGTGCCATTCGGTTGGGCGGCGAGAACTTCCGAGAGTTGATGCAGCAGAATCGCATTGAAGCGGAGGAGGCGTTAGAAGAGATTCTGCTCCCCGAGCAACTCGTTCGTCTGCGGCAAATCGCCTATCAAGTTGAGATCGCACAAACCGGAATCGGGGAAGCACTCACCGAAGGCCGCCTTGGACAAGAGATCGGAGTCCACGACGATCAGAAACAGAACCTGATGGAACGAGCCGCCAAAATCGAAGAAGAAGCAAGGCTGGCGATCCTGGTCATTCGAGCTAAAGCCCGAGCCAAACTGTTCGCTGAGCTCACTCCGGAGCAACGCAAAGAGTCACTCAAACGACTCGGTGACTACTTTCAATACGAAGAACCCTCCTTGAGCCAACAGCTGCGCAAATCGCTCCGATCCATGAGCAAAGAGTCCGAAGCCAAAGAAGACTAGAGTTTCGAGGAATGGAATTTCCCCTGGGCTTCGTGATTTGTGAAAGTCTGCACAATCGAGCACCATACTGAATCTAGCGGAGCTGCTCTTCCTGTGGTTTGCCACGCAAGCAGCAGTTGCCGCACTTCCTTGCGGTTTCACCTGCAACCAAGAAAAGCGGTATACAGAGAATTTCTGGATTTATCGCGAAGGAATTGCGAACCTATGCGTATACAACCTGTCTAAGCCACCGTGAGAAAGAAGAAATCGTTCCGGATTCAGGGCTCACCGCCTTTCGATGATAATCCTGTTTGTTTCTTGGATTCTCTACGTTAAGCTTGATAGGGCAAATTGAATTGTTCTATCACGCAATTTGATATCGCCGGGACACGTATGTCCCACCACTGGTCCTGCCGCTTTGACTCTTTAAGGAAAAGCGGAACCCAGTTTTTGTTCTTTGATCTCTCGACTCACGTTCTCAGGAAGGCGTGAGGGAGGAATAACCATGCGTAATTCAACCATTTCCAGCTCGATCGCCTCCGTGGTAAGCCGCGTGATTGCAAGCGTCGTGGCAGCTGGTGCGGTACGCAACCTCCTTCACCTACTCCGTCTACGTGAACAAGGGGGGTGCTGGCTCGAGTTATGTCAGTCCGAATTCGCGATGGCTGGTGCTTATTTGCATCAACAGCCAATGGATTCGACGCCGGGTAACCCCGGCTTTAAACGCCCAGTGCGGCGTTTCGACATAGCTCAGGCCGTCTACACAGCCCCTCGAAGGTTGACGACTGTCAGAGCGACGATGCACGGCTAAGCCTGCGTCAAAGCAATCTCCGAGTCCGCTTGGAGAAGACATCAGCCGGCCACAAGTCCGGCAACCTTTAGCAGACCTCCGAAGATCCAACGAATTCCGTTCGGTTTTGATTGCCCAGCAATTCAAGATCGCTCGAATTCGCGGCAAGAAAGAAGAAGGCAACGCCTCTTCGTGCCACTCCGGAGACCTGCTGTTCCTCAGCCCATATGAGATTCAGCCTGGATTCTCGAGCTTGCGGCAGACACCCGTTCTGCGTGCAACGCTTACCGAAGGAATCCGCGTCTGGATCTCGCACTAGGAGTGAGATCATGCTTACGGAAACACAAAACAACACACTCAACACGGTTGCTGAATTGGTCGGTGCCGCGCAAGAAGGCAACCGTCTTGCCCAAGCTTCGTTGTACGAGCGATACCACGGATCAGCATTGGCATTGGCGTACCGCAAGGTTGGAAACTGGGATGAGGCTGAGGAACTAGTCCAAGACGTCTTTATCCACGCGTTCGACCGGATCGACCAACTCCGTGTTCCGGAGGCATTCGGCGGCTGGTTGCGTCAAATTGTTCGACGCATGGCAATCAACCGATTGACTCGAGGTCGCAAGGCAGTTGCCGTGGAAAGCGAGACGCTGGAAGCGGTACACGCATCGGCAGAAACGCCTCTCGACGACGTTCTGGACAGCGAGCGAAACGAACAAGTTCGCTGTGGCTTGAACCGACTCGGTGACATGGACCGCCGAACGCTAGAAGCGTTTTACATCGGAGGTCAATCGCTGATCGAAATGGCAGAACACTTCGAAGCACCAATCGGCACGATCAAGCGTCGACTGCACGTCGCGCGTAAGCGGCTGGCCGTTGAAATGGAGACCTTTCACGCAATCTAAACCGACTTTACGTCGTCTCGGATTGCCAATCGGATGTGACGACACGCGTCACAGCGCAACATTCAAACTTCCCAACGGGCAAGTCAGTGACTCGCCCGTTTCTATTGCTTGGCCCTGATGTATTGACCGGCCTCTTACTTGACCAGCATTTCATTGGCGTGCGACCAACGGATTCGAGACAGTAGCAAGTCACCTCGGGCACTTCTTCGAGGCAACCATTCCCCGACGGTTACCCACGACTCCGTGCTGCTGACGTTGGTGACATCGAAATTCCCCATCAATGCCACGGTGTTTGGATGTTGTATTCCATTGCCGACCAAGGGGAGCACGACTTGCTCTGTTTCACGTAGGAGGCATAGGCGTTCGGTATCGACTTTGGCCATCCAAAGTGGACTCCGCCATCGTATTACGTTGGCATTCGATTCGTCACCACGCGTGTAAACCAAGTAGAGTGCTTCCGAGTGCGTCAACCAATGCTGCTGCGTAGTCGACATGCTCAGAAGCTCCCCATCATCCCACGCCCAAGGTTTCTTCGTGTAGTTCAATCCATCCTCGCTCACAGCGACGTAGCCGTGATTGTCCTCCGCTCGGATCGTCAGGAAGTAGCGCTCGTCATACTTCGTCAAAGAAGGCTCGAGCAACCCGCGTCCGACATCGCTTGTGAGCGCCGGGCCAACCTCGACGACTCGTAGCTCCTCACCGTCAAAGCTACATCGCACGCCAGCCACGGAACGACCTTTCGCCTCCGAGCCAAACGTAAACGACATCAGAATATCACCATTCTCATCGGCCACGCGCTGGCCGCAGTTGTTCGAATAAATGAATGAACCGCGTGGATCATCCCACTCGAGCACTTTGCGCTTACCCCACGTTCCATCTGGACGGCGAACTGCATAAACGGGAAATCTCGCCAGTTGATCAGCGCGAGAGAACTTTGGACCTCGATAGTAAACGACATGCCCGAGGGCAAGCACTGTGTTGGTTGCCGGGTGGTACTGCGGAGTCACGTCACACACGCCGGCTTCTAGGTCAGGGTGCCCCATCACTGGAATCCGCCCCAGCGCAGGAATTGGTTCAGGCTCACTCCAGGTATCGCCGCCATCTGACGTTGCTACCCAATGAACCGGCCCAAAATAGTCAGAACCGCTTATCTCCTGCAGAGTCATAAAGACTGATGAATCGCCGTCTTGGCTCGGAACTACACAAGCCCGTGGATGAAACCAAGTAGTCGCCTTGCCGTCTCGGTTTCGTTTCAAAACTGACTTGGTGACAGAAACAACCAATGCATCGCGAGGTTCGGCGGCTACCTCTCTCGCAGGTCCGTCTTTCGGGCTAAAACGCGCAAACTCCTGCGAAAGCCAGCCGCCGGATTGTTCGGTCATTGAGGCTTGAGTTTGCGTGTACCAATGCTGCAAATCGGCATACATTTTGTCTGCCTTCTCTTGATGCTGAGCCGCGACGTCTGTGGATTCGGATGGATCCTTTGAAAGATGGTAGAGCTCTATTTTCGCATTCTCGAATGTGCCAGGTTTCGCCCCGGGATGTTTGACAACCAGCTTCCATTCCCCGTCGCGCATAGCTTCTGATCGCGAGCCTGAATTACTCAAAGACGCCCAAAACAATGGCCGAGGCGCTTGCTCCTTCCCCTCAAGCAGTGTCGAAGACAAGTCGACCCCATCGAGTTCTTTCGCTAGCGACGAGGTCTCGACACCGGCCAAGCTCAGTAGTGTTGGCATGACATCCAAAGTCATCGCAGGATTGGTGTGCTCGCTGCCAGCCGCAATTTTTTCGGGCCACCACGCAATCGCCGGCACCTTGTGCCCGCCCTCGTAAACGCTCCCCTTGCCACCTCGCAGACCTGGGGCACCGCTAGGAAAATCGAACGAAGGTCCATTGTCTGAAAAGAAGAGAACCAGTGTGTTCTTTTCAATCCCCAGTTCGACCAAAGTCTCTCGCAAGCGACCGATGCCGTCATCGATCGGCATCGTCATGCCGCGATATTTTTCGATGCGCTCCGACTCATCCACCTCTCGCCATTTCCATCGATCCCACTTTACTTCCGTACGACGAACGGAGTCCCCTGGCACTTGCACCGGGTTGTGTATTGCCTCGTGAGCGACGTACAAACAAAACGGTTTATCCGCCGCTGCGTGTCGCTTCACAAAATCAACGCTGGCATGGTTGATCAGCTCGGTAACATAGCCCGTTTCCCGAGTCTCTTGCCTTCCGTACCACCAATCATGCTCGTTGTGGTCGCCGACATGGCTTACGAAATCGATATTGCCGCTGTGGTAACCCAAGAATTCATCAAACCCGTGGACTTGTGGATGAAAGTCAGGCGAGTTGGTCGGATAGCCCTGGTGCCACTTACCGATCAATCCATTCGTGTAGCCGACTTGCGAAAGTGCTTCCGCAAATGTCAGCTCCGAATCCTGCAAGCCCTTACGATGTTCCGGATGATTCGCCCACGGATGAATCACTGCCTCGATTCCAGCCCGCTGTTGGTAGCGACCGGTCAGTAGCCCCGTGCGTGTTGGCGAACACACGGTACCGGATGAATGGAAGTCGACTAGCCGCATGCCCTCTGCAGCTAGTCGATCGATTTCTGGCGTTTCGAAGTACGGATTGCCAAAGCAACTGACTCCCGCGTAGCCCATGTCATCCACCATGACCACGATGAAGTTCGGACGCTCTCCCACTTTGCCATTCGGGCCCTCTTCCACTTGCCCCTGGGCCGAACCGGCTCCAGCAAAACCATAGGAAAAACAAACAAGGGAGACACAGCAGCAAATCGAGTTTCGGAACATTTGTAGCTAGCCAGACATTCGAGTTGACGAGAGGTGATTGCCTCCCAGTCTACCGCTTCAACACCCCGCCCGCGTGAATTGCGTCTACGAACGCAGGCAGGGCGAACCCGAGAAAGTGCCAGCCCCTAAGAACCGCGCCGGTCGGAACGCGCCGGACCATTCAGTTTACGATCGATGCGCCGTGCGAGTGAGCGTAGGGATTTGCGAATTGATTTGTACTCGGGGGAAGCGCCCTTGCGAGGCCGAACGATGAGGATCAGGCCTGCGGGGATGCTCGCTTTTTGCGTGCGGTACGCTTCGCGAATCAATCGTTTCCAACGATTGCGCACCGGTGCAGAGCCGACTCGCTTGGAGATACTTATGCCGATTGGCGAAGTCGAGCTCGCAGTCGCGACAGTTTGACCTGCCGACTCCTGCGCCCCCTGGTGAACGCCATGCATTACGAGAACATCGTCAGCAGCGACTTTGCCACTCGCAAACACACGACGGAAATCGCCGCGACTTTTGACTCGAAGCGTTACCGGAAAACGTTCCGAGCCTCCGTCTAAATTCAAATCAACTTTCAAACGCTACAACCCAACAAGTCATCGTTCTGGAGATCAAGAAACTAATCAAGCGACGCTCTACCAGACGAGTTTTTCTCGGACCGGCGTGGAGTACATTGAATCGAAACCTTCGATGACTTGCCTCTGCTCGGGAGTCAACTGTTCTGAGTCGCTGAGCGACTCCGGAATCCGAATCTCAATTTCAACGTATAGATCACCGTCTTGTCCATTCGGGCTCCGAACCCCCTGCCCTTTCACTCGCAGCCTTCGACCACTGCTCGTTCCCGGTGGAACCTTGAGTGCCACGGTTCCGCCTGGCGTTGGGACATCGATCTTCGCACCGAGAGTCGCTTCTGAAAGAGTGACAGGCAAAGTGACTTCTAGGTTCCGACTACTACGCCGAAAGCATGGATGCGGTGCCACGGAGACTTCCACGATCAAGTCTCCCGCATCGCCCCGCGGGCCTGCTTCACCTTGACCGCGTAGACGCATTTTTTTGCCCGTTTCGATTCCAGGCGGAATTTTCACTGAGATCGACTCGTTCGCCCCCCCGCGTTGGACGGAAATCGAAGCCTCCCCGCCCATCACGCTAGTTTGAAACGGAATGGTAATTTCCGCCGTTAAGTCCCGCCCCTTGGCCGGAGCTTGCTGGCGTGCACGCCCTCCTCCGCCTGCACCTCCACCACCAAACTGCCGAAAAATATCGCCCAAGTCGCCGTCGAACCCGCCAGCTCGACCGCCTCCGCCGAAGAGATCTTCGAAACTGAATCCAGCTCCGCCCGCGCTACCACCGAATGGGTTTCCTCCGCCGGCGCCTACTTTTTCAAAGTCTGGGCCGAACTGGTCGTACATTTTCCGCTTCTCAGGGTCGCTGAGTACATCGTGAGCCTGCTGAATATCCTTGAATTTTTGCTGAGCGACTTTGTCATCCGGGTTCAGGTCCGGGTGGTACTTCCGAGCCAACTGACGATAAGCCTTCTGAATCTCCTCTTTGGAAGCAGATCGGCCAACTCCGAGAATCGCGTAGTAGTCCTGTGCCATGGTTTCTGTTTTCAAGAGCTTCAACCTGCCTTCGCAAGGCGAAAGATTCGCCTGCCTTATTCTGGTGGAGTATATCGACGCAGTCCAATCTCGCGCAGGGGCTTCGAGACTGAAAGAACACCGCCCAAGTGAGTCAAATTGACGGAGCGGCCGAGCTCAGCGAGCCCAAATTTGGTGCAAGCAAATGCCAGACCAATCAGCCAGCGTCTCAGTAAAACTCCGCTACCCTACGAGCGAAAGATCACGGCCTCTGCCAACGCGGCATTAGTCGGCCGTGACTGCTCCAAGCCGGCTAGTCCAGAACTCCTCGGCTGCGCGAAGATAGGTCTCGTGCTGTACGGCGTTTTCAGCGCGAAGCCGCTGAGCCGATTTCGCGAGCCACTCTTGGAAGAACTCCACAGCCTTGCGACTTATCCGAGGCTGCTCCCCCACTTCAAAATAGTATGGCGCTGTGAACGCCAGTCGGTACGTATGGTCACGGCCCGTGACCACGCGTACCAGCATCCACCCACTCTCAGTCACCTTAAGCGGCGGAATTCTGCCGCCGCGTTTCGCATGCTCATCCAAACGAGCTTCGTAGAGCTTCTCACCGTTGTGAATCACATCCAAGTAGTCCACGGGATCCCCCACAGTCAACTTAAGTGCAACGCTTAGCTCAATCTCGCCGCCTTCTTGGGCATGAAAGGTATGGCCCGGAACTTCCCCATTGACCGTGACTCGTAGCAGCGGTCCGTTGCTGACAAAGCTTCGCCCTTGTTTCAAACCTTGCCACCAGGCAGGCCTGCCGAAACTGGGCGAAAAAACATACACGCGGTTATATCCAAGCGGAGATTCCTTGCGTCCGAAGCCACTGCCAGCAGATGGAGGAATGCGAAATCCCGCTTCCAAGACTTGCCAGTACAGATTCTCCACCAGCCGGCCTGGCCCTCGCTCGCCAGTAAATCGACCAGGATCTGGATCCAAAGCCGCCCGCACTCGATCGAACTTTGTTCCATCCATGGTCAAATGGGGACCGAGCACTTGAATCGAGTCCACATTTTGCGAGGCCAACCAAACCGGAACGTCACGCTCCCACAGCCGCGTAATCTCCACGTGCGGCTCCAGTGCATCGACTGATTCGGAATTAGGCTCGCCTGAGGATTTTGCCATCACGATCAAGCGGGTCGATGGCAAACTATCGGGAACTGGTGCGGGCGGAACCCAGTGATGCAGTGCCAGTCCGCTCCCCGCTCGATTATCGATGTAGCTATGTCGTTCGATCCAGGCCTCCGAATCTTGCTTGTCCTTCAGCCGCGCGACCGGCGACTTTGCCAATTCAATCGCCTCGTTCGCCCCCACCGAAGTTGTTGCCTCGACTGCCATGACAAGCCGTTCGGCAGGTAACCATTTCAACAATTTTGCGGATGGCAAGAAGCCAGCCAAGTCACCAGCCGCATACCCCTCGGCATCCATGTCCGCATGTTTCGGGAGCCGGAGAACATCGTAGCCTTCCGAGCGTTTGTCGAGATCAAAGTCGCCGTGGCCACCAGCGAACTCTGGACCGTGGTAAACGCGATACGTGTAGTGGCCTGGCCGACCGCGAAAGACCAGCGGACTCTCGACCAGGTTCCATCCACTTTCGAATTGACCGCCGCGGGCGCGTAGCTTTCGCCCTTTCTCATCCTTAATCACAACTCGACAGGTTTGAGGCTCTTCCGTTTCTTCCTCGAAGAGATCGATCTCGACGATGCCAACGCTCTGCGCGTGCAGATTCGGTGATGCATTCCAAAGCAGGCTCAACGCCATCAAGCACTTCCACATCCTCAAAGAACCGAGTCCCAAACGGACACTGCATCGAAAATGAAGTTTGGAAACGGAAGGGCTCATGGGACTCGAGTACCAGAATGATCGATTTTTTGCTCGCGGAAAGCGAATGGAAATCCACGGAGATAAGACTATCTCCGTCTGTCGGCGCGCAGCTAGCACTACAGTCTATTTCGGTCGGCTGGCTCCCGGCGACATAGCCTGAGTCTGGGTGTATACTTCGGCCTCAATTCAACCGACTGTAACGAATAGCACGGATTTCGCAGCGTGCTGAGCCCCTACAATGGGCTCCGACTCCCCACTTGTACAACGGACGAGTGGAGTTTGCAGTCCGAGTGCTATTCAACAAATTGCGACTCGTCCCACAAAAGTTCTCGACTCGAACACGGAGCCTCAGCGCCTCGCGCTGAACAGCAAGGCGGATGCCGCAACCATCAGACAACGCAAGCCAAACGGGCGCGACTTGGGAGAGCTTGTACCCGTTTGAGTCGCAGTTCTTGGAGCTCCCAAAATCCGAGACTTCTGCCGACGTGGTCCGCATGCACTACGTGCAAACTGGTGACGAAAAGGCGGAGCAAACCGTGCTGTGCGTACACGGCAATCCAACATGGTCCTTCACGTACCGTAGCATCCTGAACGAATGCGCAACCGACGCACGCGTCATCGCCGTCGATCACGTGGGTTGTGGCAAGAGCGACAAACCTCAACAGTACGAATACTCATTGGAACGTCACGTTGGAAACCTGGCGCGGCTCATTGAGAAACTCGACTTGAAGAACGTTACGCTGCTCGTGCACGATTGGGGCGGCGCGATTGGAACCGGTGCAGCTCTAAAAGTGAAGACGCGGATCAACAAGTTCGTATTCCTGAACACGGCGATTTTCCCTCCGCCCTATGTACCCTGGCGAATCGCGATGTGTCGTGTGCCCTGGGCGGGCAACTTCGCCATGCGAGGCCTGAACCTGTTCGCCCAAGCGGCGCTTACGATGACTTTAAATCGCTTGCCAGCACTAGAGCCGAAGGTTGCAGCCGGCTTGATCGCGCCGTATGACAACTGGAATTCTCGAATCGCAATCGCTCGATTCGTTCAGGACATTCCGCGGTGGCGAAGTCAACCAACTTGGCAACTGCTAGAGAGCATCGAGCAAGGAGCCGAGTCCTTTGCAGACCGCGCGGTTCGTCTTGTCTGGGGGATGAAGGATTGGTGCTTTCGCCCAGAGTGCCTAGAGCGTTTGCAGGAAATTTTCCCGAATGCAAAAACAACGAAACTCGACGACGTTGGACACTACGTCATGGAAGAAGCCGCCGCCGAAGTCGTTCGTGAGGTTCGCAGTGTTCTGGCTGAGTAACGAAGCCTTCTTCACTTAGTCTGCACTAAACTCACCCCATGGCCACACTTCCACTGCCCCACCCCTTCGACCGCCCCTGGCCTATCGCAGACGCAGTCGCAATGGCGTGCCTACTCGAGGCTTCCGCGGAAAAAGCCGGCAACGTTCACCCACGGGCTTCGTTCGGCGACATGAGCTTTTCTCACTTTGTGGCCAGTTCACTTGCGCTGAAATCAACGCTCGATGGACACTCGCTACAGTCGCTTGGCACGACGATCCGAGAATGCACGGCCGCCTCGCGACAAGCCGCAGGAGTGAACACCAATCTAGGCACCATACTGCTGATAATTCCGCTCGCCTTCTCGGTTCAAACACTTAGGAACGATAGAGTCGAATGCCGCGCTCATACGCTTCAAGAAACACTCCATGACCTGCTAAACAAACTGACGCCCGTAGACTGCCAAGAAGTCTACGAGGCGATCCGCATCGCACAGCCAGGCGGACTTGGAGACCAAGCGGAGAACGATGTCCAAGGAACTGAGCAACCAGAGTCCTTGGTCGACGCGATGCGGCAAGTCGCCGATGTCGATGCGGTCGCGAGACAGTACACCACCGACTTTAGCGATGTACTGAATGTTCTCCTGCCATGGCTCGAGGAAGATCTCCAAGCTGGCTGGCCCGTCGACCAAGCTGTTTGCCGCTTACAAATTCGCTGGCTCGCCAGAGAACCCGACGGTCTCATCACTCGCAAGCTGGGACGCGAGAAGAGCAGCGACGTTCGTGACCAAGCCGCTCAGCTATGGAACGCAGAATCAGAAATCACAGGAACGAGCACGGGCAGTGATCGCAAGAGACGATTCAGCGAATCTCAGGCATATCAAACGTTCGACCGAAATCTCCGGGACCCTGAGCACCGCTTCAACCCCGGCACCACGGCCGACCTCATCGCAGCGACTCTGTTCGTACGACTCGTTCTTGACCAACCAACTCCCTAGTCAAAAAACTCTCGCTCGCGAAAGCGACTATCTCGAGCCCAGCTATTGAACTTGATGAGTTCATCTTGAGAATTGGCGCTTGTATATATCTTGGATGAGCGATTCGGAGTCCTTGGCTTTGGCGCCCGCCGCCAAGGTGGACTCGATCAACTGCCGCGCGTCGGATTCAGCGTGCCCAAGTGCCAAAAGCGCTTGGAACGTGTCTTCGACCACCCCGTCTTCGGCAGTCTTAACGCCATCGACTGGGGATTCTCTTCGAACTAAGAGCGCAAACTTCGGCATCTTACGACGCAGCTTCGCAATGATACTCTCCGCCGTTGACGGACCAATTCCAGGCAGTCTGCTCAAGCCCTTGGCGTCTTGTTGCTCGATCATCACCGCCGTGTCTTGAACGGGTTGAGTCATCGCACGCAGCGCCATCTTCACGCCAACACCACTGACCGAACAAATCAACTCGAAGAAATCGCGTTCAGGCGTCGTTAGGAAACCAATTAAACGAGGCGTCAAGCGTCCGCCTGATTTGATGCTGCCATCGATATAGTGGATCGTGTGGAGAGTCACATCCTCGTTGATCTGCGATTGCAGGTGCCGACGCGTAAACTCGGCAATCAATACTTCGTACTCCATCGGCGAAACGGCCAGCGTGGCCGCATCATCCGAGAGCGCCGCCAGTTTGCCCGTGATTTTTGTAATCATGAACGATCTTTGTTCTTGAAAAAGGAGAAGATTCTTGTTGTAGATTCCACCGGCAAATTACACCCAACTTCAAAGCGAGGGATCGCGCAAGCCTAAGCTTGACAGGCGAGATCACTTTCGCGGAGCCAAGGGTGACACCGAACTTACTGCTTGGCCATTCAAGGCCTGTCGCACCGTACGGGAACTGCCAGTTAATAGATCAACGCTGGCAGAGGGGATTTGCGAGTTCTGAATGTGTGTCATCGCAATGGCCAGCGCGTCAGCGACGTCCGAAGGCTCTGGCAACGAGGCCAAGCGGAGCTGATGTTGCACGGCTAGTTGCATTTGTGCCTTGCTCGCTCGCCCGTTTCCAGTCAACGTCTTCTTAATTTTCGTCGCTGCATACGAACTAACGGCCAAGCCCGATTGCCGCGCGGCCAAAAGAATTACCCCACGAGCATGGCCCATCAAAATCGCCGTCGTTGGCCGATCGTAGTGGGAATACAACTCTTCAATTGCGAAGTCATCCGGCGAGAACTCTCGGACGATCTCATCGATGCCTTCGTACAGCTCTTTAAGGCGATCTTCCAGTGGACGATCGCGACGGCAACGCACGATGCCCGCATCGACGACCTCGACCGACGCCGAAGTCCAGCGGATTAAGCCGTAGCCGGTGGTTCCCAAGGCAGGATCAATTCCAAGCGTCAGTCGCCCCGAAGCGGCAACTTTCGAAGCCGCGGGTGTTTCATCGGGAGATTTCTGCTCGGAGTCGGTGCCCCGCGTCGATAACCCCATCCTTGGCCTCCACCATCATTATGTACGAGTGGTCGCCACGATCGAGGAGACACACTGAGAATCGACTGAGCGCGCTACGACTTTTCCCAAGTCGTTCCCTCTTTGAGATCTTTAAGTGCGATCCCAAGGGCTCCCAACCCGTCACGGATCGTATCCGAAGTTGCAAAGTCCTTGTTCGCTCGTGCGTCCGCACGCAGTTTGATGACTAATTGCATCAGCCCATCAACGACTTCGCCATCTCCGTCGTCACCACCGCTTGCCTTCGGTGGCTTGGCAAACACGCCTAAGATTCCGCCCAGCTCGCGCAGGACGCTCATCGCAGAACCTAAAGTCTCCATTGCCTCAGGAGAGCGTTTCTTGGAGTCTTCCAAGTCAGACTTTTCGATGAAACGATTCGTCGCGCGAGCCATTTCGAACAGTTCGCTAACGGCACCGCCCGTGTTGAAATCGTCATCCATTTTCTCTAGGAACGAAGCACGCTTCTGCTTCACTTCGTCCATCAAGTCTCCCGTCACGGAGGCCATGCGGGCATCCCCCTCGGATCGCGACTTACAGACTTCAAAGTCATTGTAGAAAGACGTTCCTGAAATCCTCTCGAAGCGCTCGATCAGTCGATAAAATGTCCCAAGTGCTTGGCCAGCTTCTGCCAGTGCTTCATCGCCAAACAGGATCGTGCTCCGGTACTGAGAGCGAAGCAGGAAGAAGCGGATGCGTTCTCCGGTTTGTTCCTCGATCAACGTTGCTAGACCGCCGTCGCCCGCGCTGCGGCTAATTTTGTTCGACGCCGAAGTTTCCTCCGACTGCTCTCGGTCTCCACGGCCACCCAACTTGGCCGCCGCTCCCTCACGTTGCATCAGCCCGTTGTGCATCCAATAGCGAACCATCGGTTGCCCGTGACAGCAACGACTCTGCGCCAATTCGTTTTCGTGGTGCGGGAACATCAGATCGAGTCCACCACCGTGGATATCGAAAGTCTTCCCTAGAATCCGACGACTCATCGCCGAGCATTCAATGTGCCAGCCCGGTCTACCCTGCCCCCACGGACTCTCCCAACTCGGCTGTCCAGGCTTGGCAGACTTCCAAAGTGCAAAGTCACCTGCGGAGCGCTTCTTCGCCGCAGCTCCGCCACCTTCGCCTTGTTGATCATCCACCGATCGATTACTAAGCTGCCCGTACTCGGGATCACGCGTAACATCGAAGAAAACATCGCCATCCGATGCGTACGCAAAGTCCTTTTCAATCAGCTCTTCGATGAACGCAATAATTTCGTCCATATTATCCGTCGCCCGCGGCATCGAGTTGATCTGGTCAACTCCGAGCGCCTGCAGGTTGGCGAGATAGTCCATGGTCATTTCCGTCGCGACCTGCGACATGGGAATGCCGCGTTTCGTCGAAGCCGCAATGAGTTTGTCATCGACGTCCGTGATGTTTACGACCCAATTGACATCAAAACCGCTGTACACCAAGTAGCGCTTGATCGTGTCGAAAATCACAGGCCCGACCATGTGACCAATGTGAGCTTCGGCATAGACCGTTGGACCACACAAATACATGCCGACTCGTCCCGCTTCGATCGTCTCGAACGGCTCTTTCTGTCGAGTCAACGTGTTGTAAACCCGGATGTTGTGCTGCACACTCATGTCTTGATTCGTCAAAGTTGAATCCGGCGATTCGCCGGTCATTGGTAACACACTAGCCAAGGTAAATTCTCCATCCGTGAAGATCAGGGCGCCTACTACTTGAGGCTATTTGGGTTGCAGGTAATACCCGTCCAGAGGCCTGACAGACCGAAAGGTCTGCGCGGTCTGGCGGTATCCCGCTCGGTCAGAGATTATAAGGAGAATTGGCTGGCGAAGGGTACGCCAATCTCAGCCCGTCCGACCAGATGCTAGAGACCTGGACGAGTTTCACCAATTAACCTGCGATGTCTTGGTATCGAGTACGATCAAGTCCATGAATAATCAGCGGTATCAAGTACTCACAACCTGGCTTCTCCGAATCATCGGAGGGTCCATTTGCCTGGCGTTCGTCCCGATCTTCTTCCCACTGACATGGATGGATTGGCTACACGCCAAAGCGAGCTTGGGACCTATTCCGACCGAACCCATCTTTGAATATTTGGCGCGTTCGACGTCCGCGATGTACTTCGCACACGGCTGCGTCGTCCTTCTGGCGTCATTCGACGTAAGACGCTTTCTGCCATTGGTTTGGTTGATCGGTTTTTTAAACCTATTCTGCGGTGGCGTCTTGCTGGGCACCGACTTGCTCGCCCCGATGCCGCCCCTTTGGACCTGGTTCGAAGGCCCACCGATTATGTGCGGAGGCCTGTTGCTCTTGTGGCTTACAAGCCAAGCCTCGCGTGAGTTGCAGTTAGAAGCCGTCGAAAAAGTGAGTGACCAAACTACCAAACACACCGCTTCAGAACGGCAAGATGCCTAGCGGGGGCTGGCAGCCCTCTGAATGGTATCCAGCAATTGTTGCGAAGGCTCGTTGATGGTGACCCTCTTTTCTTGCCCATCGGCGCTGCGAACCACACAAATTAGCTGCTGAGAATTTGACGGCATTTCACTCGCATTGATGCCCGGCGTTGCAGACCTGGTTGATCCTGCTGAAACGGCAGGATCGAGCTGTGTATCAGGCCAGGCATGCGCTTGGGTAGGTTCCACTGGCCGAACAGCCGAAGCTAAAGACGCGGCCGGTTGTGCTGCGTCGGAACCGCTTTCTGTGGGAGCGCTCTCACGGAACAAATGCCCTAGTCCCAATCGGTCGATTTGATTGTAAATAACCGAAGCCGAGGCGTAGATACCTTGGTCCTCGCCCGCGTCCGCCGCATTGCAAACACCGATCAATCGCCCGTCCATATCAAACAACCCACCACCACTACGTCCAACTGCAGGTGCCCCCGCGATCTCAATATTCTCGGCACCGAGATAGCGGTTGATGCTCAAAATCTGTGTATCGCGCCGCGTCGGATTTTGGCCATGATCGCATCCGAAACTGAAAACGGGTTGGTTTTGCGATGGCGTTAGTCCGCGTGGCAGAAGCGGTACTGGTGCAACCGAAACCGGTAAACGAAATGAGATCAGACCGATGTCTTCCTCTTCGGCACGGAAGTCAATAAGTTGTGCGGGCAAATTGATCTCACTGGGCGTTCCGGCAAACAGATCGACGGAGATCTGAGTCCCCGGCCGCATGTCGCGAAAGAGGTGCCCACAGGTGAGGACCAGTGCTTCATCGCCGTGTGTATCGACAATGGTTCCCGTACCATGAGCCGTCGCATTGCCCTCATCGACACGAATCCGTACGGTAGCCGCGGCAGCTCGCGCCCACGCCTGCTGCGGAGTGATCTTGGATACCGCCGAAGCCAATGACACACCGGCCTGGAGTGCTTTGTTGGCAGATGCCAATGTGCCTTTTAGCCCGGGCGATTGGCCACGAACCGTCATGCCGCCCAGCGTGGTTGTCGAAAGCGTGGCGGGGTTTGGCTGTCCGGAGGCTAGCCGCGCGGCACTGGATTCGGGCGGTGACGAAGCTCGCGAAGTCAGGTCGGCCGGTCGTGCGTATCTGGCGGCCGCACGTTTGAGCCGTCGCTCGACTTGCCCAACTTCCGTCACGCCGACGATACGGTCAATTTCACCGCTCGGTCCAACGATCACCATGGTCGGCAGGTTGCGAACTTCGAAGCGCTCGACCAATTGAGGCTGCCGATCAGAATCAACTGAATCAATTTGCCAGCCTGCGTGCTGCAAGTGTTGGAGCGCGGGCTTCATCTGCTGACAGGGACCACACCACGGTGCCGTGAAGTAAAGCAAACGTACTTCGGACGGTGGCCGCGGCTGCCCATTGGCAATCGAGCCCAGAAGTACAAACGCCGCAGCCCAAGCCATGAGAGGAGATATGCGAGTTGCCAATGGATTCCCTTCCTTGGAACAGACCCTATATTTCCGCGGAGTTTCGCGACGTGTGCGCTCCACCGCAAGGGCGTTTTCAACGCTGCCAAAAGAGAGCTAGGAGAGGAGAGTCACTCGCGACAGTCGCCTAGCTAGCAATCGCTGGCTCTATTCGTCTAGAAGATCGCTCCGACGCGCTGCAGTGCGCGAGCGTCGTTGTTCGGCACGCCACTTCGCGATCTCAGCGTGATTGCCGCTGAGCAAAACATCAGGCACCGATTGGCCGCGAAACTCGCGTGGTCGCGTGTACTGGGGGAATTCGAGCAAATCCTCATCAGAAAACGAATCTTCCTGACTGCTCATTGCATCGCCTAAGACTCCAGGAACTAGTCGAATGGCTCCTTCGATAATCGCCATTGCAGCAACTTCTCCGCCGTTCAACACAAAGTCGCCGAGGCTGATTTCCCTAGGTTGCAAGATCTCCATCACTCGCTGATCGAATCCTTCGTAGCGACCACAGAGCAAGATGATCCGAGACTGCTGAGCAAATGCTGGCATCATCGACTGATGCAAAGACTCGCCTTGCGGACTCATCACCAGCAACTCGCCAGGCTCGTCGGCCAGGGCCCGCACCGCTTCCACGCACTCGACGACCGGTTCCACTTGGAGCAGCATGCCCGGGCCGCCACCATAAGGAGGCGCGTCGACTTTGTGATGCTTGTCGCGTGACCAGTCCCGCATATTGTGAACGCAGACTTCCACTAGCCCCCGTTCGATGGCTTTTGCTAGCAAACTCTCTCCCAAATAGCCGGGGAAGATCTGCGGAAAAAGCGTAATCACATCAAAACGCAGTGGGCCTGAACGATCGCAGGTCGTCGCACCATCGCGCTTGAACTCGTTCTGATCCACTCGGTCCGAACCCGCCTGGCTGTTCTGATTACTGCTGGATTCCTGGCTCATGGCGGGAAGCGTTCGTTGGGTTGAAATCGCGAAAAAATCATTGCCTTGACCGGCGCCTGGACGTCAGACACCGGCTCTCGGCCACACAAGCTCAAGCCGCAGGCTCTACGTAACCGATAAACTTTAACAGCAGTTTGCCTGTGATGCGCTTCAGTTTAGCCAGCATCCGAGCTCACTAGGATCTTACTTCAGCTTTGGCCCAGTGTATTTGTCCCTAAACGATTTCAAGTCGGCTCCCTGTGTCTTTGAGTTTTTCCATGTTGCGTCTTTAGAGTCTATCGAGAGAGCCTAAGTGTCCTCTGCATCGCCAATTCGCAAACGCTACCGAGGCTCATTGATTCCCGAGCCACTCTATCGCTGGATTAGCGATTGGGGCGAGATGGTCTTCGATGCTATGACGACGGTCGGTGATATGGCCGTCTTCGCAGGCAGGATGTTCTGGTGGCTCTTCACGGCATGGCCCAGGCGGGGCACAATTCTGCCGAATTTCTATTACGTCGGCGTACTTAGTCTGCCAGTTGTGGCGTTGACGGGTACGTTCATCGGCATGGTCTTAGCCGTTCAAAGCTACGCACAATTTCACAATATCGGCCTCGAAAGTCGGCTTGGCGCGGTCATCAACATGTCGCTGGTCCGAGAACTGGGGCCAGTCCTGGCCGCCACGATGCTAGCTGGTCGTGTTGGCAGTGCAATGGCCGCTGTTCTAGGAACGATGCGTGTCACGGAACAGATCGATGCACTAACCAGCATGGGTGCCAACCCGATCCACTACTTAGTGGTACCACGTTTTTTGGCATGCATTCTGTTAATTCCAGCTTTGACCATCATGGCGGACTTCATGGGCATCGTTGGCGGCTACTTCTACAGCGTGATCATGCTGGGAATCGACCACTACCAATATCTCAACAACAGCCGGCAGTTCGTTGGCGGTTGGGACTTCTTCATGGGAATCTTCAAGAGCTTCTTCTTCGGCGGAGTTATCGCTGTCGTGAGCTGCTATCGCGGATTTCACTGCCAAGCCGGGGCGGAGGGTGTCGGCCGGGCTGCGACGGCCGCGTTCGTAATCAGTTTTGTCCTGATCTTGGCAATTGATCTAATGCTGAACATCTTCCTGGACTCCGTCTACAACCTGATTTGGCCCTATGGCGCAAAGCTCCTCTAATACCAAATCGCTCGGAGCTCGACTGAAACCGAAATGGCTGAACTGAAGTTCAAAATCGACGACTACCCCGATGTGCCGCCCGCTTCCGAGCAGGAAGATGCGCCGGCAAGCCCTGCGCAGTCTGAAGACATCTTGGTTGAACTGCGTGATATGACACTTCAGTTCGCAGGCCAAACAATCCTTAACAATCTCAACCTCCGTATCCCACGCGGACAGACACTCGTCATCATTGGCGAAAGTGGTTGCGGAAAAACTATGTTGCTTAAGTCCGTGGTGGGTTTGATCAAACCGACGTACGGCCAAGTCCTCTACGGTGGACGCGATATCAACGCACTCGGCGATGTTGACATGACTGAATTGCGGAGGCGGTTTGGATTCGTCTTTCAAAACGCCGCTTTGTTCGACAGCATGACGATTGGCGAAAACGTGGCTTTCCCACTCGTCCAACATTATTTGGCCAAGGGACGGCAACTCAAACGAGTCGTGAGTGACGCGCTGGCTCAAGTTGGCCTGCCAGACAACGTGGCCTTCAAACGACCTGCCGAGTTGTCTGGAGGGATGCGAAAACGTGTTGGCCTCGCACGAGCTTTAGTGCTCGAACCGGAACTAATGCTGTACGACGAACCCACAACCGGACTCGATCCGATTATGAGTGACGTGATTAACGAGTTAATGTTGCGCACGCGGAATTCGGCAAAGGGGAATTTGGCAAAAGGGAGTTCGGAAAGCGGCAGTTCGGGCAAAGTGACCTCGTTGGTTATTACCCATGACATGAAGTCCGCGCTGAAAGTTGCTGATCGCATCGTCATGCTGTTTCCGTTTTCGCGACTTCGTAAAGGCGAGCCACAAATCCTCTTTGATGGTACGCCCGAAGATCTGCAGGATTGTGACGATCAACGCGTAAGGCAATTTGTGAACGGTGAAGCGGGTGAGCGTCTAATGGAAATGCGACGTAGTGAACTGGACCAGTATCGCGATACTCCGGATCTATCCGATCAGTACTCTCGCTAACGAATACTGACTTCAAAGCCATCCAACCAAGTAAGCTGTCAGAGAATCAAGAGAACCTAGCCGAGCAAATCATGGACGAACAAGGCTACAAATTTGGTGTGGGAGTGTTGGTGATCGCCTCGTTGGTCATCGCCATCATTCTCGTTCTCTTCTTCGGCGCTGCGCCCAACCTATTCGCCAGACGCTATGCGGTCACGATCCAGTTTGAAGCAGCACCGGGTGTGACGACAGACACTCCCGTCCGCATCAACGGCGTTCAAATTGGTCGCGTGCGAACCGTCCAACTACAAGGCGAGGATGGCGTGAACTTAACACTGGAGCTCGATTCGAAGTATCCGGTGCGTGCCAAAGAGCAACCACGCATCGGGACAGGGTCGATTATTACTGGCGACGCCGTCGTCGAGTTCATTCACGTTGCCGATGATTCTCCAGGTCTCATTGCACGTTTCGACGGCGTGGGAGGCTCACCCGTTGACGGCATCTTGGATGAGAGAGAAAAAGCAGTTTCTGCGGCCTACATCCAAGACGGCGATTTCTTCAAAGGCGGTAAAGTCGCCCCGAACCCGCTGGATGCTCTGCTGAACATGCAAGACTCCATGGCTTCCACGATGGGTGCCATTGAGACAGCCGGCAATCAAGTCACCTTATTGGCCCAAGACATTCGCGGTGTCGTTGGTGGTGGTGACGGTGAGTTCCGCAAAATCACTCAACAAGTTCAAACGACGATCGCGAACTTCAACAACACGTTGAGCTCGATCGAATCCGTTTTTGGCGACCCGAAGCTGAAGAACGCCATCGCAACCATCTCAGACCGCCTCCCGATGCTTGTCGAAGATGCTGATCAAGCCATCAACCAAGTCGGCGAAACCGTTGCCGCCTTTGAAAAAACAGCCAACGCCTTCGAGCGAGTTGGAATCACCGCCGAAGAAACGATCGACGAAGTTGCCGACTCACTGAGCGGAGTCTCACAGACGGTTGAGAACGTCAACCAGATCACGGGCACCATCGCAGAGCAAGGCGATGAAATGGTCGGCGAAGTGCGGCAGACGATCCGCAACTTAGACCGCTTCCTCACTGACCTCAGAGGGCTTACCACTCAGGTCAATCAAGTTGCTAGGCGGATTAACAACGGCCAAGGCACCTTTGCCAAGATCGTCGACGACCCGCAACTCTACTACTCGATCATCAATACGCTGCAGAACGTGGAGACACTCACCCGGCGTCTCCAACCCATCGTCGAAGACGCCCGCGTGCTATCGGACAAGGTTGCAAGAGATCCATCCACGATCATTCGCGGAGCCATCCTGGGACCGCGAGGCGGCATCAAGTAGAGCCCGCAGACCCCGGCTAGTTTCCGCCGATCGCTGGACGATAGTCTCTGACGGGTGGAACACTTTGCGACATCCATCCGCCCGCGCCGGATTGCTGCTGATTGGCTGGAGCCGCAAAGCCCGGTCCAGCGCCATTGGTGACACCCATCGTTGGTCCGCCGTACGGGTTGGGAGCGACTCCCACAGGATTCGTGATCCCAAAGCTCTGATTCTCGGTTAAGCCAACGTTGGAGTTTCCACCAGCTGGAACGACCATCGGCGTAGCCACCCCTTGAGCAGACTGATTGCGGAGGACTTGGCCACGTGCGACCAGTTGATCGCGATCGGGCAATTGCTTGGGCCGCATTGCAATGTCAACGGTTTGTTCGTCGCGCAACTCCCATGGCCAGAGCGTTTCGGCAAAGAAATCGATGGGTGGGATTTGGTACCATGGAGGATTGAATCGGTGCAGTACTTTCTCCGTCTCGTAACCATCCGCGACTGCTTCAATCACTCGCGTTCCATAGTACGTTGGCGATACAGAGGCTGGACTCGGCCCGGCTGGTTTGCGATCGATAAAGACTTGCGCACCAGGAACATTCGTGCGAACGGTTATCCGTCGCCTGACGCATCCGCTGGTCGCTAGGCAAAGAACACTTAAGGCAATAACCAGGTATTGCCACCCTGCAAAAAATGACGAATGCGAAGAGATATGGTTGTTCGAATGTGGACAAATGCTCGAATAGCGCAACGCTGAACTCCGAAAAGGTTTCCACTTCAAGGTTACAATCGCCGAGCAACAGGTATTCGGGCTGTAAGGTTCGGTGACTTCGCGAGAGATAAATGCAGAACGGAACTTCCCCGTATCACATCCATTGTTTCGGGGACTATTCGACGAAGATCCCGCGATTTTGGCCGAAGTATAGGAAGGTGCGAAATTGCGTCGCCAGGGCAATTCACATTCACCGCAGGCGGCCCGGTTCGAATCGTAGATTCGAACCGCACGAGAGTGGTGGTTGCCGCCATCGCTCTAGATTGCTAGCTCAGGGACTACATGGCTGGCGGTTGGCAAGTACAATATCGGCGCCTCGTAATATGGACGTCCGACCATGGGCTGCAATGACTACCCCGATCGGATGGACCTCACTGACCACGATTGATTCTTTCGGTTCCTTCATCCCTTAGACCATTGGTTTACGTTGACTGAATCTCACGAAAAGCGAACCGATGCCCAGAAATGGTCGAGCACCGTGCGAAAAGCGGTCCTGACAGACGTGGGTATGCGTCGCAGCATCAACCAGGACTCCATGGCAGACTTGGTTGCAGAGAGCAAAGAAGGGTGGGAGAGATTCGGGCACTTGTTCATCGTGGCGGACGGTATGGGTGCCCACGCCGCTGGTGAGCTAGCATCTCAGTTGGCCGTTGAACTGATCCCACAAAACTACCGCAAGATTTCTGATGGAGCGCCCGCCGAATGCCTGCATAAGGCGATCAACGAGGCCAACGCTGAAATCTTTCGCCGCGGTCAGGCCAATATTGAGTTCCGCTCGATGGGCACTACCTGTTCGGTACTCAGCCTCCTACCAGAAGGCGCTGTCGTTGCTCATGTTGGAGATAGCCGCGTCTACCAACAGCACGGCGAACAACTTTATCAACTCACTTTCGACCACTCGCTTGTTTGGGAAATGCAGGCAGCTGGCGAAGTCAGCGATGAAACAGCGCGTAGCGGAGTCATTCCGAAGAACGTCATCACTCGGTCGCTCGGACCGAACGCCAATGTCGAAATTGATCTTGAGGGTCCATTTCCAGTCCGCAAAGGCGATCGCTTTCTACTGTGCTCTGATGGTTTAAGCGGTCAAATCACCGACGAGGAAATCGGTGCACTGCTGAGAGTTCTTCCGCCAGAGGAGGCCGCTCAGATCTTCATCGACTTGTCGAATCTACGCGGCGGCCCTGACAATATCACCGCGATTGTCATTGAAATCGCCGCCGACTCCATCTGTAGCAATTCGGGATCCATCACCGTTCGCAGAAACTCGCCGTCGCGTGGTTTCTCGCCAGCACTGGGTGTTGTTGCCGGAGTGTGCGTCGCCTTGTCCGCATTGTTTTGGTTCCTCGCGTTAATCCCAATTGCGATCGTCTCGTTTTCGTTGGGAATCATCGCACTGCTCACAGGCGTTGCTCAGATCTTTTGGCCTTCTAGCACGCCCACCGAGCAATCATCACGCTATGGCAACGGGCCGTATCGGCAGTACAAGGCGATTGCAAGTCAATCGCTGTTTGAGCACTTGGTCGGCACGATGAAGTCGTTGCGAGAGGCTGCGGTCGAACGCAAATGGGTCATCAAATGGGAAGAACTCGAAAGCCAATTTACGGAAGCTTCCAGCCAAGCCGAACAAGGCAACGTTGAAGGAGCTGTTAGAACACAGACAGGCGTCATCATCGAGCTCATGGAACAAATCAAACGTCAACGCGGCAATGCTAATGCTAGCGACTCAGGCGTGGATCTCTAATTCCTTTCGCTCTTGCCGCTCAGGCATCAACACCCAAGGGTGAAAAAACCCACCGCCAATTTTCGCTTGCCGGTGACGTTATCTTCCACTGCATGAAGTCTAAACAGACGCTAGCAGGGCAAGTACGTAGTTTGCATCCAAGTAAAGCTCCCTCCCAAGTTGATCACTCCCAATTGGCCCGCTCCTGGGCTGCCGTTTCGGTGGCTAGGGGCACGTGCTACACTCCGCCTGCAATTCAACATGCAGTGCGGATTTCATGCAGCGATTCAACCTCTACATCATCTGGGAAATCACCAAACTTTTCTTGGTTGCCCTGGTCGCCTTCACTACGCTCATCATCCTCACGGAGGTAGCTAGGCAATTAGTCAGTCAAGGACTGGGGCCGAGCGCCATTCTCGAACTATTGCCCTACGTGCTGCCTATTTCATTGCAGTTCGCATTGCCTGCTACCATTCTGTTTGCAGTCTGCAGCGTGTACGGACGTATCGCCGCCGAGAACGAAGTCTTGGCTGTCATGGCATCGGGCGTGAAGCCAATCCGCATCATCTCGCCGATCCTGATCGCTTGCTTCCTTTTGAGCCTAATCGCGGTTTGGATAAATGACGTTGCCATTTCCTGGGGCAAACCCGGAATTAACCGCGTGATTATGCACTCGATCGAACAAGTCGTTTACGGCTATCTCGATACGCAAGGCAGTTACACTTCGGAGCACGGGCTATCCATTCATGTCCATGAGGTTCGTGGTCGCGATCTGATTTCACCAACGATCACAACCACTTCCGCGAATTCAAATGTACCGATTACGATTACCGCCCGCAGTGCAAAGCTGCATGTTGATCCAGCTCGGAACAAACTGCGTATCGAACTAGTCGATAGTATGATCGACAGTGGTACTGCACAAATCTTCAAACCGGATATCTGGGTACATGAAATTGGTCTCAGTGACGCGACCAAGAAGGGCACCAGCACTGGACATCCCAGCGAAGTCCCAATCCGTCGTATCAATCTTGTGAAAAAGCAAGAACGCCAGAAAATCGAAATTGCGCAGGAGTTGATCGCCGCCCGAGTTGCAACGGGTCTGGGGATTGGCAAATACGATTGGCTAGATAGTGCTCCCGTTCACACTTCCATTGGAGTCATGGGCGAAAGCGAGTATCGAGTTCGACGTTTGGACATAGAACCTTGGCGACGTTGGGCACAGGGCCTCAGTTGCTTTTGCTTCGTGTGGGCGGCAATTCCATTTGCGATTTGGATGCGCTCCGCCGACCATTGGACTAGCTTCGGTGCGTGTTTTATGCCAATTCTGCTTCTCTATTATCCCATATTTGCAGTCGGATTAGGCAACGCCAAAGACGGCTCATGGCCGCCATTCTCGGTTTGGCTGGGGAATGTCGTCTTGATGGCCACCGGAGCTTGGTGGCTTCGTCGCCTGCATCATCGCTAGCGTTCGACAACCCCTCCGATAAAAGTGAACTGGCTCTCACGCCAGTAACCCTAAGTCGTTTTGCTTCAATGAGATGCGAAACAAACTTGAGTCTCAATAGAAGAGCGCTCTAGCTCCCAAACGACGCTTTTCCTAACCTCCGACTGAGATTCCGTCATTCGCCCATTACAGGTCCGTGTTCTTTCTGTGGCGATGACTTTCGTGGAAGAGGACTCATCATGTCGACGCAAATACAGACTGGGCAATGGACCAAAGATGGCGGTCGATTGCTGTCGCAACCTGTACTCAACTTCGCCGCTAGGCGCAGAATCGCAATTAGCCTCTTTGGATTCATCGGACTCACGATCTACAACTTGTTCGTGCGACAGACGATCCCGCTGAATCCATTCAGCATTGGCGATCTTCGTACAGCTGTGGCAATCGGCCTGCTAGGCCTTGGACTGGGCATCCGAAGTTGGGCTGCCGGAACACTGAACAAGTCCCGCGAAGTAACCCAGCAGGGTCCTTATGCCCTTTCGCGAAATCCGCTTTATGTCGGGTCGTTTCTGATGATGTTCGGCTTCTGCATTCTCATGCAGGATTTGATTTGCTTCCTCTTTGTTGCTGGACCCATGGCATTCCTCTATTGGTTGCAAATCCAGTTTGAAGAAAAACGCCTTGGGTTCATGTTTCCCGATTCGTGGCCCGACTATTTCAACCGAGTGCCGAGAGTGCTCTCTTTTCGCTGGAACCTAGAAGCTCTCAAGGGCTGGACTCGGTTCGAGTGGATTCGAAATCGCGAGTACAAGGCTATCCTGGCTTCGATCGGCGGCATCGCGGCCGTCTATGTCTGGCGCACCATCAGTTTGCAGCTTTGGTCTTAGAGAGTTAGAGCAACTTACGAGGACAAGCGCGTGTTTAACAACATGCTGATCCGAAAAAAGATCCTACTCAGCACACTAGCTCTGAGCGTAATGCTCGCCTTGCTCGTGTTCTGCAGTGTGCATGGTGTTTACGCCTACCGCGGACTGACAATCAATGTCGGCAAGCTGTCCGCGGAATTCACTCGTATCGATACCCTTCGACAAGGGTTCGAGGATCTTCGCGATGGTTCCTCTTCATTGCATATCGAGATCGAAGAGAACCAACGATCGATCGGGCCGTCTTTCTCAGCCAAGCTCAAGGACGTTCTAACGCAACTCGAAGCCCACAAAAACCGGATTGAAGCCCAACGCGTTGCCTCCGATCCACTTCTTGCAACAACCGACAATGAGCTTGAGCTAATTGACGACGCCTTGAATGAACTCCAAACCATCGAAGTTATGGCGGACAAGATGGCTCTAGGCATTAGCAACGTCGACCTGTCGGCGGCGGTCAACAAGAAGATCGCCGAGCTCAGCATCACGATGCGGAGTCTCTTTCGCTCACTGACCGATCGCATGGAACGCCTGCGGGACCAAACACGACTAAGCTACCGAACTTGGCTCGCTGGAATTACCGTCTCAGCGATCACCTCTGCCATTATCGTGCTGTGGACTTTCTGGTTCTTCCGCCACTCGATTGTCAAACCATTCAAGCAACTGCTTGAAGAGACCAAGATGATCGCCGACGGAGAATTCGAGCACCGCATCGAGTTGAATTCCAAAGACGAATTGGAGCAGCTCGCAACCTCTATGAACAACATGACAGACCGCTTCGTCTGCATTCGCAACAACCTGAACCAGCAAGTCCAGGAGCGAACTCGTGAAGTCGTCCGTAGCGAGCAACTCGCAAGCGTCGGATTTCTGGCCGCTGGTGTCGCTCATGAGATCAATAACCCGCTTGCCTCCATTGCCTGGAGCGCCGAAGCCCTAGAAAGCCGCTTGCACGAAATCCTGCACTCCACTTCCAAAGAATCCACATCCGAGACACCGGATCTAGATGAAGAACAGCTCGACATCCTGCGTGACTACCTGAAACGAATCCAAGACGAGGCCTTCCGCTGCAAAGGCATCACCGAACGACTACTGGACTTCTCTCGGTTGGGCGAGTCGTCGCAACGGCAAGAGACAGATATTCACGAAGCAGTCGGAGATGTATGCGAACTGGTCAAACACCTGGGACAGTATCGAAATCGAACGGTCCGCTACACAGGAACACCCGGCCTATTCGCGTGGGTAAGCCCCACTGAATTCAAACAAGTCATCCTCAACTTACTTACCAACGCACTTGATGCCTGCGATGAAGGCAAAGCGGTTAACGTACAACTCGAATCGCTCGGCGATACATTCCAACTCGTTGTACGCGACAACGGCTGCGGGATGACCGAAGAAGTGCTGAAAGATCTGTTCGAACCCTTCTTCACCCGTCGCCGAGATGGCCGTGGCACTGGACTTGGGCTTTCGATCAGCTATCGCATCGTGCAAGACCATGGCGGGACACTGGTCCCTCAAAGTGGTGGACCAAACCTTGGTTCCTCCATGACATTAACAATCCCCATCCATCCACCTGTCTCCGAAACCTATGACGTCAAGCAAGCAGCCTAGTTCGAGCCGACAACGGAAGACTGCAAAGCAGTCAACGAACAACAACGCCGATGGTCTGAGCATCCTCTTCGCCGATGACGAGGATTCGCTTCAGTCCCTCATGAACATGGAATTGCCCCGCTTGGGTCACACAGTAACAGTGTGCGCCAATGGCGAGCAAGCCGTCGACGCTGCGAAGAAGCGAATCTACGATTGCCTGCTCGTCGACCTAGACATGCCTGGTATGCATGGCACCGAAGTAATCCGCCAGATCAAAGGACTTTCGCCGCAAACCGAGGCGATCGTGCTGACCGGAAAAGAGTCACTTGAAACGGCCGTCCTGGCGATGCGCTACGGCGCGTGCGCCTCCCTTACCAAACCTTGCACTCTCTCTGCCTTAGATGAATTGCTGTCGAAAATCCTAGCACGGCGGAGTGTCGTGCGGCAGTATCACGCCGCGAAAAGCCGAATGGACTCCCAGCCCGAGAGCAACCACCTGATCGGTAATCACCCGTCGATGCATGCGCTCAAGAAACTTGTGGGCAAAGTCGCGCCGACCTCTTCGACCGTTCTCATCCGCGGCGAAACGGGCTGCGGCAAAGAGCTAGTCGCCAAGAGCGTTCATCTGGAAAGCCTTCGGAGAGACCAACCATTCGTCGCCATCAACTGCGGCGCACTACCTGAAAACCTGATCGAAAGCGAACTTTTCGGTCACCGCAAGGGCGCGTTCACTGGAGCAGACACACAGCGAGATGGGCTCTTTCAAGCCGCCGACGGGGGCACCATATTCCTCGACGAAATCGGTGAACTACCACTCGGCATGCAAGCTAAGCTTTTACGAGTGTTGGAGAGCGGTGAGATCCGCCGCGTGGGAGATAACGACCCGCTTCGAATCGACGTGCGAGTCGTGTGCGCGACTCACCGCGACTTGGAAGCAATGGTAGAAGCAGGCGAATTCCGCGAAGACTTGATGTTTCGAATCAACACCTTCGAAGTCCACATTCCGGCACTCCGTGAGCGTAGCGAAGACATCGAACAACTCGCCGTGCACCTGTTCCGGAGATTCCGTGACGAGCAAGTCTCTGATTCGGAACTGATTAGCGAAGAAGCCATGGTCGAACTTAAGAATCATGTGTGGCCGGGCAACGTACGCGAGCTCGCCAACGTGATTGAGCATGCATGCATCCTTTGCGAAAACCCTCCCATTTTGACGCAACACTTGCCGAAGCAGTTTACGGACCGCAGGCTGCGAAAAGAGCTACGATCCCTCGGCCCGATGTCACTCAAAGAAATGGAACTCACCGTTATTCACGAGGCAGTCACGCGCCACGAGGGTAACAAGCAGGCAGCCGCGGAAGAGTTGGGAATCAGCCTGAAGACTCTTTACAACAAGTTGAATCAGCGGGCTGCCGTCAGCAAAGCCGCATAGCTAGAGCGCGCCCGCAGGCGAAGTGGGTTAAAAAAAGGCGGCCGGAGCTTAAGCAAAGCGACGGATCAATCCGGTTACAACGCCAGCCACTTCAACTTCATCAACAACCAACGCCGGCTCAGCCGGATTGGCAGACTGCAACTTGTAATGGCCATCTTCGCGGACGACCAACCGAACCATGTGGGTGAAGCCACCCGCGGAATCTGGAACACGCACAATCGCCAACTGACCATCGGTGGCCGACGCGCGACGCTCCGTAACTAGCGTGTCACCTTTGCGGATGCCCACGTCGACCAAAGAATCATCGTAGACGACGACTCCACCGCACTTCTCGCTGTTAAGCAAATCGGCGAAATCTAAATCCCGCCCGGAAGCCTCAAAGTCGGCTCGAGGTGGGAAACAGACTGCGTTGCGAATACCGCCAGTCAACGGCAGGCCGACCGAATCCGCTCTATTGAGCTCCTCCGTTAATTCGATCGCGCGGCTCTTATTCGCCTTGCGAACGATCATCCCCTTCTTTTCCAGTGCCTTCAGATGGCACATCACTCCATTGGGCGACTTAATGTTCATGTGTTCGCCAATTTCGCGGACCGTCGGTCCGTAACCACGCGTCACGATCTTATCGCGAATATAGTCGTAGACGTATTTCTGTTGCGTGGTGAGCTGCGAAGCCATGGCGAACCGGTGGGCGAGAAACGAGAGGGCACTGAGAGCAGTAGCCATCCGTTCAGTATAATTCGCAGGAACTGCATTCCTAGCGACCACCCACCGGACCCCAGAATTGCCTATTGGGCCTATTGGGCTCAATAGGCCTATCGGGAAGCTTGGGAAACTTTGAACTCCTGCAATTGCTCTCTTTCGGGCATGGATTTGTATGTCTCATCCAGAGGATAACAGCCACTGACAATGCCATTCCTCGGCGCGGTTGTACAGTCACTGAAAGTGCGACAAATGAGCTTCCGAGTTGGTTCTTTGCCCGCCAGCGAATCGACCGGCAACTCTGGATAGGACAAGACCATACGCCCCAGACCTACGAAGTCGACCATGCCGTCTCGCACCACAGCCTGAGCGACCTTCGGCAAAAATTCCTGCAGGTAGCTGTACCCTGACCCCACAATTGGCATGTCTGGGAAAGCAGCTTTCACTTGGGCGACGACATCCAAATGCCTCGCTACGCCAACCAACGGGTCCTCGGGCGGCAAATACCCATCGCTTGGCGGGAATATGGCCGGGCGTTGAAAATGAGGATTGTAGTACGGACTCGCGAAGGTCACGTTCAATAGATCGAGCCCCGACTGGCGCAACATCTCGATCAACAGTTTCGGCTCGGTCAAATCAAATCTCGATGGATCGCTCGGGTCGAGGCCAAAACCGTGCGTATATGGCAAGTCGCTTTCCCATGGCTCGCCGACTTTATCCGCTTCGTTTGGACGGTATGGCAGCGAGTCAAAAATGCTCAGCCGAACTCCAATCCCCAAATCCGGACATTCGTTCCGTACACGCTCGATGATGGTCCGCAGAACACGAGATCGCCCGGCCAAATCACCACCAAATTTCCCTGGACGAATGCGAGCACTCAAAAACTCGTGCAGCAAATAGCCATGACAGGCTTTCACATCAACGAACTTAAAACCGATTCGCTCCGCCTGCTTGGCCGCAATCACGTAGTCGTCAATCAAGGTTTCGAGTTCGTCGTCCGTCCACACGACCGAATCATCGTTGGGATCGATCTCGAATTTCGCATCAAGTAATGGGTGATGGTACGCGATGCGTGGCTCCCAACGCTTCGGATCATTGGGCTTGCAAAATCGTCCCGAATGCGTCAACTGCAAACCAACGAGCAAGTCATCTGTGCTCAAGCCCTGTTCACGATGGCCGGTGAGAAGCGCTTCGAGCAAAGTACGCAGTCCGGGTTCGTTATCGAGAGTCGCGAGCGTCTGATTCGGATTCGCGCGACCTGACGGCTGAACAGCAGCAGCCTCGCCGCCCCAAATCAGTTTCGCGCCGCTGAGCCCAAAACGATGCCAACGGCGAACCGTCAGCTCCGATGGAGTACCGTCGCGGTGCGCGTCCCACCCTTCCATCGGGTGAATGCACCAACGATTGCCAACCTCGAAGTCGCGAACCACGATCGGCTCGGACAGCGGCGATCCGTCTTCCGCAGAAACAACCTGATCGTCGCAAGGAATCGTTACTCCCAACTCAGCCAAATGCTCTTGCAGTTTCTCTACGGTACGAAGCTGTGCGACTTTGGGATATTTCTTAACACTCATTCGATTCGCAGTCTTCAGTCAAAAAATTGTGAAAAAGCCAGGCTATCGAACCGTTTGCGGCCGCTAGCTCAAAGTCGTGTTGGTTACCAAACCAGCCAAGTTAGACCGCTACCGAGGAGGCTCCGCGGGTAGTAGTTTTGCAAACGACAAACGAAATGTGCGGCTCGAATTGTCGCTCACAAAACGGATCGTTGCCGACCGCTTGGGTCCACGTCCTTCACAAGCAGTGATCTGCCCCAAGCCGAATTTCTCGTGCTCAACCCATGACCCAACATCTGCAATCCGGTTCGCTTCGGCCTCAGGCTCGGCATTCAGCAAGTCGCTCGCCACTCGTAGGGCTGGCATCGCACTCAGGACTTTCTGCTTCTGTGCTCGACTCTGCATCTCCTCCGGTGACAACTGAGAGATTTCGAAGTCGACCGACGAATCAAAATTCTCATCTTGGGCCTGCGATTCGTCCACTTGGCTAAACTCGTCCCAATCACCGCCCCAAGATTGCTGACTGGAATCCGCAAATTCACCATCGCCAAAATATCCGCCACGAGCGGCGGTCTTATCGATGACCTTAAGCTCACCACGAGGCAGTTCCATCAGAAAGGAACTGGGCACTCCAGAGCCTTGCCCCGCGGAGAAGCCACGTCGCTTCGCGTAGCTAATTTGCAGGTGATTTTCGGCTCGGGTAATCCCAACAAAGAACAAACGTCGCTCCTCTTCGAGCTGCATTGGGTCTTCTTTGCTGCGTGAATGCGGCAGGATGTTTTCCTCAACAGCCGCAATGTAGACGTGCGGAAACTCCAAGCCCTTGGCGGCATGCAGCGTCATCAGCGTCATTTGGTCTTGCTGTCCATCGAACCGATCCGACTCCGACTGAAGCGCCGCAAACTCGAGGAACTTCTCAAGAGCACTCTGCTCTTGATCCACGCCGACTACCGCGTCCACGGCGTGGTCAATCTCGTACGCCTCAGCCAACAGTTCATCTAAATTCTCAGCAACATCACTCTCATCGTCGCCCGCTTTCTGCTTGGCAAGGTGAGCACGGTACTTCGTGAGTTCGATAGTCGATTCCAACAAGTCTGTGAGAGGCCCATGAATCAGGGTTCGGAGTTGTTCATAGATGCCAACATACTTCTTCACTGCAGTCGCGGCGCGTTTCGACAAAAGTCCATGTTCCGCACAATCCTTGCACGCCGCCAACATAGGTAGACCCTGCTGTGTCGCATAAGCTTGAATCTTACTGAGAGTCTGCTTGCCGATACCCCTAGGCGGAGAATTAATGGAACGCATCAGCGCAACATCGTCCTCGGGATTGTGCAATAACAACAAGTACGACACGAGATCCTTGATCTCCTTCCGCATGTAAAACCGGTAGCCACCGATCAATTGAAAGGGCAATTGCCTTCGCATCAAAGCATGCTCAAACAATCGCGACTGTGCGTTCGTTCGATAGAGCACTGCAAAATCGCTTAGCGGTTCACCTCGCTCGTGACATGCGGCAACTTCCTCCGCGATATCTTCTGCCTCCTGCCGCGCGGACTCGTAGATTGTCATCCGAACTTCGGCCCCTTCGCCTCGAGTCGGAATGAGATGCTTCTCTTTGCGGTAAGCATTGTGCTGAATCAGATGATCCGCGACTGCCAGAATTTGCGGCGAACTGCGGTAATTATCTTCGAGCCGAACAACGCGCAACCCGGGGTAATCGCGTTCAAAGTTCGACACGTTTTTCGAATTGGCACCACGCCACCCATAAATCGACTGATCCGGATCTCCCGTCGCTGCCAAGTTGGGCAAGTCAACACTCAAATGACGCACAATGACGTACTGAGCTAAATTGGTGTCTTGATACTCGTCCACCATCACATACCGAAGCCGCTGATCCCAGTCGCTTCGCAATTCCGGATTCGAACGCAGCAGCATCGCGGTGTGCATCAGAATATCGTCAAAGTCGACGGCACCATTGCTGAGCAACTCGCGTTGATAGTACGGATAAACCGCCTGAACCGCGTGTTCTTCACTAGAAAGAGCCTCCGATTCAAGAATCTCTGGCGTCACCAATCGATTCTTGAAGTAGCTGATCCGATTTGCCAAAGAACCGAGTGATTGATGGGTCAACTCGAACGAAGCTTTCTGAATGGCAACTTTCAGAACGGACTCTGCATCCGACGTGTCGTAAATACTAAAATTCTCCGGCAGCCCCACCAGCCTTGCGTAACGTCGCAGCAGCCTTACACAAAAGCCATGAAAGGTCCCCATCCATAGATTCGCCTCGCCAACCAACTGCTCCACCCTACGCCGCATCTCTTGAGCAGCTTTGTTCGTAAAGGTGAGGGCAACCAGATTCCGTGGATCAACGCCAGATTCAATCAAATAAGCGATTCGATGTGTCACCACCCGCGTCTTGCCGCTACCAGGACCGGCCAAAACCATCAACGGTCCATCGACGTGTGTTACCGCGGCAACTTGAGAGTCGTTCAGTCCTGTGAGCAAGTCGTTGCGCGGCATGGCTGAGGGCTTCTCCTTAGCACTCTGTAGAAATTTAAATGAAGGGCGGTGGCTAGAGGCGTCTTCGAGTAGCCCGCGAATGCGCGGCTATCTAATGCTAGCAAGCTAGAGATATGTCCGGTAATTGGAGGATATCCAATCCTTCGTTATACTTCGAATCGGAAGTCTCCGGAACGAGCCGGGGAATTTACGCCGTATCAAAGGATTGAAGGAGCAACTCAATGGCGCGAACACGGATTCCTGTTAGCCAAGTAGAAGAAGAAGCTCGAATCAAGCGAGAGCAGCTTGAGTTGAGTACCGCGGAAATTGGCTTAACCGTTCGAACTACAAATTGCCTTGAAGAGAAAGGCATATTCTCAGTCCGCGACCTGCTGCAGAGCACACCAAAGGATTTGCTGAGCATTTCCAACTTTGGCGAAAAGACACTTGAGGAAGTCTACGGGGCCCTGGAGAAAATCGGCTACTTCCGCCCTCACCGGTCGCCCAACCCTCGTTAGTCAAAGTTGCGGGTTTCGAGGTTCTCTAAGTTCCATACAAACCTGCAGTCTTGCAGGTTCTGGCACTGTCGACCGAACTCCCCAAGATCTTCTAACAGGGTCAATCAGTTTTTCAAGCTATACAAAGTAGTTCGGATCTCAGAGTCGAGAATATGCTGGGTGCCGGCTGGGACAGCCGGGCTACTATCCTGCCCAAACTGAAAAAGTGATTGGCGTTGGACCTCGCGCTCCCTTCGCTTGCAATAAAACGATCTGTACCCCTGCGCGCCCGGTTCGCTAAAAGAAACGGGTGCGTAGTCGCAGCGTGCGTCGCCCCACGCCTACCAATGTCTAGTAATCGGGATGATGAAATGAACGGAATGAACTTCTTTTCTTGGCTTCGCGATGGTGTTCGCCAATCAGTGCTCTTGGGCGTGAGCGATGCCGTTGAACAACTGGGCACTCCAGAGCAACAAGAATTGCACCCCAGCGTCTCGGGATTCCTGCAACTCGATCGAAACGCGTCGCCGCCAAAATCTTTGCCAGGGAAAACCAAACAGTCCGGCAGCCGCAAGCGGCTCGGCAAATCCCTGAAAGACATGGGAACCGAAGCCAAGACTTAAGCAGCGCAAAGAAAAAGCGGATGCATTGAGTTCTCTACGGCGAAGGCACGGGAATCGAAATACGAACCTCAGTACCCTCATTCCGCGCTGAATGCAGTTCGATGGAAGCGTCGATGAGCCGCGCACGATGGCGCATGCCTTTGATGCCAAAGTGGTTGGAGACGGCTTGATCCGGGTCAAAGCCGACCCCAGTGTCCGCTACGACGAAGACTAGGCGAGAAACCTCTCCCTCGGATTCCTCGTCTTGAATGCGAACCACAATTTCACATTGTCCTGCGTGCTGCACCGCGTTGGAAATAGCCTGCTGTAGCATCCGCAGAATATTCCACTGCGCACGTGGAGCGAGCCGCATCCAGGCTTGGCTTTCGCATTGCAACTGGATGCCCCCCGATTCATCTGCAAGCCGTGCCTGCCCCGCAAGCCGCGACTCCGAACGATCGATAAACGCCTGCAGTTCTGGAACGAGTCCAGAGTTGGAATTCGCGTCTGCGGCGGTCTCAGCTGACATTACCGCCCCTGCACCGGCCTCCAAGAAGCCGATCAAGTGCCTTCCCTCCTCGGCTGCCGACTCAAGCATCTTACGCGTTACCTCGAATTGCACCCGAGCACGCGAAGGAACCTCTTCAATTCCTTCCAGTTGCCGAGCGATTCCGTCCAACTGCATTCGTGCTCCAAGAATCCACTGCAACAAGCCGTCATGCAGCTCATAGGCAATCCACTGTGAGCCAGCTTCCTGGTTGGAGTCCGACCTAACCTCTCCTCTGTTCGACTCATCCACGCGTGATCTCCTCACTCAAAGATCAAGATCATCCAAATCATCGACCAGCTGGTCCAAGTGTGACCATTCCTCATCGTCGTCGACTTCTGCAGAATCGACTTCTACAGACGCAACGATGGGTGCTTTTTCCGGAACAGCTTCGGGTTGGCCAGAACGAACCGACTTGCCGTCCTCCAGTTTGCTCTCCGAATTCGGTTGCTGGAGATCGGCCAATGCAGGTTCCGAGATCGACTGACGCTTCGGAATGGGCGTTTTCGCAAGACCTCCGATGCTAACGGGCTTGACGTTTCGAGCCGCCAACAACTCTTGCAACTGCGTCACCACGCTACCGACTGTCGCGTTTGGGTTCAGCCGTAGATACAGAATGCGTTTACCTTCAACTACATCCGACTGGGCTGACGAGCTGTTAGCCCCGTCGGCCAAGCCTAAATCGACTATGGTTCCGCTCAACCCGAGTCGGTCCCAAGCCTGTTGAACGGCCGGCGCGTCTAGCGTCGAGACCAACGCGAAATTGTACTGATAGCTACTCAAGCAAAGATAATCTGTATCGTCGGCTTCAATCCGTTCCAGCGGCCCAACCATCGTTGCATCAAGGCCCGGGCTGAGCATCAACTCTGCAACCAGTGTCTCCTCCATATCGGAGATGGCGGAGCCTTGATTGGTCGATTGAGAAACGACGACTGTCAGTCGAGCTGCCACACAATTTCTTTCGTTGGTAAGCAATAGGTTGTTGAAGAGCGGTGAATGTCGAATTGTATCAAGCTGCCGATTGACACTACGTGCCGATCCGTCCCGTGTCACCTTGTTGGATCCTCAGTTTAGATCCATTCCCGACGCGATCGTACAAGTCCATGAAAACCTCTCGAATATTCCCGCCATGCCGTCGCCAACTCTCAAACACCAGCGCTTCCAACTCAACGATCGACTCCGGCTGGAACTCGAATGCTTTCTCTGCGAGCGAGGCCTGCAGAAGCTTACTCACCAGATCCCGCGCCAATTCGGGCGACGACTCAGTGCGGTAGATCACCGGTACGCCCGGCTGCCGACGGTGTGCCGTAATTAGCAATTTTCCACCACGCATCCACTGTCGCCAATGGACATAGAGTTTCTGATGTAACCATAGTTGTTCGAACCCATCGAGAATCCAATCGCAAATTCCAGGCTCCCGCAAAATCGGCGGCAAGCTACAGAAACCGACATTTTGCCCGCGACGAAGCTGAACCCAGGCGACCGAAGCCTCGGACTCACTGGACGATGAAGCGGCGCTGAGGATAGGTCCCGAGAAACACCTAGGAACAAGATGACTCAGCAGCGTTGACTTACCAGTTCCGTGCGGTCCGATGATCGCACCCATTCGACTGCCGCGTGATTCCCAGCTTGAAACAATGGAATCTAAAGAGTGTTGTCGGTCGCCGACCCAGGGGATTTGGCCTGGTCGTACGTGACGCGTTGCGAACGGATTGGACTTCACGTCCTCAGACTTCAAAACTCAGGTGCCCGAGCTCAAAGGGCTTTTCACAAGTGAACTCTCGCCCATCTTGCAAATAGACGCGGAGCCGCACACACCACTTGATCGACAAAATCTGACCGGAGTAGCTAAGTGGACTGCCGGGAAGCGTTGTGACAACTACTTGCGGTCGTCCGTCTAGAATTTTCCCCGCGTCGTCACCGCTCAGGCTTCGGAAGAGGTGAACCCCCATGTCTTCCGAACCCTTACCTTCTGTTTGCCAAGCGACCGAAATCTCAACGCGATCGACGGCTTCGGCCTTTACCCGACGCACTCGGTATTCGAACTCAAAAAGCTCGTGTGGCTCCAGCCTTGGCTGCAAACCCAGCAGTCGTAACCCAAGCGCCGGCTCACTACGCTGCCCTACACCGCGCTTCGGGGGTACACGGCGACTGGAAATTTTCGGCAAAACGCGGGCCACTTGGCACACTCCCCTTCAACGACGACCTTCCAAGTCACTGCGTTATGCTGTGAATGGAACGAATGCATGATATCCGTAGGTAGGCTAACAAAGCAATCCAATTCTAAAGGCTTTTCCGGCTCGGCGACGAGTCGTAGACCACCTTTGCCACGAGTTTCATCAGAATTTCCAGTCATGCTGGCGGCTTCAGATTCCATTGATTTTTCGTCTGTACTGTCGCGACATTCCTCCGGTTGCTCATCCTGCGAGAGGCCTGTCCCCGCCCCGGAATCGTACTCCGCCTTATCATCTTGCCGCTCGTTTGCCCGATCTCCCACTTGTCGGTGAACCAATCTACCTTCGCCCGCCTCGAAGAGCTGCGTCACGTGAATGGGCACGCGCATCGTCTCACGCGATTCCGTCCTCACATCTGTCCCTTGCTGATAGGTCGCCTCCTCATAAGCTACCAAACAAAGATCCAAGCGTTGAAAACGGACTCTTCCGTATTGGCAGAGGTAGAGCCGATAGTCGCCGCCGGGTAACAAAGGAAGGATGTCGATTTCTATAGCCGTCGGACCAATTCCAAGCCTTTGTAGAAAAAGGCCAAAAAACCAACGGGTTGAAATCACCGAAGCAACAAGAAAGGCCACCAGCAGGACGGCCATGAAAAGCACCGGACCGCCGCTCAGGAACTGCTGCAGAGTCACTGCGAAGAACGCTGCCACCATCGCATTCCACGTCGTCGCAAACAACGTGCTCAAGATCAAGGGCGTTCTTTCTCCCCGCTGTGCTGCCAGGCGGTAAGCCAATTTAACTCCCGGACTATCCATCAGCGGCTGCAACTCCGGAAGATTTGAGTCTTCCGGAATATTGCTACCTCCCGCAGAACGCCGGAGGTGATCTTCCTTGACCTTCCGCGCCATCGCGGAACGCATTTCCGGCGAAGCCAACGTACTCGAAACCTGAAGAATAAACGCAGACAGCCCGATCACCATGAAGGACACGGACGCGATCACCATCAGCCAGAACCCCAGACCAGGCTTGAAGACGGTGTCGTCAGGCCAAAAGACTTGCGAAGTCACGACGGTCGTAAAGGAAACGATACCGAGCAGAAACAAGGCACCGAAAAATGCAGCCTCACCGACACTGCCCACGACCCACCAACCGCTCATTCGCGATCCGCGTTTCTTTCCCCAGAGTCGAACCCACTTTGGCACTTATGCACTCGCTAAATATAAAATGACCGCCCACGCAGCACACTCCGACCGCCTCTTCCACTAGCTCAGCACCTAGAATGACGAGCGTCGAAGTCAGAACGTACACGTTGTACCTGTTCTAGCTGGCTCGACGATGGAAGAGCTGCGGTTTCTAAACAGGAGTACATTGAACATGCACACAACCATTTTTGCCAGCCGCAAGACTCCGTTCTTGAGATCTTGCCGAAGCCTAGGACTTGGTTTGCTCGTCGCTCTCCTGCTCATACCGCTTGAAGTTACTCCTGCCCAAGATTGGCCTGGCATTTTAGGCCCCACACAAGATGGACAAGCCAAGTCGACTCAACTGAAGACCGAATCCTGGCCATCGGAACTAAAACCGAACTGGGAAGTCGGCTTGGGAAGCGGATTTGCAGGAGCCGCCATCGTCGGGGAGAAGATCCTGGTGCCCCACCGAGTTGGAAATCAGGAGATGCTCCAAGCTCTTGATTCAAAAAACGGGCGATCCCTTTGGAAGGTCTCCTGGGCAGCCAGTTACCGAGGAACCGTAAATCCAGATAGCGGCCCACGCTGTGTGCCCGCAGTCAAAGACAATCTCGCAGTCTGCTACGGCGCCGCCGGTGATGCAGTTTGCGTCGATATCAACCAAGGCAAAATCATTTGGCAGAGACCGCTCCGAAAAGAGTTTCAAGCCAGAGACGGCTACTTCGGCGCCGGTAGCTCACCCATCATCGTTAGCGACAAAGCCGTTATCTGCGTTGGCGGTAAGGCCGGCGGAATCGTCGCCCTAAACCTGGCCGATGGAAAAGACGCCTGGACCGCCACGGATTACGAAGCCAGCTACGCGTCGCCAATTATCACCAATAGCAACGCTCCCAACGAAAGCCCCAAGTTGCTTTGCGTCATGCGGTACAACACGGTGCTCATCGATTCCAGCAATGGTAAAGTGCTCGGCGAAGTGCCTTTTGGTCGGCGAGGCCCGACAGTGAACGCCGCCACACCGATCGCCATCGACGATTCACAAAAGTCGTTCTTCTTAACCGCAAGCTACGGCATCGGATCGGTTTTGCTCGACATTGACGGAGGAAAACTTACAAGCCGCTACCAAGATCGCCGCTTGATGCGAAGTCAGTACAACACGCCGATTCGCATTGGCGACCGAATGATTGGAATTGATGGCCGCGAGGACACGGGCGACGCGAGCCTAGCTGCGTTCGATCCAGTGAAACAAACCACCATCTGGAAGACGCCAGTCGACTTCGGTACCTCCCACCTCATCGCCACCGAGAACTCCGCACTCGCCCTCACCTTGCAGGGCCAGTTGGTAGTCTTCGATCCGCAGGCAGAGGAGTACACCGAGTTAGGCAGAAGCTTACTCCCCGAAGGACTCTACCGCTCGCTTCCAGCCATCTCCGGAAACCAGCTTTACCTGCGAGTCAGCGACGGCCTCGAAGAAAGCCGACTCCTCCGCTTCGATCTCCCCAAACCATGAGATCGCCAAGCACGTCGGCATAAACCACCGTCGACTCCACAAAGGCACCACAAACTTGGGTTCAACCGAAGAAAAAATCCAATCGATCCGGCATTGGTGATATGACGCTCACCCCGCAGCGTGCTGTGTCCGCAGAATTTTCAAAGCCAATCTCAGGTACCAGGGCAATTGCACGTTAGTTTCGTTTGGGCACAAGGATTGTATTTTTTGACAAAGAACTTTTTTAATCCAGCAAGTCTGACTCGCTGCCTAAAGAGTCCAAGTGCGAACTATTACAACTGCACTTAATTTCGAATTATCTGACGAACGGATGGTTGCCACGCTGCAGGTGTACGTAGGAGCCGCAGGCGGTTCCTCGACCGTTCTACAGAATCTCTAGGCAAGCAAAGACTAAGTTGTTGCTTATGAACCGCACATACTTTCTGATTATCAGACCTGCGAGAGTTTGCCACACAGTTCAATCGATGCGCAGAGACTCACGGCGCATATGAAAGAAAGCTGAGCTTGGCCGATGGCTAATTGGTCTTTCCTTTGGACTGCATCTTGGCCCAGGAATCCTTCAACGTTACGGTGCGATTGAAGACGGGTTTGCCAGGCTGTGAGTCAACAGTATCGACGCAGAAGTACCCATTGCGTTCGAACTGCACTTTGGTACCCGGCTCCAGCTCCTGAAGCGATGGTTCTAGCTTGGCGGTGATCGTCTTTAGGCTATCGGGATTCATTTTGTCGAGGAAGTTATGTCCCTTCTTCGACTTCTCTGGATTCTGGTGCTCA
>JBGCCZ010000133.1:0-20375 GCA_045105035.1 Pirellulaceae bacterium | reverse complement strand
AAAAGCGGCATTTAAGGCATTCCGTACGAATATAAAGGCAAAAATCGACGGACAAATCGCGGATGGCTTCACGTTCTGACACTGATACGCTAGGGATACTCGCCGGAGGAATTCAAAGGGGTCAGGTCTCTTTTCGATGCGGCAGGGTGGCACTGATTCCCCGGGTGCAACGCCTTGCTTTTGTGTGGCACTGGCTTGCCAGTGTTCCCCCAAGGTTAGCAGCTTGCAGGTTCCTCACCTGAAGCTGAAATCGAAGTGGCCCAGTTCGCTGCAGAAGATGAGTGTTTTTCTTCGTTGGGGAATTCTTCTTTGGTGACGTACAAGCTGGCAAAAGAACAGCCACATGGTCGAGCCCGTGCCACACTGGAATGGAAGTTACGCGAACAGTGTGGCCCTTGCTTCGCTGGCGCAACGCCTCGCGCTAATGAGTGGAACTGGCTCTGCCAGTGGTTTTCTCGAGGTTAGCAGCTTGAAGGTTCCTATCCTGAATCTGAAATCGAAGCGGCCCAGTTCGCTGCAGGAGATGAGTGTTTTTCTTCGTAGGGGAATTCTTCTTTGGTGACGTACAAGCTGGCAAAAGAACAGCCACACGGGCGAGCCCGTGCCACACTGGAGTGCCAAGCCGTGCAAGCTGGTAAGAACACAGCCAGAGAGGCGGGCCCGTGCGGCACGAAAACGTTCGAGAAACACGATGTCGTTAGCTTGCCTCCGCGCTTTGAACTAGGTCGAGGTGGACTTCGCTCATGGGGAGCCAGAAGTCGTTTTCGTGCTCGGGGGAGTTGGAGCGAACGATCAGGAGATTGATCTGAAGTTTCTTCAGCGCGGTGTCAAAACGGCTCTTCGTACAACCTTGTTCCGCAATGGCTCGCTTGCGAAGTGGTCCGGTGTAGTTCGGCTCGAGGCGAATGGATTTGTAGACTTCCTGGCAGAGCGCGTCCAGCTCTTCGACTGGCCTATAGGCTTCGGGGAAGTGCTGCTCGCGAAAGTAGTTCATCTCCATCAGGACTGCGTCACCACCAGCGACTTTGCCATAGAAGATTTGTTCCGGATAAGTTTGCGGGATCCTGGTCTTCCAGTCCCAAACGGCGCCGACTTTGGGACTCCAGCCTCCTTCCTTGGGCTTCTCTTCTGAGAGATCGGTATTCTCCCAAAGCGACTCATAGGAGGAATTCTTGCTGCCGAATACCGTGACGACTTTTTGCTTGATTACAAATCGATACGCTTGATTAAATGTCTTGATCACGAGGCGAGTCCTAAGACTGTAAGGCAATTCGTCCAGTTCATCTTTCTAGCCAAGCAACGACTACGCAGCGGGTAGCCTCCGGTTATGCGTCATTATCACGATGCGATGGACAACGAGCATGTAGCAGGCAAGTCCGATATTTAAGTAGACTCCTTGGATCAGGGTCGTGACGTAGAAACCGATGAAGGTAACTAGATCGGCTCCAGACTGTCCGATGTTGATCGACAAGATTAGCTGCGTCGTTTGGATGCTAAACATGCCAATGTACATATCCAGGAACAAACCGACTGGGAACAGGATTGAGATTGCGATGCGTGTTCCGTAGCCGATGCGGAGCGTGCGGCGCACGAGCGGTTGAGCGTTCATGTTTTTCGCAAAGGCGGTGTACTCGGCTAGCGTGTAGCCAGCGATGAAAGTGCAGATGCCGCAGATCATGGCGACGATCTGGAAAACTTGCATTTCTCCGACGACGCCTCCCCAGAAGAAGCTCGGGGCGGCGCTGATTCCGCAAACCAGCGTCCATTTGAAGAGAGTTCTCAGCGGGTGCTTTGGTTTCAGCGTTGTCGGAGTGGGCAGGTAGTCGGTTTGGACTTGGGGAGCCGCAAAAGGATTCGAATCCAGGTGGCTTTCATTTTCGCTAGGCATTTCGAGGCTTTGCGGCGTGCGTGAGATTACTATCGAATTCCGGCCTGGGAGCATGAGGCGGAACGCGGATCCTTCGAATGGGCTCAAGGTCCGCCCACCACTTTACTCGACTCGCTACAATGCAGCATCCTCGCTGAGCGGCGGCGGCCGGTGTCGGTGCATTCTGGCCGACTCGAACGCTCTCCGGCCAGTGTTTGATTTGCAAAATTCAGAGTTGCCCTGCGTACCGTTTCCATGAGATGGTAGACGAGTCGAAATTTAGTTCTTTCACGGAAAACAGTGTTAAAAGTGATTTCTAAAATTGCTTTCGGTCTCGTGTGTGTACTCGGTGGACTGCTTCTCCCCGGCAATCAAGAATCTCTAGCGAGTGAATCGACACGTTCATTAGCATTGCAAGCGACCGATTTCTCTGTCGAGCCAAGCGATGGATTTGCGCGGGCGACATTGGACACTGCGTCGGCGACCGCACGAATCGCGTTGCCGCTGGCGTCGACCTTCTGGCAAGGCACGGAAGCGGCTGCCAAGTCAGCGAATAACCAGGCGGGGAGTGAAGGCGAAAGCGAGGGGCATTCGGGGGATCCAGCTACGGAAGAGGAGCCCGCCAATGCTTGGGCTTTGTTGAGTATTGCCCTCGTACTGTTGATCGCGAACGGGTTCTTCGTGGCTGCTGAGTTTGCGCTCGTAAAGGTACGCGTCAGCCGTGTGGAGCATATGGTTACGACGAAGCGGCTCTTTGCCAAACCAGCGCTATGGCTTGCAAAGCGGCTTGAAATGACGCTCTCCGCTTGCCAGCTCGGTATTACGATGGCTTCACTTGCTTTGGGGTGGGTCGGCGAGCCCGCCGTAGCGACTCTGCTGGAGCCCCTGTTTGGTTTGGTCGGTATCACCAGCATAGCGATCGTGCATACGGTGTCGTTTATCGTCGGGTTTACGCTAATTACCGCGCTCCACCTAGTGATTGGTGAGCAGGCGCCGAAGATCTTCGCTATCCGCCAGCCGGAAACGATGCTGCTGTGGTGCGCTCTGCCCATGAAGTGGTTTTACATCTTGACCTATCCGCTAATGGTCGCCCTGAATGCCTCGACAGGATGGATCCTGGGACTCTTCGGAATGAAGGAAGCGGGGGAGCATGAAGTGCCGTACACGGAGGAAGAAATCCGTGCGCTGCTCAGCGAAGCACATATTCACGGCAACCTGACCAAGTCCGAAGCCAACTTACTGGACGCAGTCTTTGAATTCGATGATATGGTGTGCCGCCGTATCATGCTTCCTCGAGGTGAGACGGTCATCATCGACATCAACATACCTGTCAAAGAGACTTTAGAGCTGATTCGACGATCAAAGCACTCACGCTATCCGGTGTGCGACGGCTCACTGGATTCCGTGTTGGGCGTGCTGCACGTAAAGGACTTGATCGGTCGCGACATCGGCGAGGATTTCGATTTCCAGTCGATTGCCCGCCCTCCGAAGAAGGTACCGGAGAGCATGCAGATCAGTACGCTGCTCCGCCACTTCCGGGGAACGCATCAATTGATGGCATTCGTGTTGGACGAACACGGGACTGTCGTCGGGATTGTAACCCTGGAAAATGTACTGGAAGAAATCATTGGGGATGTGGCGGATGAGTTCGATGTGGAAGACCCGCAGATCGTGCCTGAGGAGCCGGGCAGTTTTCTGATCGACGGATCGACGGCGGTCGAAGACGTCGAGTCGGCTCTGGACGTGCAGTTCGAGGAAACGGAGCAGGACACCATGGCGGGCTTGCTGATGCACCATGCCCAGCGGATCGTCCAAGCCGGAGATATCGTGGCGTTGACCGTCGAGGAATATCCAGTCGCTGAGGCAAAAGTCATCGCGGTGTCCGATGATCGCCCGACGAAGTTGCGGATTACCAAAGTGCGTTCGCAGTCCAGCGAATAGTCAGCGGCATGGGGGCTACGCGTCTGCTTGAATAGGCTGGCGGATTATGCCCCTGTGCGTGATTCTCGTGGCATCAAGTCGCCTCAAGAAAGCCCTCGCGAGGCCACAGCGCCATAGCTTCGCAGGCATCACACGATTTGATGCCTGACTTTCTAGCTGTCTTGGGGCGGACGCTTGACCGAGTATCGGCCTTCAATCAAGGTAAACCGTGGCGGTAACGACAGTTGCGCCGTCCGACCTCTCTCCAATTGAAGCTGTTTTTCAATCTAAAGCTTGATTTATGGGGGGCCAAAAGCGTCAAATCGGTTGACGAAGAGTTCTGTATATCCTGCCCACCTACGCGGGGGGTAACGCTGATTGGACTGGCTAGTGCCTTCGATGCGAGTTGAGCACCTTCAAAAGTTTTTCGCGACATCACCGGCAGTCCGGTTGATCCGATCGCCTCACGCCTTTTGGATCATGGACTTCCTCCATCGGGAATTCAAGCTTGCAGGGAAGATCACGCGACCGCATTCGGAATTGACTGTAGCACTCGACAGCTACTTGGATGCTCTCGTTCAGGAGGGGCTACTCGTCCCGGATGGCAAATCCAACTCGCGTGAAAAGGCGGACACCTATCTCGGCGCATGGTGCTCGAACTCGATCGGCTGGATGAAGCGTTTTTTCGAGGAGAAGACGGAGGAGCCGATCTACCAATTGACGGCAGAGTTCGAGAAGGCGCTGGCATTTGTCGAGAAAGCGACGGATGAACGCAGTTTTATCGGCACGGAATCACGCCTGCGCACGATTCTCGAGGTTCTCGGCAACGTCGTGGCCGGCGTGGACTCTGACCCAAAAAGCCGTCTGGAACAACTAGCGCGACAACGCACAGAGATCGACGAAGAAATTAAGAGCTTAGAGGCATCGCCAGCTCGCGCCACGTTGAGTGCCACCCAGGTTCGCGAGCGATTCCAATTGGCAACTCAGCAGCTAAGCCAGCTGAAGAGCGAGTTCCGCGCGGTGGAGGATCGCTTCAAGTCGATTACGCGTGGAGTCCAACAGCGGATCATTGCGGCCTCTGACTCTCGGGGGGAGATCTTGCAGTTCGCGCTGGATAGTGAAGACATGCTGAAGCACGGCGATCAAGGTCGCAGCTTTTTCGAGTTCTTGAAGTTGATTCACTCTCCGGAGAGCCAAGACCAGATCAACGAATTGGTCGAGCGACTGTCCGAAGTGGAAGCGCTAGCGGCCGAGCACGATGAACTTGCCCAGCTGCGAACGATGGTGCCGACGTTGATTGCGGAAGCCGAGAAGATCCTTCGCACAACGCAGCACCTTTCGACGACCCTCAGACGTTTACTCGATGCGCGGTCAACGCGGCACCATCAGCAACTGTCCAAGGTCTTGCGAGACATCTTGGGGGCAGCTGCGGAGAAGGCTGAAGAGCCGCCAGCGGAGATTGGAATCGAAGTCGAGGTGGAGCTTGAGATCCAGTGTCCGATGGACCGCCCGTTTTGGTCGGCGACGGATCCATTTGATGAAGTTGACTTGCAAGCCGCGGTGGCCGATCCAGCTCAGCAGAAGGCTGCGATGGAACAAATGCTTCAGCTTGAGCGACTTGATTGGTCTGAGATGCGAGAGCGTGTGCGCAACGTTACTGTTGGTGAACAGGAGTGTGCGTTGACGACGCTGCTGGAGCGATACCCGATCGAGGCAGGTGCGGTTGAAGTGCTCGGCTACTTGCAAATTGCCCACGACGATGGGCATCGCATTGATCGCACTCAGACCGTTCAGTTGAAGGCAAGCCAAACTGGGAAGTTCGGTCGCGCGCTATCGATCCCAAACGTGGTTTTTCTACCTCAGAAAGAGGATCGAGGTGGTTCCAAGAGTCGTTCCACTTCGACAGGCCGTGCACAAAAGAAACGTAAGACTACTACGAGTACGAGACCGTGAACGAAACAGCTACTGAAGAATTGCCTGCCTATAAGGACTGGAGCTTCGCCGCCGTAAGGTTGCTCCAAGGCGTCGTGTACAGCGACGACAACGCCTGGGATTTGGTGTTGCGTTATCAGTCGGCGCTCAAGGACTATTTTGCGCGAATCGCATTGTTGCTGGTGGTCGACGAACCCGAGGGTTTAGCTTTCGTGCGGCAATTGACCGATACCGAAGCTCCCGACGAATACGGCAATCTGCCGAGATTGTTTCGCAGGACCCGTTTGGGCTACGACACTACACTTCTCTGCGTGTTGCTCAGGGAGCAGCTACGACGCTTTGAAGAGGAGGATCTGGACAACCAGCGTTGCGTGGTCAACCAAACGGAGTTGTTGGAGAGTTGGAAGTCTTTCTTTCCGTCCAAAGAAGACGAGGTCCGACTTTCGAAGACTCTGGAAACGGCTTTTCGAAAACTGGAGAGCCTCAAGTTCGTCACGCGATTCGGTGATGTGCCGGGTAGCTGGGAAGTCCGGCGAATCTTGAAGGCCCGCATCCCGGTTTCGGAGTTGGAGAATCTGCGGGCACAACTGACGAATGTTGACGAGTAGCCAGCTGCCAAACCGCCGAAGTCTGAAGAACAACAAGCACCAATAAAGCTCATTAAGCACATGGATACATCTGACTGGATACCCACCGCCCGACCTGGCTACCGGTTAAAGAAGCTGGAGGTCACCAACTGGGGAACCTTCGACAGCACGGCTGGCCGAGTCTTTCAGCTCTCGCCCGAGGGCAGGACTGCGCTGTTGGTTGGCCAAAACGGATCGGGCAAGTCGACGCTCGTTGATACGCTGTTGACTCTACTGGTGCAGCCCGGAGTTCGAAATTACAACGTGGCGGCAGGTGCCAAAAAACGCGAGAGAGATGAACGCACTTACATCCGGGGCGCTTGTGGACGTTCAAGTGATGAAGAGGCTGGCTCAGTCACTGACTATCTGCGCCCGGATGACAAGCACTACTCGGTACTCTTGGCTTGCTTCGAGCGTGAAAGCACCGGTGACGCGTTTACGGTCGTTCAAGTTCTTCAGATCTTGGGCGATGGGGAAGTTGACAAGACCTATGCGTTTGCAGAGTCCGAGAAGAGTATCGCCGAAGATCTGAGTGGTTTGACGCGCAAAGATAAGATCCGGAAACAGCTGATCGAACGCGGGTTCAAAGCGACCACGAAGTACAGCGAGTACATGCCTTGGTTAGCCAAGAAAACGGGCATGCGTGCAAAGGCGATGGACATCTTCAATCAGACGGTGGCGGTCAAAGACATACAGAGTCTGAATCGTTTCATTCGCGATCACATGCTGGAGGCAAAGCCTTGGAAAGATCGAATTGAAAATCTGCTCAGCCACTTCACCCAGTTAAGTCAAGCGCATCAATCTTTGGTTCGAGCTCGTCGTCAGATTGACCTACTTGAACCTATTGAAGATGCCTCGAAGAAGCTTGGGAAGCTGTCAGCCGAGCAGGCACTGCACCAGTTGCAATTGGATGCGACGGATAGTTTTTTCCGTCACAAAATCATTGAGTGGCTTGAGCCGCGGATTTCCGGCAGCACGAAAGAGCTCCAACGCTCACGCAAGCGCAAGTCAGAGTTGGATGCGGAGATCGAACGATTGGAAGACACGCAGCGTCAACTGCGCAACGAGATCGAGTCGACTGGCGGCGAGAGATTGAGACAGTTACCGTTGCAATTGGAGACCCAGCAAGCGTTGCTGGCGGCGAAAAAGCGTGAGAAAAGTCGACTGCTTTCTAGCCTTAAGACTGCCGGGTTGCAGTACGCGATCAACGATCGGGCTGATTTTGAACGACTGCCAGGAGCTCTGCAGACAGTACAGGAGGAGCAAGCACAGCGTTCTACCGAAATCGCCCAGCAGCGACTTGAGTTGGCTCGCAAACTAACTGACGTTCGAGGTCGCGTTGAGGAAGAGCAATCCCAAGTCGCGTTCCTGGAACAGCAGCCTGGAAACTTGCCTGGTTGGTTGTCGGAGATTCGCACGCAGATCGCTAATGCGGTGGGTGTTGAGTCCAATGAGCTGCCGTTTGCCTGCGAACTGATGGCCGTTGCCGAAGATGCGCACGAGTGGCAGCCGGCGATCGAGATGGTCGTCCGAAGATTCGCTTTGACGATGTTAGTGCCTGAGCAGCACTATCGCGCGGTGAGTGATTTCGTAGAGCGTGAACGTCTGCAAGATGCCCGTGGCCGAGGTCAAAAATTGGTTTACACGCGGATCGCGAAGTCCGATTTGGCGGCCAAAGCCGAGAAGACTCATCAGCATTCACTCGCTCGCAAGCTTGCCTTCCAAGAAGAACATGAACTCGCCGGCTGGTTAAAAAGTCAACTGGCAAAGAGGTATGACTTCCGTTGTTGCGAGTCGCTGGAACAATTTCAACGAGCGCCGGGACTGGCATTGACCAAGAATCGGCACATCAAGTTTGGCTCGCAGCAGCACGAGAAAGATGACCGCGATCATACGACCGATGCGAGGCGGTTTGTGCTTGGCTGGGACAACGCACGGCAACTTGCCGATTTGCATGACAGTCTGAAGCAACACCAGCAGCTCGAGGCAGGGATCCTGGATTCGATTCAAGAGTTGGAAGTTCAATCGAAGAAAGTGTCCAAACAGTTGGCAGCGATCGACACCGCTTTGTCACTCAACGACTACGAAGCGATCGATACCGAGAGTCATTTGGGCCAAATCAAGGCACTTGAGGAAGAGCGAACTGCAATTGAGCAATCCAACGATTCGGTTCGCGTCTTGAGAGAGCGTCTCGAGGACGCGGCCCGAAAGCGGGCGGAGGCCCAGCGGGAGCGTGATGAATCCGTCGCAACGGAAAGCCACATGCTCCGCGAGAGTGAAAATTCGAACCACTTGTTGGGCAAATATCGCGGCGTGCTGGACGAGCGGCGGAGCGATGGAACTCTCAATGAACACAGTGCGATGTTCGAGCAGCTAGAAGATTCGCTTGCGGCCCAACTTGCTGCGGTCGAGGACGTTTTGGAGTTCGGCGAATTGCAAAATAGGGCGACGCAACAACTTCAAGAAGCCCTCAATCGTTTGAACGCAAAGACTGAGCCCCTGCGAGCCGATGTGGTTCGCGCGATGCAGAAGTTTCTCAGCGACAGTCCAGAAGAGAAAAATGATCTGCGAGCGGACATGCTCTACGTCGATGGTTTCCTAGGTTTGCTGGACCAGCTGCGTAAAGATGATTTGCCGCGTTACGAGCGCCGGTTCCAAGAGCGGCTTAACGATAAAGTCATCCAGGAAATCGGAGTTTTCCATGCAGCGTTACAATGCGAACGGCAGGAAATCCTAACGAAGATTGAAACGCTCAACGCTTCGCTGGAGCAACTTGAGTACCGAGCGGGAACGCACATGCGACTCGAGCCTCGCAAAGTGGGGGATCGCGAGATTCTCGACTTCCAATTGCTATTGCGAGACTGTTTAGAGGATTCCTTCGACGGTGATCCTCAAGCTGACGAGGCACGGTTTCGCCGGATTGAGAAGCTGATCCAACGCTTCCGCGATGAAGAGCGCTGGCGCGACAAGGTCACTGATGTGCGACGTTGGTTCGACTTCGCCGCCCGTGAACTGGACTCGATCACCGGTGAAGAACGCAGTTGCTACGAAGACAGTTCGGGACAGTCGGGCGGCGAGAAAGCCAAGCTTGCATTCACGATTCTTGTCGCAGCAATCGCTTATCAGTTTGACATTGATCCGAGCGACGATGATGACGACCATTTCCACTTTGTTGTCGTTGACGAGATGTTCTCTAAGGTCGACGATCGCTATGCGGAATATGCGTTGCAGTTGTTCGAGAAGTTCGGGTTGCAGCTCCTTATCGTCGCACCGCTGGACGCCAAAGCGCGTGTCACCGAGCCTTACGTCGGTTGTTACCTGCACACGGTCAAGAACGAAGCAACTCGGACGAGTGATGTGATTTCGATGACGGCAGAGGACTATGAGGCGGCCACCGGAACACTCGGTCGAAAGGGCTCAAGCGGTGGCAATCGCAATGCCCAGCACGAGTCTGAGACTCCGTTGGCATCGGCGAAGCCCCGGTAACAAGCGTTCTGAAAAGCCAGCGTTCTGAAAAGCCAGTGTTTTAGGCTAGGCCTCGCTGGCTACCATCTCAAGGCTACGCAGTAGCGTTGTTGCGTACTGTCCTGGCTGTAGCCGCATCTCAAGTTCTAGCACCTTGCGGTTTTCGGCTTCCGCCAGGTCGTCTTCTTCGAGAGAGGCGTGAACGGATGTGGGCTCGAGAAAGAGGCGTCTGTTGGCTCGCGAAAAGAAAACATCGCGTGGATGCGAAAAGCGAAGTTTGTGAATCGACAGACCGTAACGTTCACACACCTCGGTCAAGATTGATTTAACTTTGGGATTCCACTTCGTTGGACGCGAAGAGGGGAGTGGGACGGTGAATAGGCATTCACCACTGTCCGCGTTGCAGCTTTCGCGAACGGAAGGTTCGGAACTCTGGCGCGGGTCGAGCAGAGAAGTTGGCCATGCGATTTCGCCGGTGACTTCGTTGGTCGCATGCCAAGTCGAGTCGGGGAATTGTTCTTGAAGCCAACTGGAACACGTCTCGTTCCATAATCGTGATTGAAGGGCAGAAACGTAGAGACTTCGCATGTCGCGTTGGATCAGCGCCGCGGCCTTCTTCCAGCCCGTCGGATGGTCGACGAGGTACGTGATCACGCTTCGGCGATTACTGCGTTCTAAGAGGTCTTTGCAAGTTTGCCATTCTTTCCAGTGGTCACGCAGGATCTGTTTTTGTTCTTTTTCGCGTGGTGAATCGTGGCTAGTAGGCGCTGCAAGAGCGAAGTAGATGGCTTGCTCGTAGTTGCCCATGCACCACGGAGCCGCCACAAATTCGTCGTCGATCGTGACTGAGCCGAAACGCTGTGTATCGAAGTAGTTGGGGACGCTGACTTGCGGAACTTGCAGCATCGACAGCATGTTTGCTGCTTGGTCTTCCGGCAAGTCGCGGAGTTTCAATTGAAATTCATTGGCTAGTAAGTTTTTTGCACTGATGGGCGTGGGCGACTGGCCCTCATACCGAATCGAAAAGTCTTCATGGGCGAAGTCTGTCTGCGGGCCATCGAGGATTGTCACCGTTTGGATTGTGACTGCGTGGCGGTCTTTACGGCCCGCGTAAGCCGCGGCGGAGAAGGGCAGATTCCATTCACGAAGCAGCGTTTGGAGGGCTTCGGATGTTCCTACACCGGATTTCTCGAGCAGATAGACCGCGAAGGGGCCCTCGGACAGCGGCAGTTTGACGATTTCGCGAACGACAAAGTCATTGCGACGTTGTTTGACTTTAGCCACGCGTTTTAGACACCCGCCTGTCGAAGCTGATTCGCTGCGACTTCGGGGGTGATGGGATTGATGTAGCAGTCGCTACCCCATTCGAATCCGGCTACTTTTGTGAGCCTGGGGAACAGTTCGATACGCCAATGGAATGAGGCCGGATTGTCGAGCCTTCGCGGTGCGGTCTGAATAACGAAGTTGTACGCAGAATCCGGAAAGCACTTTTCAACGCGTCTAAGCAATCGATGCGATAGCCAAGAAAGCTGTTCGACATCTTGGTTCTCGAGCTCCTCGAACCGAGCTCGGTGTGTTCGTGGCAAGATGTGAACGAGAGACGGCGTTCGGCTGGCGAAAGGACAGAAGGCGACGAAGTCCGGCGTCTCCTCCACAATCCGAACTCGATTCTGAAGTTCGTTGGTGAGCATCTGGCAGAAGACACAGTTCCCCTCGGTCGACTCAAAGTGCTCCATGCGTTTGATGGAGCGATCGACTTGAGTTGGAATGACGTTTGTTGATATGAGCTGACTATGGGAATGTGAGAGTGACGCACCTGCATCTTGCCCAACATTCTTGAATACCACCGCGTACTGACATCCACCAGTCGTTAACCAGTAACCCAGGCGATCACGATAAGCCTGAAAGACCGTTGCAACTTCTTTGCGGTCCAGGTCTGTCAGTGACATCACATGACGGGGGCTTTCGATGAAGACTTCGTGTCCTCCCGAAAGTTCGCGACGCTGGAAAAGCTCGATGCTGGAAGCCTGGTTCGTGGCATCACTGGCGGAGTTCAATCCGAGTTGGCCGAGTGCGTCAGCGCCAGTTTGAACGGCTGGGAATTTATTCGGAACGACTCGTACGTTCCAGTCCATTTCATTCGCATCGCTGGTGCGGTAGGTGGCGACGGCAGTGGGTGTTTCTGCTTCGTGCCCAACGCAGAAAGGACACTCGGAGTCGTCCTTGATATGCGGGGTAGCTAGTTCAAAGTCATTAGGGCGGGCCGTCCTCTGGGGTGCCATGATTACCCAACGGTCTGCGAGCCAGTCATAACGCATCTCACTGGAAGACTCTCCCGTGAGCGGCAGATCTGCATTTTTTTCTGGCGCGATCATTGGCAACTCTGGCTTTTCCGGCACATCTCGAAACGCAACCTTGGCGTGAGTTTGACGGAACTGGCTTTTGTGGAGTGCTGAACGCTAATCACGAAGTTGTTGAAACAATTCCACGTACGCGCGAGCACTCGATTCCCAAGACCAATCCTCGTTCATCCCCGATTCGACAATTTGACCCCATGTGGCCTGTTCATGCAAATAGAATTGCAACGCGCGATCCAAAGTGGCTTCGAGTGAAGCTAGGGAATATTCGCTTGAGACGAAGCCATTAGCTTGAGAGGCCTCAAGCGTATCTGGGTTTGCGTCAACTACGGTATCTGCGAGACCTCCAGTCGCATTAACGACGGGGACGGCACCGTACTTGAGGCTGTAAAGTTGGTTCAACCCGCAAGGCTCATAGCGGCTCGGCATTAGAAACATGTCGCTCGCGGCTTCAATTTGGTGGGCGAGAGCTTCCGAAAACGCAATTCGGACTCCCAGGTTTCCTTGCCTGGCAGCGGCGAGTCCTCGCAATTCGTCTTCGTATTTTTTCTCTCCGGTGCCCAAGATAACCCACTGAACGTCTCTTTGACTCGACCAATGGAGCAGGAGAGGGATGATTAGATCCCATCCTTTTTGATCTGCCATGCGACTCACAATGCCAACCAACGGCACTTCAGGGCGAGCCTCCAATCCAAACTCGGCCTGGATTTGTGCTTTCGCGGCCGCCTTTCCTTCGCGCCAGTTGCTGACGCCGTACTGCACTGGCAGATGGGGATCCGAGGCGGGGTTCCAGTCCGAGTAGTCGACTCCATTGACGATGCCAGTCACATCACCGCCCCGGCCAGCAATCGTGGATTCCAAGCCACATCCGAATTCTGGAGTCGTGATTTCGCGGGCGTAAGTCGGACTCACCGTCGTGACTGTATCCGCGAAGACGATACCTGATTTGAGAAGATTCAATTCGCCGTGAAACTCCATCTGTTCCCAGTTGAAGTAATCCCAGCTCAGGCCGGTAAGTGGCATGTCTAGGTGCCAAAAGCGACCCTGGTATGCCAAGTTGTGGATGGTCATCACCGACTTTGCGCGTTCCATCCAGGCCTTATTCTGGAATTTCGTACGCAAGTAGACCGGCATTAAAGAGGCTTGCCAGTCGTGGCAGTGCAGAATGTCGACCGGTAGCTTCAAGCAGTCGATCGCTTCGACAACGGCGCGATTGAAGAACGCAAATCGCTCACAGCTGTCTCGGTAGTCGCCGGACGCGTCTGAGTAAAGTCCATCGCGATCATAGTACTGCGGTTGATCGATCAAATAAACGACGACGTCGGAATCAGGCAATCGAGTCTTCAGTAACCTGCATGCAACGTGCTTGCCCGCCAAGTCGATGGTGAAGGTGTGATCCGTTGGTTCGACGCTAATGCCACTCTGTAGAACACTCCGAAACGCGGGAAGAAACCCGACGGTGTTGACGCCTAACTTGCTCAAGGCGGGAGGCAGTGCGCCGCAGACATCGCCAAGTCCACCAGTCTTCGCAAAGGGTACCATCTCACTGGATACTGTGACGACGTTGAGTTGAGACACGGTCTTACCTGCGGGGCAGAGTGGATGACATGGATGGCGGGGTGCGAACCGGGAGAGTGTAAGTGCGAGTACCAAGACTCCAGGCAGTGGCAGCACGGGCTAGCCACATCGCTACTTTCTGATGCAATGAGTGCTTCGACGTCTCACCGCGCCAAGGTCGTTGGGAGCGATGCAGTGCGAAAAGATCGGAAGTCCGATGAGAATTCGAAATCGCGGAAGCTCTATTGCTGCGATAGCATACGACATAGAAAGAGACCAGTGTTTCTCTCGGATTTATCCTCAATTCTTTATCGTCAGACTGCGTTGCTAGAGCTTGGTTGATTCTGCGTTCGCTGTATATACTTGAAGATGTAATCAGCACCATTAAGCGGTTCCAGAGTCCGCTAGCCGGTTTCCCATAACGTGTTTGCTTCCAATCTAGGTAGCGACAATTATTGCTTCGATCAAGAATCGTTACATCAACTAGTCGTCCTGAATCGAATATGAGCGTCTCAACCGTCAGACCGAAAGTAGCGCAGTTGACATTTCAACTGCTTGGTCGGTCTGTACACCCTGAGTTGTTCAGCATCTTCAAGTCTCAAACGGTTCGGCGTGATCGCTATCAGGCACGTTTGGATATAACTTCAGACGGCCATGTTGTTCAGTGGACGGTTGACGGAGTGACCTACTCGGAGATTGCTTCTTCGACTTTGCAGCCCGTTCCTCAAGGTCGGCATATCTTTTCGCTCCCGCTTCGCGACCAAGGTGAAAAGGCAGTCGAGATCGGAGAAGGCTTGGAGTACCGATACTCCTATGCTCTCGAACGCGTGCCGAAGCAGATGTTCTGGATGATTCAGAATCAACTCAAGGAGACGGGAGAGCGTCACGAGCTGATTCATGTTTTCGATTCCAGCGGGCGTATCGCCATCGGAGGCTTGAGTTTTCTTAACGTCGACATCCGTTCTCACAGTCTGCACCTGCAAGCCATCCATACCTTTCCCGACGACCTTGCGCTGGTCAAAACCGAATCGACGTTCCGTATCAAGGAATAGGCACAGCGAAGCCTAATTGCTTCAACATTGCCCGTCATTGATAACTGGCTGACGCTTCTCATCGACCCTTCCCCGAAGGAATCAACCGGCTTTCGCATCGCCAACTGACGCTCTGATTTGCGTGGACGAGGCCTGAGCCAAGTAAGCTAAGATCGGCTGCGAGGGATTTTCATCAACTCCCGTTTTCGAGTCTTGGGAGAAGCGTAGGGGAGCCTGAAGCGTAGCTGTTTGGCACGCGAGTACTTCTAACCACGCTTGGGGCGGGGGACTTTTCGATTGGGGCCGCCGCCTTTTCCGGCTCCTTTTCGGCGGCCGCGTTTGCCTTGTGGTTGCTTGTACTCTTCAGCGTCTTCTTGGATTGTCTCGCCAACCTTGTCACGCATGGTCATCAACTTGTCACGCAGTGAAGCCGCTCGCTCAAACTCCATGTCCTCCGCAGCCGACAGCATCTCCTTCTCAAGCCGGTCCAAATATTCGTCCGTTACGACTTGCTCGTTGGCTTTGCCTTGAACCGCGTTGCGAGCTTTTTCATGCGCTTTGGCCGCCGATTGGATACCGGCTTTGATCTTCCGGACCACCGACTCAGGCGTAATGCCGTGCTCTTCGTTGTAGTCCATCTGCAAACGCCGGCGGCGTTCCGTCTCGTCCATCGCGGCCCGCATTGAATCCGTGATTTTATCGGCGTACAGGATGACTTTGGAATTCACGTTCCGTGCGGCACGACCGATCGTTTGGATCAACGACGTCTCGCTCCTTAAAAAGCCTTCTTTGTCAGCGTCCAGGATGGCCACCATGGAGACTTCAGGTAAGTCGAGGCCTTCTCTCAGTAAGTTGACTCCAATCAACGCATCGAACTTGCCTTCACGCAATTCGTGGAGGAGCTCGACTCGCTCGAATGCGTCCAGTTCACTATGCAGCCAGCGGCAGCGAACGTTTTGTTCCGTCAAATACCCAGCCAAGTCCTCAGCCAGTCGCTTTGTCAGCGCGGTGACCAGCGTGCGTTCGTTCACCTCGGCTCGCGCACGAATTTCATCCAGGAGGTGATTGACTTGTCCGCGGGCGGGGACGACTTCTATTTCCGGATCGAGCAAGCCTGTCGGTCGGATGACCTGTTCGACGACTTCTCCGGATGTCTTCTCGAGCTCGAAATTGCTCGGCGTCGCGGACACAAAAATAGCTTGGTTCGTCTTCGCCTCCCATTCTTCGAACTTCAGCGGTCTGTTATCCAAAGCACTAGGAAGGCGGAAACCGTGCGAGACAAGGGTGTTCTTGCGGCTCTGGTCTCCGGCGTACATGGCGCGGACTTGCGGGATCGACACATGCGACTCGTCGACGAGCAGTAAGAAGTCATCGGGGAAAAAGTCGTATAGCGTATCAGGCGTGGCACCTGGTGGTTTCCCCGACAGCGGCCGTGAGTAGTTCTCGACACCGGGACAGTGCCCGACTTCCTGGAGCATTTCCAAGTCGAAGCGTGTGCGTGCGTTCAACCGTTGCGCTTCGAGCAATTTGCCCTCCTTCTCGAACTTGTCGAGCTGTTCGCGGAGTTCTTCACGGATGAGCATGATGGCTTTTTCGATGCGTGACTCTGGTGTCACGAAGTGTTTTGCAGGGTAGATGAAGACTTCATCGAGTCGCTGAATGACTTCTCCCGTTAGAGGGTTCGTGATCGAGATCTGTTCGATTTCATCGCCCCACAGCTCAATGCGATAGGCGAACTCTTCGTAAGACGGCCACACTTCGAGGCTATCCCCACGCACTCGAAAACGGCTGCGTTCAAAGGCTATGTCGTTTCGCTGGTACTGAATATCGACGAGTTTGAGGAGCACTTCGTCACGGTCGATGTTCAATCCGACTTTGAGTGGTACAACCATGCTTCGATAGTCATCCGGGCTACCCAGGCCATAAATACTGGAAACACTCGCCACGATGACGACATCCTCGCGTGAAACCAATGCACTAGTGGCGGCCAGGCGAAGCCGGTCAATCTCGTCATTGATGGAGGCGTCTTTTTCGATGTAGACGTCACGTTGTGGAATGTAGGCTTCGGGTTGATAGTAGTCGTAGTAGCTCACAAAGTAGTGCACTGCATTGTTCGGAAAGAACTCTTTGAACTCTGAATAAAGCTGTGCGGCCAGAGTTTTGTTGTGGCTGAGTACCAAGGTCGGTTTCTGTACACGCGAGATGACGTTGGCCATGGTGAACGTCTTACCAGAACCGGTGACACCCATCAGAACCTGGTACTTGTTTCTTTCATTGAGTCCGCGGACCAGTGATTCGATGGCTTGAGGTTGATCGCCCGAGGGTTGAAACGGGCTGACCAGATCAAAGACTCGTGTCGTATCCGTCGCCATAAAGGTCTCTCTTGTGGTATCGAAAATTTGGCGTTCGCTGGCTTGTCGTTTTTCGAGGTGCTCACTCGTTTGGAACCGCGAACAAGGCTCCGTGTTCTTTCGCCGGAAATCAGCTCATCGAGAACTTGCTTGTCTTGATGCTGCCGAATACTCACCGGCTGGAGCTCCGAAGCTCGATTCATCGTTCGCTCGAGTTTTGGTAGGGGCTTCGAAGTCCAACATCTCTTTCAGTCCTTGCAGTGTTGCTGGTCCGAACCCATGAACGGCGAGCAGGTCTTCGGGCGTCTCGAAACGCCCCAGCTTATCTCGCGTGGAAACAATTCGCTGGGCCAGAGTTGGGCCTATGTCGGGTAACGCTTGAAGTTGTGCGGACGTTGCCGAGTTGACGTCGATTTGAAACTGAAGATCGGGACTCGAAATTGCAGTGGCGTCCCGCGGAAGAGATGAAGCTTGTGCCCAGTCGACGACGAGGCGTCCGATCGATAGCACGGTCACTAGAGTGAGTATAGCGGCACTGAAACTCAACCAACCTGCCGTCGCCGTGTATTCGTGCTTGGTCGTGGAGTCGCGGATTTGAGCGATGAACGCACCATTGCTCTGAGCGAGCCTGGCGTCTGTCGTCCTATCTTGAGTTCTCGAGCGATTGGGCGTGTTCATGGGTCCCGCATCGGCAGATGCCGAAATGGTACTAATGGAAGAAGCGGAGGAGGCCGAAACGCATTAGTATACCCTTTGAGCGGTTCCCGCAGGACGCCAGACACTCTGGACTTGCCCAGGCTATGAGCTGATTAGGCATCCGAGATGCTTCAATAAGCGATGAGGAGCCGCGAAGAAGGCGTCGGCTCCCCTCAAATCCGTCTATGGCGAGTTATTGTTGGGTTCAACGGTTGTTCGCTCGGCACTACCAACGACTGCGTTGTTTGAAGTAACGCGAACCTCGCCAGAGGTGAAGCTTATCTCTACTACCATTGCGGCCGGATCGAGCTCCGCGACTTGTACGCCATTTAGAGTCACCGAGTCAGGCTTGACCACTATCTGCGTGGGACCTAAATCAAAAGTTCCGGTGTCTCCGGTGGAAGTAGCGCCGACTCCACTTGAGTCGGTTGTGACTCGAATGACGCGACCCGAGTCGAGCGTAATTGAAGAAGCAGCCGTCGATTTGGCGAGTCCGGTGAAGAGAATAGCACCTCCGCAAGCAGCGATGCCGACCATAATCACAACTGCTGCGGCGACGATTAGCACCATAAATGAGGTGCCAGATCCACGGTTTGTCGGAATCTGCTGAGGCGGAAGATCTGCGTTGGGATCCATAGGTGGCTCTTCGGTTTGGGTGATCGATAAGTAGGTTAGTTTTTCGCGAGGTCGATTACTTTTTGGACGGTGCGTAAGTTCCTCGCCGTTGTCGTCGTACTCAAGATCTTCTCGGCTTGGGAGGCTACTTTCGAGCGAGCGATACCGTCCGGTGCGAAAAGGTAGAGGACTTTGTTACCCAGTGCCAGTTTCTCGCTTGGCGTCGCAAGTTCTTGCAGCTCTTTGAACAAGTTCGCTTTCGGCTGTTCAGCCAAGAAGAAAAAGTGCATAAACTTCGGCTCCTTCGCGTCAACGGCAAAGGGATTCTCGGCGAGTGCAGTTTCTAGATCTTGGACCGTTTGCAGCAAGAGATTCGGGCTCAGGTCGTATTCCTTGGAAATGGCTGTCGATATTTTCTTCTGCAGTGCCGAAGCCGATCTTGACGTTGCTTCGAAGACGATATTCCCACTTTGGATATATGTGCGGACGTTTTGCAGGCCTAATTCAGCTAGCGTATTCCGCAGCAATTTCATTGGCAGGATGTTCTTGCCTCCAACGTTGATGCCGCGGAGAAAAGCGATCCAGGTGTGCATAGGCGGACTTCAGGGGATTTAGGAAGGCGTCATGTTGAACCGAGTGCGAGCAAGGTCACTGCCGCGTTTTCGTTCGCCGAGTTGGGAGAAGCTCGCCCAAGGAGGTCAAGTCTCAAAACAGAAGTCTCCAGCAGGCGATGTTCACCGCGATCAGCGCTGTTGCGAGTAGCGCGTCCTGTAGCGAGAACTGGTAGCTCCCGTGCATGCGAATGTTTCGTCCAATTCTGATGGTAGCGAAACACAGAGTCCCGCCTGCACATAGAACTGAGAATGGGCGAGCATAGGAGACAGAAGGAATGACTGCGGAAGCTGCGGCGAGGACGAGTGTAAGCCCGCCGACTAAGAAGACTATGTCGAAGTCGCGTCGAAACGTCTTGGGAACAATATCTGGATTCTTGCTCCTGAATTCATCAACAATCTCCTTCGCTTTGTGACGGTCTTCGAACGAGACTTCAAATTCGACATGTAGGCGAGTCTGGCGGGTTGTGGCGAGCACACTCGAGGCAATGAGTTCCTCTTTCAAACGCTTGGCAAGTGGTACGCTATGGTACAGGCAGAGTGGGACGAAGTGCTCGGAAGGAATGCCCTGTCCCTCCGCGGGCGCAGTATTCGCGTGTGCGATTCGTTGCAATGCTTCTTTGTGCATGAAGTAGTCTCGCGGCGGATCAGGCTACGGTCGCTTGCGCTCATCGAAAACGGCTCGTATTGCTGCTGGATTCAGTTCCAGTATGAATTTTCTAGTCTCGGTAAAAATCGACAGAACCGTCTCCGCTGGCCAGCACCGTCCCGTGGTCAAATTTATCAGTTTCACCGCAGGCGTGTTCTCCAGAGTTGTATTGCGATATGGTGGACTGAGGAAAAAACGAAGCCAAACGCGTGGAATCACTCTTTGTGAGTGGCAGCGTCGGCTTGTAGTCACTGAGCTCTTACACTGATCGAGGCTCCAACAAATGGGCGCGAATAAATCGACTCTACAAAGTCCTCTTGTGGACCACGCTTGGGCAAGCGAACGTTTGGACGATCCCAAGACGCTGTTCGTCGAAGTACGAATGAAGCCTGTGGGCGCAGACGACGACTGGGAATCTGGACTGAAGATACCCGGCGCAGTGCTGATGGATGTGAATCTCGACTTTAGCGATGAAGCCACGGACCTGCCGCACATGTTGTCGAGCGAAGCCTCGTTTGAGTTGGCGGCTCGTCGGATTGGAATCAACAACGACTCAACGCTCGTCCTTTACGATCAGGTTGGCACTTATGGGAGTGCTAGAGGTTGGTGGATGCTGCGAGCGATGGGGCACCAAAACGTGTTCGTACTGAGCGGCGGATTGCCGGTCTGGCGAGAGCAGGGACTGGCGACGGAAGCGG
>JBGCCZ010000132.1:0-22297 GCA_045105035.1 Pirellulaceae bacterium | reverse complement strand
AGTGGCGGTAGGTACCGTCCAAACGATTTCTCGCGAGCTCGCGTGAAACCCTGGCCCGCACCGATTGTATTTCAGCCTTCGAGGCGAGGCGTCGATACTTCAGATACGACGCATTCTTTAGCCGCCCTGGTTCGCGGGAATGCTAGCAATCGCCATTCAAGTCGCCATTTCACTGACTGTTGTACTTTCATGTCCGAAAAGCTTGTCGAAGTCGAACGACCCGACCGGTGGGATCATCCACTGAGCGACGAAATGTCGCCTGAGTGGGTGAGTTGGTTGCTTGAGCAACCTCCTTTTTCGGAAATGAGTGCGGAGCGTTTTGCTCGCAGTACTCCACTGGCAGACGTTCTGCGAAACGATGCTCGAGTCCTGAACTTGGACGAAGGCGACGTAGTGTTTCGCGAGGGACAGTATGGTGGCAGCGCATATTTGGTCTTGGATGGTTCGGTTCGTGTCTCGCTTTCAAAGTTGCTTCCAGCAAATTCTTCTCAATCCAAAGCGTTCGATCGAAACCGTTGGTTGAGCTGGCTTAGCATTCGTCGATACACGCAAAGAAACGATCGCAGGGATAGTCGTCGCCGAGGGCGACGGGCAGCTCCCGCGAACGCACTGTCCGACAAAGATCCTGAGATCGACTATCGCGGCAGCGGCAGTGAGACTCGGATCTTCTTGCAAGATGTACCCGGGGTTCTCGACGAGTATGAGACTTCCCAGATTTCGGTAGGCGAGCTGTTCGGGGAGATGGCTGCGGTCACACGTTCGCCAAGAGAGTACACTGCGTTCGCAGAAAGTAAGAGCGTCGTCTTGGAAATCCGATGGCAGGGACTCAAACTCCTTCGCCAAGATCCTGCGTTCAAGGCGCTGTTGGACGAACGCTACCGTAGCGAAGTCTTGAAAAATCATTTGCGTGAAACGGAACTTCTTCGATTCATCCCAGAAGAGAGTATGGAACGCATCGTCGCGGCGACGCGTTTCGAGTCTTTCGGGAATTTGGAGTGGTATGCCGAGTATCGAAAAAAGAGCAACAAGACGGCGCAAGACCGCATTGAGTCGGAGCCGTTGATTGCTGAAGAAGGTAGCTATGCCACTGGGCTTTGGATTGTGCGTGGCGGTTTTGGGCGATTGAGTCGCCGCCAAGGCGCAGGGCACCGAACGCTCGCGTATTTAGGCAAGGGGAAAATGTTTGGGCTAGCAGAGCTCGTGCATAATTTCAACTTCGCCGGGAAGTCAGCCCCCCTGCCCTACCAAGAATCCTTGCGCGCGATCGGCTACGTCGATGCACTTTGTATTCCCAAGCTCGAAGTCGTCGAGCATGTGCTTCCCTTTGTGCGAACCGCGGATCTTCCACCGCTCATCGATTCCCCGCGTTACGAGTTTGGGCAACCCGTTGTCGATGCTCCACTCGATGATGGCACGCAGGTAGAAACGGGGCTGCTCGAGTTCCTGGTCGAACGTCGGCTCATGAATGGTGAACGAGCGATGGTCATCGATACAGAGCGTTGCACTCGATGTGATGACTGTGTCCGCGCGTGCGCTAGCACGCACGGAGGGACTCCGGTCTTCGAACGCAAGGGTCCGCAGTATGGACCCTGGATGTTTGCACATGCCTGTATGCACTGCGAAGATCCTGTGTGCATGATTGGTTGTCCAACCGGAGCGATTCATCGCGACGCCTCGTCGGGGCTAGTGGAAATCAACGACAAGACTTGCATTGGTTGCTCGGGCTGTGCTCAGAGTTGTCCGTATGACAATATTCGGATGGTAACCGCTCAGGACGAACGTGGGCGAGCGAAAGTCGATCAGAAATCCGGCTTGCCAATTCTCCGCGCTTCGAAGTGCGATCTCTGCTCGTCGTCGAACAGTGGGCCTGCATGCCAAACCGCGTGCCCGCACGATGCGCTTGTGCGACTAGATTTGTCCAATCCCGACCAGCTTGGGAAGTGGACGCATGGGAGACGCGACTGATGCGAGGGAAACAAAGGCGAGGACTTTCGATCTTATTCACGGCGTTGTGCATTGGGATGACTTCGTCGGCCGTTCAGTACTGCCACGATCGATTGGGCGACGAATCCACGTTAACGGGCTGGACGCTGCTTGTCGCAACTGCGGGGCTCTATCTTTTGACGGTTCGAAAGAAGTGGATCCGCGCGAAGCTCGGGCCGGTCGCGGCATGGTTGCAGATGCATGCGTACCTTGGAACTTATGCGAGTATTGTGTTTCTGATGCACATCGGTTGGCCCATCCAGGGACAGTTCGAACTGGCCATGGCGGCGGTGTTTGTGATCGTCGCAGGTAGCGGAGTGATGCTTGGGGTGCTCAGTCGTTCGACTCCCAAACGCTTAGCTGCACTCGAACAAGACTATCAGCTTGAACGCATTCCTGTTTTGCAAGCGTCCGTTGCGCAGGACGCACACGCGGCCGCCTTGCGTTCGGCCGCTTTGGGCGAAGGAGCGACGCTGTCGGAGTATTACCAACGTCGGCTGCTTCCCTTTTTCCACTCCCAGCGAGGATGGGTGTACACGTTGTTTCCAAACGGGATCCTTCGACGAAAGTTGCTGCGCGAGCTTGGCGATTTGGAGCGTTACTTGGCAGAGCAAGGACAGGGGTGCCAGCAGAACTTGGTGCGCATGGTAAAGTCGAAGGATGACCTGGATTTCCATGCAGCACTGCAAAATCGGCTCCGGCTCCTGTTTGCGGGGCACGTCGCGTTAACCTGGTCGCTCGCGATAATGGTCGGAGTGCACGTTGTCTTGGTTTACCGATTCCAAGGTGCAATGTAGTGCAGGAACAATCACGAGAGCTCGCAGTACAAGCTTCCAGAGCGACACCGAACCGTCGCTGGATCTGTGGGTACACTGGCGTCGGCGCAGCCTGCCAGCAAGGTCCAGACGAAAACGGCAAGTGCTGCTTTCGAAGTTCACCGCCGAACAGCAAGTCTTCTACTGCGGAACCTGCCCCATCGGAGTCGATTTGTAGCCAGAGTTGCAGTGCTGCCGAGCAGTGTCAATTGGCCTCGGAGTGCGCGACGATGGGGCAATCATGCGATGCGATCGTACGTAATTTGGGGCCCTGCGTGCCGAAGCGCGCAAATTGGTTCTCGCGTCAAAACCTAGCGTTGAACGCTGCTTTTCTCGTCGGCGGAATTCTCTTGCTGCTCATGGCGATGCCACAACGAGAGGCTGTTTTCGTACCCGGAGGCTTGTCCAGCAAGCACTCGCAAATCCTGGGTAATACACTCATTTCGGATCGTTGCAGTCTCTGCCATCCCAACGCGCACGGCGACTCGCCAGCCGCATTGCGGCAGGATGATCTGTGTATGAGTTGTCATGAAGTCACCATGCCTGACGCCGCCCTCCGCCAGCCTCACGATCTCAGACTCGACCAACTCCGCACACTGGTGGCTTCAGCCGATTCCGCTATTCGCCTGGTGAGTTCGAAGGCGCCGTCAGAAAAGCGGACTTGGGCGAAGACGACCTGTGCAGCATGTCATATTGAGCATCGCGGCAGCGGGCATGACCTGAAAGCAATTACGAATCAGCGTTGTCAGTCCTGTCACGACAAACAATTCAAGAGTTTTGAAAACGGGCATCCCGAATTCGAGGGCTACCCGTATCGTGCTCCATTTTCAATTGCCTTTGACCACCAAGCACATGCCGCTGAGTACTTTGCAAAGAAGGATCAGGCCTTTGAGTGCCAGTCCTGTCACTTGGACGCTTCGGAGACTGGCTCGGTTGGCAACATCTTTCGGTCCGTTGGTTTTGAGAAAGCATGTGCAAGTTGTCATGATGAACCGATTCGATCAGAGATGACCAATGGTTGGGCACTCTTGCAAATGCCCTGCATTGATCCAGCAGATCGAGAGAACGGCGATGAGAGTCTGCGGGATTGGCCGGAGAACGCTTCCTTTGGCTACGATGGGCAGATCAGTGTGGCTATGCGGCTGCTTCTGGCGGTCGATCCACAGGCACAAGCTGGCCTCGCTGGGTTACCTCAGTCGAACAAAATTGCCGATGTTCCAAAGGAGGAACAATCGCGAGTCGCAAGATCACTGGCCGTCGGATTTCGCAATCTCGTCTTGGACGTAGCTCGCGATGGCCAACTGGCTTGGCAAAGGCGGTTAGCTCAAGTTGCCAACGAGGTTCTGGGGCGTGAATTAGACCAGGCCGAACATGAGCTGATCAATCAAGCCTGCCAGGGACTGCCGCCTGACCTGTTCCGCCAAATTGAACTGCGCTGGCTAAGTCAGGGTGCCACGATCGCCGCGAATCGCCCCCCACAGAACAGGAATGGAAACTCTGTCAATGCCGCGCTGGCTTCGACACCAATCCAAGATAGTCTCTTGGCAGGCGATGCTTTGATGGCAGAAGATTTGTCCGACGACAGTCTTCTAGGCGACGCGGAATTCAAAGACGATTTGCTGCTGATGGGCGAGCCGGTTCATGGTTCGGACTTCGAAGACGCGTTGGGGGCAGATGTTGATGATTTCGTGGTAGGTGGCGAGTCCGGGCGTGAGATTGAGAAACCCGTGTTCGCTCCGCTTACGAAGCTCGAAGGCTCGGAGCATGTTGCAAATGGCGGCTGGTATCTGGACTCCGAAATTCTCTCATTAAACTATATGCCATCGGGACACGCCGATCCGGTGCTGAGCGCGTGGACGCAGCTTGTCTCTCTCCTGCATGATCATAGGCAGCAGAGTGAATCGCATCTGGCTATCGACGATGCACTCCAAGTCGGCAGTTTGGTGCCTGGTAGCTGCACGGAGTGTCATTTGCTCTCAGGTCATGTCAATGCACAGGTCCCGGAAAGCACTTATCGACTCGGCGATCGAACTCCTTGGCAATCCATTCGAAGGCCTGCGTCACTGAGCCTGTTCACGCGGTTTGACCACACACCTCATTTGTCCATACCCACGGTCAGCGATTGTGCTTACTGCCATCAGATTCAGGCAGCCGAACCGGTTGAAACGGTTGTTGAGCAGCCGAAGAGCAATGGAGTTGCGCGGAGTTTCGATAGTCTTCGCGAGTTGCTTGAGCTTCCTTCGCGACAGGAAAGCAACAAGCCATTCGTCTCTTTTGCCCAAGTGCAGGCTTCAATGCGTTTGTGTTTGCAAGCAGAGTTTCAGCACATGGAGAAATCGCAGTGCACGGCTTGCCACCGACCAGGATCAGCCGACGACGGGTGCACCCAATGCCACAACTACCACGTAGGCGACGATGCATTTCAGTGGTCGCATGCGATTCAATCAGCGGCTGCGTCCAGCGATCACAATGCTGAATAGTCCGCAGTACGGCGATGCCACAGAATTGAAATCGGCTCTCTCAAAATGGTAGCGGCTGTTTCAGCCAGCTCTGCCAGGTCCAGCCAGGGGGTTTGGCGAACGGGATTGCGGTCCACCATGGCAAGTCATCAAGGTACAGAGGTTCCGCTGCGATTGCTTCCGGCGCTGACTCTGGTGCAGGAAACGCCCAGCCTCCGATGGGACGCGGGATGCCATGCGACTCGTTGTACTCCCTGTGTCGCTTGTCGAGCCAGAACAAAGTGTCCCCTGGAAGACGCCAAGCAAATAGCCCTTTGGCTTTGCGTAGCTGTTTCTTCGCGTTTGGGAAATCCTCGCGAGCCGCCTGGGCGATGGCTAGGTTGTGTTGGGCGGCCGCACTGTAGGGAAACCAATCGGCGACTCGCTGCCATCGCTCTTCGGCAAGTTGCCATTGTCCATCTTTGGCGGCCCGAATTCCCCGTCGGACACCGATTGCGCCCGGTTGTAAAAATGGTTTTGAAAGCCGGACAGTGTCCTTAACCACCACAGGGGCGAGCGTCTTCCATGCCTCGCGAGCACTGGCTGCTAAGAGGACTTCGGTTCGATCTTCAATGGTCCCAGCCAAATCCGGATACTGTTCCAGGGCTTGGTCGGTACGCAGCGTCAGGATGCGTTTACCGAGTGTTCGTCCTGACTCGGTATCGATGACTCGCCACGAGAGGAGCAAACTCTCTTGTTTCTCTTCATCCGTCTGTCCCATCATGAAGAACTTCTGATTCATGTTCTCAGGGATGTTGGGTTTGAACGAGTTCGGTGCATCGTTTTGTAGATTCGCAGATAGGATTTCACCTTGCAAAAGGATCTCTGCGTCCACTGCCTTCGCGGCTCCGAGGGCAGTTAAGTCAGTGCTCAGCGCTGCAGTGGATGCTAGCCGAACGGGGGAACGCGCGGCGAGTTGTTCGGAGGTGAAAAGAGCGACGTCGGATTTAGCCGCAGGACGTTGTTGCAGCATCTGGCGCTCGATGCGACGTGCGAGCTCTGTCGGGCCTGCCATGGGTGCCAACGCCACCTTTGCATGCTTGGGAGTTTGAACTTCACCAGCCTGCCAAACATGCACCGGGACTGTGCTGCGGCATCCAAGCGATAGCAGTGCTAGCAAAAATGCTAGCCCGCAAGAGCATAGTTGGGTGCGCTGCATGAATAGAAATGAGGGCATGACTCGGCTTTGGAGTCCATTTTCCGTACAGTGACAGTTCAACGCATTTCGTATGCGTACCTCTTTGTAGGTAGCAACATCGAATTCACAAAGTCAACGTTGATCTGGGAGATCTAAGTCGAAGACGACTTTGTGGTAAGTCCGCCGTTGATTGCGATGACTTGGTCGTTGACGAATTCTGCTTGGGGGCTGCAGAGCCAGCCGATGGTTTTGGCAACGTCTTCGGGTGTGCCCCAACGGTCCATGAGTGATTCAGATCGCGCACGCGCGTCCCAGTACTCGGATGCTTCTCCAGACCACTTCGTTCGAATCCAGCCAGGCGCAACGACATTGACTTTCACTTCGCCACGAGTCGTCAACGCGAGCGAGTGGGAGAAGGCTTCTACGGCGGCTTTCGTCGTGCAGAACAATTGCCCTGGAGTTCCCTCCATACCGGTCTGGCTTTGGTCCCAACCGATATTCACAATTCCTGGTAAGCCTGTTTTAGGCGATGCAGCGTGTGAGATCGCGGGCGAGTTGGATTCGTGGGCGATGCAGTCCACGAAACGCCGAGACATGTGGATCGTGCCTGCAACATCGACATCCATCAACAAGTAGAGCTTTTCGGAAAAGCTTAGCTTCGCGCCGCCGTCAGTCAGGACGTCCGCGCCGGCGTTGTTGACGAGGACTTGGACGTGTGAGCCTTTCCATGCGAACGCCGTATCCACAATGGAATGGCAAGTGCGACGAAAGCGAATATCACCCGTCACTGCGAGCGTTTCACGCCCTAGGTTCCCAATCGAATCGGCTAAGGACTGTAGTCCGCGCAGATTGGAACGCGTATGCAGTACTAGGTCGAAGCCTCGAGTTGCTAGTTCAAGGGCAGTTGCTCGGCCTATGCCTGAAGCGCTCCCTGTAACGATCGCAACTTGCGAGTTAGGTTGGTTCTTGACTTGCGAAGTGGCTTCAGGCGTGGAGTTCATGGTAGCGCTCTCTACGTTTGCGCTCTTTCCTAAGTCGGCAACGAAAAAAGCCACGAAGTCAGACTTCGTGGCTTCCGATGTATGCCGGGTGTGGCATTACATGTTTCGAGTCGATTTAGAATTCACAAGCGATCTCTTCGTCACCGCAGCGATGGAAGTGGTTGTGGTCGATGTAGATAACTTCGACTGATTCTTTGTCCTCAAGCGTGTGAGGTACAGGCCAACCGTTGATGGTTCGCTCTTCAAAGTAGATCGTGCACTTGTAGTGAGCGTGGTGAAGGCTGGCCATGCCGACGAGCGGGATGAACCGAGGCGGATCGACGTAGTCGGCGATCTTGCACTTCACGATCTGTACGTTGTTCCGCTGTTTCTCATGCAGAAGCGGAATGCCGCCGCGAACAGGTCGGGCTTTCTCCAACGCTTGCATGACTTCGTCGTCGCTTGGCGGATCAAGCGCGACTACGGGTCCCCCCGCCGTCGTTGGACCCAGAATCGGTACGCGTTCGTACCGCTCGTGGTTGTGGAATTCGAGCTCTTCCTGGTCCTGAAAATAGGGACTGACAGGAATCGGAATTCCAAACGGGCCAAGGTTGACCCCGTTGGTGATCCCGACGCAGCCAGGAGCAGTGAGCATCCCAGCGCTAAGCATCAGGCCTAAAGTAATCGTACTGTATTTGCGTGGCATCGAACGATCCCTCGTATCGATTGGGTTCAACGAGACGAAGCAAACTCCATTGCCCACCCGGCTTGTCACTATTCGATCCCGTCCGACATCATGTCTTTCGAGAACTTGAGCGCCCGTCTCACGTCTAAATGGATATATCGTTGTTAAGGTAGGCAGAACTTGCGGGTATTTCTCGTTTTGCGATTGAAAACACGCTTTGAATTTTTGCTAGCATCGTTTCAGCGTCGTGTGGCATGTGGCGAGGCGCCAGTAAAGCGAACGCTGTAGTCGGTCCGAAGGCTCCTCGCAGGTTTCTTAGACAACTGCTTTAGGCAACTGCTGCAATTGCGGACAGGCTGACGCAGCTTGGCTCAGCGACGCCGTTGAGCTCTTTTGAGCAGTAAAGCGTTGCGGCGGTCTTCGAGTGGCCTTGAAGCCCGAGACGTCATTTCTGCTGAGGCGATAGGACGCGTCGCCTCTTGTCCTGAGAACGTTAGCAGCGAAGCGAACGAAAAAAGCTCGGACTGCAAGCAGTCCGAGCTTCTCGATTCAGCTAGATTCGTGGAGGGTCAAACCACGATCGTTCTCATGTTGTCACCGCAATTACTTGCTAGTGAAGTCGAGGTACCACAGTCCGTCGTCCCATTCCAACGCCACTTTACGCCATCCCAGTGGGACTTGTGGGTAAGGATAGAATGGTCCGATGTACGGCCACGCCGATGGGCTGTACTGCTTTGGATAGGATACAGCTGCGTAGTTCGATTGAGCTGCGTAGCTAGGCCAAGCATATCCAGGCATGTTGGGTTGGTCGTAGCGAGGTGCTCCACCACCAAACTGACCGCCCTGCATGGCAACTGGTTGTCCACCAGGCACGCCACCTTGCGAATAGCCCATGGGAGCACTTGCGAGTGCTGATGGTGCGAACGCTTGAGGACCCATTCCCGTGCTGCCAGTGCTTGGCATGCTCGAAACCTGAGGTACTGGAACGGGAGCACTGTTAGACGGAGCTAGGCCGCCAGTCGAGGCAGTGCGAACGCCAGTCATCTGGTTTCCGACTTTGATGTCGTCAACGACTCGAGAAACACCGCTTACACGTCGAGCTGCGTCCAGAACCATCTTCTTCTGGCTGCTGTTCGCGACTGAGCCGGTAAGCCACAGATCGCCCTTCGCCGTGTTAACGTCGAGTTCGAAGCCACGTAGCTTGCCAGAGTTCTTCAGTTGTTGAAGCTTGCCAATGACTGCATCGGTGATGTCCGAGTCACGCATGATTGGCTTCGCTGGAGCCTTTGCAGCCGCAGGGCGAACCGCTGTCGACTTGGACTCGAGTTTGCGAGCTGGACGGCTCGAAGCTTGCTTTACAGCAGTCCCTGGTTTGATGCGAGTCACAGGGCGAATGCCGCTGCTCTTCGCAGGTGAAACGACTTTGAGGTCGTTCACAATGTTGTTGATGCCAACTTGATAGGCGGCCGCTCGTGCAACCAGATCGCGTTGTTCGCGGGAGGCCACGCGGCCATCCAGGTAAACAATGCCATCTTCGACTTGCATGTCGAGGTCAAAACCCTTCAAGCTGCCAGCAGCTTTGTGTTGCTGCAGTTGGCTCATTACAGCTTTGGCAATATCACGATCGCCACCGTATGCCCAACTCGGCATCGCGGCAGCAACTGAGGCGATTACCACGCCAAACAGAAAACGTCGCATTGGAAACCCTCCTACGAACTCACTGTCGAGTGTCCACAATCTTGCTTCAGCAACACGTTGCATCAGCTAGCGGGAGATAGTGGTGCTCCGTCCGGTATCTGCATCAAACGTGATGACAGAAGACCATCCGGTATTGAATCAAATCTCGAGTACGATCTAGAAGGGAAAAGGATGGGTTGAGGCGTACGCTCTACGCATTCACGAAACGCTGAAACTTCGCAAATCGAGCGTCCTGCCCAACCACGCCCAAGATTGCCCCCCTTGGATCGCGTTTGGACGACTAAACGTCCGAGATTCTTTTCGGCAAGCGGTGAATCGGGCTGGTAGGGTTTTTTCCAATTTTGCAGGTCTAAGGGGAAAAAACAGTTGTCGGGCATCGCGGCAGGGACCATTGCTGCGAACCTGCATAAACCTTGCCGATTATACGGCTGCAGGTTGAGTGCTTGCATTTCAGTGAACGGAGGCGGCGCGGATGAGATCAAGCTCGCGAAGTTCTCGCAAAGCGTCTATCGGTCCCGATTGGGGACTTTTCGCTTAGAGCCCTGCGGCGCAGACTTCCGTGGCGGCGTCGAAAGTCGCCTGAACCAGCTCAAACCCGACGCAGCGAGTGTCGCTATCAGAAAGATGACTCCGGCGGCGAGGCCGATGCGCGGCCGGAGAGACCACAGGATGGCGACCATTAATGCTCCGATCAGCATCGGACCGCGGAGTTTGTCCCAGCCGAGTTTCTCGATCTGGGGAGCCGCAATCCATGCAAGTCCGAGCACAAAGCCGACTTTCAAGAGCATTCCAGAAACGAAATCGCTGCTTCCCGACTCAATCAAGCCCGTCGATTCGACGACGATCCCTAAGGCCAGAAGGCTGACGGAGCAAACCGCCAGGAGGATACGTTGAACTTGGTTGTTGCTTGGCATTACAGGCAGTTGACTTGAGTTGTTCGCTTCGGAACACGCCGAGAGTAGATCAAACGGATTGTTATGGGGGGCCTATGGCGGATGCGGGCGGTCTCGCAGCCGAGTGCGGAAAGTAGGAGCGGAACATAATAAAAGATCAGAAACGCGAGAGTCCCTCGAGCCAGCCTTCGATGGCTGCTTGCGGGAGAGTGGCCCAACGAGCTGGTTCCAGGGCCGGTTCGTTCAGAGAAATCGCACTGTAGCCTCGGGATCTTAGTTTTTCGGCGGCCGCTTCGGCTCCCTCCTCATTGGCAACCAGAAGATAGTCCAAGGATTGAAGGGGCATGTGGTCGCGACGCACGTTGAGTCGTTTGAGGTCGGTACCGATTGTCAGCACACCACTGATCCGATCGCGAAGCATGCTTCCGGCCACCAAGGCAACGCGGCCACCAATTCCAAGTCCTCCAACGGCAAGCCGTGAGGGACTGATGTTATAGGACGCTTGCATTCGACCGAGCACTCGTTCAGCAGTTTCAATCTCCTCCATCGACCAACGTTTCGGGTCGGCAGACTGAACGGCGACGATGATCCAGCCATTGTTTTTGCAAAAATCCGACCACTGTGTCTCAACGAGCTCAACGTCGATTTTCCCCGGTTCGGGATAGAGCACTAGCAAACCGAGCTCTAACTCGGCCGCCTTCGGTGGGACAAGAGCCGTGATCTTGTTCGGCAAATCTCCGAGGCGTATGTCAATTTGAGAGCAGTTGTCGCTTTCGTCTGCTGGCAGCCTCGCTTTGAGTTCAGCGGCAATTTCATCTGGCCAAATGGCGGGTACGATTTTCAATTCAGATTTTTCTTTGCCATCGCGGGCCGTCAAAACGATAGGGCGGTCAAGTTCTGCGACTGCAATAAGCTTTCGAATTTCGTCGGTTGAAGTTAGCTCGGCGCCATCGAGTTCAGTGAGTTGCATCCCTGTTCTCAAACCAGCCTTGGCCGCTGGTGAGCCTTCGTCGACGGACAAAACTTGGAATGCAGCAGAATCGGTGACTTGTTCGCCCTCTGCGGGTTCGCTGGCAGGCGAAGTCGGGCTTTCGAGGCGGAAACCTAAGTAACGACGGCGATAAATGGGAATCGACTCGGTCAATTCACAGCGCAAGTTGTCGAGCTGTTTTGAATCTCGAAGCACACTCAAGTTAAGCTCCTCACCAGCATCGACGGATGCGATAGCGTGCCGCAAGTTTCCGAAAATCTCGACGGGCTGACCATTCGCACTGAGGATCACATCACCAGCCATCAAGCCAGCCCTAGCTGCTGCAGATCCCGGAAGGGCGCCGACGATGACCACTGGACCCGCTAGTTCATTCTGACTGCTTGGGATGATGCCCAGCTTTCCCGGCTTGATATCTTCTCCTGCTTGCAGTCTTTCGAGGCGAGGCAGGATGTGCTTCAAGGGGACGGCAAAGCCGATGCCCGAGTCGTAGAGTTCCGCGCTGTTGCCTTCAAAAAAAGTGCCCGGTGAAATGGGTGTCAGGATTCCGATCACTCGACCTTCGAGATCGACCAAAGGGCCGCCATAGTTCACTGGAGAAATTTTTGCGTCCGTCTGAACGGCTCTCCCATACGCCCGACCGACGGCGCTGAGGATTCCGACAGACTGGGTAGCGTCCGTTCTGCTATAGATTTTGCCGAGTCCCACTACCAGGCTTCCCACATCTTCGCTTGAGAGATCCAGTCGAGAGGATTGGGCAAACGGTAGCTCGCGTTCCACATCGACTTTGAGAAGCACAAGTTCCCGGGCGAAATCCGTGGCAACCAGTCTCGCGGCTACGCGTTCATCGCCTGGTAAATTCACCAAGATCGAAGAAGGGTTCTGACGGAAGCTGTACATGCTCGAGATGATCCAGCCGTCCGCAGTCAGAATCGTTCCGGTTGTGGGTCCATCGGAGATGACTTCTTCTCCAACACGCTCAAGGCCGCCGAAAGTCTCGATCTGCACCACGCACGCCGACGCCTTGTTCGCAGCTGCACGTTGAGCGGCTTGCTCCAGTTCGACCAGGCTTTCCGAATCTTGAGATCGTAAGACGGAAGTGAACAGAACGAGGCACAGAAATACCAATGGGCAATTGGGGACCCAACGAGGCGAATCCAAACGAAGGACGTTACTTGGCACTGATGTTCTCTTGGATTCGATTTGCTTTTTGACGGGTTGCTAGAGAGATCGCAACGCGGCTGGAGGAAAGACGCTGATGCGAGAGTGTCTGTTACTTCACAACCACTTCGAGCAGTTTACCACCGCGTTGGATGAGTAGCACCAACGGCTCCGTGCGGTCAATGTACTTCAGCTCACTTAACAGTGACTCCTGTGAAGCGACTCGAGACGAGTTGACGAACAAGATCAGGTCGTCGCCTTGCAGGCCGGCTTTTTCAGCCGACGATTCTGGCTGGACGAGGTCTACGAAGGCCGGTGTCTTCGAAAGTACGTTGGGTATGAGGGCGATGCCGAGTTGTGACAAGGCAGTTGGGCGATCGGCAACAGTTCGATTGTCTTCGCGTCGTACGATGGACTTGCCTGCAAGGATACTCTGAACCGATTCCTTGATTTCTCCGACCGGAACTGCGTAGTTGACCCAAATCCCGGCTGCCGTGTCGCGAAGTTCTTTGCCAAGCAGGCCTACCAACTGTCCTCGTGAGTTCGTCAACGCGCCGCCAGCAGCGCCTGGATTGTTGGTCATGGCGTCGATCAGGTAGACGGGGCCACCATAAACGGATTGGATCGAGCCCCGCCTGGCGTTTAGATCCGTTTTAGCCATCACCGCCCCTTTTTGAACGCTGGACATTTCAGTTCCGGTGGCGATGCCGAACAGATTGCTGAACGCGAGTACCCGCTCGCCCGTCTGCGCCTCGACAGCTTGGCCGAGTGGAAAAAAACCGACCGGCTGATGATCTGCCTTGAGTACCGCAATTTCTAGGTTGGGATCGATACCCACCGTCTTAGCTGTCACACGGGCACCATCACTGCACACGACGATCACGTCTTCCACGTCCAGGACGGTACTCCAAACGGTCAAAATGTGACCCGTATCGGAAATGAAGATGCCGCTCTGATACGCGTCCAAACCCGCCATGCCACCCGCTCCGTAGAGCTTGACGGTTTTCCTTTCGGCAGTTTGAACTGTTGTTGCCAGCGAGCCGAGCGATGCCTCTTCGGCCTGGCAATTAGTGCTCGAGATGAAAGTCAAAAGGACCAAAGCGGCCCGCTGAAACGAAGATGGAATTCGTTCGAACCGCGTTCCAATCCAACTAGTTGGTCGCATCTGCGGGCTCCTGTTGGGGAACAGTCGTGGCTATACGAACGTCCTCGACATCGACGTAAAGCATGGGATCGGTGCCATACTGCAAACGCATGCGACCGGGAACTAACAGCTCTGAGTCGCCGATACGGTGAACTTGGTAATTGTCGAGATAAAGCTCAACCGGATCACTTTCAGCATCGCCAAAGACCTCAATCAAGGCGACGCGACCGTCCGGTTGTACGCTAAATCGAACCACCGCGTCGAACCAAAGCGTTTGGAGCGTGTCCAATCGTGGCTGCTCGGACATGCGGATCGAACTACCAGCGTAAACGGGCATCTTTCCCAAGTACGAAGTGTCGCCGATTCTTTTCGGGCCCTCGCGTAAGAACTGCTGTAGGGCACGGAAGGCAACCAGAATCCCGTTTTCACGACGTTGAGATATCACGTCGGAGAGTGGCTTGGCGAAGTCAACGGTTCGGGTTCTCGAGCCGACTCGCAGCGTAGCCGCCTCGGGACTGGACTGCAGTGAAATTGGAGTGCTTTCACCCGTTAGTTTCCCGCTCCAATTCCAACTCTCCGCAGTCGCAGTAAACTCTCCGAGTTGACGAACCTGCTGCCACGTGCGGTCTCTCTCTAGTTCATTGAAATAGAAGTTGGCGAACCCTTTACGTTTCGTCAGCATCGAAGCGACGAGTTCTTTTTTGGGCAGCAAACGCCGCAAAGAATCAGGGAGGTCCGCGGCGTCCTGCGTTTCTGTTTTTTTCGACGCCTCGTCTCCGTCCTCACTGGGTTCTTTCGATGGCTCGGGCTCATCCGCGTTTTTGCGTGGAATATTGGGCGGCATTGCACCTGGAGGCCGTTCAGGAAAAACCAAGTCGATCAGCTCTTTTTCCGTGTGAACACCATCGAGTCGTACAAGCAACTCTCGGGTCTTGCCGTCGCGACGAACAATCAGCGGGACGCGCCAGTCTCTTGGTAGAGTGCCCAGGATGTTCTTAAACACGTTGGTTGAACTGACTTCGCGATCCGCCAGGCTCAGGATCTCGTCGCCGAATCGCAGCCCGCGCCGATAGGCATCGACGGAGCTGAGTAAGTTGGTGACGGCCGTTCTTCCTGTCGGATCTGTACCAACGGTTGCACCGAGTGTTGCGTGGTCGCAAAGTCGGCCGCCTTTCAGTACTCCGAGGAACTGCTTGATCTGGTTTGCGCTAATCGCATATCCCACGCCCACGTTAATCCGGCCACGTTTTTCAAACGAACAACGCCCGTTGATCCCAATGACTTCGCCCGCCAAATTGAACAGCGGTCCACCGGAGTTCCCGGGATTGACGGCCGCATCGGTTTGGATGCAATCGGCATATTCGAGCAATGTGCCAGCAGGATATTGGTACCTGTTCACGCCACTAACAATGCCGAGACTAATTGACGGTTGTAGATTGGACGCAAGCACGAACGGATTGCCCGCAGAAAAACACCACTGACCGGCCTTCACTTGAGAACTGTCCGCTAGAGGGGCGGTTGGGAAGTCTTTGCGTCCGAGGAGCTTGATGAGGGAGACGTCACCAGTCGCGTCGATTCCGACAATGACTGCGTCGTACATCTTTCCATCGTTGAGTCCGCAACGCATGTGGTCGCCACAAGCACTCGAGACGTGATAGTTGGTGAGCGTATAACCATCGGGAGTGATGATCACTCCGCTGCCACCCCCGCCACCGTCGAGTCCGAAAATTGCAACGGTTGCAGCGGCAGAACGCCGTATAACTGCTTTGCGTTTCTCCTGCGCTTCTAAAACTAAGGCAGGGACGTCTAGTTCAGGGTCTGCCCCAAGAGTAGGCGCCCCATTCACTGAAAACAGAATTAGAATCGTTGGGAGAAGCAGGAACCCATGCGTGATCCGCTCAAGACGCTCGATCCGTTTGAAGTGCTGAAACACTCCGAGGTGAATCGGCTTCGAGGACTCATGATCAATAGCTAGTAGGCGTGGCATGATCTACTCTCTTGTAAGCTCGGCGGATGACCAGCGAACGACCGTGCCCACGGGGAATTCCCCGATGGGCTTCGCAACAAGTCGCAGTCGGGCGTCTTCCTTCAGTGGAAGTGAGAAGGATTCGGCTTCCTGTGGATCAATCAATTCAGCCTCCCACACACGGTCTCCCTCCAGCCAGATCTCGACTCGAGTTGGCGTGCAGAAGGATCCAGAAGGTCGGAGTGCGACCGAGCCAGACAGACGCTTGAATTTTTCGGGGACTTCAAAAGTCACTGCTCCAGCCGCCAGGAAATCCAAGCTGGGTTGAATCGCGGTGCCAGGAATCTTCGAGGCTGCGTTACGTCGCAATAAAGTGCGGCGACTTCCAGCACGTTTCGATAGCTCCAGAATGGCCGACGGGCTTGGCTCCTCGCGGAGGACTTTAAGGTCGCTAAGGTACTTTGTCCCGGATTGCGAAAGATCGATACTCACTAGGTCGTTTACAGACAAACGATAAGTCGTTCCCGTCCCTAGCGTTACTTCTAAGCCTTCTTCCGTGATTGACTTCACCGAGACAAAATTCAGGCGATTTCCTCGCCGATCAGCCAACACGCCTACTGGCTCAGCTAGCTGAACTGAGGTGGAATAAAAGCGAACTCCAACGACTCTGGGCAATGGGACCGGAATGATCTGCCCGCTAAACTCGAACATGACTGCGTCCGCCGAGAATTCAGAAACGATGCCTTCAATTTTCGTTAGCTCGCCAGCTGAGTTCTTGATGACGAGAAGATCTGCACTCAATTCCGCTTGGGCAAACTCGTTCCAAGCCGCCAGTTGCTCTTCATCCGGTTCAGCAAACTGGATTTCCTCTACTAGCCTTGATTCAATCGACTGGGCCTCGTTGATCGAAATCGCCTGCCCATCGGAATCCAGTTTCGTTGCCGCAATTTGACTGCCATCGCGGAGTAAGAGTCGTGGCATGGGGCGAGCCACCGACTTGGCGCCCTGCTCTGCACTCGCATCTTGGCTATTGTTTTCGATGCTGACGATTTCGTTGAAAGTGAAATTGGCTTCCTCCCCTGCCCTCCCGCCAACTGCGATCCGGCCGATCACTCTATCACCGTCCAGGCGTAGGTTAGCGAGAAGCTCTCGAGTCTCATCCTTGAGCTGCACTCGCCAGGTGGTCTGAGTCGACGCTTCCGTCTTCTCAAGTTGGAGAGTGGTGCTTGGGTGAGCATCCGCTGCAATAGGCACGGTCGTGACGGCTAGGATAAGGGCTAAGGCAATGTGGCAGCCTTGGGTCCAGCCGGGTTTGCGAATACAGTCACGACGACTCATGGAGTTGTGCTCGTCTGTTGGGTAGCTGGGGAATTCGAAAGCCAAGTTGACGCGAATCCCGGCAGGGCTTCGATGCTTGGTCGGATTAATAATAGCTTGAGCTACTATCATAGGCGTTTTCGAAAGCCCGTGAGCCCCTCTGCGGTGGACATGCAGGACAAGTCACTGTCCCAGTTTGGGCAGGATAGTAGCCCGTCTGTCCCAGCCGGAACGCTGCCTATTCTCGGCTCGGAGATCCGATCTACTTTGTGTAGCTTGCAGCTCTGAATGGCCCTGAGGCGCACTTGCTGCGGCAACTCACCGCTTCAAACTGCGTGGTGCGACGCGCATTTCATTCCGTCAGGCCAACATTCTGCTGGGCTGTGGAACGCAAACGAGCCTCGAGAGCACCCCCGCTGCACACTGAAAATCGAAGACGCCGCCAAGGTCGACGGCAGGAGAAGGCCGCAGTTAGGAAAGAAAACGACCTGAGCTAAGAAAACGATCTTCTTATGCACGGTCAGGCTTGCAAGAACGACGATGAGTTGCTTATATATAGCGATCCGCAACAGAGCTGGTTCGCCGTTGGGCACTCAGGCTGGTCAAAAGATCTTGGCCTGAGTCACCGCTTGGAAGAAACTAGCAGGAATTGCGGATCTAAGAACGTCACTTGGGTGAGAGCCCTCGTTGACGACTTCCCGGAGAGGTGGCTGAGTGGTCGAAAGCACTTCATTGCTAATGAAGCGACCGGTTAACGCTGGTCCGCAGGTTCAAATCCTGTCCTCTCCGCTTTGTAGGTGAATCAAAACCCTGGGAATCGGCGTTTTTGCCAACGGTTTCCAGGGTTTTTTTGTGTTGGTGCGGCTCAGTGCGTGCTTCCTGCTGTGCCGGATTCTGTGCCACTTTTGCATCCAACTGTGCCGGATTCTGTGCCGCGATTCCTGCAGCTCGTTCGAAGTCATCATCAGAGACAAGCAGATAGTTCTTCTGTGCAATCCTGATCGAGTTACCGAGCCAAGAGCAGACCACGTGAATGGGATGCTCTTTCTCAAGCTCAGTTTGGCGAGTCGCACGCATTGAATGGAAAAGACGTTTCCAAGGTTTGACGCCTGCCCTCGTTAGGATTCGTCCAAACTGCTGTCGAAGGTTTGCATTCATCCACCCATTCTGGCCTTGGGCTGCTGTGCGATAGGTCGCACTATCCACGACGTACTCGGCACCATCCCTAGCAACCTCGAAAGCCTCGGTTAGATAAGGTGCAAGGTCCTCGAAGATAGGGCACTCGCGGACCCCCCTGCCCTCGTGGTGTTCGACTTTGGGCTCTGGGATGTACATTCGATTGTTTGCCCAGTCAATGTGTTCCCATTTTAGACTGAGAACCTCAGAGGGGCACCGTAAGCCACCGAATCGAGAAAGGGCAACGATGATTCGCCAGCACGGGTCACAATGCTCTAGGACTCGCTCAATCGTTTTGCGATCCACTATCACGTTTGACTTCGTAGAGGCAGTCGTTGTTTTGATGCCTTCAAAGGGGTTCTTCTCGATTAGCTCCCAATCCACTGCATCTTTGAAGAACTGACGAGCAAACCGGATTCTCTTGTCCACCGTTGTTACAGCGAGTCGCTTCTTTAATGCCTCGTGAAAACTCTTGGCGTGCCCTTTGGTAACTTCGTCTAGGTAGATGCCCTTGGGCAGTTCTCGATTCAAGTCGGTAAACACCTGTCGCCAGATGAAGACAGTTGCCGCTTTCTTGGAACCACCGTTCCGAGCAACGTATTCTTCCAAGTGTTGCTCTACAGTCTTGCGTTTCTTGGCCTGCTTTTCTTCCTCGGTAGGTTCGAGCAAACCGGCCCGTTCAAATCGAGTCCGTAGTTCTTTTTCGATGCTCGCTACCCATTTCGCATCGTCTTGCGAAATAGGAGTACCGAGAACCTTGCAACTCAGAAGACTCTCAACCCGAGTCTTGATTTTCTCTGCGTCACGCTTGGAGCATTTGCCGAGTCTGATTGTCTTGCGTGAACCCTCTGGGGCAACAAATAGGATTCGTTTCTTGCCGCCTGCGTCGTTTCCGATACTTGCCATTGGTCTGCTTTCTACTTGCTGGCTTTCCAGTCCTTGAAATCCTTCGAGCGACGAATAACGTCCTCAACAACTCGGGTTCCTACTTCAGTCAGGTAATCGCCTACGTCCTTCGAGACTCGAATCGACTTCAACACGTTTCGACTCGCGTCCGCCTTGCCAGGTGGTCGGCCTGCTCCTTCTCGTTTTCCGCCGCGATTGTCTTTTTTCTTCTTTGGTGACATATCTGCTCCTTTAGGTATTTATCGCATTCACTACTGAATGCGTATACATGAAATCAAAAGTAATACCCGTATATTTTTGCGGGCTTCGGTAATCCGTAGTTTTGAAGCTCTCTCAGAACTTCCTTTTTCGAAAGCTGTACAGTTCGAAGCGACGCCGAATGCTCGCGGTTCTTGCGGTTCGGCGGGTCAATGGATGTCGAATGTCGAAAGCTGTACAGTTTGTTGTGCACTTTGGTACAACGTAGTGCTTTTCTGTGCCCTTGTTGTGCGAGTCGGTGCGAGCTAGAACCCGTGGTTTGCTTGTCCTTCCTTTTGCAATGGAGCGTGCCGTGGATGTTTTGAATGTCAGTGAACAAATGATGATCGAAGGTGCTAGGCCCCAGCCAGAGCCCCAGATTTGCGATTTAACGGCCTTTCGCTCCGCAATGGCTCGGATGCTGGGCAATGCTCTTGAAGCTCTAGAGACAGGTGATCTCGATTCTCCCGAAGCTGTTGGCAGGCTTGCTGGCCTTCTCTGTGATGTCGCGGTTCAATGTTGCGACCGCAGCGATGCTGCGGAGGCCTACACGTGGAATCATTTGGACTTCGATTTGGCTGGGTTGGAGGCTAGGTTGTGTGAAAATAGGTAGTTTTCGGCTGTAAGTCCTGTGGCTGCAAGGGTTTGCGGCGAACGACTGATCCAACCGGTAGTCGGTGACCCTTCTATTGACGGGGGAAGCAAAATAAAAAACTCAGGGGGACCCAAGATTTTCAGGGGGTCCTATTTTTTGCCTTGAATCGCCCGTCTAGGAATGAGGCGATCTAGGTTTGTTTGCCAGAGGACCCACATTTATGGGCCTGCTCACTTCAACCTGTAAAACGTTGGAAAAATGGGCACTGGCTTGTGTTGGCTTGTGGTCTACGGTTACCCCTATGGAAAAAGTACTTTTTCTTAAGAGCGAACTGAAAGACACAAGCCAACACAAGCCACCAGGTTTTAGAGGACGTCAAAATCGGTGAAATCGTCCTCATGAGGAAGCAGGCCAAGACCTTTTACTACAGTCTTGTTGCGGAAAGGCCCACGAGCCATGTAGTTCGGAATGATGTCGAACTGACAGGCTAGCGAGGCTCGGAACTCTGCTTTGGTCTGATAGCCCCCCTTCGATGTGTAGGCCTCGAATAGCTCGGTCAGTCCCGCAACTAGCCCTGGGGCCTGCTCACAGTCTTCTCCGACGAAACGCATAACATCGTCGGATGTCGCTTGATACTCGCGTGTCGCTTGGCTCACGCAAACAGGCTCAGCAAACCCATTGGCCTTGTAATCGAGATATCCGTCGACCATCCACCGAAGAACCGCCGGCCCTTCTGCTTCAAGCAGAACGTGGTGGAAATCTGGGCTCGGCTCCAAGACTTCGCGAAGATCGACGGTGAACGGAATCAGCTTCAGCCTTCGCCAAATGGCCTTGGCGCCTGGTGTGATACTCGGTCTGTGATTGGTAGCCATCCAGAATGTCGTCGTGCGTCGACACGTCCAAAAGTCCTCACGCATCCTGCGAGCCTTGATAACGTCATCGCCGGTTAGTTCTTTGACCGTTGCGACGTCCAGTTTGGCGTCCTCGGTAGTCTCCGAGGTCATAACGAATCGCTTCCCGTACAGGTCTGCTTTTTCCGTCTTGTGTTCATTCGAACCGCCAAGCAAGAGAGTAGGAGACGCCACATCGCCGTAGACGCCCAGAATCGCACTCACCACGCTCCAAAGGCAACTCTTGCCGTTGCATCCAGAACCCCAGCAAATGGGCAGTACATGCTCTCCACAGTCCCCGTGGAGGCTATAGCCGAGAAGTTGCTGCAAATACCGAGCAAGCCTCGTGTCGCCACCACAAACGGTTTCGATGAACTTCCGCCACTCTGGGCAGTCCAACGCTTCCGGCTCGTAGGCAACGGCTGTGATCGAGGTCAGTAGGTCCGCTGGGCTATGCGGCCTCAGTTCGCCTGTTTCGAGGTCTACCGTTCCGTTAGTGACGTTGAGCAAACCGTTATTGGAATCGAGGTTTTGTATTTCAACATGGATTCGGGGATCCGCACGAACCAAACGCACTACGCCTTCCAGCCAGTTCACTTGATTGGCCTGCTTCAAGAACGTGTGAAGCTTCTTCAAGTCCGTAGAGTCGAGTGACTGGGCAGCTTTGCCGAAGTCTTTCCAAAGGCTTGTGGCGAAACTGCGGACTAGCCCCAGAGTTGCCGAACCGTCTGAATCAATCTTCCACCGTGAACCGGTCCAAACGAGGAACTTTCGCCACTCTGGGCAATACCGTAGACGCTGTAGGTAGCGATCTGCGAAACGTCGGGCGAACTCGTTAGCGTTCCTCGAATCTTCTGCGGTGAACCAAAGCGAATAGGGCTTGCTCGTCGTTCGCATTGATTCTGCGGGATCTCGGTCTTCACGAATCGCTGCTTCCATCTCTAGGAAACTAGAATCGTCGATCTGCAAAAGTTCTTCGATTACTTCGTCTTTGCGGATCTCGGAAGCTTCCTCTTTCCACACATCAGGAGCCCTACCATTCGAGCAGTCTTGTTCGCGTTCGAAGCTGAGCCACAATGCCTCCTTGGAATACCAATTGCCGGTTCCACCGTCTGCGGTTTCGCAAGATAAAGGGAAGCAAGACATTGAACCGGATCTACCGGTGAATCCAGGCTTGCCGTTCTTGCCAGTGAACTCAACCACGGAAGGACTGCCCGACTCTGAGCC
>JBGCCZ010000131.1:0-3422 GCA_045105035.1 Pirellulaceae bacterium | reverse complement strand
GTCGAACGTAACAGAGTGCCCGGCGTCAGGTGCCGTACCGACGATCAGGTCGGAAGTCGTCTTGCTCACTCCATTGAACGTAAATGTTGTATCCTGTCCGTTGCTGTCGCCAGCACCAAAAAGATACAGCGTGTAGTCCGTATCGGGTAGCATCGTGAACGTGTTGCCATTCATGTCTCCGAGCGTCGATGTCAGCGTGTTATCAAAACCACCAAGGGACACTGTAGCCGTGCCATCCTGCACGTAGATGTAATCATTGAGCAAATTGTTGGATCCGAATTGCCCACCGTTGAAAATATTGGTTTCATCCACGACTGATGCAGTGAGCCCGCCAGAAATGTTGAACACTCCGCCACTGGCGGTTACAGTGCCACCCGCGTAGGTGGAGGTGTCTCCGGGGACTCCAGCATTCGACCAATCGAGGTGTGTAGTTGAGTCCACGCCTCCAAAGGCATCCAACACGAAATCAGCCTTCGCTGAATCCCAGGACGACAGAAGCAGGGCGGTACAAACTACCGCTGTAAAAATAGAACGCCAAGAATTGAAGTAACTCATGTTGCTAGACCTCGCCTTAACTAGCTGGTGATCAAGTAGGGACTACCGCAAACCTCGATCGATTGAAGCTCCAATTCATGGGTTTCAAGCCGAAGATTCGGTGCCAATGACTTCTTCGCGACAGAATGAAGCGAACCCCTTCACCCAAAAAGCGGAAAATCCTCACAAAATCACAGAGCGTGCCTCAGAGCCATGCTTTGCCGATTGTCGACGACGCACTTGCGTGGCAACCGCGCCAATGGCACCGAGTAAAAGGAGCGAACTTGGTTCTGGGACCGCAGTTGAGTTAATCGAGAACTGATAGCTTCCCGCGGCCCCTGTTCCGAATATCCGTTCGTCGAGCTCTGTGATTTCGGACGTAAACCAACTAGCGTCCCCGGGTCCCGTTCCTGGAAATAGATCAGTCAGAGTGAAATCTGTTTGCCCAACGCTCCTGGATGCAAAGTCGAATTCACCAAGGAAGACCGAACTCGCACGAACTCCTTCGTCACTGGCACTCGCATATTCCCACTGGAATCCTGTGGGAGTCTCCATACTCGTCTCTTCAAAATCGAATTGACTATTCACCGAGGGATTGGCAACTTCACCAAATTCACTTGTTGTGGCCACAAGATCCAGCCCAAAAGAGGATAGGCCTTCGGTGGTGAGGATGTCGTCAGGAGCCGTTTGCCGCAAGAAGATTCCAACGGTCAAATCGTCATCGACTTGTAATTCAAAGTTAGAACCGAAGGTCGCACCTTGATCCGTGGAGAAGCTGATGACCAGGTCAGCGTGCGCAGCTCGCGAGGTGGCGATGAGTCCAATGCAAAGGAGAAGCATCATCAGTCGTTTTTGAGTTTTCATATTCGTAACTTGCTTGATTTTGTGTAGCGAAATGTAGATAAGAGGGCGGCTGGACTTGCCAAAGTCTGCTGCCATCGCCCGGCCACATGAAATGAACTGCAAAGCGAACAGCGAGCCGAGAACGTTGAAACCGTCCGCCTTGAAATCGACTAGAGCGACTTGCCAAAGCGACTTCGGAATCGGAAGAAGTCGATAATGTTGACGCGGCCATCGCCATCAAAGTCGTAGGCGGCGTTGTATTCGCCGCGAATCGCTCGACGGAATCCGAAGAAGTCGATGATGTTGACTCGACGATCTCCGTTTCCATCGCCGAACAACCGAAAGAATTCGTCCGTAGCGTCCCCACCACTTTCGCCATCCTCATCGCCATCAAGATGATTGCCGGCCGAGTCGGTCAGAGCAGAAGACAGCGTTGTCAGGGTGTAGTTGCCGTCCGCTAGTGAGCCGCCAATGATCCCATCGCCTGCAAAGGTGAGAGTCGCTACGGTGCGTCCACTGATAACGTGCGTGTCGATGATGGGAGTGATCTGAGCGTTGGTCGTCGTGTTGATCAACACAAAGGAACTGGCGTCAAGGCCGACAACTTCTTCGCTAAACGTGACCGTCAACTTCGATACCATGCTGCGTTGAACACTGCCGTCATTGACGACAACTGATTCCACCTGCGGTCCGGATAAATCCACCAGGAATTCATCAACTGCGTTCGCGGCAAGAGCGTTGCCCGCCAAGTCAGCAATTCCGCTTCCCTGATTCTCCAGCGTCAGCACGTACAATCCATCCGCATCGGTAGCAGCGGACAAGTCAACTTGGTATTCGCTGCCGCTGACTGGAGTGAGAACCGCATTGCTCAAGTCGACGGCTTCACCATCGCGCGTCAACCTGAAGTCGCTGAGGTCCACTCCAGAGACTACTTCATCGAACAGGATCGTTACTAGGCCAGCGTTCGAGTTGCGTGGGTCGGGGGAAACATCAACGATATCCGCCGTTGGAGGCTCGGAGTCAGCTTCGGCAGGAGTGAAAATCAGCGAGTCCAGCCCCATCCAGCTTCCGATGACTTCGATACGAATCACCCGCTCAACGCCGGCGTGGTCGCTCAGATCAATCTCACTCAACGTGATGTTCTCTTGTCCGCCCGCACCAAACTCGAACTGCCCGAGTTCCAACAATTCGCTACTGGAATTGGACGCCCCCACAAGCAGCTTGACAGCCGCGTCGCCTGCGGACCAATTCTTGTTTAGCGTGATGTCGTACTGGCCCGCTTCAATGTTGGTGGTGTATTCGAGCCACTCGCCATCCACTACGTCATTCGTCAGTAGCGATCCGTTGGTATCCACGTCTTCATCAGCACGAAATGTATCGCTGGCGTTATTGCCAGGTGAGCTATCTGAGTACGCGATCCCTTCGCCGCCCAGATCAAATTGCTCGAGCTCGACAACTGTGGGGGAGCCAGCTGCAATCGTCCGATCAACGTAGGCAGTTTGAGCTGCATTGGTGAATGCGAAGTCGAGCCAATTGATCCCGAACGAACTGCTGAGCATTTCGACTCGGATAACGCGTTCGGTTCCTGCCCAGGCTGAGAGACTAACAGCGGGCAGTACGATATTCTCACCGCCATCGCCAGTCGTGGATTCAAAGACACCAAGCTCTTCGAACTCCGTGGCCGAGTTTTGGTCAGCAATCAGGAGTCGAACCTGCTTACCAGGGGCGCCCCAAGACTTATGCAGAGTGATGTCGTAGACGCCGGCTTCAATATCAGTGGTGTATTCGAGCCACTCCCCCGCTTCGATGTCATTCGTAATGATGTCGCCATTGGTATCGACGTTCTCGTCCGTCCGAAATGCACTGCTGGCTTGATTGCCGATCGTCATGTCGGAGTAAGCGATGCCTTCGCCGCCAACATCAAACTCTTCCAACTCGATTCGCGTCGTGCCAGCAGCCGCTACGACTCGGTTGACATACGCCGATTGAATCGGCTCATCAAACTCAATGGAGTCGAGATCGAAGCCGCCACCGCTGAATGTGAA
>JBGCCZ010000130.1:0-9516 GCA_045105035.1 Pirellulaceae bacterium | reverse complement strand
TTCGCTCTGTCGCGCGAAACAAATTGCCGATCGAGAAAACGGCACCGCTCGGACAAACATACTTGCACCAAAATCGAGGACGCAAGAACCCCAATCCCAAGACGCCGAAGAAGAGAACGACACTCAGTAGATGCCCAGCATTCAGACTAGGTATCAAGTGCCAGCCTCGCGTCATGCCACTCTGCAAAGGATCAAACAAGAACAAGTAGCCACGCGTGACAACGGGGATTGCCGAAAAGAAGCCGGAGATAAGAATCCCGCCCGTCGCCGCGAGCAAAATAGCGGCCAAGAGGCAGTACTTCACATGTACCCACCACCCGTCGCCTGGGACTTGGAAACGTTTAGTGCGTCCGGCAATCGCCCAATCGAACAGATCGATGGTGGTTCCGAGCGGACATAAGTATCCACAGAACCCGCGTGGGATGACGACGCACACGAGCAAAATGGCTGCCGCACAGCCCAGGGACCAAACCCAACTTCGCGATGCGATCGCCGTCGACAAACTCACTAGCGGATCGATCATCAAGAACGTCTCTGCAGGAATCCACTCCTTATTGCCGAGACTTTCCGCGTAGTGATTCGGCCAGGCAATTGGATCGCGATCCGTTGCAATGAAATCCGTTGAGTCCGATAGACCGGTAATCACATCCATGAGCATCGGACTCAGATCGCCAAGCGGCTTTAACGCAACTTGCCGATCCGCATTCTCAACCAAAGTAAACTCCCCCAGGAGTTCCGCTTGCCCGTCCAGATTCGACGAACCGTCTTTTGGACGCAGGAACCAAGACGACTCAGCCAGTTTCGACGACTGAGAATCCTCCTTCAGACCACTGCTCAGAACGTCGAATCGACCGACGCCGCTTTCTTGGTCGAAAGTCGCAAAACGGAGTTCGCCCAATACTTGCGGTTGAACGGGTCGAGCGTGGTAAGGCCAACATACGTAAAAGAACAGCCAGCAAAACAGGAGTAAGCAAGATGCTTGGCTTAACCTGCGAACCGGAGACGCTACCCAAGAGATACCGAACCAACGAAGCACCTTTCGCGCCTGCCCACGTTTTTTCTTCTGCCAATCCGATTGCAAGCCAGGAGTGAGCTTTCGCAACCACTTTCCAAATAGCGACTTGGCCGGCTTCGCATCAACTGGCAAGCGACGAACTGCGGGCAGGAACCAATCCAAACGCAGAAGAGTCGTCGAACGTTGATCACCCCAGTTCGACTGCAGAAACATGATTCCTAGAAAAAGAGCTAGCCCTGCGACGAGCCAACCCCAGCACCAACTAGCCAAACTCCACTCCGAAACAGAACCAAGCTGCAACGCCAGTCCGCTTCCCAACAAGGTAGCGAGAACCAAGAATGCAACCGACAGCAGACGGCCTGTCGTTCTAGATCGAATGGGGCCATTATTGGATGATGGTTCGCTCATGGCGTCTCCACTAAGTCAAGAAGCCCCAGACGCCACGTGATATCGCCATAGCCGCCCTTCTGATATTCAGGGTCGCTCGCGCCCTGAAACAACAACCGCGCAGACCGGGGCTCGATCTCGAGTTTCTGATTGTGGCCAACGCGTAGGAATTCTCCATGGCTATACGAAGTAGCCCACGATTCATCCTGGTTCACTACATTGAGCACGGACACCGCGGGCTTCTCTCGTGTGGCCGCCAACGGCTCCCACGGACCGGCTAGATTCGCGGCAGTAAAGAGCTTGAAGTAACGCCGTTTTCCGTGCTGCGCCTCGACGAGCGTAAGATACTGATCGGTACCCTTGAGTTTGTAGGTATGGCTTGCCTCAAAGATATCCGCTTCAAGTACGACCTTGGGGCGCGTCCACCCCTGGCCCGGAAACTGATTCAGTGCCGTTTGCGAGTGCCACATCCGCCCGTTCAATGAAGTGAACAGCAAGTGAGCATGTGTTTCATCACAGATTGCCCAAAAATCCAACCCGGCGTTCTCCCCCTCAGGCACGACATACAGTGGCTCAGGTTTGGTCCAACTTGAAGCGTCTTCGATTGTCTGAGTCGTTGAGTAGCAGGGCCCGTATTTGAGGCCGCGGCTTTCGTCCTCCGCCTGATAAATCAAGAACCACTTTTCTTGTGGTTCAAAGTAGAAGATCTGTGGCGCTCCGTGATACCCCATCGTCAAATCGAGTACTTGCCAATCCGACTCGGCTGCTTCCGACCAATCCGCAAAACTGCAGTAGCCAATGCGAATTCGGCCTGCTCCCGTCTTCTGCTTCCGTAGAGTGCAGAACAAATGCCACTTATCCTCGTATCGAACGACGCTCGGATCCTTGACGGCAATCCATGGCTGCTCAGATTCAGGCAAGTGTTCTTGCGAGACCGCAAGAATCGGCGGACTCACTTTCCAATGGAAAACACCTGACTCCCAGGGTGAATCCTGGGCGCTGGTCGCGTTGTCAAGAAGGCTGGCGACACAAACCAGGCAACAAACGATTCGTAAGTTCATTGCTTCGCTCCCTGTGCAAGAGCCCGAGCGCTGGCATTCACGATTGCTTGCGAGGTAATTGTGGCTCCGCTGGTACCGTCGATCTCTTGAATACCCTGCTTGTCGATGATCTGCCGAGGAGTGTCGGTGAGCGCCGCGTAGAACTGCTTTTCCTTGTGCTTAGTAATCTCAACATCTTTGATTTTCCCGTTCGCCACTTTGACTCGGACGTGCAGGTCTCCGTTGTAACCAACAGCCTTGTCGTCATAGATTCCATCAGCAACCTTGGAAACATCCGCTTTATCAAATAGTCGAATTGCGTTGATCGAGTCACCGGCTCGTCCACGATACCGCTTTAGGTACTCTGCATTTCGAGCTTCGTTGCGATCCAAAATTTGCTGATAGTACCCAATCGCCTCGTCCAGTTGCCCTGCTGCGCGAAGTGCATCGCCCGCATTCAAGAACGCCTCGTTGAACTGCCGAGTCCGGGCGTAGACCTTCGTGACACTAAGAGCTTCTTGAAGTTCACCCATTTGGCCAAGCAACTTAATTGCGTCGAAATGCAACGACTGCCCACGCATGCGTTCCATGGCCATCTTCTTACTACCTAATCGGAAATAGCATTCGGCCAGGTGGACCCCAGGCGGCTGGTTCATCGAAACCTGCGCTTTCTCGTAGTAGTAGGCGGCCCGCGGATAGTCCTGCAAGAGCTCAAAGTACCGGCTGCCCAGGGCACTGTAGTCGCGCTTTAGCAACTCTCGTTTTCCGCTGTGCAAGCGGATGCACTCATGTAACAGCTTGATGCCCGAACGCCAGCGCGCGGGGTTCGGGTTCACTCGCCCCCACATGTATTGCCCGACGTTCTTTGATTCATTCCAAGGCCCGTCCACCTTCAGGGGCCAATCCAGATCGAGCGATTTTGGGTGGTTGAATTTTGTACTCGATAGCCAATCCGGTTCGCTTGCGCCTTCGCTGTCGATGATCGCCCGAATCTCCGCCTCGCTTTTTTCGGCGATGTCAGAATCCACGGCAGTCGCATCCGCAGCGTCTTGCATCTCGTTGATCACAAATCGCTTGCCGTTGTAGGTCACAGCATGTACTGCCGAGTACTGATAGGTTTTGGACACCGACTGGCCGGCAATTGAAGTCTGAAAGTCAAACTCTTTGGCCGCCTTTCTGATTTCCAAGATCTTTCCGCTCAACGTTGTACCGTTGAGGAATTCAACACTGTCCTCGGCAAGTCCCAAGACTCCCCAAGTGACGGCCAAGAGCCAACACGTCACCATCAATATCGATCTGTGTATTTGTTTCATAAAAAGGTTCTCCGTTTGAAGAATACACCGCTGAAATCTCATCATTGTGCAGCCCCACACACCTGGTCACGAAACCGCATCTTGCCCGGCTCTGGCCAATACTGAATATGCGTCGCCATATCCTGAACCGTTAGACTTAGACTCACGGGACTGCAACTCCGACTCTGGCACAACCAAATCTTCCGGCGCTAAAAACCAAAACAGCCCGGGACGAATCAGAAACTCGGCGAGCGTCGCCGTCAGCAGTCCGCCAAGAATTACGGTAGCAACGGGAAAGAGGATCTCCTTCCCGGGTTGCTGTCCGTCAATCACTAGCGGAACGAGCCCCAATCCCGTGGTCAGCGCGGTCATTAGGACGGGAGCCAGGCGATCGAGGCTGCCCTCAACAATATCTTCCGCCTTCAATTCACGGCCACCACCACGTTTGACGTAAGTCGAAACCAGCAGCAGTCCGTTTCGAATCGCAATACCGCCCAACGAAACGAAACCAACCGTAGCCGCAACCGAAAACGTTTGGCCAGTCAGGTACAAACCAAAGATGCCTCCAACAAATGCTGCCGGCAAAGCAACCAGTAATTGCAGAGCGATGCCGACAGAGTTGTAAGTGGAGTAGAGAACGAGAAAGACAGCTACCAACGCAAGGCAACTGAGCCAGAAGATCCGCGAGTTGGCCTGCTGTTGCGCCTGGAACTGGCCTTCATAGTTCACAAAGTAGCCCTCCGGAAATTCAATTTCGGCCGCAACGCGCTGCTTGATTTCCTCAACCACGCTACCAACGTCTCTTCCTAGGGTATTCACGCGAACGACAATCCGGCGACGTCCATCTTCGCGATTGATCGTATTCGGCCCAGCAGCCTCATATACTTTCGCAACGGCTCCCAAAGGAACCCGCTTTCCATTCTCAAGCTCCATCGGCAGTCGATGAAGATTATCCAAATCGCGACGCACGGAGTCTTCAAGTCGCAAGAGAATATCGAACGCGCGCTGGCCCTCGATCATCTGCGAAACCTCCTGCCCGTGAATGGCAGTCTCAATAAAGTGGTTCACGAAATCAGCCGAAACGCCATAGTAGGCGAGCATCGAGTGATTGAGCTCGACGCGAAACTGAGGCGTCGGCTGCTGCTGCTCAACAAGCGGTGGAGCGATGCCGGGAATATCTTCGATGGCGTGCTCGATGGCTTCCGCGCGCTCACGGAGCACTTCCAGGTCGTCACCGTATAGCTTGATTGCAATTTGCGCAGTAACGCCCGAAAGCATGTGGCTGATCAAGTGTGCGATGGGTTGTTCGACTTCGGTTTCAACGCCCGGTACATGCTCGACGGCTTCGTGCAACGACTCGATGACTTCTTCGCGGCTCATTCCACTATCGGGATTTAGCGTGATCACATATTCGCTGATATTAACTCCCATCACATGCTCATCCTGCTCGGCACGCCCAGTGCGACACGTGAACCACAGCAGCGGTGCATTGGGGTTCGCCTCCGATTTCACCAATTCGCGCAAGTTTCGATCGGCAATCTGGCTCAGCTCCCGACTGACCGCCAGCGAAGTCCCTGGAGGCGCGAACAAGTTGACTTGGGCGGCTCCCTCGTCGAAAGGGGGCAGAAAGTCGCGCCCGACGTTCCAAGCGATCAAACCTGCCGCCACACATCCCATGCCCAAAAGCGTCAATGCACCAGTCAAACCACGGGGAGTCATGCTGAATCGAATGAACGGCTCGAACACACCCTTCAACCAGCGAAGAACGACTCCATCGGTAGCCGCATCGCTGAGGCTCTTGCCTGCCAACAGGAAAGACGAAAGCACCGGTGTGACGGTCAATGAAACCAGTGTCGACGCAGCAATGGAAACGATGTAGGCGATGCCCAACGGCATAAAAAGTCGACCTTCCATACCCGAGAGTGCGAACAACGGCGCAAAGACAATCACCACGAGTACGGTGCTGACAATAATCGCGTTCCGAACTTCAACACTCGCTTCAAAAATTATGGACAGAGGCGATTTCGGAGACGGGGAGCGTGCGTTCTCCCTCAGTCTCCGAAAGATGTTCTCGACATCGACGATCGCATCATCGACGAGTTCGCCGAGCGCAACGGCCAACCCGCCAAGCGTCATCACGTTGATGGACAATCCGAACCAACGGAACACGAGTGCGGTCACCAAAATCGACAATGGAATCGCGGTCAACGTGATAAATGTGGTTCTAAAATTGAACAAGAACAGAAACAAAATAATGACGACCAGGATCGCACCATCACGGAGAGCTTCAATGACATTCGCCACACTGTGATCAATGAACTCACGCTGCTCGTAAGTAGTTTTCAAGCGGACATCACTCGGCAAAGAGGGCTCTAACTCGGCCAACGCGTTCTCCACCAACTCAGTCACCGAGCGTGTGTCAGCGTTAGGCTGCTTCTGAATCGTCAGGACAACGGCTGGCCGACCATTGACAGAGGAATCGCCGCGTTTTGTCTGAGCGACCTCTTCGACGTCGGCAATTTGGCGAAGCAGCAGCGACCGGTCTGCGCTGGACCGAATCACCGTGTTTCGAATTTCCTCAGCGCTGGCGAAACGCCCAAGTCCGCGAATCAGGAACTCTTTTCCGTCACGGCCCATAAAGCCCCCGGTGACGTTCTCATTGCTTCGCCGAAGCACCGCCTCGATTTCCGCCAAACTGGTTTCGTAGCGGTGCATTTCGTGAAAGTCGACGAGGACGTGATACTGCTTTCGATCACCTCCCATAGCGATCACTTGGGAAACACCAGGGATCTTCCTCAGTCTTTGACGCACAACCCAATCTGCTGCTGTCCTCAACTCCATCGGGGAAGTCGTCCCATCTTCACTCCACATCGCAACCAACGCGATTTGTCCAAGCAGCGAAGACTGAGGCCCCATTTGCGGCTTCACTCCCTCCGGCAGTTGATCCGCTGCAATTGCCATTCGCTCTTGCACGATTTGTCGCGCATTCAGAACATCCGTGCCCCAATCGAATTCGACGTTGATAACCGACAAGCCGATGTCAGACGAGCTTCGCACGGCGATCACTCCCGCAGCTCCATTGATGGTCGCCTCCAGCGGAAATGTAACGCGCTGCTCCACTTCTTCCGGAGCTAAACCTTCACACTCAGTAACGATCACCACCCGTGGCCTCGTAAGACTGGGCAATACGTCAATCGACAACGAACGCGCGGCCAAACTTCCTAACACGAGCACTGTTAACGCAGCGCACAGGATGGCAAGTCGGTTAGCGAGGGCAATTCGAATAATGGAGTTAAGCATGGCGTTTCAGGATTCAGATTGGAGGTGATTCAGCAAGCGACTGATCGCATTAGTGATCGTGGTCATGATGATGACCTCCCCCACCGCCAGCTTGCATCTTCATCGCTAAATACAATTTGTATGCATTGTTCAGCGCGATCTCCTCACTGTCCAAAACACCGTCGTCAGCGATGACGACAGTCTTGTCATCGCGGTACAACAAACGCACAGACACCGGCTCCAATTCCATGAAGATGTCGTGCTCATGATCGTCCTCTGCGTGCTCTTCACCCGAGTGTTCTTCATCCGGGTGGTCACCTGCATTCCTCACAACTGCAGAGTCCTCCGCCGCAGTTTGCGAAATCGAGCTGGCTCCATTCTCAAGCGGCGTACTAACGAGGTGTTCTTCGTGATGATGCTCCGCGAACACAAACACATTCGGACCATCCACGACAACAGCTTCCGTCGGGAGGGTAACTTGGTTCGTCCACTTCTCGACCGGCAACCGCAGGTGGAGTCGCTGACCGGGCCGATACCGCCACTGTTCAAAGGTTCGCCCAGCGTCGACTCGCGTATGGGCGACCTGGTTTGGAAGCTCGAGGTAGAACTTGACTGTCTGACTTTCCTCATCGACGTGATTGTCTAGACGAAGAAGGTCAAGCCGCATCTCTGAACCGTATTGGTGACTGGAGTCATGCGTTTCGACAGTGACTTTCCAACGCTCCTCAGCGATCCGTTCGAGAACAGGCAAGTCGTCTTGAAACGCAGTTCCTACGAGATACAACCTCGGGTGGTACGCCACGGTACACAGAGCGTTCCCCCGCTCGACCGACTGGCCGGGGTGGATCTCCATGGACTCAACGGAATATCCGTAGACTTGCTCCACAGCTTGCTCGGGAAGGCCAGCGGCACCGAGAACACTGTCGGCGTTCATGTACTTCGGAGCAAGAACCTCGGCGACTGTTTCGAGCTGCTTAGTATCTAGAAGACGACGTATTGCAGATGCAGGCATCCCGCGACTGCTCAACTCTTGTTCCAGAGCCGCCTGCTGCCCCTTGAGTTGTTTCATCTCATATTGCAATTCTCGCGCTTTCGTTCCTGAAACCGCACCGCTCGCGATGAGCGGTCCAAGCCGCGCAATTTCCTGCTCGGCGACTTCCTGCTGAGCGACCAGTGCCAGGATCTTCGATTGGGCATCGATGAGCGACTCATCCGTGATTCTCATGGTGAACAAAGGAGTGTTCGCCTCAATCGACTGGCCGGGCAACAAATTCACTTGCTCGACGACTCCGGTGACAGGAGCAGAAATGGACAAGCTACTTTGACCGGGGATTTCGACGACTTTGCCCGGCACCAACAGCGATTTCCAGTAGTCATTTTTGGAGATGCGTCCCATGCGCAGCCCTAGATTGGCAACGGCCTGTTCGGTCAGCGCAACATGCTCTCCCTCTTCTTCATGTTCGTCCTCATCATGCTCACCTTCGTCCGCATGGTCTGAATCCGGGCCATGATCGTCCTCGTGGCCATGGTCATCGGCTTCTGCCAATACCTGTGGAGCGAGATACGTTCCCGCCAGCGCCCCCGCGCCGAAGACAACCGTAAGTGCGAAAGCTGCTTGAATAGCGCGCAGGCCGACGCGCTGGAGTTCACTACGAGACATTCTGAGTTCTCAGAAGAGAGTACGGGGCATTCAGTTCAACGAACGCCAATCGAAACAGGTTACGGTAAGAACCGCCGATAGAAGGAGCGGTTGTCTACCCCGGTAGAACCGAGTTTGGAGAGAATCGATTCAGAGTCGATAGACCTGTAACGCAGGCCTTGGTAGCGCATGCGCGACCACCAAGCAATCCGCGGAAGAGAAGGCGGATTTTTCCCGACTAGTAGCACCGAAAGCAGCTTCCGAAACCTTGAGATGAGCTAACGAAACCTGGCTCATGCACTCATTCACTACGAGCGGTCGTGCGTTATCCATGTAGGCAACGACGTACTCACCCGAGCAATCGTGATCGCCGGAGATGGCTGGCGCGTTTCCTGAACCAAGAGCGACATCCTCATGCGAATGACTACTCACACCGAACATTTGCAGCCACGCATTGTGTTCGACACAGCCGCAAGGACACGCCCCGAGCTGATAAACAACTAAAGCCAGAAGCACGCTCGCAGCGAACTTGCGGAGTTGTATCAACTTGCGAGAAAGAGTGAGCATGGGAGCCTTGCGTGAATGCATTGACTTGATAGCACGGCTTCAGGACCTCACCGAGAGATCATGAGATGAAACCTGCCGCCTATCGCCCACTCAGTGTAGCCACAGAGCATGGCAAATGCAATTTCAGCCATGCCCCAGCTGGGCTAATCAGAGTTTCAGTTGGGGACTTTCGCTTCGTCGTCATTCCGAGGAATCTGTTCTCCCCTTCTCTTGAAGCGGGCTCTTTCAGTCGCTAGCGCTCCATCAGGATTACTTTAGTCTCTTCAGGTTATCCCAACTTCGAACTCTAATTGGCCC
>JBGCCZ010000129.1:0-118357 GCA_045105035.1 Pirellulaceae bacterium | reverse complement strand
TTAACTTCGACAATGAGGAGCAGCAGGGCGTTTCCTTCTTGCGTAAGCAGTCGTACCCCTGGGTGCATCTGTATGAGCAAGGCGGCTTGGAAAGCGACTTGGCTGTCGAAAATGGCTTCCTGTCGCTGCCAGTCAATATTGTTGTGGATGGTGATGGCAAGGTCGTTGCCACCGGTGTTCACTGGCCGGAGTTCGATAAGCTGATCGGCGATTTGGTGAAGTAACTGAGCTTGGTTCGAGTGGTCTCGCTCTGTAGAGAGGGCGCTCGGGTGTAACGTTTGGTTAGCAGCTCTTGCGGGCTCGTGGCGATTGAATTTGAGATTTTTCTGACGGCGGCTCTTCTCGAGCCGCCCTTTTTTTGCGCACAGCGTTCGTTCGGCCGTCGTGTTCGTTTACCCGCAGTCTTCGCGAGGGCTTGCGCGTAGGCTACTCAAGGGGGCTCTGCAGTGGCGCGTTTCTTCGGCTTGTGGGGAGGCAGGTGAGTCACCTTGGTATTGGCTTTTTGCTAGGTTTTAGGGGGTTTCGCTAAAGTCTGGTGTATCTCGCTGGCACTCGGACTTGCTATACGTAGACCCTGCCAGACAGCATGGAAGCGTCTGATTGAAACGTCGGAGCGGCAGGGATGCCAGGAGGATTTCGAGTGACTCAACTCTTGGGCTTAGTCGGGTGTTGCGGAGGATTCTTGGTTCCCCTCTTATCGGTTTGGGCGATTGTATCCCTGTTTTCCTTGGGCTCTGGACGCAAGTGCTGGGCCACGGGAGCTTGCTACTTTGGTGCGCTTCTGGTTGTCGCCGGCTGCACCTTGCGGACTGTTGCTTGCAGTCATGATTGCTGGCTGCTCCACACGACCTGCTTGGGCTGTATGGTTGTGGCCGGTACGTTGCGTCGGCCAGCCACCGAAGAAGAGCCCTCGTTCGGCTAGCCTGTCAGGGAGCGTCTGGGGCTGGCCTCACGTACGCGTTGGCTGGGCCGGTTGGGCCGAAAAGGTTGGGGCAAGTGCGTGAGGGCTAGTCGGGCTCTCTGGGGGGCTTCAGCCCGTTGTCCCGCGAGCGACTTGGCTACTTTTTCTTTCGGTTTTTTCTGCGATTCGGAGCCGGTCCGCGCTGCGTCGTCGACTTAACGGCAGGCTTTTCCAGCATCTCTTTAAGCTCGTCAAAGCGGCCTTTGGGCTTCGGTTCACTGTCGCCACGGCCGCGGTTCTTGCGCTTTCCGCTGGGGCCAGGGCCCTTGTTCGTTGGGGAGTCTTGCTCGGTTAATTCGGCTGGTGGAGTCCCGGGGGCTGGCAGCGTCTTTTTCACTAGCTTCCGTTCGAAGAGCGACCAAATGCTAGAGGTGATGAAATAGATGCACAGTCCAGCGGGGACCTTGAAGAACAGCACGCCCATAAATAGCGTCATGAATTTCATCATGTTCTGCGTCATGCGTGTCTGGTCGTCGGTCGCTTTCGGCATCAAGAACTGTTGCTGGAGGATGAAAAGCACGACGGTGAAGATCGGTAGGATGTTGAAATACGGGCCCAACCAACCACTTCCCTTGCCCGCGAAGAACTCAGGCATCCAGCTTGACCATTCCATGAACATGTCAGGGCTGGCTAAATTGGCGCACCAGGATATGCCAGGGATGAGTGGTTCCTGGCGTAGGGAAATGTCGACGCTTAGGCAGCGATAGAGTCCCATGAAAATCGGGAGTTGGATGAACATCGGGAGGCAGCCGGCCAGCGGCTTGAAGTTGTGCTTGGAGTAGAGCTCCTGCATCGCCTTCGTTCTTTTCTCCATGTTGTCCTTGTACTTGTCGTTGATCTTCTTGAGCTCAGGCTGTAGCTCTTGCATCCTCTGGGCGTTGGCAGCAGCCTTGCGGCCAAGTGGGAACATGAGGCCGCGGACGAGAATCGTGAGCATCACAATAGCGATGCCGTAGTTTCCAACGATGCCGTGGAAAAAGTGCAAGATCCAGCCGAGTGGTTGCGCGACCTTGCCGAACCAGCCATATTCGATGCTTCTCTCGAGGCTGTGAGCCGTCAGGATGTCTGTGTCTTTCGGGCCGATGTAGACACCGTAGTTCTGCGTTAGAGTGCCGCCTGGAGGGATTTCTTGCTCGACGGTATCCACCCAGAATGACGTGTTCGTCGCCTGGATTTTGCTCTTCTCAATCTCATCGACGTTCGCAACGGCACTCGCACCAGCCTGGCGCATGGCGACTCCGGCGGCCGGATCCGAGGCATTTCGAGGCAGTAGTGAGGCGGTGAAGTACTGGGAGTCGAGACCGATGTACTTGAGCGTTCGCGACTCGATGGGCTCTCCTTCGCCAAAAAGCCGCAAGCTAGGCTGAAGTGGAGTGTCCTTGGCATGGTCTTGGATTTGTCGCGTGGTTACGAGCGTATGCTGTGTCGAAGGCGTGCTGTAAATGACATCGCGTTGGCCGGCGGCCGCGAACATGTGTTGGCTGATCTTGACCGAATACCACCAGCCCTCGAGTGACAGTCCGGCTAGCCCTTGTTGGCGGAAAGAAGCTCGGATGGCCTGCTCGTTACGGTTTTCGATCGTGGTTTCAAAGTCGATCTCGTAACCGTCTTTGTCTGGGCCCTTGGGGTACACTCGGTAGCGCTTGACCAAGTCAATGTTGCCTGGTTGGCTGTCGTCCATAAGGCTCGAGAGAGGAAGGCGAAACTCGACCCCCTGCCCTCCCTCGACGTCCAGTTCCTGTGTTTCCCAGTCCAGGTCTAGGGTGCCGGCGAGAGAGGCGAACGAATCCTGGCCGACCGGTATGTAGGCTCCGTTCAGCGAGCCGAGGGTAGTTCCAAGGCTGGGGCGCGAGTTGTTGCCTGACACGAACTCGGCGACTCGCTCTTTGGTCCGCAGTACGTCCAGTGGGGCTTCGGACAGGGTGGCCGTAAAGGTGAGCTCAGCCCCATCTCGTTCGACGATGACTTCGGCTTGCTCTCCTGGCTTGATGCCTTCAAGATTGTCGGCGAGGGAGCTTGGTAGTAGTAGCGACGCACCGTTGACGGAAACGATTCTGTCGCCGACTTTGATACCGCGGTCGGCTGTTGGTGAGCTAGCTAGTTGGGCTGGTGAGCCATCCGGCACTGTTCCGACGACGGCTTCTGCGTCTAGCGAGAGGTGTCCTAAGTAGCCGCCTTTATGTTCCAAGGCGCGGTACTTGAAGTTGCCCGATTCGTTTCGCCCAACCAGCTCGGCTCGCACTAGGCTGCCGCCTTGAGAGCTGAAAACCAGGAGTTGTTCGAAGCCACTGGCAGGATCCATCGACCCCAGGACGACGCTTGTCCGTGGGTTATCCGGCTTTGGGCTGTCCCCGATGCTGCCTGCCTCCTCGGCGTCACCGTCTTCGTTGAGTGTGGGTGCCTTTGCGAGAGGATCCTCGACTAGCTGTTGGGCAGCTTGCTCGGGATTCTGCTGTTCAGGGGTTGGCCTCAAGCTCAAATAGAGAAAGCACATGGCTGTAGTTAGCATCAGCCAGGTGAAAAAGCGGCGGTCCACTTGGGCCTCGTTTCGTGAGGAATGCTCGGGATTTAGTGTCAAAGTGACTTTGGCACTAAGGTATGGGTATCGATTGAAGACTTCGCGCGACTCTTGCCTGGCCATTCATTCAGATGACTTCTGGCGGAAGACGAATTTCAGCGACTTATTCTGAGCGTCCGCTCCAATCTTGCCTAGTTGAACCGCTTCACTTCACTCAAAAAAGCAGTTTTCAGAATCGCTGCGATCAGAATCGTTGTGCAATGCCGTTTCATACGGCGTCGTATCCGAACGTTGACTTTAAATGTGTTTTGGTGGAGATAACAGTTTTTGCGTCGCTGCCATGATGGCACGCAGGGGCCGTCGCTCAGCGTTGTTGATCTAGACCGGAGCTGGAGCCGGTAGGTGAATCGTCTTGCCCACTGCTTCGTGCAAGGGGCAAGGTAATTTCAGCAACAGTGGCGAAGATTTCTCGATCGTGGATCGAGTGCTTGTCTGATTGCTTGGAATGCTGGCTATTGGATGGATTGGCACGGGCTTTGCATCTGGCGGAAGTCTCATAATGGCGGCTGTCAGAGTGGCGGAGAGCTTGCGCATCTCGCGGATTGTCTCGTTTCGCTCGTTCCTTCGCCGTTGTAAGTGGCCTGCGGAAGCAGGTTGCTGCCTCAGAAGACTCACTATGCGTCGGTTGTCGACGCGAATGATAAAAGTTCACTGGTTAGAACTGCTGGATCCACTGGAGGATTTTAACGTGGCGAAACAAATGGTTTTTGAGGAGGATGCGAGGCAGCCTCTATTGTCTGGCGTCTCCAAATTGGCTCGAGCGGTCCGAAGTACGCTGGGCCCACGCGGTCGCAATGCGGTTTTGGATAAAGGTTGGGGCTCGCCGAAAGTGACAAAGGATGGGGTCACTGTGGCGGAGGATATCGAATTGGATGATCCATTCGAGAACCTAGGAGCGCAGCTTGTAAAGGAAGCGGCTAGTAAGACCAATGACGTCGCGGGCGACGGTACGACCACGGCGACGGTGCTTTCGGAAGCTATTTTCCGGGAAGGTCTGAAAATGATCGCTGCTGGTGGCGATCCAATGGCTCTGTCTCGCGGGATGAGTAAGGCTGTTGAGGCCGTGAGTGCAGCGTTGATGAAGATGTCGATCAAGATCGACGAGAAGAGTAAGAAAGCGATCAAGCAGGTTGCCACGATTGCTGGAAACAATGATCCGGCTATTGGCGACGTTCTGGCTGATGCCTTCTTGAAGGTCGGTAAAGACGGCGTAATCACAGTCGAAGAAGGTCGTAGTAGCGAGACGACGGTCGATGTGGTTGAAGGGATGCAGTTCGACCGTGGGTTCCTTTCGCCGCACTTCGTGACCAATGCAGACAATGTTTCCGTTGAGTTGGATGACTGTCATATCTTGATTTTTGAAGAGAAGATCAGCTCAAACAAGAAGTTGATTCCTCTGCTCGAGGCGGCCAGTAAGGCTAAGAAGCCATTGTTGATCATCGCTGAAGACGTTGAGGGCGAGGCCTTGGCGACTTTAGTGGTCAATAAAATGCGAGGCATCCTGAATGTCTGTGCGGTTAAGGCTCCAGGTTATGGTGATCGTCGTAAGGCGATGATGGGTGACTTGGCGGTTTTGACTGGCGGGCAAGCGATCTTCAAGGATTTGGGGATCGATCTCGAGAGCGTCAAGCTTTCTGATCTCGGCAAGGCGAAGAAGCTGCGTATAACGAGTGAAGAGACGATCTTGGTGGGTGGTGCCGGCAAGAAAGCTGAGATAGAGGGTCGTGCGGATCAGATTCGTCGCGAGATTGAAATCACAGACAGCGATTACGATCGAGAGAAGTTGCAAGAACGGCTCGCTAAGCTTGCTGGTGGTGTTGCTCAGATTTCCGTGGGTGCGGCGACGGAAACGGAAATGAAGGAGCGGAAGGCTCTTCTTGATGACGCTAAAGCGGCAACGCAAGCGGCTCTGCACGAGGGGATCGTGCCTGGTGGTGGGGTCGCTTTGATTCGCTGTGAATCGGCATTTAAGAAGTTAGATGTCGAGGGAGACGAGTTGCTCGGCGCAAACATCATCAAGAATATCTTGGATGGTCCTCTGCGAGCGATTGCCAACAATGCGGGGCTGGATGGTGCCGTTGTTGTAAATCGAGTTCGTCGCCAAAAGGGAAAGACCGAAGGCTACGACGCAAACGCGGATAAGTACACCGATATGGTGGAAGCTGGCATTATCGATCCTGCGAAGGTCGTTCGTACGGCGCTTCAGAATGCTGCTAGTGTTGCGTCTCTTTTGCTGACCACAGAATCGTTGGTCGCTGAGATTCCTGTTGAGGAAGAGGATGCTGGCGGGCACGATCATCATGACCACGGCATGGGTGGCATGGACCCAATGGGTGGCATGGGCGGTATGGGCGGCGGCATGCCTGGTATGGGTGGCATGGGCGGAATGGGCGGCATGCCTGGAATGATGTAGTTCCAGCTTGCGAGCTGTTTGTTCGTTCGGTCGAATTTGCGGCCTTTGATGAATTACACCTCGTTGCACTGTTGGCCCGAGCTGCGGCAGTGCGATTTCAATACTTCCACATAACACAAGCTTTTAAGCGTTAGGATTTTGACATGGCTAAGATGAAGATTCGTCCACTTGATGATCGTGTTGTAGTAAAGCCAGAAGAGGCTGAGGAAACGACGGCTGGCGGTATCGTGCTTCCGGAGTCGGCAAAGGAGAAGCCGCAGCGTGGGAAGGTTGTCGCTGTTGGTCCAGGGAAGCTCCTGGATAACGGGAATCGCGGCACACTGTCCGTGGCGATTGGCGATGTCGTTATCTACGGGAAGTACGGTGGGAGCGATTTGGAGGTTGATGGCAATGAGGTCAAGATCCTCTATGAGCGCGACATCCTGGCCAAGGTAGTTGCCTAGCACTTCGTTGGAACATTCAATCGGGTTTTTGAAATAGAAAAGGATCATTAACGTGGCAAAACAGTTAATGTTCGAGGATCACGCCAGGGCACGCATGCTGAAGGGCGTTGAAAAGCTTGCCGACGCTGTTGCGGTAACTATGGGCCCAACCGGTCGCAATGTGATCATCGATAAGAGTTTTGGCGGTCCAACAGTCACGAAGGACGGTGTGACGGTTGCGAAAGAAATTGAGTTGGAAGATCGCTTCGAGAACATGGGCGCGAAGCTCGTTGTTGAAGTGGCTCAGAAGACGAGTGATTTAGCTGGTGACGGTACGACCACCGCAACCGTGCTTGCGCGATCGATCTTTAAGGAAGGTCTTCGGAATATTGTCGCGGGCAGCAATCCGACGGCGGTTCGTCGTGGTATTGAGAAGGCCATCGATGCGGCTGTTGGAAAGCTCCTTGAGCTAGGCAAGCCTGTGAAGAGCTCGGAGCAAGTTGCTCATGTTGGCGCGATCAGTGCGAATAACGACATGCAGATTGGCGAGCTTCTTGCCGAAGCTTTGGAGCGTGTTGGTAAGGACGGTGTGATCACTGTCGAAGAAGGTAAGACGGCAAGTACGACTGTCGAGTACGTCGATGGGATGCAGTTCGACAAGGGCTACATTTCCCCCTACTTCATCACTGACTCGACCAGTATGTCTTGCCAGTTTGACGATGCTTTGGTCCTGCTCTTCGAAAAGAAGATCAGCAATATTCAGGACTTAGTTCCGTTGCTAGAGAAGGCGAGCCAAAGCGGTCGTCCTCTCATGATCATCGCCGAAGACGTTGACGCTGAAGCGTTGACTCTGTTGGTTGTTAACAAGCTTCGTGGCACGTTGAATGTATGTGCGGTGAAGGCTCCTGGATTTGGCGATCGCCGCAAGGCTATGATGGGTGACATCGCCACTCTGATCGGCGGAACTTTCATCAGCGACGATCTTGGTATCCAGCTAGAGAAAGTTACGCTCGAGCAACTCGGCCGTGCGAAGAAGATTACTGTTGATAAGAACAACACGACGATTGTCGAAGGTGGTGGAGATCGCAAGTCGATCGATCAGCGTGTTGCTCAGATCCGAACTCAGATCGAGCAGACCGATAGTGAGTACGATCGCGAAAAACTGCAAGAGCGGTTGGCGAAGTTGGCTGGCGGCGTTGCAGTGATCAGCGTTGGGGCCGAGACTGAAGCGGACATGAAGCAGAAGAAAGCTCGTGTCGAAGATGCTTTGCATGCCACGCGTGCTGCAATGGAAGAAGGGATTTTACCAGGTGGTGGAGTTGCTTTGATTCGTTGTACCGAAGCTGTTGAAGCTTGCCTTTCGAAGTGCAAGGGCGATGAGAAGATTGGTGCTGATATCATTCTGCGGTCTCTGTCTGCTCCTATGCGACAGATTGCGGACAATGCGGGCATCGACGGTTCTGTGGTTGCCGATGAAGTCAGCGAAAAGCCGATTTCGACGGGCTATGATGCTAACGCTGGCCAGTACGTCGATATGCTGAAGTCCGGAATTATCGATCCGGTTAAGGTGGTACGCACTGCACTGGCAAATGCGGGCAGTATCGCAGGATTGTTGCTGACGACCGAAGCTCTCGTTACCAACTTCGACAAGGAAGACAAAGAGAAGCAACGCGTTGAAGGTTCTGTGGCCTAGTCCACGCTACCACCTTCAATGTGGGTGCACTGGCACCAGGAATTCATAAGGCCACTCTCGATTGCGAGGGTGGCCTTTTTGCGACCAAGAGGTCAACATCGGACGTGGAAACCTCGGTTTGGCCCAACGCCTACAGGTGGCCGATCTTGTTCTGTGTCGTTGGTTGCAAGTAACGCACACGGCCTCGGGCAGAGTTTGAGTTTCACCGTTGTCGACTTCAGATGATTGATTCGAAGGGTAGTTTTTGCATGGCTGCAACAAAACGCGATTACTACGAAGTGCTAGGCGTTGAACGCGGTGTTTCGTCGGGCGAACTATCCAAGGCGTATCGCAAGCTGGCGATCAAGTATCACCCAGACAGCAATCGGGATGACGAAGACGCAATCGTCAAGTTCAAGGAAGCTGCTGAGGCGTATGAAGTGCTGTCCGACGAGCAAAAGCGGGCTCGTTATGACCAGTACGGACACTCGGGTGTCGAAGGGGCCGCGGGCGGTTTCCAAGACGTCGGGGATATTTTCGAAGCCTTTGGGGACCTGTTCGGTGGGTCGATCTTCGAAGACTTTTTTGGCGGGCGTTCGCGCTCAAGAGTTCGGCGAGGTGCGGATATCCGCTGCGACGTGACTTTGGATTTGGAGGAAGCGGCTTCTGGGGTGAAGAAGCAAGTTGCCCTCACGCGTCACGAAGCTTGCGGACGATGCGAAGCTACTGGTGCAGAGCCGGGTTCTCAGGCTCAAGTGTGCGGCCGGTGTCGGGGGCAAGGGCAAGTTGTTCAAGCCACCGGGATCTTGCGTGTGCAGACCAGTTGTCCGCAGTGCCGGGGTTCAGGACAAATCATTACGACACCCTGTCAAGAGTGTGATGGGTCTGGAGCTCTGCCAAAGCAAGTTTCACTCGAGGTCACGATTCCAGCTGGTGTCGATGACGGGATGCGAGTCCGGCTTTCAAACGAAGGGCAAGCCAGTCCCGACGGCGGTCCGCCCGGAGATGCCTACTGCTTTATCCAAGTTCGGCAGCACCCGATCTTCCGCCGCGAGGGCAGCGACTTGGTGATTCAAGTGCCGCTGACCTACACGCAAGCCGTTTTAGGAACGGAAGTGGAGATCCCAACTCTCGGCGGCAAGAAGTCCTTTGAGGTTCCCAAGGGGACTCAAAGCGGAGAGGTTTTTCAACTGCGCGGACAAGGAATGCCCGACCCGAGAAGCGGCATGCGTGGCGAATTGTTGGTGCAGACGTTTGTCGAAATACCTAAGAAGATCAATTCTCAACAGGAAGAGTTGTTGCGACAATTGGCTGATCTAGAAGAGAAACATGTGACTCCCCATCGGAAGTCCTTCTTCGAGCGTGTCTTCGACTACTTCCGAGTCGATGGTGAGGGGGAAGAGGGTGAACAAAAACAGGAGTAGAAAATAGTGCAACCTGAAGAATCAGAAATCAACGAAGAGAAGAGAGCGGACCGTGGTTCATCCTCCCAAGCTGAGTCTCGTGCCAGTGATGTAGATACTGTTTTGGATGAAGCACTCCAGGCGGAAGAGCCCACGGTAAGTGAACCACCCAAGACGGATAGCCAACGGGTTCAAGACGCGGAGAAAGAAGTGCTCTTAGCTAAAGCAGAGATGGAGAACTTCAAGAAACGTTTGCAACGCGAAAGCGAGCAGATGCTGAAGTACGCGAATCTTCCTCTCGTCCGCGACTTACTGGAAGTCTGGGATAACCTGCGGCGAGCTACAGATGCTGCTGAAGGTGATGATGCCGCGGTGAAAGCACTGCGTGATGGTGTTTCCATGGTCAGTCAGCAAATGACCGACACGCTCGCAAAGTATGGCTGTCGTCGGGTTGATGCGTTGGGCGAGGAGTTTGATCCAAACGTTCACGAAGCGATATCGCAAATGCCAAGCGAGGAATATGAATCTGGGAAAGTGATGAACGAGGTCGGCGTGGGCTATGTCTTGCATGACAGAGTCGTGCGGCCGAGTCATGTGATTGTTAGCACCGGCAAGCCAGACGCTTAGAGTCTTCCTTGCGAAGAGTTGGGTGGCCACGTCCACTCGTTATTCAACTCAATGATCAGATTAAGGAACGCAGCATGCCAACTTATGACTATGAATGTGATGCTTGCGGCCATGCGCTTGAGATTTATCAGGGCATTAACGATCCGAAGAAACGCAAGTGCCCCGAGTGCGGTAAGCTAAAACTCAGGCGATTGCTGGGGATGGGGGCCGCAGTGGTTTTCAAGGGATCCGGCTTTTACCAGACGGACTATCGGAGTGATTCCTATAACAAAGCGAAAGCTGCCGATAAGCCGAAAGATAGCTCCAAAAAGGACTCAGGCGGTTCCAAGAAGGATTCTGGTGGAGCCAAGTCTGAATCGAAGCCGAGTGGTGGTTCAGGCAAGAAGAGTGAATGACGCGAGGTCGCCTCCACTCCCCTGCTTGCCCTCCTATGAGCGATATACAACGGTTTGAATTTAGATCTGAACTGAGTTAGTGAGACTGTATGGATCAAAAGCTGCTGCATCACGAATTTGAGAATGGCCTTGTGCTCCTGGGCGAGCCGATGCCTTGGCTACGATCAGCAGCGTTTTCGTTCTTGATTCCCGCGGGAACTTGTTTTGAACCATCCGGCATGGATGGTTTAGCGGGGTTTGTGAGCGAGATGTCGCAGCGTGGAGCTGGAGAATTCGACAGTCGCGCGTATTGGGAAAAGCTCGATGAGCTGGGGGTTGAACGCTCCAGTTCCATCTCGACGCATCACAGCTCTTTCAGCTGTGCGATGCCTAGTGAAGTCTTACTGCCAGTGCTCAGTCTCTATAGTGACTTGGTGAAGACTCCGCACTTACCTGCCGAGCAGGTAAACGATGCACGCCATCTCTGTCTGCAAGATCTTAGGGCACTTGAGGATGAGCCTTCTCATCGTTGTTTCAGCGAACTGAAGCGTTTTCGATATCCGTTGCCTTTTGGCAGAATCTCGCAAGGTACACAGGAAGGGTTGGAACGCATCTCGCATCAGGATGTTCAGAACTTTTTCCAAGAGCACTATCACCCGAACGGCAGTATTTTGGCAGTTGCGGGCAAGTTTGATTGGGATGAGGTGTGTGAGCATGTTTCTCGTTCGTTGGCTGAGTGGAAGCCTGTCGAAGCGACTCCGCTTCCGAGTTTAACGCCCGAGTACGGCAGCCGGCACGTCGACTACTCTTCCAACCAAACTCATTTAGCTCTGGCCTACGACTGCGCTTCATATGAGAGCCCGGAGTACTACGAGGCGCGAGCTCTAGTGGGCGTGTTGAGCGACGGAATGAGTTCTCGTCTGTTCTCCGAAGTGCGCGAGAAGCGAGGTTTGGTTTATTCTGTGTTCGCGACCTGCTTTTCGATCGCATCGCAAGGAAGCGTGTTGTGTTACGCGGGCACGACCAGCAATCGAGCGGAAGAGACTTTGCGAGTTTCCTTAGAAACAATCCACTCCCTAGCGGGTGGTATTTCCGAGGATGAGCTGGAACGCTTGAAAAACCGTATCAAGAGTTCGTTGGTGTTCGAGCAAGAGTCTTCGGCAGCGAGGAGTGGCCAGATCGCGAGCGACTGGTTCTATCTCGGACGGGTGCCGACACGCGATGAGGTCTGCGGGCGGGTGGATCAATTAAGCTGCGAATCGCTTCTTCAACACTTTAATGATAATTTGCCTAAGAATTTTTCGCTTGTCACCGTAGGATCTCAACCTTTGGAGCTGCCCAGTGGATTTGATTACACGACAGGCGGATGATAGCCCCGAGATCGTGGTGCTCCGCGACCCGGCTGCCTTCACCGCGAGCTACGGTTGGTTTGTAAAAACAGGGGCAAGGCATGAGAGTGAAGAGCTAGCGGGAGTCTCGCATTTCTTGGAGCACATGGTTTTCAAGGGGACAGCAAATCGCAGCGCCGCCGATGTAAATCGCGAACTCGATCATTTGGGAGCTCAATCAAACGCTTTTACGTCGGAAGACGCGACGGTTTTCTATGCTTCAGTTTTGCCTGATTGCCAAATTCAATCTGTGGATTTGCTTAGCGACCTGATGCAGCCGACTCTGGACGAGGAGGAGTTTGATACGGAGAAGAAGGTGGTCTTGGAAGAGATCGCCATGTACGACGACCAACCGCCCTATGGAGCGTTTGAACGAGTGACGGAGCTTTTCTTCGGCACTCATCCACTGTCGAAACGTGTTCTTGGGTCGATCGAATCAGTCTCGGATTTGACCGTTGAACAAATGCGGAATTACCATCGCCAGCGCTATACCAAAGACAACATGATCTTGGTTGCCAGCGGAAAAGTGGATGTTCCTCAGTTGTTTGATCAAGTCGCCAAATTGACGGAGGACTGGCCGCAAGCTGCGAAGTCAGTGCCTGCCCCGCTCCCCTCGTTTCAAGCCGAGGAAGAGGTTGTAGAACGCGAGTTGTCGCACCAGAGTTATCTAATCCGACTGTGGCCCGGGCTTGGAGCCATGGACGGAGATCGATATGCACTGCGGATGTTGTGTTCGATACTGGCTGATGATTCTGGCAGCCGACTCTTTTGGGAGCTGATCGATACTGGTAAAGCGGAGACGGCAACGTTGTGGCCACAGATGTTCGACGATTGCGGCTGTGTCACGGGCTACTTGTGTTGTGCGCCGGGGGACTTGGAGGCAAACGTTGAGGTCGTGGACAAAGCGATTCGGGATGTCGTTGCTAGCGGTGTGACCGAAAGGGAAATGAGCCTTGCCTTGCATAAGGTTGAAGCGGGTTTAATTTTGGCTGACGAGAGGCCGAGCAATCGGTTATTCGCTCTTGGGCAAGCATGGATGTCACGGCAAGCGTATGAGCCGCTGGACGTCATCTTGGGCAAATACCGCGATGTTTCGCGAGACGATATTTTACGGGTGGCAAGCGAAACATTGCTGAAGCCATGTTCGACGGTCCGTGTCGTCGGAAGTGGCGAGTAGATATCGCCCAAAGAAAAATCCGGATGCGATTTGCGGATTCGGCCGCGTCTTAAACGGGAAGCTCTCGGGCTCGCGAAAGCTGGCAGGGCCTGGCGAGAGCTCAATGCAAATATGAGTCTCGAAGCTTTGCGGTCGAAGTCAGCAGTTGCTTCGGCTGCCCCTGCTGGTCCCAAAGTCCACAGAGGATGCCTTCTCCAGTGCTGCAGTCTTTCTTAGCATCGCACTGATCCGACCAAATTACGGCATGCACGGCAGGTTTCGATGTCAGCAGCCGCACGATGGACTCGGGCGGGATGATGCCCTGTGCGGCATTGATGTTCGGGAGGGCCTGCGGTGAGTTAGCGTCGGATTCGGCACTTTCCAACTCCAGCGGCCAACGACTTACCCGTGTAGCTGCCGGGTCACGTGGTTCACTGGCACTAGCCGTCGGACTGCGCAACAGGATCATCAATGGCAAGCCGAGCATTGACCAGCGATCAATGAGTTGGTTCAGTTCAATAAGGTGACGGGGGAAAGTACCTCCAGGCCACTGGTCAAAGTTCAGTTCCAAAGCAAGCCCGCTTAGCCCCAGATCAGCGCGGATCAATGCGTCGGCGAAGTGAAGCGGCGAGATTCCCTCTTTGCAGCTTCGAAGGTACTCGCTGAATGGTTGATCAATTGTCAGCAAAACTGGAGTTCGCTCGTCTGCTTTGCGAACTGTTTCGATCAGCGCGACCGCCATCTGCAGAATCTCTTGATCGTTCCATTTCAATGGGTTCGGGACATTGACTCCCGTGGCGCAATTCCAAAGATGAACCTTCCCCTTGTACCTTGCTACTGTTCGGGCCGCATGTTCGCAGGCCGCCTCCATGATGCTCTCGAAACCTTCGTTCAATAGAATCATCCACTCCGGGAGTTGCCCTTTCCGGAAATCGACTAGAGGCCCCACGCATAGCTTCTGATCAGACTGGCTGATCCAGTCAACTTGGGAATCGAAGAGTTCGAAGTTGCGTTTCCCTGAGTTCGATTCAACAGATCCGAAATCGGCGGCAACGCACCCGAGGTTGAAACTCTCTCGTAACGCGGGCTCTTGCTCCGGGTAGCCTTGGGTGGAGTCCAATTGGCACCCGAGAAGCGTGGCGAGACGGCCTTCGTTGTTTTTGCGTGCTTCTAAGGCTTGCAGGCTGAAAGAGTCGACCAGAAGCTGAGTGGCGAGCAACGTATGTTCGATCGCTTCCTGGGCAGAAGTTGCTTGTTCGGATTCGGAGATTCCCACAAGAGCATCCAGGAAATGTTTCGTCGCCTTGGAGGCTAGGTCGAAGTACTCCTTCGGCAAACGAAGTCCTACGCGCTGCCATTCATCAGTCTGTGTCTTGAGTTGGTAGAGTGTGCCGCGAGCAATTTCGACGGCCAATTGATAGGGGTGATCGACAGGTCGTAGGCTAGTTGTCGATAGGCAAACGGTTCCAGCGGATTTCGTTGGCCACAGGAGATGGAGCTTTCCTGATTCGTCGATTTGCCGACCGATACGAAACTCGTCCCCGCTTAACTCATGTTGGCAGAACCAGGGGATGCCCTCGATTCCTGTAATGTAGGCGGTCTCCCAGACTCGGGGGTCGAACCCCTTTGCCAATCGAATCGAGAATAGTAGGTCGGCCATGCAGGGCAATCTTCGTGGGCGCGAATCGAGCGGCGTCAAATTGAAGTTGGAAATCGCGTGTGCGGGCTGTTTCGTGGCCGTGTTTTCCAGCTTGCCAGGTAGTATTGCACATTTGTGAGGAGCCCTATGATAGACGCTTCGCGTATTCGAAGCACCCTGTTCGTGAGTAATCCACGACGGTAAGTCGACTTGGACAGGCGACATTTCCCGACCCTCGTTATGGTGGCTGCGGATCCCGCAGCCCCTTTCTATAGGAAGTTCTCTTATGGCTGATTCCCGAGCCACGGTGTCGACGAGCCTCGACTATCCGAAGCGCCAAGGAAAGGTGCGTGATGTTTACGACTTGGGCGAGCATTTCTTAATTGTTAGCACGGATCGAATCAGTGCTTTTGATTGGATTCTGCCGAATGGGATTCCTGATAAGGGGCGAGTGCTAACCGGACTCAGTCGATTTTGGTTCGAGCGACTTCCCATCGCGAATCATTTGGTTAGCACCGAAGTCCCGGATTGCATCGACGAGGCAACGGTTCAGTCGAATGACCTTAGCGGCAGAAGCATGGTGGTGCGGAAAGCCGAGGTCATTCCGTTCGAATGCGTGGTACGTGGCTACCTCGAAGGCTCGGGCTGGAGGGAGTACCAAGAGACGGGCGAAGTCTGCGGAATCAGTCTGCCAAATGGCCTGCGGCAATGCGATCGATTGCCAGAGCCGATCTTCACGCCAGCTACTAAAGCTGAAAGCGGACATGATGAAAACGTCTCCTTTGCAACAATGGCCGAGTCGATTGGAGAGGACCTCACGCAGCGATTGAAGGAGCAGAGCCTTGAGGTCTATAAACGCGGGGGTGAAATCGCCGAGGAGTGCGGGATTTTGATTGCAGATACGAAGTTCGAGTGGGGATGGCACGAAGGCGAGTTGATTTTGATCGACGAAGTTCTCACTCCCGACAGTTCTCGTTTTTGGCCAGCCGATACTTTTGAGCCTGGTAAGCCTCAAAAGTCTTTCGATAAGCAATTTGTCCGAGAGTGGCTGATGGGTACCGAATGGGAGCGATCGAGCCCGCCGCCGGAACTCCCCGAAGAGATCGTCAATCAGACTCGGCAAAAGTACATCGATGTTCTAGAGCGGCTCTCCGGAGCAGCTTTTTGACGAAACTTCCCGGCAAACAACTCCCAAGATCTTGGGCGTTCAAACGGGCGCTAGAATTTGCAGGGGATCGTACTTGCTGCGGTCTCAACGTTCTTGACCCGTTCTCCTACCGAAGCAGCACGGAGAGTTGCTCGGGCGTATTAGCCGCCCGAGGCGGTGGAGGATTGTGGTGAATTAGCCTTCATCGGGGCCGGCAGACGGTTAAAAGTTCGAAGTACCAGGGCAAGGGCAATTGCAAGGAGGAGCGAGCCGAACAGAAATGGTGCGCCGGGCAAAAGAAACGGTGGCCCGGGTAACTCGAGTGGCAAACCTTCGGGGGAGAAGCTTGCTTTCTCGCAGGTGAAGTAGCTGAATAGAACTGCCGAGAAGACAAGCGGCGCAAAGATGTTGGTGAGGCTCATCAGTGAGGTGAGCGCGCCCTGCACCTCGCCTTGTTCTGTTTCGTCGACACTACTGGTCACGATACTCTGAATGGCAGGCCCGGTAATGCCTCCCAGACTTCCGAAGATGACAACGATCGGTACCATCCAACCCTCCGAGGCCAAACCGTAGCCGACAAAGGCAAGGGTAGAAACGATCAGTCCCAGCAATACAGCTTTGCGTTCGCCGAGCTTCTTCACGATGGGCCTTACCAATCCTCCTTGGACGATAATTGCCATGACTCCCACGAGTCCCAAGAGTAACCCGTTACGGAGTTCGTCCCAGCCGTAACGGTACGCACCATGAAGCACCCACACGTTCTCCAGGCCGCGTTGGGCAAACGACATAAAGACGAACGCAAAGGCCAACCCAAGGATGATGGGGTACGCTCGCAGCCGTTGGAGTGAAGAAAGCGGGTTCGCTCGGCTAAGTTCGAATCTGTTTTTGCGTTTCTCCTTCGGAAGCGACTCTGGCAGAACCAAGTAGCCGTAAAGCCAGTTCACGAGCGCCAGTCCGGCTGCCACAAAGAATGGAACACGGGGCCCGAGTGAGCCAAGAACTCCGCCTAAGGCCGGACCGCACGTAAAGCCCAAGCCGAACATCACGCCGACTAATCCAAAATTGCGAGCACGCGTTTCGTCTGTCGACACGTCGGCAATGTAGGCGTTGGCCGTTGTGAAGCTCGCACCGAAAATCCCAGCAAATAATCGTCCGGCGAACAACCATGTCAAACTTGAAGAAAAACCTTGAATCAGGAAGTCGACACCCAACCCGAACATCGATGCCAGAATCACTGGACGACGGCCAAAGCGATCCGAAAGTGCACCCACAAATGGCGCGAACAGGAACTGCATTAGCGAGTACGAAGCCCCGAGGATCCCGTAATAGAAACTCGCTAGTGAAGTGTCGGAACCAACGAATCCCTTCACCAGTTCCGGTAGAACCGGAATGATGATCCCGATACCCAGGATATCGATGAACAGCGTTACTAGGATGAACGCCATCCCAGCCTGCCTTTTTCGGAGACTAGGTGCAGCTTCTGCCGAGCCGGGCTCTTCGCCATCAGCAGTGGGAGTGTTGATTCCGTCCTGGGTACCGTCAGGTTCCATGTTCAGTGTCGCCTGCGGAAGAAATTCTCACGGTACCAAGGCATCGCTCCGGCCCGTGTGGCAGGAACGGAGTTCTCGAAACGACTAAGCCGTTTGCATCGCGGCTTGCAACGCAATGCCCATATCGGCGGGCGATGGAGCAACGGAAATTCCGGCGGCTTCGAGAGCCTTTTGCTTCTCGGCCGCGGTTCCTTTACCTCCGGAGATGATCGCACCAGCATGTCCCATGCGTTTGCCAGGAGGGGCCGTTGCACCTGCGATGAATGCGGCCACGGGCTTGGTTACGTGCTCTTTGACGTACGCCGCGGCTTCTTCTTCGGCGTTTCCACCGATCTCACCGATCATCAAGATCGCTTCCGTTTGGTCATCTTCTTGATAGAGCTTGAACAAGTCGATGTAAGAAGTTCCAACAATTGGGTCGCCGCCAAGTCCGACACAGGTTGATTGTCCGAGGCCTAGGTTCGAAGTCTGCCAAACAGCTTCGTAGGTCAACGTCCCACTGCGGCTCATGATGCCGACTTTACCTGGATTGTGGATGTAGCCCGGCATGATCCCGATCTTGCACTCGCCCGGGGTAATTAGGCCTGGGCAATTAGGGCCAATCAGTACGGAGTCACTAGCTCGCACGCGTTGGTAGACTTCAACCATGTCCAACACCGGCACGCCTTCGGTGATAGCGGCGATTACCTTAATACCAGCGTCGACTGCTTCCAAAATCGCATCGGCGGCAAACGGTGGTGGAACGAAGATCATTGTGGCGTCCGCGCCGGTTTCTACGACTGCTTCTTCGACGGTATCAAAGACGGGGATGCCATCGACCTTTTGGCCGCCTTTCCCGGGAGTCACACCTCCGACCATCTGCGTATCGCAGTAGGCCGCGCAGCCCTTGGTGTGAAACTCTCCCGCGCTACCAGTGATTCCCTGGCAGATGACCTTTGTGTTTTTATCAATCAAAATGCTCATGATGATTCCAGAGAGCGGTGTTTATGGTGGTTGGGAGGGAAGCCGTTCGTCTGCGATGAACGCATCGTCGGCTAGTGGTCTAGGTCGTACTGGTCCTTAGATTTAGGACGCGGCTGCAACGACTTTCTTTGCTGCATCGGTAAGATCGTCAGCGGTGATCATTGCCAGCCCACTCTCTGCGAGCATGCGTTTTCCTTCTTCCACCTCGGTGCCTTCAAGGCGAACGACGAGGGGTATATCAATCCCGATCTGTTTGGAGGCTTCGATAACGGCTTGAGCGATGGTGGTGCACCGCGCGATGCCGCCGAAGATGTTGATCAGGACGGCCTTTACGTTCGAATCGGAGAGGATGATATTGAACGCTTCGACGACTTGTTCCGTGGTGGCTCCGCCTCCCACGTCCAGAAAGTTTGCTGGTTCGCCACCGTGGTACTTGATGATATCCATGGTCGACATTGCGAGCCCTGCACCATTGACGAGGCAGCCAATCGTCCCGTCCAGTTTGACGTAAGAGAGGCCTGCATCGGCGGCTCGAACTTCAGCGGGTTCTTCTTCGCCCAGGTCACGTAGCTCCTGCAGGTCTTTGTGGCGGAACATCGCATTTTCGTCAAACGTGATCTTTGCGTCTAACGCGATCATGGCCCCAGTCTTGTCGATTACCAACGGGTTGATCTCAGCCATAGCGCAGTCGAGATCGACGTACAGTCGGCACAAGCCGCGCATGAATTTGTCTGCCGCTCGGACCGTCTTGCCTTCGATTCCGAGTTTCTTACAGAGTTTCCGGACTTGAAAACTTTGGAGACCAACATCCGGATGAAAGTGCTCGCGGAAGATTTTCTCCGGAGTCTCCTCCGCGACCTTCTCGATCTCGACACCGCCTTCACTGCTGACCATCAGCACTGGCATCGATGCTCCCCGGTCGAGGACAATGCCTAGATACAGTTCCCGTTCGATATCACAACCAGCCTCAACGAGGACTTGGTTGACTTGGGCACCCTCCGGTCCCGTTTGGATCGTTACCAGATGATTGCCTAGGATATTCTTGGCTACATCTGCGGCTTCCGAGGCAGACTTTACCAATTGAACACCGCGTTGGTCGGGAATTTCGGTGATTGTGCCTTTACCGCGTCCGCCCGCGTGTACCTGGGCCTTTACCACAGCGATGCTTCCGCCGAGCTTATCGTAGGCGGCCGAGGCTTCTTCTGGCGTTCGAGCGACGATGCTGTCGAGTACCGGCACGCCGGCTTTGCGGAATAGCTCTTTACCCTGGAACTCGTGAATTTTCATCGATGGATGCTTTATATCTAAGACGCGAAATGCGGGCCAAGACAGAGGCTGCAAGGAAAGAAGACAACCGCGGAAAACGGCCGGCAAAGGCCGCTCGCAGAGCAGACGCCTACGCGTTGCTGTCCGCTCGCCTCTGGGTACGCGATTATAGAGATTCGTCACGCCCTCAAAAGGGTACGCGCTTCGATTGCTGGCAGCCGTCTGCCAGGTGCGGCCGCTCTGCTCGGTTCGAGGAGGCTAGACAGACCGAGCCGTGGCTTGGCCAGATCGGCTTTTAAGGCGGGGCATCCAGGGCTTTATTTCGCCACCCCTTCATTTCGCCACCCCTTCGTTTCGCCACCCCTTCGTTTCGCCGGCCCCTGGTTGAGGTGCAACAATGGTGGGGGGCGCAAAGTGCAGTGTGGGCTGCGACTAGTCCTGAAGTGCTGCAGTGTCGATTCCGAGTTTCTTCATCTTTTTGTAGAGCGTCGTGCGATTGATTCCCAGTTCGTCGGCCGTCAAATTTCGGCTGAAACTGTTCGCCCGCAGGACTTCTTCGATAATTTGGCGTTCCGGTCCCTCAAGAGCTTCGCGAAGAGTCTGTGTTTTTGTGAAGCTCGCAAAAGTCCGACTAGGACTCGTGCTGCCCAGTATGGATGCGGGGAGCAAGTCGATTTCAATCCTTGGCGACTTGGTTAGCAGGACGGCTCTCTGTACAACGTTTTCCAGCTCGCGGATGTTGCCGGGCCATTGATATTGCAGCATGGCTTCTAGGCAAACGTCGCTGAATCCTTCGACGTCTTTCTTCACATCTTTGAGCGACTTTTGAAGGAAGTGCTCAATCAAAACGGGAATGTCCGAGATTCTCTGTCGAAGTGCTGGCAATTCTAGGTGGATGACATTGATTCGATAGAACAAGTCCTGCCTGAAGGTGCCGGACTCGACGGCGGCTTCCAAGTTTTCGTTCGTGGCCAGGACACAACGGGTGTCGACCGAAAAGGTCTCGTTGCCGCCTACGGGCTCGAACTGGAAGTCTTGAAGAACCCGCAGCAATTTGATTTGCATAGCGGCGGTGGCTGTTCCAATTTCGTCCAGGAAGATCGTCCCTTGGTCGGCGTGCTGAAACTTGCCGATCTTGTCTGTTTGGGCACCTGTAAAAGCGCCAGCTTTGTGCCCAAAGAGCTCGCTTTCCAGGAGATTGTCGGGCAACGCACCGCAGGCTACTTCGACAAACGGCTTCGCTTTGCGTTCACTTCGGCGGTGGATCGCACGGGCAATCATCGATTTTCCAGTGCCGTTTTCGCCTGTAATGAGCACCGTTGCTTTCGTATCAGCAACGCTATTAATAACGTCGAAAATCTCCAGCATGCGTGGATCGTGGCTCAGAACGTCCTCCATTCCGGACTTGCGATCCAGCTCTTCCTTCAACCGGATGTTTTCTGAAGCGATCGATTTTTGCTCCAGCGCACGCTCAATGGTGCTCAGGAGTTGTTGGTCGATAATGGGCTTCGTCAACAAATCAAACGCGCCAGCTTGCACGGCCGAGACGGCTGAATCCGCCGAGCCATAGCCGGTCATTAAGACGACGGGGGTGTCTGGTGAAGCTTGTTTGGTGCCTTCGAGGATCGCAAATCCATCGTCGCCGTCCAGGCAGATGTCGACAAGGCAAAGGTCGAATTTGTGTTGCTCAAATAGACTCAGCGCCGATCGGGCATCGCTTGCCGCGACGGTGTCGTATCCCTGTTGCTCGAGCCATTCCCGCATGGACTCCAAGAGCCAGGCGTCATCGTCAACTAACAAGATCTTCTGTGCAGGCATGTCTTATCCTGAATTTCCTACTGGGTTTGCGACGGTGTTCGTTGATATTCCGAACGCACACTCAGGTTTAGGTTGCAGAATAAAGACATGCAAAATGGATGATGCGAATATTCACCTTTAAATCCCGGCTGCACCGTCGGGGGGTATGGTTTTGTCCGTAGTCTTACGTACAGTGCTTCAGGGGCGTCTTGACGCCAAGCTCGGCGAGGCGTGGGGTTTGTACACCCCTGCGTGGTTGTGTTCCAAAACCGAAAAGCCCGACTTTCGGGTTGGATTCCGTACTAAATAAGTGGCGTTTTGACGGCCATTGCTCTCTAATTTAGAGGAACCAGGCTAGTGTTTTCATGGAGGCGGTTCCGTCTTAACAGCGATTTGAAAGGCCAAGATAAGTGGCAATACGCGTAATCGTGGCTGATGACCATGAGGTTGTTCGCGAGGGCATTCAAATGCTGCTCGACGGCAGCATTGTAGAAATTGTGGGTTCCACTACAAACGTAGAGGAAACCGTCACGCTGACTGAGAGCATCGCTCCCGATGTGGTGCTCTTGGATGTAAGGCTTGGACCCGAGGACGGCCTCTCCGCGTTGGAGTCGATTCGCTCCAAAAAGCCCGAGGTTTCGGTTGTGATGATGTCGACCTACGACAATCCGACTTACGTGGCTCGAGCAATCGCCCTGGGGGCTCAAGACTATATCCTCAAGGATTCATCGCGGATCGAAGTGCTTGAAGCGATTCAACGCGCAGCGAACCACTCGCAGCCATCCGAAAACAGTATCCTCCGCCGCATCCAGGCGACGATGGAAAAGCGTAAGGATCGCTCGGATTCGAAAGATGTCCCGCTAACGAATCGAGAGCTTCAAGTGCTTCGACACATCGCTCTCGGTCTGAGCAACAAAGAGATCGGGACCTCACTCGGAATTAGTGTCGAGACAGTCAAAGAGCATGTTCAGAACATCCTCCGCAAATTGGACTCGGCGGACCGGACGGCGGCAGCGGTTTGGGCAGTTAAGAGTGGATTGATCGCGACTTAGGCTGGTCTTCGATCACTCGACGAATAGAAAAGAGCATCTAGCAGTACAAAAAAAGGCAGTGAGTTTAAGACTCACTGCCTCTATTTTTTTGTTACTCGGAAGCCGTAGTCGGAAAGCTCCAAATCCGAGTATTTCCTTAGCTGTCAGGCTGTCAGTCGAGTCGCTTGGATCAGTCCCACCACCATTGGCTGGCGGCAACGTCTTGTACCCCAATATTCTCGTAAGTCTTTGAAAGTTGACCGCTTTCGTCACCCGCGATGTTTTCGGAATCAAGTGCCTTACTTGGCTGAATGTTGATACCGCCACCGATTGGAGTGATTAGCCTTCGGCCCTTCATGACTGCGTTGATAGCCGTATCGACTTGCTTCGGCGCCGGGAACACTTGGACTGGCAATTCATCTTCACGGCCGAATACCCCCAGGTCCCAACCGGCTTTTCCATACAGATCTCTGTCCTGGATGAAAGCGGCTGCGATCGACAAGTCGACGAGATTCTTGAGCTGACCGAACACGGCGCTCTGTTCAGCGATTTGCATGAACTTCTTTGAAAACTCCGTCGTGAATCCACGACTCGCTGGATTGGCTGCTCTGCCGGACGCCTTACGACTTCCGTCTCGCGAGACCAATTCGTCTTCGCCAATGAGCTTTACTCCCTGCCCTACCAATTGCATTGCCAAGCCGTCTTCACTGGTTGCGACAGCCTTGTAGTCAGGCACAAAGTACCAACGTAGCAATGCGTTGCTTGATGTCATCGATGCCGTCAGGCGAGCAACGTAGCTGCGCATGGGAACCGGGGGAGCCTCTAGGCCAATCCCAATCAACTTCATGCGATAGTCGGCCTCGGCCAGAACGTGAGCAAAATGAGTGGTTGCAGGGATGCCGGTCAGGGTCACATCATTGAGCCCGAGACTTCGGCGTAGGCTGTTTACGATCACAGGCACGTCACCAGCGCCTCGGAAATTCGGTCCGAGTTGCTGAAGCGTTTTTTGCATTCGAGCGAGCCCCTCTTGCGTCGGATCGATAGAGACACCGATTGTCTTTGTGGTCTTACCATTCGGTGCAAAACCCCGCAGGGCCACGATCAAGTCGTCGAGTTGCAAGCATGGCTTGCCGGTGTTCACCCCTACAATTCTACCCACCGAGTCCTGTCCGAAACCTTCGGCCGGACCAGCCAGGACGATGTCTCCAGATTCAGGATAGAAGAACACGTATTCAAGACTCGTCATTCCCGCGAGCGCGATCATTTCTGGCGATGGTCCAGAGCCGTTCGCGGCTCTTTCAGCAACAGCGGCCTCCAATCGGTTAAGAGAGACCTTTCGCAACTTGCTCGGTTTCGCGAGGTGCTGTGGCAATGCTTGGCGGGCGGCACGCAGACGAGCCATCGTGACAGCAGGATTATTCTGAGTGACACTCAGAACCCCGGCAGCATCAATTCGAACACCGGCGAACGCGTTGCCGTTGTTCCCGCCGCCGTTGTTGCCACCGCCGTTGTTACCACCACCGTTGTTACCGCCACCGTTGTTACCGCCACCGTTTCCTCCGCCACCATTGTTGGCTAGGACCGGGGTGTGCAACATTACAGCGACAATTGCAATTGCCAGACAAAACAGATGGCCAAATCTGCGTAGCATCATGTTCACCCTGAATTTTGGGTTAAGTCAGAAGAGCTGACGCCCCGGTAAGAAGTACTCGCGCAAACAGTGCGCAGTACGAGAACCGGTAGCGTTCCAATCACTTGAGAGTAATTGCTGCAGTTGATAAAGGCAACAAAGAGCGGCAACAAAGAGACGCAGATTCGACCAGCAACGTCTCGGTCCAATCAAGTGCTTTTAAGGCTTCAACTCAGCCGTCCGACTTCCCTCGGCGTCCCCCGCTGCGGCCCGCCTGCGGTTTCGGTGGGGAAACTAGCAACGCGTGACTGTCTGCTCCGAGTAGATCGTCTAGCCTGCCCCTCAATTCGGGGGTTATGCTGACTCGGTGCTTGCGAGTTACCAGTTGAATGACGTCGCCGGACTCCATCTTCAAGGCGACAGAGACCTCCATGTTCCCTGGGTAGCCTCTGAGTACTTCGTTGAGTTTGGGCAGAATTTCCTCTGAGTGCCGAGCTTGCTGCACGTTGAGTCGAATGCCAGCCGTAAAACGCTCTCCCACTTCCTCGATTGGGATGACCTCGTTGGCGATCAAGTTCACATCGTCGGAACTGCCACGCTTGTCGACGGTCGCGCGCATGATGACAACCCGTTCGGCCTCGATCATGTGACCTTGGGTTTCATAGCCATCAGGCCAGCAAATGCAACGTGCGGCGCCCTCTAAGTCCTCGAGGTCAAAGTTCGCATACTTGCTTGGTGCTCCGGGTTTCGGATTTCGAGTGTTCGCAATTTTGATGGAGGAGATCATGCCACCGACGATGACTTCCGAGCGATCTTTTACGTCCTTGAGTTGTGTCGTGGTATGTGAGCAGAACGCTGTTAGCTGCTGCTGGTACTCGGCCATTGGGTGGGCTGAGAGATACATTCCCAGGACTTCTTTCTCCATTGAGAGCTTCGTCTTGTCTGGAAATTCGGGAACTTCGGGCAGTTGATGTTCGGCTTCACCGCCCTCTTCTGAGCCGTCGTCTTCACCGAACAGCAAGGATTGCCCTCGACGTTTGTCTGCGAGCACTGCAGCTCCACCTTGGATCGCTTTCTCCACGACAGCCATGAGCTGAGCTCGATTGGGGCTGAGCGAATCAAAAGCGCCAGCCTTGACCAGTGTTTCGATGGCTGCTCGATTGCAGTCTGATGGATCAATACGCTCGCAAAAATCAAAAATACTCTTGAAAGGTCCGTCTTTCTCCCGAGCGTTCACGATGGACTCACCCGCCGAACCGCCGCAACCCTTGATCGCCGAGAGTCCGAAGATGACTTTGCCATTGCGAACGGCAAAATCGACAAACGACTGATTGACGTCCGGCTCGACGACTTCGATCTTCATCCGTTCGCAGTCTTCGAGGTGCTCGACCAGCGAGTCTTTCCGTTTGAAGTTTCTGCCTGGGATGTCGCCCGACAAGAGTGCGGCCATGAACTCGACTGGGTAATGGGCCTTCAGATACGCGGTCTGGTAGGCGACGAGCGCATAGGCTGTGGAGTGGCTCTTGTTGAAGCCGTAGCCAGCGAACTTGAGGATCATCTCCCACAGGTCCGTTGCCTGTTTCTCGGTAAGCCCTTTTTCAGTGGAGCCCTTCATGAACTGCGATTCATTTTGGGCGATGATCGCTTCTTTCTTCTTGCTGATCGCCTTGATGCACGTGTACGCAGACGCGAGTTCGATCCCTCCTAAGCGATTGAGGATACGCATGACCTGCTCTTGGTAGACCATGACCCCGTGGGTCTCTTCTAGGATGTCCTTAAGGACATCATGAAGGTACTCGGCTTGCTTTCTTCCGTGCTTGACTGCCACGTAGTCGTCGACCATACCGCCCTCAAGTGGCCCTGGTCGGTACAATGCGTTGGTAGCGATGATGTCGCTGAAATGGTCGGGCTTCATGCGTTGCAACAGGTCGCGGATACCGCCGCTTTCCAGCTGGAAGACCCCTTTCGTTTCACCACGTTGCAACAGAGCGTAGGCGTCTTTGTCATCCAGTGGGAACTTGTGGATGTCGAGTTTCTCACCCCGGGTTTCTTCGACAATTTCTACCGACTTGGACAGAATCGTGAGGTTCTTGAGTCCGAGGAAGTCCATCTTCAATAGGCCCGCGTCCTCCACATCATTCATCGACCACTGAGTAATGATGTCCGTCTTACCTGAGACTCGGCCAAGTGGTACATACTCGGTAAGTGGGCGGTCCGCGATCACGACAGCGGCGGCGTGCGTACCGACGTTCCTTGCGTTTCCTTCTAGACGCCGCGCAATGTCGAGCAGTTCTCGGATCTCGCTGTCGCCGTCATAGACCTGCTTCAGCTCGATGTTCTTTTCCAACGCTTTCTCAATAGTGATCTTCAACTCGTCGGGTACCATTTCCGTGATCTGGTTAACCCGGGCGAGTGGGATACCGAGTGCCCTACCCACGTCCTTAATCGCGGCTTTGGCTGCCAACGTTCCGAAGGTTCCAATCTGCGCGACGTTTTCTTCACCGTATTTGTCGCGCACATATTGAATGATCTCGACGCGCCGCTCCTTGCAGAAATCGATATCAATATCGGGCGCTTCTAGGCGGTTCTCATCCAAGAATCTTTCGAATAGTAAATCGTACTTGATCGGGCACACGTGACTGAGGTAGAGCGCGTAGCAGACCAGGGCTCCAACCCCACTGCCCCGTGCTGTATTCGGGACTCCCTGCTCGCGAGAGTGGACGACGAAGTCCCAGACGATTAGGAAGTAGTTTGCAAATCCGAGCCGCTCGATGACCCCCAGCTCCCGATCAAGTCGAGCTTGGGCGACTTCAGACAGCTCGCCGCCCGGCAGCATTTCCTCGTTCCCTGCATATCGCTCTTTCAGGCCTTGGGTGCAAACCTCTCGGAGATAGTCATCCGGATCCTTTTCTTTGGGAAGCGGATAGACAGGAAAGTGCCGATTGCCGAGGTCAATTTCAATGTCGACCATGTCGGCGATTTCTTGGCTTCGCGCGACAGCGTCTTCTAAACCATTGAAATTTTGATACATCTCCTCTGGGGAACGTAAGTAGAATTGGTCTCCTTCCATCTTCATTCTTGAAGAATCGGTCCGGAATTTCCCCGTGTTGATGCACAACAGTACGTCTTGGATTTCTGCGTCTTCCTTGTGCGCATAGTGTGCGTCGCTTGTGGCGACCAGTGGAAGACCCATTTTGTTCGCGATATCGACAGCACCCTCCAGCTGCAACTGCTGGATCTCGAGATTGTTGTTCATGATTTCGACGAAGTACCTGTCTTTGAAGACAGAGTGAAACCAGCCGGCGATTTCACGAGCTTCCTTCTCCGCTTTGGCGGTATCTTTATTATTCAGAATCGCGCGCGAGAACTCGCTCGAGACACAGCCGCTCAAGCAGATGATGCCTTCACTGTGTGCGGCCAAAATCTCCTTGTCGATTCGGGGCTTAAAATAGAAGCCTTCGAGACTCGCCATCGAAGCCAGCTTGATGAGGTTTTTGTAACCAGCCTTGTTCTTGGCAAGCAGCGTCAGGTGGTAGGCGGCTTCTTTAGCTCGCGACGCGTCGCCGCGTTGATGGCGGCTACCGGGAGCCACGTAGGCTTCGTAGCCGATGATTGGGTTGATTCCAACCTTTTTCGACGTTTTGTAGAACTCCAACGCACCATGTAGATTGCCATGGTCCGTTAAAGCGAGGGCATTCATTCCCTGGTCTTTAGCCCGATTGACCAACTTCGAAATCGAACTGGCACCGTCGAGCAAGCTGTAGTGGCTGTGGCAGTGTAGATGGACGAACGAGCCACTCATAAATTCACTTTCCTTGGTTCGCTGGCAGACGCGTTTCCGATGTAGACAGCATAACGCTTCTGTATTAGACATCTACCGATGAGTGGTAAACCCGACCCATCGTCCTGAAAGACGTTTGGCATGAACTCCGCAACGCCGGATAACGGAACACGCAAACTCTTGACCCGTGAAGCGGCTTCGGTTGAGCGAAACAGAACTGCGGCCTCGGATCCGCATGGCGTGAACGCAAGATACCTTTCACTAGATGTCTTGCGTGGACTGGCCATTCTGCTGATGGTGCTGGATCACGTCTGCTGGTTGTTTGGAGATTCGCGTATTGCCCCCGATTCCCTGCGCATCATTACCCGGCTTAGCATGCCTTTGTTTTGTGTTCTCACGGGCTACTTAGCGTTGGCCTCAACGTTCAAGCAGTCGAGGGCTGCTAGTTCAAATCGGGGTAAATCGCGTCACAAACGCAAGGCTAAGCAAGCGGTTCAGGCAGGCAAGGTCAGCGGCAAGAGTAGGACGCGTTCGCGGAAACCCGGAAGGTCGTCTTCACTCGGGCTAGACGTAGTATGGGACGAGCTCAAGGTACCACTCAGCAGCCGAACTCGCCTCAGTTGGTTTCGCCTGCTTCAGGTCTGCGCCGCATCTTGCTTGCTCAATCTAGTCTTGCGAAGCATGTTTGATTCGAGCAAGTTTGAAATTCTCGCGAGCTTGGTCCTTTGCTATTTGGCCCTTGCCCTCCTCGGACGCCACTTCTGCTGGCTCGCGTTCGCCTGGCTGTCATTTCCGGTCGATGCTTCCGTCCAAATTCTGGACTACCCGCTGTCGGCTGTAGCCTCCTGCATGGCAGTCGGAACGTTGATGCGAGTCTTTCGACCTTGGGCGGGCGTTGGGGCGGCGGTAGTCGTGGCCGGCGTTTTAGGGGGTGCTCTCGCAATGGGCACCCCGCTTGTGACACCGCCAACGGTCTACGTTCTAATCGCGCTGCCGATTGCCGCTCTGCTTGTGGCCTGTGGAGTGAGATTTCCCATGTCGCTGGCTGAGCAGAACACGAAGCACTCTGCAGGTTCGTTGCGAGGTCCCGCGAGCTTCGTGTGGAAGCCCCTGGGTTGGATCGGTCAGCATCCACTTAAATTCTACGTGGCGCACTATCTCTTGCTGCTTGGCTTCTCCGCATTCTTGGAAGCGGTCGCCTAAGGAAAGAAGGTCCTAAGCTATTATTCGGCACCCGTGTCGCTGCCAGCTTGGCTGCTGTTCGGAGGATCTTCGATATGGCGGATAAGCTCGGAGATTTCGCTTTGCGTCATGATTAATCGTTGCCAGGAACGCAGTTCGAAGCTGACGGTGTTTTCTTTTTCGTCGACCTCGGGGTTGTCCAGGACGTAGCTGAGGCTTCGATGCAAGTGATCGAGTAACTCTCTTAGTTCCGCAGCTTGACCAGGCGTAAGGCCCTTCGGGACACCGATCTCGCGGGGCGGTGGATTGTTGGAATCGGGGCGTGCCAATCCAGTGCTGTTGTCGACGTCTATGTTGTTGTCAGAGCTCGATGCGAGAATGCCTTTACCGCTACGAGTCAAATCGTTCTGCATCCACTCGTACACTTCCTCCTTCGATCCGAGGACGAGTACAGTTCGGCCAATTGAGATCGTGTCTCCCAATCGCAGGATAGCCAGATTGCAGGTTTGACCGCTGACACGCGTACCATTGGTGCTCTCAAGGTCGGTGATCACTAAGCGTCCATCGTCCTCCTGGATCTTCACGTGATAGCGGCTCACACGTTCATCGTTTAACTGAACGTTGTTTCCCTCTTCCCGTCCAATCGTGATCGGCGTTTTGAGTTCGTGGTAAGTCTTGCCTCGATCGGCGCCGGAGATAATCCGAAGGGTAATGCTCTGCATGCTGTCAGGGGCGATTCGCCGATAGGAAGAGTTCGAGCTTGCTTCGATCCGAACGGACGAATTGCAGGCTGGTAAAGCCTGTAGTGACGCGGCTCTCTCTCTAGTCTAGAGTGAAGTTTGCTGTGAGCGAGACCGTAAGCCGGAAGCTCAGCAAGAATTGCGAAACTAGTACCACGCGTCGCTTGAGCTTGCCGCAGCTATCTACCTTCACGCAGGCGGTCGCCCAGGAAGGGATCTAAGTCCTGGATGTTGTGAATTTGATCGACAGTGGTATCCACATTGTATTCCACGCGTCGGAAGTAGACCCACGGCTCTTCCAGAATCGCGTAACAGCTGCGCCAGTCGCCATCCCTCGGCTGCCCGACAGATCCGACATTAATCATCGCCTTGGCTTCGTTGAGCTGGTAACGAAAATCCATCTCTTCAGGTCGCAAGAACTCCATCTCGGCGGTGAAGACGCCAGGGACGTGGGTGTGCCCTTGAAAGCACGTTTTTTGAATCATCCCGAACAGTTTATCCATCTTGCGTTTGTTGTAGACGTCCTCCGGGAAAACGTACTCGTTGATTGGATTGCGAACTGAGCCGTGAACAAAAAGGACGTTTCCTTCGCGTCGAGTTCTCGGTAGCTGGGCTAGAAAGCCAAGTCGTTCAAGGCACTTGTCCGGTGTGTCGCCTTTTTCAAGTTGATTGCGTGTCCACAAGATGGCTTTCTCAGCGGCATTGCTAAAACCTTCGGGGTCGAAGATTGCCGCGAGGTCGTGGTTGCCAAGGATGCAAACCTCAAAGCGGGCGGCTTCGTCCAGGCAGGCAAGAGGTTCGGGGCCGTAGCCGACGATGTCACCCAGGCAGACGATCTGATCGCAGTTCTGACTCTGAATGTCGGCAAGCACCGCTTGTAGAGCTTCGAAGTTGCCGTGAATGTCACTGATGATAGCGCGACGCAATTCAAGTTGCTCCTGCTCTGGCGTCAGGACCTTCCTGCTCTGGCGTCAGGACCTAGCGCCTTAGCATACTAATAGTGTTTGTGTGGTGTAGGTGTGAGCTGCGATCTGCCTGAGCTGCGATCTGCCCAACGGCTTCGGGGGCAGGAAAGCAGTTCCGCAGCATTCTTTTTCCGCTGCGTTCTATGCCTTCCGCCATGGCAATTGTAACAGCGAAAGGCTCAGCGTGCGCCTGTGTGGTTCCGCGTTTGGGTCGTACGCCGGCAGGGACGGTTCGCATCGTGTGATTCAGGGAAAAACGGAGTGCCCCGAGCCGCCTAAGATCGTCTAGCGTCCGCCACGCAATCGATCACCGAGCATGTTATCAAGATCTTCGATAGCATAAATCTGCTCGATCGTCTTTTCCACATCGTATTCGACACGGCGGAAAAAGATTGTCTCTTGTGGCTGGTCGACAATCACATAGCAGCTTCTGGGATCTTCGTCTCTGGGCTGCCCCACGGATCCAACGTTGATCATCAGTTTTTCATCGCCGAGCGGAAATTCGTTATCGCAATCGTCCGGCGTCACAAACTCGGCATCTGTTGTAAAGACGCCTGGCATGTGAGTGTGACCTTGGAAACAGTATTTTTCGACTCGATCAAAAAGTGTCGTCATCCGCGTCTGATCGTAGATCGTCTCTGGGAAAACGTACTCATTCGTTGTGTCTCGCGGCGAACCATGCACGTACATGGTGTCACCGTCCTTGCGGAACTTGGGGAGCTCACTTAAGAAATCCCACCTGCCATTGATGACAGCGGCGGAGCCAGGGCCGCGATCGAGCTCGTCACGCGTCCAATAAATGGCTCGCAAGGCAACTGGATTGAAACCTTCGGGATCGAACAAGGCCGCCTGATCGTGATTGCCAAGGATCGTCAACTCACAACGCTTCATCACGCTGTCGAGACATTGGCAAGGGTTCGGACCATAGCCGACAATATCGCCGAGGCACACAATGCGATCCACGTTCTGACCTTGGATATCCGCGAGGACCGCATTGAGGGCCTCAAGGTTTCCATGGATATCGCTAATCAGAGCTTGCCGCACAGGCTTCTCCTAGGAACATACAACACAACGCAAAATGACAATTAAGTTTCACCGAGCGAACGACACCAGCCAGTTAGCAAACAGATGGCGTCAGGAAGGCGGCAGGTGGCGAGTCTTCAACTTGGGGCAAAAAGCCTTTTGAACCAGATTTACGGCTCAGGTTGGAAGCACGCTGGCTCAAATCGAGACGCCTAGTGTAGATCGGCAGTTACTTTACCGAAAGACTCCCACAATTCCCTGTTTGTGGAGAATCTGATCCTTCACTTCCCAAAAAGTTCAAACCGTGCCGAATCTAGCTGTCGAGTGCTCTGGAATGAATCCAACAATTGGCTTGTTTTCGAACGGCCAATTGATCGCGAAGAGGCAACCTGATGAGGCGCTGAATAGCGTGCAAGGTATGGCTGTGGCGATCCAAACGCTGATGGAGAGCACTGAAGTGAAGGAGTTTTCGGGAGACTCCGACGCCTTCGCGACCCTTGAGTGGATTGCCACGACGGTTGGCCCGGGCTCGTTTACAGGGTTGCGAGTCGGGCTCGCGACCGTCAAAGCTATAGCGTTTGCGTTGAGAATTCCGGTCGTCGAAGTTGACACACTCGAGGCCATCGCTGTCGGTGCGGCTGCTGAGCTTGGGGGTGAGCGGCCGAAGATCGTCGTGCCGGTTATCAACGCGTTTCGGAAGCAGGTTTTCTCCGCAACTTGGCTGTTTACGGAACGTGACCGCAATTGTCTCGTCCCCTCGCATGTGCAGGATGCGGACGTGTGGAGTGCCAAACCGACGAGCCTGGACGCGGACCATCCAGTTTGCGTAGCTGGGCCAGGACTCAGCAGCTATCAGCCCACCGGCGAGGCATACTCGGCCGCGCCCCCCGAGATTTGGGAGCCAACGGTGGAGGCCATCGCTGCGATCGGTGCCGAACAAGCTGGGCTTGGGAAGTTCGTCGATGCGACCATTCTCAAGCCAAACTACCTGCGGAAGAGCGCGGCTGAGGAGAAAAGGCAGACGCAGAGTGCATCAACAAATCGATTGCAGTAATTCGCGGATATCGGTCCCCGTTGTAGGCTTGGCGACCATCTCCACTCGTTGGCCCGCAAACTTCGCAGCTAGTTCCTGAAACAAGTCCCAGCGAGGGTGGGAGACGCAAAAAATGAGCAATGCGCCGCCTCGTTCAAGAATAGGTTCCGGAACGCAGCTAGCCAATCGCTCTGCATCGGAGGCCATCCCCCGACTTGTCGTCAGGACCGAATCATCGACTAGTAGCCATTCAGCACGCGAGGCCGATTGGACTGCAAGTCCCGGCAATCGATTTGGCGATTGGTAAGATTCTTCAGATGGTCGGAGAGTCTCGACGGTTTCATGACCGAGTTCACGAAACAGCCTTTGGTACGCCTCCAACGTAGAATTGCAGAGTCCGACGAGTAAACCACGAGGTGTTTGCTGCGGATTTTCCCCTGACGAAAAAGGTGGCGTGTCCGTTTGCGGGGGCTTCTCGCCGGGGAGAGGCTTTGCAGCGATGATCCGAGGCGGTGCCGGCTCGAGTAGCTCTGGTGCAGTCCCGTGTATCCAGGGGTGCCAGAAGTCCCACCATCGAAACCAGGGGATGATCGGCAAATTGGCTTTGCGACTTCCTGTGATGCCGGAGCCAATCCACCAGTCGCTGGCAGCTAGTGCGATTGGAATTTCACCGCTTCCAAGGAACTCGCTTGGCATCGATAAACGATCTGAGCAAGCGATGATGGCTCGCTGGAAGCCTGAGCCCTGCCTGGATTTGTCCAGCAAGAGTCGCTCGTTGTCCATGTCTTCGATGTGAATGCTTGATGCAGTAATCCTGTTTCGCATCTCAGCAAAACAGCCTTCTTGGGGGCCGGTCCATCCGATCGTGCGGGTGATTGGAGCGGAGGTCCTAGTCTTGCTGCTTGGGTTAATCGCTTTGTTCTTCATCGAATTCGTCTTCGAACTGAGTGATCGTTTCGTAAGCACTCGTAGGCGACTCGCTAGAGCGAAGACCTTCAAGGAAGTCGGGTTTAGCAATTAGGTGAGAGAGTTTGGAAAGCAGTTGGAGATGGACTTTGTCATCTGTCGAGCAAAGTAAAAAGAAAATGTCGGTTAGGTGACCACTTCGATTGCCGAATGCGATCGGTTGGGTCGAGACTCCCAACGCGAGAATTGGGCCACCAAGTATCGTAGATTGAGGGCGGCGTGGGTGAAGCAGTGCGACGCCATCGTCGAGCGCGGTTGAGTGCATTTGTTCTCGTGCGAGAACAACTTCTACCATTCGCGGTGCGTCCCAGAGTAGGCCAGTCTTCTCGGCCAAAGCACAGATTCTCCTCACAACGCTGCTTCGCGTGCGGGCAGAGAACGGTACCTCGATGGCCTCTGGTTGGGTTAAATCACTGAGCCTGAGTGCAGCTTCGGTTGACTTGCTCCAGCGATCGACGACGGGCTGGAATTTGGTTAGCTCGTCTGCATCGCTCGCACCGATCTTCTCTTCGAGCCAGGTGTGGATTTCGGCTTCTGCGAAACGCCAGGCTCCTCCGATTTTGCGGCCTGGCAGTTGATCGCGGTCGGCCAATCGTCGCACCTGACTTGGAGTTAAGTGCAAGTAGGCGGCCAATGCGTCTTCGTCGAGATCTTGTGAGGACATGGGGAAGCCAAATTCTGGTTTTCGGATTTGGTTTTAGTTTCTGACGGACGCAGGACCGGACGACTTTCAGTTGCCCAGAAGCTAGCTCTGTCTGGAGCTCATTTCGAGAACGACACTTTAGCTAGCAACCCGGTTCAAGGGAATGAACAAGCAAGGAAAAGCATGGTTGTTCACCGCTTTTTCAAGACTCGGGCGTTCGGTGCTGGTTTTCATGTTGACGACTTCTATGATTCGGGACACGCTAATCTTCTCGTGGCTGGGTAAGACTTTTACCTGAACACGGTGCACTGGCTGGCCATTATTAAATCATCTGGATGGGCACTCATCCGGTTTTTTCTGGTCAGTTAGCCGCGGCAAGGATGTCGCAAATAAAAATAAATACGCGATACACGTTTTCACTAGTGGCAAGGAGGCCGCAGATGTCGACGTCGTTCCCTGATGATGGTTCTGTTCAACCCGATTCGGATTCCTCGGTTAATTCTGGCGGAAAATTTCGTCCTTCCGAACCCAAACCATCTGGTCTCAGTCTGCGAGGGCTATTCACTGAGGCAGTCTTCGTTGGCGCTGAAGATATCCAAGTCACACGGTGCAAGGATCGTGCGTCCAAGTGTCAGCCAGGTGACGTTTTTATTCCACGGCACACAGCGGCTGGCGACGAGCACGACAGAGTTGAAGAGGCGATTCGTCGCGGTGCAGTGGCTGTGGTCGCCGAGCGAATTCTTCCTGTCTCGGTTCCTCAATGTCTCGTTGAGAACACGCAAGAGGCTTTTGCCCAGGTCTGTCAGCAGCTCGCTGGTGATCCTTCCCAACGCATGTTGACGATCGGAATCGTCGGTGCCCACGGGAAATCGACTACAGCTCTCTACGTCGCTTCGATGTTGAAGCACCTCGGTGGCGCCGTCGCCTACTACACTTCGTTGGGTGCAAGTGATTCGACCGAGTGTGATCGTACCGCGACGCGTGCACCTGGCGCAACACGACTCGCCGAATGGATGAAAAGAGCTGACGAATCCGGTTCACCGGCAGCGGTGATTGAGCTGACCCCAGCTATGCTCTGCAATCGAGTGACCAGCGGTATCGAGTTTGATCTGGTGATATTGACTGGCATGCGAGGCGCGCAGGTCAGCGGCGGACCAAGTGCTCGAAGTCTTGGGCAGCTGCTTGACCAACTTTTGAATTCACTCAAGTCCCACGGGATGCTGCTTTTTAACGCCGACGACGCGCAGGCCACGACTTGGGCCGATTCTTGTGGTTGTCCAGCAATTTCCTACGGTTTGGACGCCGCTGAGCATGTGCGTGCGAAGCGATTGAGTCGTATGGGAGCGGAACAGCAGTTGCTGATTACGGCTGGCAATATGCTCATGCCACTCACTTTGAAGACGCCTGGTGATCACGTGGCTCGGGCCGCATTGGCAGCCGTGGCAACCGCATGGATGTTTGACTTTTCTGTACCCGACGCGATTGCTGGTACGGAGAAACTGCAATCCATTCCGGGCCGTCTTCAACGCATCGAGCAGTCCATTGAAACGCCGATTTACGTCGACGATGGTGAGACCCCGGACCGAGTTGCCGTAGCCGCTCATGCACTGCGACAGCATCAGCAGGGCCCAGAGACGATCGTGATCGATCTAAGTTGCCGGCTAGATGCAAAATGGCGGCAACGAATGGGGGAAATGCTCGACAAAGCATGCACGAAGATCGTGCTAACTGGCACTGACCTAACGCCTCCCGCTATGCAATCGATGGCTATGGACGTTCTAGGTGGTGTAGCCTCTCCGGGACGTGCGCAGGTGATTCCTGATCGTGAGAAAGCGATCGAGTGGGCCATTGAAAATACGCAACGCGGTTGTCTGCTTTTGTCCGGCTGCGGGGTCCGATCTTGGATCAATCGTGACGGCCAGTCGGTGACGGATGAGATGCTTGCAAAAGCGTACTTAGCTGACAAAAACTCGAAAAAGCCTCTGACTTTTGGGATTTTTCCACCCAGCGATCCGAATGCATTTTTTCCCGTTGACGCGTAGCAGAATCTTCCGCTATTTCGATTCTTGTGGCAAACAGCTGGTGAGCACGTGAGACCCACACCGAGATACGGTGAAACACGTCGCTCGCCCGACAATTCACGGATGAATGGTTTGCTAAGACAGGATGTCGATCAGTGGAAGCTCTGTCGTTGGCTATGCTTTTGCGGGAAATCATAGCTGGCCTCCCTCCTGGGTCGGAGCACAAGTCCAAAGAGGAATGATTTCTGGGTCAATCGTCCCCTTTTGGAGCTTCGCGATAGAGCTTAAGTCTGAGCACCGGAGCCAGTTGGAAACAACGGGCTCCGGTGCCAGGGAACAAGGCCCTCGTAGTCACCCAACTACGAGGGCTTTTTTTTCGCTGCACTTCCAAGGATCCTCCGCCAAGCGTCGCAGGCTCAGTAGCAATGCTCCGCTTGTGGCATCGTACTGCGTTTGTGCTATCCTGGCACGCCCGTGCGGACCCCTGCGGACGACAGTGCTTCGGACGATCAGAGCAATCACTCTTCAACTCTGTTCCTGCCGTTCTTCTTGTCCGAGTTCCAGCCTTTACTTCCTAATCGGCGCTTCCTGTTTAGCGATGTGCCCTGCCCCCCGGAGACTGTGGATGAATTTTACCAGCGCTAGATGTGTTCGTTTCCCTTTGATTCTGGTCTTCGGAATAGTAACTTTTCTTGTGGCTCAGCCTCCTCGCTTGCTTGCGCAGGAAAAGCCAGCGGCACAAAAAAAACAGTCAAAGAACAAGCAACTCTGGGTCGTACCAGCAGCTAAAGCGTTCTTGGCGAGTTTGGATGAAGACCAACGTGCGAAAGCAACTCTCGAGTTCGACAGTGAAAAACGCGTCGCGTGGCACTTCATTCCAATGGAGTCACGCAAGGGCGTTCCAATGATGGAGATGAACGAGGAGCAGAAGAAAGCGGCTCGTGCATTGTTGCGTGCGACGTTGAGCCAGCTTGGTTACAACAAAGCGACCAAAGTGATGCAGCTCGAGTCGGTCTTGCTCAAGCTAGAGGGACCAGATCGTGCCTCGGTTCGGAATCCTGAGAAGTACTACTTCACTGTGTTCGGAACGCCGAAACAAAAAACGCGTTGGGGACTGAGTATCGAAGGTCATCACCTCTCGCTGAATTTTGTATTCGAAGGCGGTAAGTTCCTGGATTCGACGCCTCAGTTTTTTGCCGCAAATCCAGCCATGTTAAAGGACAATTACGGCGATGGATTTAGGAAGGGGCTCCGCGTTCTAAAGGCGGAAGAGCAATTGGCTTTTGACCTTCTGAAGAGCTTCGATGAGGAGCAAATGAAGACGGTCATGCTCCCAGGTGAAACGCCTGACGAAATACGAGCCGCAGGCGAAGCTCAGCCTCCACTCGAAGAGCTAGGTGGACTGGCTGCGTCGGAGATGACTTCAGAGCAAAAAGAAATCCTTGAGAAACTCCTGAAGACTTACACTTCAAAAATGAAGCCGGTGGTCGCCAAAGCTCGCTTAGCACAGATCGCAGAAGCCGGAATAGACAAGGTGAAGTTCGCTTGGTCTGGGGCAAAGCGATTGGGCATAGGCCACTACTACGTGATCCAAGGTCCCAAGTTTTTGGTCGAGTTCATCAATGTGCAGCCGGACGCAGCGGGGAATCCAGCGAATCATATTCACTGCGTGTGGCGTGATCTCAGTGGCGATTTCGATCTGCCCGCCAAATAGCGGATTGCAGCTGGCGAACTAAGAATGGCGTTCGAGCAGAGTCTCGCTCTTCTTCAGTAGGGGCGAGCTAATCCGCCTTCAGTAGTTTGGCGGCCATGATTCTTAAAGAGGTTGCCATGCCATGGATCTCATTGGCTTGTTTTGCGTTGCCTGCCGCTAGCTCAGAGTGGGCATCGGCAAGCATCGCTTGAGCCACTTCGGCGAGTTGGGCTGCGTAGGCGACTCGCTTCGTCTGGCGTTCGATATCAAAGATTCGCAATGCCTCCGCCGGTTGGCCTGCTAGTGGTGGAAAGGTCTCCATCTTCGACAACGTGTTTTCAGCTGCGAGTAGTTGCTCGTCGTCCGAAGAGAAGAGTTTCCGAATTTCCTGGAAGACGGCATCATCCTCTAGGGCGTCGGCGTCTGCTTCTGGCGGAACATGGGAGGGAAAGTCCTCTGGGACTAAGCTACCGACTGTTCGGTCCGCCGGAGGCGATTGGTCGCCGCTTTTCCGTGAGGCTTGCAGTACTTCAGCGTTGAGTGCATTGGGGTCGGATTCGAGTTTTGTGGATACCTGAACCTGTTCACTATTGGAGCCCAGGGTTTTAGGGACGTTACCATCTGAAACGCTGACCCCTTTTTCGTCCGCTGCGGGCACAGTCTCGCCTGCGTTCGCAAGGTGCCACCACGAAGTTCCGACGACTCCGGCGATGTTGAGGCAGAGCAGACCAGCGGCAAGGGGCCGCCAACGGGAGGTAGTTTTCGAGTGCATTGTTTCGCTATCCGTGGTTAACTCTCAGCTTGTTGGGATGAGAGTGGAGGTGATCGGTGATTGCTTTCGTGAGCTCGACGTTGATCAGGGGATTAGGCTATCGCCGGTTTCTGAATTCGGAGCCAGCATGTTCAACATCTCTCGCCGAACTTTGGCTTCAAGATCTTGACCGTATGCGTGGATGGTCGAGATCGTTCCGTCGCTGGCGACCAACATGGTGAATGGGATAGTTCGAATGCCGTGCTGTTTGAGAAATGTCGCTTCCATCCCAGGGGCGTCCGACAGTCTCGCCTGTCGCCAAGGCAATTGCTGCGACTGTAGGTATCGCCGAGCGTCCTCGGGTGAAGAGTTGACGTTCACGCTTAAAATCGTGAAACCTTTTCCCTCGAACTCTGCGTGTAGACGGCGGAGCCTTGGTATTTCCTGCAAGCAAGGCAGACAATCTGTTGCCCAGAAATCGACCAGCAGGAGTGCGTTGGGTATGGTTTTGATGTCGACAGGATTTCCATCCCAATCGACCAGATCCGGTACCTCGAGGGACTTGCCGATCAGACCGACTCGGCTTGCATGGTCGGCCAGCATGGCTCCAGCTCGCGAAGGCTTCCCACTCTTGGCGAGATTCGGTGCAGCCTCACGAAGAGTGTCAGCGAGTAGTTGACTAAGTTCAATCTTGCCACTTCGTTCGATTCGGGTCATCGAATTGGCTAGTTCGACAAAGGTCTGGTGCTGGGGGAATTCTCGGCATAGATCACGTGCTGCAGCAACGAGGAGCGATGGATTGAATTGCTCTGTACCGATAGTTGAGCTGATATTGTTGTAGTTTGCGAAGGCCTGGCTGGCGCCCGTTTCCAACGCCCAGGACTTGGCAGATAGGTTTGGGTCGGGGTGATTTCTATACTCTTCAACGATTGCCGATTTCACTCCACCTGCTTCGTCGGCAAAGCCCATTTGAAGGAGCACATAGTAAGTGCGTTCCGCGATCAGGAACTCAGGGAAGTTCCGGTCCTCGGGACGTTGCCATAGTCCTTGAACTTGCTCCGTGATTTGGCTCGGGTCCGAATCGACACCGTTTTGCAAATTCTGCAGCGCAAAGCCGAGCATGATGACTCGACTCTGGTGAGCGATGCCTGGATCGGAGTGGTCGATCAGATTTTTTGCAAGAGTTTCAAGCTGCTTAGCCGACTCAACATCTCTCAGTCCGCTCATGTGGGAAAGTGCAATGAGCTGAGCAACAACTCCTGAGTTGCGTTGTTCCGCAGTCGCTGTAGGGCTGTTTGCAAGCCTTTGACCCGCCTCGAGTTTCATGTTGCCGAGTCGCATGCCGAATTCGACAAACTGCTCTTCATTGACAATCTTGCCAGATCCGGCGAGCACCAAATCCCCGAGTGCCTTGTCAAGATCTTGAAGGTGGTTGAACAAGTCGGCGGGGGCATTCGAATCGACAGGACGAATCAGCGTGAATGGTCGGCTTTCAAACGTGGGCTGTGGGGTATCACCAAGAATCTCCACGCCGGATGGAGCGTCGGAATCCAAGCCCGAGGGAGCTCCAATACCCAGGTCCGTTGGTTGGAAAGTGGCGTTCGAATCCGCCGTAGGATTGGATTGAACAGCTTGTGGATTGCTGTTGAAAACAGTGTCGCTTTGAGCGGTCGTTGTGCCGTCCGGTGAGGCCTTTATCAGCTCAGTCGAACCTGTGGCAGGTGTGTCCGAGGGCGAGCCACCGAGCGCAATCGAAGGTGGATCGGATTCCGTCTGGCTACCAACTTCGGCAGGCTTTTCCGTACTGCATCCGCTGAGCAGCATAGCTGCGGCAAGCCCAAGCCCACACGTCCGCCATGGCATCTGTAAAGAAGTATCAAAGGTCTTTCGCGTATCGGGCATTATCTGCTTCAATCCCTTTTGTCGCATGTGCATGCACTTCGAAGTCTGGCTGACGCAAACCGTTGCAACGAGCTACGACTAGGAACCGTCGCTGCCGGCCTCCGTCGATGGAGCACTCGGTGGCGGTGCTGGCGTGGGGGTTTCAAATAAGAGCTGCATCAATCGATCGAGTTCTGTACCTCGGGCTTCCAGTGACACGACTGTGCCTTCTTTGTTCAGGAGAAGGACAGTTGGCAGTTGAGCGATTCCGTACTTGAGTCGCAGTGTCTTGAGAGGATCGTCATTCGCATCGTGCACGATTGGCCAAGGCAATTCGCTCTTCTCCAGGAAGGATTCCAGCGGAGGCAATGTATCATCCAAGCTGACACCTATCACCTCCAAACCCTTGGAGCGGTACTTCTCGTAGTGTCCTTGCAATCGCGGAAGTTCTTCGATGCATGACTTGCACCATGTAGCGAAGAAATCGACGATCACAAACTTGCCCGAGTAGTCTTCAATATCAACTTTGCGACCCTCTAAGTCGCGGGCGACTAGCTCTAGTTTCGAACCCAAGAGATTTAGGCGGGCGAGGTTCGCTTCGAGATTCACGCACAGGGACTGCATCTCTTCACGTTTGTCTTCTTCGAGCAAGTCCAGCATGACTTGGTAGGTGTCACGAGCTGGCTTCTTGTTCGATTGCATTTCCAGCATGCTGGCAGCCAGCATCCCGGTTTGTACATCCGTGATCGAGAGCGGATCTCGATTCTTCAGGAATTCGTGAATTTGTTCAATCGCTTTGGCTTGCTGTTGGGGCGGCACGAAGGTTAATAAAGTCACCGACGCGGTGATGATATCCAATTCGACTTGGCGATATTCGTTCGTGTCCTCTTTGCCCTTCAGTCGCTTGAGTAACTCTTTGGACGCATCGCGAATGGCGGTTTGCATTGCGGTGTAGTCTTGGGGAAGCTGGGGCCGCAGTTTCTTGACCATCGCCACAAACGACTTCAGCTCATTGTCACTGCCGTCCTTTGGGATTGTTAGGTCGGGCAAGTTCGATTTTGGGGGCGTCTGCCCTACCCCGCCGGTCTCGGCAGGATTCGCCGAGGCACTACCGGCCGTCTCCTGGGCCGAAACGGACGGGCTGCTCGTCCAGACACATAATGCCACGAACAGGACCGCAGCGAGGTTGTTGCAGAGTCGCGTACGCGACTCAGTTTGGTCTGCCCGCTGTGGCTTGAAAATTGTGATCGAAGTGAGCGGTTGTCGGAGTGTGTACATTCGCGGCATGCGTCAGGAGCTTCGGTTCGGTCTTATGGGCGAAAACCCCGATTCTACCTCGCGACTTGAGCTCTCCCAAGTGCGAACAGGCATTCGGGGACATCATGGCGACAGGTAGTCGACAGTTTGCGGGCGAAGGCCAGGAAGCCAACTTGCCAATTCGCAATGGAAATTGGAGCCGCCGAGTGAAAGCGGAGGGCGAACTACGATCCTTCGAGTCGCCCCGCAAGTTGTTTTGTCCCCCTCAACGCGAGGTTCCAACGCGCTGGCTTATTTGAGGACATTTGGAGAATGGCCGGAGCCACCCGTGGAGGTCATCCAGTTCCTCTGGCCCGCCGGCTCAGGATCCTAGTAAGGCCTCCTGAGCATTTCCCGAGCAAGACTGGATCGTGAACTAACGCCAGTAGCGAACGCGGTACCATCCATCGCGTCCTCGGGCGACTGCATCGGCAACCAAAGCCATGCCACCTCCGGGTGTGCACGTCGATGCATTCGGGCTCGATGAACTCCAGCCGACGCCGCTAAACCGGACTCCGGGAACTGTGCCACGCACGTGCCCTTTGTACGATCGCGAAGCCATCATCTGAGCCTCTGCCTGGGCCTGCGCCTGAAAGCTTGAACTGACAGTCCTTGGAGAACTGTGGACACGGCCGCATCTCGGGCAAGCGGTTTGACCGATGGCGGTCGATCCGATCGTGAGTCCGACTAGGAACATCGCAAGTGTTCGAAGGCTTCTCATACTTATACTCCGTTACAACTGACTACACCTGGGGCTCAAACGTATGAGGGCCAGAGTGCAGCGAAACTTCACTCTAAAGAAACCTATGAATTCGAACCCGTCTACCACCCGCTCGAGTTGGGGATTTGCAAGCACTCGCGTTGTGGTCCGGGATCTGCTTTGCCCGCTAAGGCAGCAGAAAGTGGTCTACTCGCTTCGCAACGGCATGCAGGCTTGCCCAAGGCATCTGTGCTAGCAAAGCGACGTACGCTTTGGACTACGAAATACAAAAGTGCTTTTTGCCGTTTTGCCAAAAAGTCAGTCCAGGCAACGGGCTTCTTGGTCTTGATGCTAAGAGCTCTCGTCGGTGCTGGACAATCGACATTGCCGCAAGAAGTGATTCCGTCACGGGGTCGGAGTTTCGTTTCGGGCGAGAAGCGGGCCTCCGCTCGCGAGGCGACTAGTTTTCGTATTCCATTAGGAAGCCGCGGAATTCACGGCGGTGCTGCTCTTCGTCCGCAAGCAGCGTGATGCACATGTCTTGAGTAACGTAGTCGATGCCGTCGCAGAGTTGGATGATCTTGGAGTACTGCTCGCAGGCGGCATTCTCCGCATCGATAACTCCCTTGATTACCGCGACGAGGTCCGTCGTGTTCGCTGGCGGTTGCAGCGACTCTTGAACGGGTTTGAACTGCAGGCTGCCAGGTAGTTTTCCTCCGATGGTCTTGATTCGATCGGCGAGCTGTTGCGCGTGTCCGACTTCTTCGGCCACATCAGCAGCGAGGCTCTTTTTAATTTCTTCAGCGCGGACTCCGTCCAAGTGGACACTGTTGGCGATGTAGTTCATGACTGTCTCCAGTTCCATGAAGTAAGCCTTAGTTAATTCGCCGATGATCTCGGTCTGCTTCTCGTTGATTGTCATCAGGTTTGACTCTGTAAATGGCCTCTGTGGTTTGCTGGAGTGTGCGGATAGGGATGAAGTCGAATGAGCACTCCGAACTTGAGTACCGCTCGCGACTAGATTCTTTCCGCGTCCGAGTTCATTCTATGGGGGGCTTTTCGAAGGGCGAGCCCCACACAGTACTTTGCCTGCGGCGAAATGCAGCGATACTGTGGTGCAGCTTGGCATTGGCCATGCAGCTTCGCGTCTATTGCCCTTAAGCCCTCGAACTTCTTCGTTCGGGCTAGGCCTACGAGTTCGAGCCGAACGCACGATGATCAACACTCTTTTTCTACCTGAACTTCGCGAAATGCTCGCCGAGGATGACGTTGAGCAACTGCGCGAATTCTGCACGGCTTTGCACCCTTCGCGGACAGCTGAATTCATGGAAGGCCTCGGTCGCGATGAGGCTTGGCGCGTTCTGCAGCACGCGGATGATGGCTTGCGGGCTGAGATCTTTAGCTACTTCGACCCTGATCGACAGCAAGCCATGTTGGAAATGCAGGACGAACGCGAGGTAGCTGACCTCGTCGCCAATATTCCTGCCGACGATGCTGTCGATTTGCTTAGCGACATTCGACCGGACCGTGCTGATTCCCTGCTAGCGTTGGTGCCTTCGGAGGATCGTCGCGATATCCGGCGATTGCAGACCTTCGAAGAGGGGACGGCCGGCTCGATCATGACGACCGAAGCGGCCTGCCTTGATGAGCGTTTGACGGTCCGCCAAGCGCTCGACCACTTGAGTGGTCAAGCGGAGCACTTGGAGACGATTTACTACATCTACGTCGTGGACAAGACGAATCACCTCCGTGGGGTCCTCAGTACACGGATGTTGGTCTCTTCGATTGGCCGTCCAAATGTGGAAATCGGTGAGCTGATGGACACTGATATTCTGACGGTGGATCCGCAGGCCGATCAGCAAGATGTGGCGCAAACTGTCGCCAAATACGACTTGCTCGCGATACCTGTTGTGGACGACCAGCAGCATATGTTGGGAATTATCACGCACGACGATGTGATCGATGTCGTGTTTGAAGAAGCAGCCGAGGATGTCCAGCGGATCGCCGCCGTCGAACCGCTGGAGGATAGTTACACGCGAACTCCCGTCGTAACGCTTGCTTGGAAACGCGGTCTATGGTTAGCAATTCTCTTCTTCTGCGCGTTGCTCACCGCATTCGCTCTCAAGTTTTACGATGGGTTCATGCAGGACTACGAATGGTTGTATCTCTTCGTTCCGCTTGTCATCGGTTCGGGCGGAAATTCGGGTGCCCAGACCTCGACCTTGATCATTGCCGCCATGGCAACCGGCGACGTGCGTGTCGGTGATTGGTGGCAAATTGTTGTGCGGGAATTTTTGACGGGTTTGCTGCTGGGGTTTTTCTTGGCAGCCCTCGCCGCTTTGCCGGCGTTGATGTTTGCACCAACGATTCAGGCAGCTCTCGTCCTGCCGATCACGATTGTATTAGTGGTGATCTGCGGCACGTTTTCGGGGTCCATCTTGCCGCTTATTTTCAAGCGAATCGGCTGGGATCCGGCTTTGATGAGCAATCCATTTGTGGCCGGTATCAACGATATCTTGGGCATCGTGATCTACGTCGCGATTGCCAAGCTGTTTTTGTTGTAACGCGTTGCCCGGTTGAAACGCACCGAGAGGAAAAGGCACGTTCGTTGAGCGTGTACAACTTCAAGCTGATGTAGTTATTCGTGATAAAGCTGCAGGATTTGGCTCTGGACCTTCAAGGCTCGTACAAGCGTCCAGACATGCTTCGCATTGAATTCGCATGTTGAAGTCGCAGCGAGTGAATCCAAGTCACTGGCGATGGCTGCGTGCTGGTCGGTCGAGGCGCTGAGTTGGATAGTCACTTCCAAGATTTGCCCTTCCAGTCGCTCTGCGTCTTGAGCCAGTTTGCTAGTGTCTTCGTGCTGCAGGCACAGGAGCAAAGCGAGTCTCAGGTGTTGGGCCGGAGTATAGTCCGGGCGCAGTTCGCAGATCGCTTCGATTAGTTGTTGAGCACTCAAGCCGTCATTCCGATGCAGAGAAAATGGGCATCCCAAAAAATTTAGGATGGCCAGTCCGCTTGGCGGGCTACCGCTGGTTGACTGGCCCCGAAATCGCCGTTGGGCGATTGTGCTGGCCAAGTCGTAACGATTTTGCCTACGCGAACTGGAAATTCTCCAGGCGCGTTCCCTATTCGGAAAGTGGCAAACCGTATTCTTCAAGCGTTTTACGCAGTGCGGCTTCCAGGTGCGGCTCGAGTGGAGTCATGGGGAGTCGCAATTCGCCAGAGTCGCGACCGAGTAACCGCATGGCAATTTTGACCGGGATTGGGTTCGTGCTCAGCCCCAGCATGTCGCGGCAAAGCGGGAACAATTTATGGTGCCAGTGGTGTGCGCCTGCGAAGTCACCAGATTGTGCTGCTTCCACTAGAGCGACTACGTCATGCGGAACGATGTTACCGGCAACGGAGACGACTCCTTGTGCTCCGACACTCATCATCGGAAGTGTCAAACTATCGTCGCCGCTGAGCACCGTGAGGTTCGTGCTGTTGAGAATCTGTGAGCATTGGTCCAGCGAACCCGTGGCCTCTTTCACCATCGTGATGTTATCGATCTCCGCTAGTCGACAAATTGTTTCTGGTTCAATGTTCTTTCCGGTTCGACCTGGAATGTTGTAAACGCAAACTGGCATCGCCACGTCTTCGGCGATCGCCTTGAAGTGCTGGTAGAAGCCCTCTTGAGTCGGCTTGTTATAGTAAGGTGCAACCTGGAGCGTGGCGTCGGCTCCCTCCTTGGCTGCCCAGCGGGTTAGGCGAAGCGCTTCGCTGGTCGAGTTGCTACCCGTTCCTGCCATCACCTTCACGCGGCCTGCCGCGATTTGGACAACTTCGCTAATAACGCGTTCGTGCTCTTCATGGGAAAGCGTTGGAGATTCGCCGGTGGTCCCGACTGGAACGATGCAGCGTGTTCCCGCTTCAATCTGGAACTCGACCTGTTGTCGAAGACGTGCGACATCGAGAACATCATCTTGGAGGGGAGTAATAATGGCGACTGATAGTCCTGCGTAGTCGCTGCCTTTTCTTTCCGTCATGGTGGTTACTCTTAGGGTTGGTTCGTGCAAGGCAAGTTCAGCACTTGTTTCGCGTTTTCAAAGTTTCAGGATTAGGTCCAAGGTCAGCTCTAGCAGCGCACTTTTTGCTGGACGCCCTGGCAATTAAATGCAGGGGGCCGTGTAGCCAGCTTGGTTAATGATCTCACGCATTTCGCGGACCGCTTGAGCAAGACCCACGAAAATTGAACGGGCAATAATGCTGTGTCCGATGTTGAGCTCCCGCATCTCGGGGATCGCCGCAACCGGGAGCACATTATGGTAGTTCAGGCCGTGACCGGCATGCAGTCTCATTCCTAGATCATGGCACAGCTTGCCTGCGTCGCTCAACCGCCGCAGTTCGCCGGCCTTGGCTTCTGCTCCATCTGCCAAAGCGTATGCCCCGGTGTGTAGCTCGACTGCTTGGGCGCCCAGGAACTTTGAGGCTTCAATTTGCTCTGAAGTTGGATCCACGAACAGACTAACTGCGATTTCCGCCTCTCGTAGACGTTCAATGGCCTGCCCGACGCGTTCTCGATCACCGGCGACGTCCAGTCCGCCTTCAGTGGTGACTTCTTCTCGCCGCTCTGGGACCAGAGTCGCTTCGTCTGGTTTGGTCTCGCAAGCAATCGAGATGATTTCCGGTTCGCAGGAAATCTCGAGGTTCAGGCCATGGAATACTGTTTCCCGCATGACTCGCAAGTCACGGTCTTGGATGTGACGTCGATCTTCGCGCAGGTGAATTGTGATTACATCCGCGCCCGATTGCTGAGCGATGGCTGCGGCGGCGATCGGGTCGGGCTCATAAGTTTGCCGCGCTTGCCGGACCGTCGCAACGTGATCGACGTTAACGCCCAAGTAGGCCATTTTGGTGCTTTCTCCGAGGAAGATTGGGGCGGAAAGATCGGGGGAATCGTGACGGTCTCCGAATTCAAATACCACCGCCTCGATGTTAGCAATGGAGACACGATCTGCCCACGGGGTTCACGGAGATGCCATGTGGCGCTCGAATGGCAGTAGATGCAACCGCTGAGCATTGAGGCGCACGGAGCATTGAATCGCATCGAGTACCCGAATTAAGGATCTTCCGTACCAGCCGCGTTTGCTGGGGGAACTGGAGCTTCATCGACGATTTCAATTTCATACATGCGGGGCCAGTTTTTGCCTGTCACGTAGAGCTTCTTTTCGGCCTCATCGTAAGCGATGCCGTTGAGGACATGTTCACGGCTCGGCCGAGTTCGAGCCGGGTACACACCGCTGCAGTTAATCCAGGCAACGACTTTGCCAGTCATCGGGTCGATTTTTGCAATGCGATCTTCATACCAGACGTTTGCCAATATGTGTCCGTCCACGAACTCCAGTTCGTTCAAGTCGCCGATACTACGGCGACCATCCTTCACAAGAATCCGCCGTTTGACTTTGAACGTGTCAGGGGCGAGCACTCGTATCGTTGACGTGCCGTCGCTTAGGAAAATCTCTTTGCCGTTGTTCGCTAGGCCCCAGCCCTCTCGCGCGTAATTTAAAACCCCGAGCGCGGTCATTTTGCCTTTGTCGTAAACGATGCACTTGCGACTCTTCCAAGTCAGTTGATAGATGCGGTTGCCGAGGATGGTTATACCTTCGGCGAAGTAGGTGGGGCCAAGATCCCGGCGCACTGTGGGGCGACCCGTTTCCAAATCGACACGGCGTAACGAAGACTTTCCGTACTGTCCCGTGCTTTCGTAAACTGTGCCATTCTCGACCACGAGGCCTTGGCAAAACGCGTCTGCATCATGCGGCAGACTGCGAACGACTCTGACTTGTAGGACCGGCGTTCGGCTGCGCTGGCTCGCAGGGGATTGCGTGCAGGAAACCGTTAATAGAAAGCTCGCAATGATTGCCGCCTTGGCCCAGACAGGAAGTCGCATTTTGAGGTCCACCGTACCTGTGTTGCCTGATGAAGCCGAACTCTGAATTCTCTTCAACCTCAATCGTTGCAGTCTTGGAATGCAAAGTCCAGTGGGTTTTTTTGCTGGTTGTTGGTCGAGCTGAAATTTGCCAAGTGCCGCCTTGGGAATCATTTTTGAGCCAAATCGCGGAGGAACGTCATTTCGCGGGCAATTCCGGTGGCCAAGTCATCCACGGCTAGACTCTTTGGCAAGACGGGCCAAGCGTAGGTTTCCACTTCGTAGTGCCCGGTAAACCAGTTTGCCGGACCTACTTGGCTAGTACGGTGACTATCGAGAAAACGAATCACCTTCTGAATGTCCTCCTGGGTGGTTCGGAGGAGTTCAAATTGTTTGACGAAAATGGGCACATGGAAATGGACTCGCCATGGCGGTGAGCCGGGCTCGGGCGGCTGCCATTGCTTAAGGGCGTCTGGCAGATCCTCTTGCATGCTGTCGAGCTTGCCGTCGTCTCGGGCTCGGGTGGTTTGGTGCAAGTACTTCGGCTCATTGAACTCGGAGAGTTGCTGCCACGCGGCGGTCGTTTGCTCGGTCGAGTCCAATTCGTTCCAGGGTACATGCACCGCGGCCGAGACTTGTACTTTACCAATGCGGATGCCGTTATCTAGGTACTGTTGCAGTGCGAACTCTTGCTCCTCGAACATGACGCTCGAGTGGCAGATGTCATGGCAAACGGACAAGTGCCTTTGGGCGGCTGCTTGCTCTTCGCCGACAAACAAGTAACGCTCGAAAAAGTCGACGATCTCAGGGGCTGTGTTTAGTACACATCCCGGCTCGGGTTCAATAGCGAGTACGATTTCTTTGCCGGTTTCTTCTCGCAATTCGGCGAGTCGCATGGCGACCTGCCGTAAGTTCTTTCCGGCCGCGGCCAGGTCATCGTCAGACCACGGTTGGTGGGGCCAACCGAGCGGAAGTGTGGAAATGGTCCCTAAATCGCCAGCAATCAGCTGGCTAAGTATGTCTGCCAGGCGGAGTGTGTAGTCGCGGCGCTCAGGCGTGCACCAAGTTGGCTCGTAGACGGCATGTTTGACCACGGGCTCGTGGAAATCTCGTTGGGGAAAGCCGTTGAGCGTGTAAGCCGAGAAGTGATTCTCGCTAAGCCAATGTTTGAATTGCCGGGTCTCCGCGGGTGCGGCTAGTTGTTCCGAGGTTGTATCGGAAAGCCAAAGCCCGAGAGGTAGAGAATCCGAGCAGCGTAGGTGCTCACGGACGGAACTCGCGTAGCGTAGCAAGCTGAGTTTGGCCGAGTCTAAATCGACTCCGGCGTGAACATTAGTGCAGTAACCGAAGGTAAAGTTTTCAGGCATCGCGTTTGTTCTGGTTTCAAATGCGGCAGTGAGAAGTTTTGCTGTTTCGCTTGGCACGCAGCGGGTTTCATCCCGTTTCGTCAGGCAAAAAGACAGGCCATTATCAATTTTACCGAATTGGAACGCGAGCTACGGGGATCGGATACGGCAATTTGCGGTCCAAGTCGCGTTACAAGCTCTTCAGGCCGATTTGCTAACTAGGGATTCAATCTTATAGTTTCAATACTCGCAGATTGCAGACTCAAGCCTGACAGGACGGGTTTATCCGTACTTTTGGGCTTATTTGCATCCGCGACTAAGCTAGATCAAGCTCTACCTTCCTGCGACATCGATTTCTGTTCCAGACAGCGCCTCTTCCGCTTTGGAATGTCGACAGAAGTGTGTTCCAACCATTTTTCTACCTACCAGTGCGGAATGACAATGCACCTTGATTTCACATTCAATTCCATGGTTCGCAGAGTGCTCACTCTCGCGATCGTTGCGTTTTCTTCGCTTGTTGCGAGCTCGACTTGCTTCGCACAGCCGATCGATAATTTGAAATACGGTCAGCAGGACAAGTTTCGGCAGTTAGAAGAGATTTTGCCGACTCCGAATGGCTACCGTAACGCGGCCGGGGCACCTGGCCCACGTTATTGGCAGCAACGAGCCGACTATGTGATCGACGTCCATCTGGATGATACGAAGCAGCACATTACAGGTAGCGAAGAGATTACGTATCACAACGAGTCGCCTCACTCGCTGCGCTATCTCTGGATGCAAATCGATCCGAACTTGTTCAGCCCTGATTCTGATTCCAATAAGCTTCGAGGGTTTACACCGCCGGAACGCATTTCGACTTCGCAGATGAAGCGTTTGAAGGCTCGTTTGGCCTTCGATGGCGGAGCCGAAATTACACGAGTTGCGGATTCGAAGGGCGACGATCTCGAGTTCACGATCGTGAAGACGATGATGCGAGTTGACTTACCAAAGCCACTTCCGCCAGGCGAGTCATTCAAGTTCGAGGTGGATTGGAATTATGAGATCAACAATTCCGCCATCGCGGGTGGGCGTGCCGGAGCCGAGTTGTTTGAAGAAGACGATAACTTCATTTACGAAGTGGCCCAGTGGTTCCCGCGTATGGTGGCCTTTACCGACGCAACGGGTTGGCAGCACAAGCAATTCTTGGGCAGCGGTGAATTTACTTTAGAACTTGGTAACTACTTAGTTCGAATTACTGCACCTGATGACCACATCGTTGCCTCAACCGGCGTATTGCAAAATTCGGGGGAGGTGCTGACTGAAACGCAGCAAGAGCGTTGGGAGAAGTCCAAGACGGCTAGCGTTCCGATGTTCGTCGTGACTCCGGAAGAAGCGGCCGAGAACCAGAAAGAGAAGTCGGAAGGCGAAAAGACTTGGGTCTTCTACGCCGAGAACGTGCGTGACTTTGCTTGGGCGAGCAGCCGTAAGTTCATTTGGGATGCCCAAGGACATGATGTCGAAGGCAATGAAGTGATGGCAATGTCCTTTTATCCCAATGAAGCAGAGCCGCTGTGGAGTAAGTACTCCACGCACTCGATTATTCACACTTTGAATGTTTACAGCCGCTACACGTTTGCGTATCCGTATCCGACCGCGATCAGCGTCAATGGGCCCGTCTACGGGATGGAATATCCCATGATTTGTTTCAACGGACCTCGGCCCGAGAAGGATGGTACTTACAGTGCCCGCACCAAGTACGGTTTGATCTCCGTCGTGATTCACGAAGTAGGTCACAACTATTTCCCAATGATCGTGAATTCTGATGAGCGTCAGTGGACTTGGATGGACGAAGGCCTGAACACCTTCCTGCAGTTCTTGGCAGAACAAGAATGGGAAGACGAGTATCCATCGCGACGCGGCGAACCAGGCGCGATTGCAAGTTACATGGCGAGCACCAATCAAGTGCCGATCATGACGAACAGTGAGTCCATTTTGCAGTTCGGAAACAATGCCTACGCCAAGCCAGCAACGGCACTCAACGTTCTTCGCGAGACAATCTTAGGACGCGAGCTGTTTGACTTCGCATTCAAAGAGTACGCACGGCGGTGGAAGTTCAAGCGACCGATGCCAGCCGACTTCTTCCGCACAATGGAAGATGCCTCAGGCGTCGACTTGGACTGGTTTTGGCGCGGCTGGTTCTACACCACTGAGCACTGCGACCTGGCTATTGAGGACGTGAAGTGGGCGATGCCTACCGACAGCGACCCGGATAAGGAAGCTCTTCGACAACGAGCAGAACGCGATGCGAAGACACCGTCTCTTTCGGCCACGCGAAATGAGGACTTGCCCAAGCGTGCAAATCAGTTCCCTGAGTTGAAGGATTTCTACAACTCGTACGATGAATTGGAAGTTACTCCTGAGAAACGCAAGGCCTTCGAGAAGGCAATGGAAGGACTGACCGATGAACAGCGGGCTATTATCAATAGCAAAGAGAATTTCTACACCGTCTCGATCAAGAATGTGGGCGGACTCGTAATGCCAGTCATCTTAAAGATGAACTACACCGACGGGACTCACGAAATCGCGAGAGTGCCGGCTGAGACTTTTGCTCGCAACAACTTGTCGACTTCGGTCACAGTGATGTCTGCCAAGGAACTTGAGAGCGTTGAACTCGATCCGCTACGAGAAACAGCCGACGCCAACCGAGATAACAACTACTTCCCGCCTCGTCTGGAGCCCAGCCGCTTCCAGATTTATAAGGGTGAAAGTAGCGGCCGGCGTCGTGCAGGCGGTGGCGGTAACCCGATGCAAGCTGCCAAGAAGCGTGAGGAAGACGCCCAGAAGAAACGCGAGGAAGCTGCCAAGAAGAAGGAAGCAGAAGGTAGTGAAAAGGACGCGACGAAGAGCGGTGACGCCGATTCGTCGAAGGCCTCGGTGAGCGTTGAAGTTCACGTCGAGACGGGGGACGCTGCAGCTCATGCAGAAACTTCGCCAGTGAAGGAAGAGGGCAAAAAGCCGAAGAAAAAGCCTGGTAAGAAGAAGCCTTCCGGTAAAAAGCCCAAGGGCAAGAAGAAGGCCGCATAGTCTAGGCCAGGGCTAAGTTCGTGGAGCGGTTGAGCTTTGGAGAACGCGATGGATGCTGAGAAACAAGTCCGAGGGTGGCGATGGAAAGCCGCCCTGTGCTGGCCGTCGAAACTGATGGTAGCTCTAGCGGCAGTCAGTTTGGCTGCCGCTTTCGGAGCAACCAATACTCGGGCGACTGTTCCGCATCCGTTCCATATCAGCACGGCTGAGATGGAGTACAACTCAAAAGAACAACGCTTAGAGGTGGCTCTCAAGCTGCACTCGGCAGATTTAGAGAACGCACTGTCGCGTGAAGCCGGACGACGTATCAACGTCGAAAAGGATGATATCAAAGAGTTGGTTGAGAAGTATCTCAATCAACACTTTCAGGTCTTTGCTGTCGAGCCGCCTAGCGAATTGGAGCAAAAACTAAACGCTTCGGACGACAATTCGGCGGGGCAAACGCTTGCGAGCAAGGCCGCTCAGAGCAAGCCCGTCATGCCGTCTCCTTGGTTGAGCCGTGGAGCTGAAGTGGCGAAGAAGAATGCAGGCCTTCGTTCCCAAGTGAAATTCGTCGGCCATGAATTAGAAACGTCTTGGCTCTGGATTTATTTTGAGCTGAAGCTTGACCCGGAACTGTCGGGGCAAGCTTCGGACAACCGATGGGGGATGAGGAACAGTATTTTGATGGATGCCATCCGCGACCAACTTAATACGGTTTCTATTCGCTCGGGCAGCGAACGTCATAGTTTGAAGTTTAGTCGTCAAGTCTTCTTGCACGAGTTCGACTCCTCCTGGATCGCCGACCCGAAGCCCGCTAGGCTGAAACAGGATTCTGGCAGCTAGTCGGCTTGCATTCAGTAGACGCTTCATCGACCATGCTAACTCGCTACGTTCAGGCGATGCTAGAACTACGCCATTTCTAGGCGACACCATCTTTAGGCGAGGTGAGGGGCCGGCTTTCGGTCGACTCACTGTGGCTCATTTAAGCCACCGGGAAAGACTCTGCCTTTTCGGTAGGTAGCATCGTAAATTTGCACTGGGAGCTGCGAGTGCGCGCGGAAATTATTGCAATTGGTGACGAACTCGTTTCCGGCCAAAGGTTGGATACGAATACACAGTGGCTGAGTCGTGAGCTTGGAGATATCGGTGTGCCTCCTCTGTTCCACACGACGGTAGGCGACGACTTGCGAGCCAATGTCGAGGTGCTCCGAGCCGCAGCCCAACGTGCTGATGTTGTGATCTGTACCGGAGGACTTGGCCCAACGCTCGACGACTTGACTCGGCAAGCGATGGCCGAGGCGTTCGGCTGTCCGTTGGAATTGGATGAGGATTCGCTAGCGCATATCGAGGCGATGTTTGCCAATCGCAATCGTCCCATGCCGGAGCGAAACCGAATGCAGGCCATGTTCCCGTCCGGTAGCAATGTTGTTTCCAATCCGCATGGCTCAGCACCCGGGATTGATCTAACCGTTCGCGGTGAACGCCAGAGTCGGTTCTTCGCGCTGCCGGGTGTGCCCGCAGAGATGAAGCAGATGTGGCGTGAATCCGTGGCTCCTGCAATTGAAAGCATGAACTCGAAAGCGGATGGCACGATTCGATTTCACGCCATCAAAATGTTCGGGATTGGCGAAAGCGACGTGGAAGTGCGTTTGCCCGATTTGATCGAACGCGAACGCAATCCCGCAGTGGGGATTACGGTCAGCCGAGCCACGATTACGTTGCGGATTGCGGGGCGGGCAAAGGACGATGCGTCTTTTCAGGAATTGATCGCGCCGACCGTGGACGAGATTCAATCGGCGATGGGAGATTTGATTTTCGGCGTTGGTGAGGAAGAAATTCAGGATGTTGTCCTCAAAGAGCTGCGGCGAAACAAAGTCACGTTGGCGACCTTGGAAGTTGGTTCGGCGAGCTCGGTTGGAGACTGGGTGCTGGCAAGTGCTGGCGGCGGCGATGAGTATCGCGGAAGTTTGGCCTGTCCGACTTGGAACTCTGCCATGAATTTGCTCAACATCGATCAAGGCACGAGAGAAAGTGAGGGGGAGACTGTGGATGGGGGCGAGATTTTACCTCCGGATGACGCGACTTTACTGGAGCTGGCTGTGGCGATGCGCGAAAGGATGGAAGCGGACTTGAGTCTTGTTGTAGGCCGCTACCCGAGCTACGAAGAGGTAGTGACTGCGGCGAATCCATTTAATCCAGTCTTTGCTTTCGCTGGTCCAGGTACTCAGTTCGTTTGTCGTCGCCGCATGGGGGGCCACCCCGATGTGCTTGGTGCGAGGATCGGGAAGACAGGTTTAGACTTGGTGCGTCGAGTCCTCTGTGGCTTAACGATCGAAACATGATCTGCTACGCTTGGCAGGATGCGAAGCGACAGGTTTTGTGACAGGTTGCATGATAGGTTGTATCGTAGAACCTTTCGCTGCACTGTAGGCGTTTTTCTCGTAGTTGATCCTCTGTCCATGACCACTGCCACCTCAGCGACCTTCGAACCGTGTGGATCGATAGCCGCTTCGATTCGACCGCCTGGAAGTAAGAGCCTGACGAACCGAGCGATCGTCTGTGCGGCTCTTGCTAGTGGAAGAAGTCGACTATCAGGCGTGTTGGACAGCGAAGATACGCAGGTCATGGTCGAGGCTTGGCGGCAACTCGGACTCGAGCTGACCCACGATAAAGCCTTGCGGATTTTGGATGTGGTTGGATGTGGTGGGAAGATTCCCAAGCCTGCGGCGGATCTCTATGTGGCAAACAGCGGTACGACGATCCGATTCCTATGTGCAGCGCTAAGCGCTTGTGGCGGTAATTATCGACTTCACGGGGTCGAACGCATGCACTCGCGGCCAATTGGCGACTTGCTTACCGCACTTGAAGCTTTGGGGGCAACCGTCCATCGACTCAATTCTGACCAAGCGGACTGCCCACCGATTCGCATCGAAACGTCAGGTTTGCATGGCGGCGAGGCGTCAGTGAAAGGGAATATCTCGAGCCAGTTTCTTTCTGGACTGATGATGGCAGCTCCACTCTGTGAAGCAGACACGGAGTTGCAGATTACGGGAGCGCTGGTTTCGGTGCCGTACGTCGAAATGACCTCGTCTGTAATGGAGAGTTTCGGCGCGCGGGTGAAAACCGACTTACCGCGCAGCTTGGCCGTGGAGAGCGCTGGCTACCGAGGAACGGAGTACGCGATCGAACCCGACGCTTCGGCGGCGAGTTACTTTTGGGCTGCCGCGGCTATTTGTGGTGGTACGGCCAGAGTCGAAGGGCTAACCGAAAGTAGTTTGCAGGGAGACGTTGGTTTCTGCCGCGTGCTAGAGCAAATGGGCTGTGCGGTGGAGTATCAAGAGGACAGTATCGAAGTTCGCGGTGATCGCAGGCTGCGTGGAGTTGACGTCAATATGGCGGATATCAGCGATACGGTTCAAACCTTGGCGGCGGTCGCGATGTTTGCTGAGGGACCGACGACCGTTACGGGAGTCGCTCACAATCGCGTGAAAGAGACCGATCGGATTGGAGACTTAGCGACGGAACTAAGGAAGTTCGGGGCGGAAGTTGAGGAATTCGAGGATGGCTTCAAGCTCACGCCGCCTAAACAAACTGAATCCGCAGAGGTCGAGACCTACCATGACCATCGGATGGCGATGAGCTTGAGCCTGGTCGGTCTGCGAATGCCCGGGGTCAAAATTTTGGACCCCGGATGCACTGCGAAGACTTACCCTGATTTTTGGGCGGAGATGTCAGGGTTTGTCGGCACTCGTGTTTGCTGGGGCGACTGAGTCGATGTATTCCTTTGCCCGTGCCAAAACCCGGTCGATTCTGACGTCCTGTTGAGAAGCTTCTGAACTCTGGTTTGCTGTGAAGCCCGCTCCGCAATGAACACACTCGACGTCGCGGCCGAGAAGTTCCACTCGGATCTCGAGTGCGCGACCGCAGGTCGGGCAAGATCGAAGAAACATCGTGCGGGAAGCCATAAGTTCCCTCCATTGGTAAGCGTGTGGAGCTGCTTCCGAACAACTCTGAAGGCAAGAACGAGCGCAGCACTCGCTTGCCGGATGAAAAGGATTATCGGGAGATTTAGCTCCTTCGTCAACATTTAATGGTGGGTAATCGGGCATGAGTTGGTTTTTACAGTACTTTCTACGGGCTTTGCCTTAGTTGCTAGCAGGTTTCCTATTCCCTTGAAGGAGGGGGTGCGACGATTTCACGGTCCCCATCACGCCTAGCCAAGTGGGTAGTTCAGTGACACACTGAGAAGTCGAAAAGTTATATGGGGAGCGAAAGAATGAAGACATTTGTTGCTAACGACCGAGCTGAGCTCGGGAGATTCGTAGCCAGCAAGGCTGCTGAAGTTCTGCGTGCTACTCTGCAGGCCAAAGAGACCTGTCACTTGGTCATCGCCACTGGGTCGAGCCAGTTTGAGGTGCTGGATACGTTGGTCCAAGAGCCGAATATCGATTGGAGCCGCGTACACGGATTCCATTTGGACGAGTATCTGGGAATCGACCGCGAGCATTCCGCTTCATTTTGTGGGTATCTTAAAAAACGTTTTGTGGATCGAGTTCCGCTCGGATCGTTCTTCTACTTGGACGGCGATAGACCTGCAGAAGACTTAGTCCTTGGGGCTAGCCAAGCGATTTCGGAAAAAGAAATCGATTTGCTTTTGTGTGGGATTGGAGAGAACGGCCACTTGGCATTCAACGATCCGCCCGCCGATTTGACCTCGGAAGATCCCTATCTCATCGTGGACTTGGATGAGCAGTGTCGTAAGCAACAGGTTGGCGAGGGATGGTTCGACTCGTTTGAGCAGGTTCCTACTCAGGCTATCAGCATGTCAATCCGCCAGATCTTGAAGGCGAAGTGTATCTTGTGTGCAGTGCCCGATCGAAGAAAAGCGGCGGCGGTGAAGGCAACGCTGGAGGGCGAAGTCACAGCGGAGGTGCCTGCTTCGGTACTTCGGGAGCATGGGAATACATCGTTGATCTTGGATGCCGCCAGTGCGAGTTTGTTAGAGAGTCAGGATGCCGAGCCTTGTGAGCCACAGAGTGCTTAGCACTGTTTCGCGTTTTGCTCCTAATGCGTGCTCACCGCCTACGGCATGCTCTGCGTAACTGGGGTTTGAGATAAATGACCCTTTGTCCGCCCTACATCGACATGCAGGTCAATGGTTACGTTGGCGTTGACTTCAACGACCCCGAAGTTGGCTTGGGTGCTTTACGACGGGCGGATAAGGTCATGCGGGAAGACGGCGTTGAAGCTGCTCTACCGACGGTGATCACTGATTCTGCAGAACGAATGGAGGCATGCGTTCGTGGTTTAGCAGAGGTTATCAAAGCAACCGCCGGTGAGGGCTGCTTCCATGGAATCCATCTTGAGGGACCGTTCCTCAGTCCTAAACCGGGGTTCATTGGCGCTCATCCAGTCGAGCATGCCAGCGGGCAAGATCTGCGACTGCTAGAACGTCTGCTGGATGCCGCCGCCGGTCACGTTCGTATGGTGACTCTTGATCCGGCCGTTGATGACGGGGCAAGGATGACTCGGTTGTGTTCCGAACGTGGAATCCTCGTTGCTGCTGGCCATACGGACGCTTCGATCGAGGAGCTGGAAGTATCCGTCGAGGCCGGCTTGTCGATGTTCACGCATTTCGGCAACGCTTGTCCGCAAAAGCTCGATCGTCACGACAACATTCTCTACCGGGCTTTGAGTCTGCGAGACAAGATTGCATTTACTGTGATCGCAGACGGTCATCATGTTCCCGGTTTGCTGTTTCGCTTCCTGTTCGAAATTATTGACAGCGAAAAGCTCATTGTGGTTTCGGATGCCATCAGTGCGGCTGGCTTGGGCACGGGTGTGTTTCAACTGGGGCGGAAGCCAGTCCGAGTTGGTGAGGATCGCGTTGCAAGAGATCCGTCGGGAGAGAACTTTGCTGGCTCGGCTGCACGAATGCTTGAAGCAGATCGTTGGCTGGAAGAAGAACTGCAGTTCGATCAATGTCAAAGGCGCAAGCTGCTCTATGCCAATGCGGCTGGGCTTTTGGGATTGGATGGCAAATTTTAGGCTTGGGAAACTAGGAATCGGCTGGCGTTCGTAGGCTCTTCCATCGGAGTAGCGTTAGCAAGAATCTCTCTGCCATGCCAGCATGTCTGAGCCTCGGGTCGTGGGAGTCTATCACTTCACGAATACCTTCGTGGTCCTCGATTTCGACTCGGTCTTCGGCGAGTAGTCGTCGGATGGTTACCGATTTCTCGAGCGAGTATTGGTACCGCTCGCCATTTCGATCGGCGACGATCTGCTTCGCTTCAGCGGGAGGTTGGTTTGCATACTTTTGATGCAGTACGACGATTCGATCGCCGACGCGAAACTTGCTTCCCATGTGGCATCCTGCAGGGTAGCGGCGAGAGGGAGAGGAGTGAATACTCACGCCTTTCTTCGCCCAGCTTTGAATGGCAAGAGAGTACCACCTGGCAAGCTACTTAGTGGTTAACTGACTGTGAAAAAGGTATTAAGCTGGCAATATTCTTCGATCCGACCCTGATGCTTTGCTAGCAATTCCGCGTTTCAGTGCTCTGTGTTTCAATGCCGCAGTTTGCTCTTAACTGCACCGTAAACGTGTTTCCTCTCCAGCAATGAGCCCGCAATGAAAAGAATTCTCTTTGTTTGTCTCGGTAACATTTGTCGGAGTCCAGCTGCGGAAGGCGTGATGCAGCACTTAGTCAATGAGCGCGGGCTCGGCGACGAGATCGAAGTCGATTCGGCTGGTACTAGCAGCTATCACCTAGGTGAGCCCGCCGATAAGCGAATGCGACAAGCGGCGAAGTCGAGATCCATTGAGCTGACCAGTCTGTCGCGGATGGTTTCGGCACGCGATCTAGGCGATTTTGACTGGGTTATTGCAATGGATAACGACAATTTCAACGCGCTGAACCGGTTGGATGACGCGGGTGGCGGTCGCATCAAAATGATGAGCGACTATTTACCTGATGATGGACCCTGGCCTCGGGATGTTCCCGACCCGTACTATGGCGGTCCCGAAGGCTTCGATCACGTCTTGGACATGCTGGAAGCTGCCTGCCCTGCTCTGCTGGACGAAGTCGTGTCGAGCTAAGCAAGCGGACCAGGGTTTGGGGCCGCTATTGTTCAAAGTGACGGGTTCAGAACGGCGAATCGTAGGAGCAAACCTATCTCAGAGGCCGAGCTCTTGTTTGGCCGCTTGAAATTGCTCCACGGCGAACTGCAAATCTTCTTGCGAGTGCGCCGCCGAGATTTGAGTTCGAATTCGTGCTTTGCCTCGGGGGACTACTGGGAATGAGAATCCAATGACATAGACGCCCTTTTCAAGCAACAAGTCCGCCATCTGATTGGCTAGCTTGGCATCGCCGAGCATAACGGGAACAATCGGGTGCGAGCCTGGAACCACTTCTAAGCCGATCTTCCCGATTGCTTCACGAAAGTACTTGGTGTTTGCTTCGAGCTTATCTCGCAATTCGGTGGATGCGTTTAGCAGTTTCATCGCGGCGAGCGTTCCCGCCACGATGGGCGGCGCAAGTGAGTTGGAGAACAGGTACGGACGAGACCGTTGTCGAAGGAGTGAGATGATCTCCTTGTGGCCGGACGTGTATCCTCCGCTCGCCCCACCGAGGGCTTTGCCCAGTGTGCCGGTGATCAAATCAATACGTTCCATTACATCGTGATGCTCATGGGTACCACGGCCTTGGCGGCCCATGAAGCCGACGGCGTGCGAGTCGTCGACCATGACGAGTGCGTTGTACTTGTCGGCCAGCTCACAGATGGAAGGAAGGTCTGCAATGGTCCCGTCCATGGAGAATACTCCGTCGGTCGCGATCATGCGGAAGCGGGCGTCCTTCGACTCTTGTAACTTGGATTCCAAGTCGCTCATGTCGTTGTTCTTGTAACGAAAACGCTGAGCTTTGCAGAGTCTTACGCCATCGATGATGCTCGCGTGGTTGAGTTCGTCGGAGATGATCGCATCTTCTTTGGAAAGCAGAGTTTCGAAGAGCCCACCGTTTGCGTCGAAGCACGATGAGTAGAGGATCGTATCCTGCGTCCCGAGGAATTGGCTCAACTCGTGCTCGAGATTCTTGTGGATGTCCTGGGTTCCACAAATAAACCGTACACTCGCAAGGCCGTACCCTCGATTGTTGAGTGCGTTTGCTGCCGCCTCGCGCACCGCGTCATGCTCTGCCAGTCCAAGGTAGTTATTCGCACATAGGTTCAGCACTCGCGATTCATCCTGCACTTGTACCGAAGCGTTTTGAGGCGAGGTGATAATACGTTCGGCTTTTGTTAGCCCCGCTTCGTGGATGGAATCGAGTTCGTGAGACAAGTGCTCTTGGAATGCTCCGTACATTATTGGCGGCCGCTTCGCGTTGATGGAGTGACTGTAGGTTTAAAGGAAAGATCAGAGGATTGGGCGATGGAGATCGGACAAAATGCCGCTTAGGGCGAACTGGGAGGATCTTCCTTCCAGTACAAAATCGATTTGCCCGTTTTACCAGTGCCCATTTCATCGAAGGCTTTTTGGAATTCGGTGTAGTGGTAGCGATTGGTGATTACGGAGGCGATGTCCAGTCCGCCTTGGATCATGACGCTCATCTTGTACCAAGTTTCGTACATTTCTCGGCCGTAGATGCCTTTCAAAGTCAGCATGTTGAAGACGACTTCGTTCCAGTCAATGGCCATTGGTTCGGAGGGGATTCCCAGCATGGCGATTTTGCCGCCGTGAGCCATGTTGGACAGCATGCTACGAAACGCATCAGGACTCCCTGACATTTCTAAGCCAACGTCGAAGCCCTCTGTCATCCCTAGTTCGGTTTGCACGTCTTCGAGGGAGCGTTCGAGTACATTGACCGTTTTCGTCGCGCCCAGCTTGAGAGCAAGTTCCAGTCGCCAAGGATTGATGTCTGTCACAACAACGAAACGAGCTCCAGCATGCTTCGCAACTGCCGCGGCCATGCATCCAATTGGCCCTGCTCCGGTGATGAGTACGTCTTCTCCGAGCACAGGAAACGACAAAGCTGTGTGTACCGCGTTACCGAGGGGGTCGAAGACTGCGGCCGTGTCCCGGTCTGTTCCTTTGGCGTGTAACCAGACGTTTGTCATCGGTACGGCCAGGTATTCCGCGAAGGCGCCGGGGCTGTTGACTCCGATGCCGCGGGTGTCCTTACATAGATGACGGCGGCCGGCCATGCAATTTCGGCAGCGTCCGCAAACCAAGTGGCCTTCCCCGCTGACGAGATTGCCGGGCTCGAAGTCTTTGACATTAGACCCGACTTCGACGATTTCCCCAACGAACTCGTGTCCGACTACCATCGGCACCGGAATCGTCGACTGGGCCCAGTTGTCCCACTTGAAAATGTGAAGGTCCGTCCCGCAGATTCCCGTTCTATCAATACGGATGAGGACATCGTTGATGCCCACTTCTGGCATTGGAACGTCTTCAAGCCAAAGCCCCGGCTCGGCTTTTGATTTAACGAGAGCTTTCATCGAGGTCCCTAGAGGTGCACGGTCGCTAATGGAGTAAGGGTCTTGGGGAGCAAAGGGATCGGTTAGCAAAGGGATTGGTTAGCAAATGGCATTTGACGCACGGATCGAAGACAGTTTCGGAACGAAACGGACGAATCTACCTAAATGCCTGCCGAAGTTTGTAACATCGGCAGCGAGAATCGCCAATTGCTCGCAAGCTGGTCGTTTTCTGCCAGGACCCGAAGAAATGAGGCCCTTTTGCGACGAAGCAGGTCCCCGTGGCCGGCGGAAGCCTTAAAGCCAGCTCGGCGGACTCGTACAGTTGCCGTCGAGGGGTACTAACGGAACCGACCGTTTCATCTTTCGAATAACCGGCTGAGCCCTATAATCCGGTACTTAGAAATGCACTTTGACGCACTTTTGCGACAACTCGACGACTTGAGGTTTGGAAGTTGCCCAGGATATTCGAACGCTAGGGCACTAGTTTCTGACAGCGTGTTTGCTCCTTTCGAGCCTCTTTTCAATTTAATGGGAAACTACGATCCATGGCTGACCATTGGAAGTCCATCGCTAATCTACTCGGTGCACCTGGGGTTGATCTGCCCGAAGATGATAATGAACAAGTGGAAAAGTCGCAGGATTCTTCGGTTGCCGAGCAAGCTGAAAAACCGGCCGTGGGTGGCAGAGCCGTTGAAGAAGCGAATGCCGGCGGCGCTACCTCTGCTCAAACCACTTCAGCTCTCGATTCCAGCGAAGTAGAAGCCTCCGTTGAGGTCAAACAGGAAGAGCCCAAGCCGCGTAAGAAGCCTCGCCGTGAATCGCGGCCTCCAGTCGATGCGGACATGTCAGTGAGGTTCAGCGAGCAGGAACCAACGGAGCCAGAGAAGGAAGAGCCTGAGCCGGTCGAGGCGTCCGCAAATACAGATGATGGTGTCGAGGTAATTAGTGCGGTAGCAGCGAAGTCGAAGACACCAGTGGAATCCACGTCCGCAAAGAAGAAGCCTAAAAAGAAGGCTAGGTCTTCTTGGGGCAAAATCGCCGACTTGTTCGGAGTCGGTAGCGGTGACGAAGAAGAGCTGGCAGAGGAGGATGTCGTCGAGTCTCCGGAAGCGCTCGGAGAGGCGGACGCGGTTGATGTGATCGCCAGTGACGTAAGCGATGTTGTACAAACCCGTCGTGGAAGTTCGCAGGGAGATGACAAACGCGGGCCTCGAGAAGAAGGGCGAAGGCCACGCCGCGGAGATCGCAAGCGTCCTCCACGTGGAGATCGGAAACGCGATACGAAATCCGATTCTGCTCCCGCGGAGAGCAAGAAGCCTGTACGTGACGACGAGCCGATCACGGATGACATGCTCAGTTTCAAGACCAAGCCTAAAGCTGAACCGAGTTTGTCGATCTTTGATGAAGATTCGACAGACGACGGCAATCCAGCGCTCAAGGAAATGTTTGGCGAGGCCTCAGGTGGCTTCGAGGACTCTTGGAGTAGCGGAGCCAAGGTTATCGATGACGTCAGCTGGGAAGCGGAAGAGTCCGACGATGTAGAGGGCTCGGGGACCGAAGATGCCGATCAGCCGGTTTCTCGGGGCCGAAGCGGATCTTCGCGATCGGACCGAGACGCAAAAGACGACGATGGCGAGACGAAGAGCGAAAGAGGTGGACGCAGACGGCGTGGGCGACGCGGTCGAGGTCGTGGAAGAGATGAGCAGGTAGAAAAACGAGATGAGGAAGTCGCTGGAGATGAAGCTTCCCGCACCGATCCCTGGGATAAGGCTTCAGTAGAGTCGTCGACGGATCAATGGGATGAGCCGGAGAGTTTTGCTGGAGGCGACAACGAGGAAGCTGAAGTCCAGCGTAGATCGAACCGCAGGCGTCGACGAGGCCGCAATCGCGGTGGCGAGGAGACCGCGGGTGCGGAGGAGCCTAGCAAGGAATTGGAGGCTCGAAGTTCGGAGCCTGCTGAGGCTGACGATTCTGCAGCAGAAGAAGAATGGCCGTCACGTGAGCGAGCCCCCCGAGGAGGATCGCGAGGCGGTGCCCGGAGAGGCAATCGCGATTCGGAGCGAGGTGGACGAGACGAGGAACGAGGTGAGTCTACCCGCCGTCGTCGACCGCGACCGGAAATCGCCGATACAGATGAGGGTAACCAAGGTAGGACACGCGGCGACGCAGACGATTCCGAAGAAGACGAGGAAACTCCCAAGCACCGGAATATCCCCGCTTGGGCCGACGCTCTTGAGACGTTGGTGTCTGCCAATATTCAGAATCACAAGCGGAACGATAGCCGTGGCCGAGGCGGTCGATCACGTGGGCGTCGCTAGTCAACTTTGTTGCTGATGTGTACAATCTGCAAGCCAAGCAGCGAGCTTGCAGGTTACAGAACGTGCTAGCACTTCGTTGGAAGAACACGAAAAAGTCTGCCTGACAGTGGCTCTCGCGAGGGGGAGCCGTGAACCTGGTCAGGACTTAATTGGAGCAGCCATAAGCGGGGTACTCTTGTGCGAGAGCCTCTGCCGGGCAGACAACTTTTTTCGGGTGTTGCTCACACACTCTTGGGCGTTTGCACTCTGCGAGGCCCAATCGGAATCCGGCTGGTAGGTCGTTGGCTTTGGTTGACGCGTCTCGCCGTTCGGTTATCGTTCTTGCTCCTGGATGTGGCCTTGTGGAGAGCTCCATGTCGCATGCCTTTCTGACGGAATTGGCCGAGGCACTCACACCAGCCCACCGCTTTCGCGAAATTCGGTAGGTCTTGCTGCAAAATTATGTCAACAGAAGATCCCAAAGTGACAGAGGCTAGCTATACCGTCGTCGCACGACGGTATCGTCCAAAGACCTTTGAGCAGCTCATCGGCCAGGATCACATCGCTCAGGCTCTCGGTCAAGCGATTGCCTCGGGGCGCGTCGGTCACGCTTATCTTTTCACCGGTGCACGGGGTGTCGGTAAGACGTCGACGGCGAGGATTTTCGCAAAAGCGCTGAACACCACTAATAGTGAAACATCTGAGGAAATTGCAGCGGCGATCGACTCGGGTGAAGACATCGACGTTATCGAGATCGACGGTGCGAGCAATCGTGGGATTGAGGAGATTCGGCAACTCCGGGCAAATGTCAATGTTCGCCCGAGTCGGGCCACTTACAAAATCTATATCATTGACGAAGTTCACATGCTGACGAATCCAGCGTTCAACGCCTTGTTGAAAACGCTGGAGGAGCCCCCGTCCCACGTTAAGTTTATCTTCTGCACGACGGACCCCGATAAAATTCCAATCACGGTGCTCTCTCGGTGCCAGCGTTTCGATTTTTCGCCGGTCAAAATGGAAGCGATTCAGGCTCGCTTGCGTGAGATTACGGACGCTGAAGGGTACAAGGCGGACGAAGAAGCTCTGTCACTTCTAGCGCGGCGCGCGGCGGGCTCGATGCGGGACAGTCAGTCATTGCTTGAACAGGTCATGAGTTTCTCGGCGGGTGAAATTACCGTCGAGCAGGTTCATTCCTTGTTGGGTACTGCCGATGAAAGCCGCTTGCAGGAGTTCGCAGAGGCGCTGATGGCGCAGGATTCGCTGCTGGCGATTCAGACACTGGAGAATGCCGTACGTCAGGGCTCGGACGCTGGCCAGATCGGTGAGCAGCTCCTCGCCTACCTGCGAGATATCATGACCGCAGGCATCGGAGGAGATGCGGAAATCTTGAAGCTGGCGAGCCCTGCATCGCATCCACGGCTGGTCGAGTATGCGGAACAGTGGGGGCAAGCAACGGTGTTGTCGGCGATGCAGATTCTCGATGAAGCTCTCGTAAGGATGCGAAGTAGCATTTCGTCGGTCACTTTGATGGAAGTCGCTCTTGTCCAGATTTGTGGTTTGGCTCAACTAGCGTCAATTCCGGAACTGCTTGAGCAATTGAGTGGAGCTAGGCCGAATTCAGCCGCGCAAAAAAAAAACTCTGAGCCGTTAGTTTCGAATTCGAATTCTGCTGCCGGTCTGTCAGGCGATTCCTCTGCGACAGCTTCTTCCACTCATTTCGCAGTGTCCAGTCCTGCCGCTCCTTCGGCATCCGTTCAGGAAATGCCTGCAAGCGCGCCGTCTTTGGCAGAGACGGGACATTCAACGGTCGCGCCAAATGCAGCTTCCCAAGAGAGGGCTTCCCACCAATCCGGTGAAGTTGCGACCGTCAGCAAACAATCGCCGGATGCTGCCGCAGGGCCATCAGAACAAACTCCCTTGGTGAGTACACAAGCACCAAACGCGGCGGACGCTTCTCGCGCTGCACCAAATCGGCAAGCGGTACCTGCCGCGTCGCATGGGAGGGGATCGGCGGAGGCACTTGCGCAGTGGCAGCGAGCGTTGAATGGAGTCGATGGGCTACTGTCTGACGTTGCCCTGATGGCAGAGCGAATCGAGCCGGTGAGTAGTGAGAGTTGGCGTGTGATATTCGCGCCGGGCGCGACTCAGCCGCGAGAGTTCTGCGAACAACCAGAAAAGAAAATCGAGCTCCAAAAAGTACTTGCAGCTAGCGTCGGAAGATCGATCGCTCTTAGTTTTGTGACGCCCGAGGGGGCTCCGGTGAAAAGAGAGGTCAAAGTCTCGCAATCCGCGGTTCGTGCCCAAAAGTTGCGTGAAATGTCGAACCATCCTTACGTGAAACGCCTGTGCGAAGTCCTTGGGGGCGAAATTGTCCGCGTGGACCCTCCGAGGCAAGCTCCGCCCCAAGCGTCTAGCTCAGCAGTAGCAACTAGTTCTTCGACTACTGCCGGTTGAGTTGCGGGGTATCGCTTTCGTCCGTCAAATAGTTAGCTTGAAAACGCGTTCCAGTCAGAAGGTTATCAGATGTTTAAGAATTTAAATGGATTCGCTCAACTCCTTAAGAACGCTGGCTCCATGGGAGAGAAAGCGAAGGAGATACGCGAGAGTCTGGCCAGCGAGACGGTGTCAGCCTCTGCAGGTGGCGATATGGTCCAAGTTGAAGTGTCGGGAGTAGGCGAGGTCAAGAAGTTGCGACTATCTCCTGAGCTGATGGAGAAAGGTGACGCGGAACTGATCGAAGAGCTCGTGCCTGCGGCTCTTAACGAGGCACTGGCCGGTGTGCGCAAGTTGAGTATTGAAAAGATGCGCGAAGTAACCGGTGGGATTGATCTGCCTGGATTAGATGATGCACTCGCCAACTTTCAATAATGGTGTCAGCGTACTGTTTTTTTGCGCCTCAGCAATTTTGGCCCGACTGAACTGATTGAATCGAAGCATGAGTGCAAATTCGGATTCGGTTACGAACTTGATAGAGCGTCTTGGCCAACTGCCTGGCGTTGGCAAAAAGTCCGCTGAGCGACTGGCCTATCACTTACTTCGAGTGAGTAAGGGAGAGGCACTCGCGTTGTCTGATGCGATTCGTGAAGTTCGCGAAAAAGTCTGTTACTGCAGCGTGTGCTTCAATCTGGCGGAGGACGATTTGTGCGCGATTTGCCGCGATTCGTCTCGTGATGAGACGAAGATCTGCGTCGTAGAGCAACCACGCGATTTGATGGCGTTGGAACAATCTGGCGTGTTTCGCGGCGTTTACCATGTACTTTTGGGCCGCATTGCTCCTCTAGAGGGCATCGGACCGGATCAGTTAACCATTGATGCCTTAGTAGAACGAATTCGTTGTGGTAACTACGTCGAAGTTATCATGGCAACGAACCCAACTGTCGAAGGCGACGGGTCCGCTCTGTTCATCACGAACCAGCTGGCCGAATTCCCGGTGACCGTGACTCGACTAGCTCGCGGCATTACGGCTGGGAGTGTCTTGGAGTACACCAACAAGGAAATCTTGGCGGACGCAATCAACGGTCGGCAGCAGCTTTAATGCTGAAAGTGACACAGAAACGAATTTAAATTGTTGAAATTCGCGCGTTCGATCTCAGGGGAAGACGAGCGGTTGTCTGGCTTCTAATTGCCTTGGAAGTTGTCTCGTTGGAGACCCTTTGTGTTTCCAAATCTTTCGTTGTGCCAGCAAATGACATGCCTTTTTGCGCCTTTTCGCGCCCCGTTGGTAATTCGGGTGGTAAAATTTCTCGCTGAACGGCTATAGAGAGGTCTACCCGGGCCCGCTGAGCCCCAAGGAGTACCGAAAGCATAGGTAAGAGCAAACATGAGACTGTCATTTGGAATGGAAGCACGCCAGCTGCAGACGCAGAAGCTGGCACCCAAGATGATCCAGTCCATGGAGATTCTTCAGCTGCCCGTGCTGGCTCTTCAAGAGCGTGTGGACCAGGAACTGAACGAAAACCCCATGTTGGAGGTCGATGAAGAGGAGGCAGTTCGTGAGGCGTCTTCGGAGGAAGAGAAGGAAGATCCGAATAAGCCGCAGGAGAGTGAGCGAGAGCTGGTTGTTGAAGACAATCAGTCGAACACGGAGGACTTCGAGCGGCTGGCCAACATGGACGGTGAGATGCCGCAGAGCTTCGATGACTTCCGAACATCCGCCAATCGAACACAAGAGGCCCAGGACCGTCAGCATGATTTGATGGCGAACGCGGTAGAGCGGCCTGAGTCTTTGAATGATTTCTTGCTGCATCAACTCTCGGAGTTGGAGCTGGATTCTGAAGTCGAGTTCATCGCCGAACGAATTATTTCAACGCTCGACGCTCGCAACGGCGGCTACTTTAAGGCCAGCTTGCGTGACTTGATCCCTCCGGAACGCGGAGAAGAAGGGGTGGAAGCTGCCGAGGAAGCGTTGGCTATCGTGCAGTCGTTGGAGCCCGTCGGCATTGCGGCTCGAAATCTCAGCGAATGCCTATTGATGCAACTGAGCTCGGAAGTTGAACATTACGAAGAGCTTAAAGTCCTCATCGCGGACCACCTAGAAGACTTGGCTGAAAATCGCTTACCTCAGATCGAGAAGAAGACGGGTATCTCGATTGAGCAAATCCAGATTGCGAAGAGCGAACTACACCACTTGAACCCTAAGCCAGGGGCCGCCTTCCTGGAAACCCATGTACCCATCGTTACGCCTGATGTAGTTTTAGAGATGGGTAGTGAGGGTGAATACGTCGTGCGACTCGAAGACGATCGTGTCCCAACGTTGCGGATCAGTGAGTACTACCGTAAGCGATTGGCTGATAAATCAATCACCCAGGAAGAGAAGGATTTTATTCGCCGGAAGATCGAATCGGCGAACTGGTTGATCGAAGCGATTCAGCAGCGGAGGAGCACTGTTCGCAAGGTGGCGCAGGCCATTGTCGACTACCAAAGGAAGTTCTTGACCGATGGTCCAGAGCACATTGAGCCTCTGAAGATGCAGCAGATCGCAGACGTGGTTGGAGTTCACGTGACCACGATTAGCCGCGCTGTAGATGACAAGTGGATACAAACACCTCGCGGGATCTTTCCTCTAAAGCGCTTTTTCGTTCACGGCACTCGAAGCGAAGATGGCGAAGACGTCGCTTGGGAAACGATTCGACGAAAGCTGACTGAAATAATCGATGAGGAAGATAAGCAGAAACCGTTCAGTGACGATGACCTAGTCAAGCAGCTTTCCAAGCATGGTTTGACTGTTGCTCGCCGAACCATCACGAAGTATCGGAAGAAGCTTGCTATCCCTAGTAGTCGTCAGCGCAAAGACTGGACCAAAGGTAAGAAGTAGCCAGTTTTCTCAAGGATCAGGCTGGGACTCAAATAGAGCAGTGAGGTGTTCAAGAACTTCAGGAGCAGTCTCAATCTCCAGTCGGGATCTGATTCGCATTCGCCACTCGGGGATACGCAGCTCTTTCAATGCCCATCCCGAAGTTGACCTGAGGAGCGGTTCGGCATCGTTCAGCAGTCTGCAAATCGGCTCTGACAATGCGGCCGCATGCTCGGGCTGTTGCGAGGCGATCAGTAGGGCGTTTCGGAGCATACCACGCCGCCGAGGTCTCCACATCGGCGTCTTGCGAAAGCGTTTTCGAAAGCCGTCTTCATCCAGTGATAGTGTTTCCAGTAAATCGACTTGCCAGAGATCTGCACTTGAAGCGTCTGCCTGTACCTGCTGCTCCTTCGTGGGATCACTGAGTGATCGGATGGGACTCTGAGGGTTGTCTTTGAACCCCGTGCCTTTTCGATTCCATGGGCAGACTTCTTGGCAAATGTCACAGCCGAATGTCCAGCCATCAAACTGGCTAGCAAGTTCCTCGGATACGTTTTCGCGGTGCTCAATCGTGAGATAGCTGATGCACTTTCGAGCATCTAGCACAAACGGAGCGACGAAGGCATTCGTTGGGCACTGGTCAAGGCAAGCGGTGCACGATCCGCAATAAGTGGCCGCGGTTGGGGCGTCGGTTGCCAGTTCAAGATCCGTTAGCAAGGCGGCTAGGAAGAAGTAGCTGCCGTAATTGCGATTCAGCAGCAGAGTGTTTTTTCCGACCCACCCGAGTCCAGCGAGCTCGGCAAACTCCCGCTCCAGTAGAGGGGCCGTATCGACGACTCCGCGGACTTGTGCCCTCCCACACTCGGTAAGCAAGTAGTTTTTTAGCGACTTGAGCTTGCTGTGAATCACATCGTGGTAGTCCGCCTCGCCCAACGCATAACGAGCGATCTTACCGGCAGGATGAGCGAGCCGTTTTCCAGACAATCGAGACTGACGCTCGGAATCCTTGGACCAGTAAGGCATTCCAAGCATGACGATTGAGCGGCAGCCATCGAGGACCCGGTTGGGATCGGCGTATGCCTCAAGGCGCGTTTCGAAGTAGGTCATCGAGCCGTGATAGCCGGATTCGAGCCAGTCTTGAAGGGCTGGTAAGCGATGCGGGGCGCAGGCCGCAGTAACGCCAGCGAGCGGGAATCCAAGCTCGTGGGCCTTCTGTTTTAGCTTGGCCGTTAGGTCGCCAGCCGCTTGCTTGTGAGCGCTCATCCAGAGTGACTTTGAGCTGTTGCGAAGAACCGATCAGCCTCCGTTTGCGATTTGGGCTCGGACTCTTCTAGCAGTATTTCCCGGACGGTTAAAGGTACAGCCGCACGGCCTGAATCGTTCAGAATCGCTACGACCTGCACAATGGGAACTAGTGTCCTGATTGATGCAATTGAGTACAGCGAGGTAGTGCCAAAAAGTTGAACTCCAGGGGAGGCCAACTAGCGTGAGTACATGGAATTGTTGCAAAGCTTGCAGGTTAGGACGAGGGCAGGCACGAATCTTAACGAAGTTGAAGGTGACGGAAATGAATATCCACAAGGTGCTTATCCCCTGTTTCTTGTTGGTGGCTATGAGTGCCGCGAGCGCCCAAGCGCAGCAAGGCTGGGGCGGACTCGGCTTTTCTTACATGTACGGCTACAACGCGTTTGGAAACAGCTCGTCCACCTACAACCAATCGATGCCCTACTTTTCTCAGCATCCGCCGGTTTACTATGGCAAGCGATACACACGCCCTTACGGTGTCAGCCCATTTGCGGCTTGGCCTCAAATGCAGCCAAACTCAAGTTATGCACCTCAAATGGATTCAACGCGGATGATGAAGCGTCCACGTGTTATCGCCAACCCGTACATGCACACCGCACCTGCCTCGGCCAAGAAGCCTAGCGTTGTGCAAATGCGTCCCAAACGAAAGGTCATCGCGAATCCTTTCTTCCGATCCGAGGAAGTGCAGTACACCGCTTCCGATCGTGAGCTATAAGATTTGCCCGTTACATTCCAGATGAGCAAGTCCAGAGCGTTGCTGCTAGCGGAAGCCTTCATCGCCGCTATTGCGAATTTCGCCGACAGTTGAATTGAAACTCCCTGAGGCCAGTGTTGTTGTGACGACTTGGCCTTCGCGGAGTTGATCGACATTGGTAACTGGTGACTTGTCCTCTAGCTGCGTTAGGCTGTAGCCACGTTGCAAGACTTGCAGCGGCGACAAAGCTTCGACCGCGCGACTGACATTGGCCAAGCCCTGCTTTCGATTGCGTAGCAAGTTGCGTATCGCTTGTAGGGCCTGCATCTCTAGGTCGTCGATAGCCTGCCTTCGTGCCCGATGGATCTCATGTGGATTCGTCAGAATTCTGCGTTGTAGTGTGCCTTCGAATCGAGCTCTTGCGGATGCGGCACGGTGCAATAGACCGTTTGAAAGTCGTTTTGCCGCTTGAGCCAGGCGTTCTGCTACCTCGTCCTTCATGGGAAACGCCAACTGTGCCGCGTGGGTTGGCGTAAGTGCACGGGCATCGGCCGTGAGGTCGGCTAGTGTGACATCGATCTCATGACCCACTCCAGAAATGACAGGAATTGTGCAGTTTGCGATTCCACGGACTACTCGCTCGTCATTAAAACTCCACAGATCTTCCAGGCTGCCTCCGCCACGCGTCAGCACAACCAAGTCAGGTGTAGGAGTTAACTTCTGAGCAGTCCGTATTGCCCTGGCGATTTCGGATGCCGCTTCATCACCTTGCACGCGTGACGGTATAAGCAGTATCTCCGCAGGCCAGCGATCGGAACTGGCTTGTAGGAAGTCGCTGAGAGCCGCGCCGGAGGGGCTTGTGATCAGTGCGACTCGTTTGGGGTACTCGGGAAGGCTCTTTTTTCTCTCCGCAGCGAACAGTCCTTGGGCTGCAAGTTTCTGGTGCAGTTGTTGAAACGCGAGCTGAAGTGGTCCGACACCCTGTGGTTCGATGCGATCAGCGATCAGTTGATAACTACCACGCGGCAAGTACACCTCGACGGAGCCACGGCATACGACTGACATCCCGTCCTTCAGTTTAAAAGGGATGCGGGCTGCAGTAGAACGCCAGATTACGCTACGGATCTGACTCTTGGCATCCTTGAGAACGAAATAGAAGTGGCCGCTCGATGGTTGGCTGAGATCGGAGATTTCGCCTTCGATCCAGACTGGTGGTAAGTTCCCTTCCACCAAGTTTTTTACGTGCCAATTGAGTTGCACGATGCTGAGCGGCTTGTCTTGGCGGTGGCCGCGTGTTTCAGGTTGTGAATCGTCGGTCATAGTGTGCGTTCAACTCGCGATCTTCAAGCCGTTAGACGGCGCGTCCGTGGATGGATCCTCTGCTGGTGAACAGCCTTGCGCGGAGTCTGCTGGCAGGCTAAGGTTTCGAGCGGCGGGAGGAACTCGTTGCGGAGGCGGGCTGCGATAGAGTATCTCGTCGCCTTCAACCGAGAACTGGCCTTCTGCCCAGCGTTCGGCATGGCCTGTCATGCATTCGAGCTGGTCTTCAATCCACTGCCGATGAACTTCGATTCCCTCGCGGTCCAAGTTGGTAGGAATCCAAAGCTTGGGACCCAGTACGGCTCTGGCTCTTGAGAAAGGTCTTGGGATTGCGAACTTGTCCCAAGAACGATTGTTCCGCCATGGTCGATCGAACCCGAAGCCTACAGGAACGATTGGGATCTGCAGTCGGCTCGCTACATAGATGCAACCTTGTGCCAGTCGACGCCGCGGACCCCGTGGGCCATCCGGCGTGATGGCGAGGTTCAGTCCCCTGCCCTTCTCTAGCAGTTCACGGAGTGCGTTGGTTCCACCGCGATTGGTTGAGCCGCGAACGGTTGAGAGGCCTGCGAAGCTGGCGATGTGGGAGAGGATTTCAGCATCTTGGTGCTGCGAAAGCAACATGGCGAGTCGGCAATGAGGGCGTGTGTACACCGGAAACGGAATGTACTCGTGCCAGAAGACAAAGATGACTGGACCAGCGAAGTTCTCGTCTGCTGGATCGGAGTCTTTCTCATAACGGAAGACTCGGTAGTTGAGTGTCGACATCCAGGCATTAAGCGTTTGAATCCCCAATAAGGCCATGAGACGCCAAAACGCCTGCGGTGGCTTGCGTTTGCGAAGAAAATCTCTCGTCCGTGGGGAAAACTTCAACATCGAATCGCCTACTTGTCCTCCCAGACGCCATCGAAGACTTCCGTCGCTCCGCCAGTCATAAACACGTGATCTGTTGTTTCATCCCAACGCAATTTGAGGTCGCCGCCTAGCAAGTGGATCTTTACGTTTCGGTCGCTGACTCCGCAGAGCGAGCCGGCTACGCAAACGGCGCTAGCACCTGTGCCGCACGCCCATGTCTCGCCGCTACCGCGTTCCCAAGTACGCTGCCGAAGTTCGTTTCTGGCAAGCACTTCGACAAATTCTACGTTTGTTCGCGCGGGAAATCTTGAGTCGGTTTCAATCGTTGGGCCAAGTCCAAGTACCAGCTCGTCGGTAGCTTCGGGGACAAAGATCACGCAGTGTGGGTTGCCCATGGACACGCACGTAATGTCCAGCTTCGTTCCGTTGAATTCGACGGACTGTTGAATGACTGGGCCCGCCATGGTCGTTGGGATATCGGGAGAGTCGAGCATCGGAGTGCCCATGTCGACGGTCACACTGCGGACTTTCCCCGATTCCGCTTGGACATCGAGGTCTAAGACTCCGTTCCCAGTGGCGATTGCCAATTTCTCTTTCTTGGCGATGCCGTGGTCGTAGACATACTTGGCGACACAGCGGATGCCATTGCCGCACATTTCGGCTTCGCTTCCGTCTGCATTGAACATCCGCATCCGCGCATCAGCTTTGGGATCCGGTTCAATGAGAATGAGGCCGTCTCCGCCCACGCCAAAGCGTCGGTCGGCAATTCTGATTGCCAAGTCATTTGCATTTGCGGGGATCGGCTGAGAGAAGCAATCCACGTAGACGTAGTCATTGCCTGCACCGTGCATTTTGGTAAACCGAAGGGCCATCGCTCGCAACTCGCTACTCAAACTGAATCTAAAGGAGGCTCACAATTTACCAAGCGGCCAACTGAACGATAGGCCCACGGTGCGGAGTGGTCATTGCGAGGCACGCTGACGGACCAGAAGAGGGCACCAAGATTGGACGACGAGAAGACTGACAACTAGGCCGCTTGACCGTCCCTGCGATGGGACGGCGACGATCCGTTGCAGAGGCTTTAAAACCTGCGAATGCCCTAGCCGGTGATATCGAGTGAGAGGGCGGTAGCCTGAGCGTCATCCGGCAATTGGCCCAAGGATTGTTCCCCATCCGAGTGGTACTGCTCGCCGTTGGAATGTTTGAATTCGCTTGTCTGCCCGGCCCGATCGACGCTACTCACTTCGTTGATATCATTCGCAGTATGCGCGTTGGAACCCGCAGATGCCGTGGAGGACTTGGGGGCTGCGGGCACCGCTCCCGGACTCAATGCGAGCACGTTGTTGTTCGGATTTGAATGAACTTCCATCGTTTACTTCCGCCACAGTCGTGCTGAGTTGTCTTGATTTGCAGAGCTGTCTGCAACTTCGGGGAACATTTGTTGCAACGTCTCTTCCACTTGAGGGAAGGCCGTGGGCGTCATGACTGGATTGTTCATCGTTCCATCAACTTGAACGCGGAGTACCGTGGACAGTTTGGAATCTGGTAGAAAGGGTTCCACAGCGCGACGCAGTGGGTTGCGACTTCCTGCGTAGGCATAGAGTGGGAGATCGATTTCGCCTCGGAGGTTCGTGCTGCCCTTGCCGTAGAGCCTAAGAACTTCGCCATCGCACGAAACCCTCAACGGGATATTGTTGCCGTCTAAGTTGAACTGGATTGTCGCCGACTGGATGGCGGAGTCGTCCGCACTGACCGACGCGATATTCAATAGGCGAATCATGAAGGGCAGCTCGTAGAGCTCGGCATTGGTCAGACGAATTTCCCCTCCGCCATCGTAGGTGTGCGGGTTCCAGGGGATGCCGTGAAACTCCAGGTTTGCATCGCAGGTTGCAATCGCCGAAGCTGAGTCGACGCCAAGGTCCTTGAGCAAGAGGTTTAGATCGGCTGAAGTGAGCGTCGAGTTTACGTGAAACTCGCCTCGATCAATATCATTGAGTAAGCCGTAACCGGTAAGAACGATCTTGCCTGATAGCGCGTTTGCCGTCATCTCCTTTGGTCCCTGGCTACTCGATTGCGGAAGGACCTCGTAAACACTAGACCCAAAATATAGGTTGCTGCCGAGAAGAGCGAAGGGACCGTTGAGCCGAGTGACTGGGACTCCCATGACTGTGAGGGCGTCGACGCCCAACGATCCGGTCGCACGCATATTCACGCCGTCACTGGAGCCTTGCATCCAAACAGTGCCACGCAAAGAGCCAATCGACTTTCCGTCACCGAGCTTTCCGTCTTCGATGGCGAACTGGCAATCCCAAGTGCTTTCGAGATTGCCGTCGCGAGAATTTGCAAACGTAAGACCACTCTTTCCAAGCACGCTGACTGGGCCCTGAAAGGCGGTCTTTACGAGCGATTCACGGATGGATTTTGGTAGTGCACCCAGCAACTCCTTGTCGACGGTCAAGCGAGTTTGAGGTAGCCACTCGATATCTGCGTGCCAACGTCCATCCGGTTTCGGCTGACAGCGTCCCTTGAAGGCGATTTTGGTGTTCCCGTTGATCCCCGATGCTCTGAGTATTTTGACCTGTCCCGGCGTGTAGCTGATGGAACAGTCGCAGTCTGTCAAGAGATAAGGGAAAGCCCGAGGTTTCAAGCGTAGGGAACTACCTTCCAATTGGTTTGTCTGCGACGACTCTCGAAGGTCGATGTAGGTTTCGACTTTGGTACTTTGCTCGCGACGTCGGAGGCGAACGATGACCAAGTCGGTGCTGCCTTGAGGGCGAATCTCGTCCCAAATGAACTGAGTGGACTTGGGCAGGGCGCGTTTGAGTTCCTCTTCCATCGGGACATCGCGAGCTTCGAAGCTGAGGTCGAAAGGAATGGATGGAGCGTCCGTTCGCCACGTTCCCGAGCAGCGAATTCTTCCACTGTCATTGCGCCCCTCAAACTGGTTGAGCGTCCAGAGCTGGTCTTTGCAGACCAGGTTGCCAGTGATGTTGTAGATGGGATAGCGGAAGTCGTCGTACTGAATCTGGCCGGAGTAGATGTGAGCATTGATACTCTTACGCCAAGCCTCCTGCGGCCCACTTCGTTGGAACCGTGCATGCGTCAACTGGATCAGCCCGGCTGGGTGCAGCGACTGAACGAATTTCTCCGCGCCCGTCGTTGGCTCGTCTCGCTGGGTTAAGCACTGAATGAGTTGCGTGTCGATGGATACGGGGCCATTGGCGGCGCATTCGAGAGAGCCATACCACGCGGATTCGTCGGGAACCTGAGGCGAGCCCTTCGTCAGCGAGAAGCTCCCTTGAACCGGTTGCCCTCCCGCAGTTCCGGTGAGATTACTCGCGTTTATTTGCTTGTTCTTGTAAGTTACGCGACCCGCAATCGACTCGATCGGATACGGAAAGATCCAAGGTCGGATCGCAACTCGTTTGCAGTGGACGTCTAATTCTGGTGTCCAAGTTTGCCCGTCAAACAGCAGCCAGACGCGGCCGTCGACCGTGCCAGCCAAGCGGAATTTGTCCCACTGAATTTGAAGACTTGCTGGCAAAGATCTACGCAGTCGTTCGTCGAGCTGCAGATCAGTAAAGAAAGCGTTGACGGTCATGCGGGGGTTCGGTTTCCCCCAGCCGTAGATGTCTGTTTCCAGTTCGATTGCGGCGGAGCCACTGGTGGCCGTCATCTTGCGAAGCTGCAGTTGATCGTTCTTGCAGGAAAATTCGCTCGCAATGCCCTCGAGTGTGTACGGGAAACGATCGTCCTGAACTCTTCCGGATTCAATGTTCCCGGTGATATGAAAACTGGGCGTTTTACCGGAGCCATCGTCTGTAAGGTTGAAGGCGGCCGTCGCGGTACACTCCAGCCCGGCCAGAGGTTGTACAAAGGGCATGATCGTTTCGGGGAGTCGATCTTGGAGGTCACGATTGAATCGAAGGGCTTTGAATCCTCCGTCGACACGCCAGCGACCGGCGGTCGGGTCCACGGTCGCTTGAGCGTTGAATGACTCAAGCGTACCTGAACTGCGGCCAGTCAACTTGGCTACGTAGCGCTTCTCCGTCGCATTGCCGCTTCGTTGGTGCTGGCACTCAAAGGTTCCATTTAAGTTATGGAAGGTGGTGGATGACGCATCGTCGTTCGCTGATTTTCTTAGTCTTAGAGAGCAGTCGTGGAGTACGATGCGTGGGGGCAGTGAGTCCGGTTTCGGCTCGGGGGCAATTGCACTTAAAGACCAACGTCCCGAAGCATCCGGCCAAGCCTCACACTGAACACCGTACATATCCACTTGCTCGACTCGCGTTTGTTTTTGCAACCAATCGGCGATCGTTAACTTGCCTTTGAGCAAGATTCGCTGAGCCGAGAAGATCACTTCCTTGGAAGGATCGTTCCGCGAAATTATCCGTAGGTCACTGACAATCACTTCGCCCGATGACTTTTGGACTACATGACCGACGAAGACCTTCGCCTCGGGGAGGAGAGTGTCCAGTTCTCGAGTGACGGCGGCATGTAACTCTTGGTCACAGCGGTTCGCGAGCAAGTGGTAGCCCAGTACTGCCGCCACGATGGCCAGGATCACGAGTAGGGTGTTCGAGGACTTACCAAGTCGTCGAGGGGTGCGAGTGAAAGCAACGCTGAGCGTAGCCGAAGGATCGCGCAGCACCCCACGCAGTCCACGGAGAAAGCCGTTCTTGGCTTCTACTCGAGAAGGGGAACTCTGCAAGCTAGTCAGAGTGTTCCGATCGTAGGGTGGTTTCTGTCGCAGAGGCACGTCCTTGTACGCTCTGAATTTCTATTGGTGGCGAGGAGCGGGAACAACAGCCGGCAAGTCGCGCGAGTGCGATTCCGGCTAAGGGGCAAAGTACGAGAATCGCCGGTTCGCGATATCGAATAGACCCTACGAATACCATGTGCAGTAGCGTAAAGTAAATACAGGGAAGCCAGCAAAATGTGGCCAGAAACAACATGCTCCGCCGCGAGGCTGAGGTTCGCAGTATCAAAGCGGTTGCCGCGATTGCTAGCAATACAATTGAAAACGTGCCAACCGTAATTGCGAACCGAATTCGATGGGAACTTAGCTCACCGCCGTCGGGCCATAGGCTCCATGTTCTTGTGAATTTGATCCAGGCTAGCTGGATGACTTGGCTTGGGTTTTGGGAGGCCCACCGCAGTGCCTTTTGCTTGGCCAGTGCGTCAACTCGGTACTCAAATGTCGAAGCCAACTCGTTGGCGTTCGCAACTTGAGAATCCAATTCTCGCTGATCGGCTTGGATATCGAACGCGAAAGCCATGCCTTCATCACTGGCTCCTGTCGCGCCCTCATGCCATCCGTCGTACAGGCTCAATCCAACTTGGAGAGTCGACGGGACAAAGCGGCCTGTGATTGCGGCATTTCGAATCCACCAGGGACTCATTACGACACAGCATCCTAGCGTGGCGAGTGCTGCAAACCGCAGCCAGAGTCTCCGGTCGCGACTAAAGAGAAATCCCAGCGCGATGGCAAACGGCAGGAACAACAGCCAGCTTGGACGTGCAAGTGTGGCAAGCCCGCTGAAGCCACCGCATGCAAGTGAGAACCGCAGGGGGGCATGTTCAGCAGACCCGGCTAAGAAGCTACCTCGAGTGAGTGAAGCTAAGTCGCGCAGGAAGAAGGGACGTTCATACGAGGCCGCGGGTGAATGTTGAAAGGTGCCTAATGCGCGTACTCCCGTTGCAAGGCTGAGCAGCATCAGGGGCATGAATAGTGGTTCACTCAAGATCATCACACTAGCCCCAACGCTACCCGGATGAACGGCAGCCAAACTGCCGGCCGCGAGGGCCACGCAGATTCCAAAGTGTTGCCGCGCCAGGCTCATCATGATGGCGATTGCCCAAGTGCCAAGTGCCGCACCTGCGATTCTGGCCCACCAGATTCCCGCCGCCTCGCTGCCAAGCCAGTCACCCAGCGTTGCAAACGGAACTAGGAATAGCGGGTACAGTGGAGCCCGAAAGATCTGTGCGTCTGAGCTTCCGTACTCGTAGCTTTGCCCACCTGTAAGCCGCTGTGCGAGTACCCAGTAGCTGAGGCTATCGCCCAGCCGTAAAGGGAGCTGTTGCGATTCCGGTTCAAGAGCAGCGGTAGAATTAGTGATCGAATTGAGGGTCTGCTGTTCAGCGGTGCGGTGCCAGTAAACTGCCGCCCCGAATCGAATCAGCAATGCGACTAGCAGGATGGCCAGCCAACCCAACCGGAAATATCCGCTGACTTGCGAATCGGAAGCTGTAGGCACCGGGTTTTGCGACTCAGGCGATCGATTCTTGAATTCCATGTTGTGAGTACGTCGACGAGAGCCGCAGAGATTGGTCGAAACGCAGGTAGGGCAGCAAAAGGCGTCTAAACGAAAGCTATTATGCTGGTTTCAAACGCTCGAGTTTGAGCTTGAGCCTTAGCTACAGGCAGGGATTCAAGCTCGCGCGGACCAGAATTAGCGATGGGGAGTAGCATAATCAAAGCAAAAGGCGTGTTATGCAACGCGGCGAAGTGGACTCGCCGTTTCTCGCAATGGTGCAACTGGGTGTCGCAGTAAAGCCTGTGGGCTGAGCGGCAGTGCAGCACGCGTGGTTTTTGAGTCTTCGGGGCGGCGAAGCGCTGTACCGACCAAGTGACCTCCGAAAGCTAACGAGAGTTTCATCGCTCGGTCAATTGGTGTAGCCACGCCGTAGCGAGCGAGGCAGTCCAGGTTGCCATACTCTTCTTGAGAGTTGAGATTCATGGTTGGCGGTGCGTAGCCGTCTCGCATGGCAAGTGCCGTAATGGCGATTTCCGCGCTGCCTGCGGCGTTGATCAGGTGCCCGATCACGCCTTTGTTGCTACTCACAAGAGCTTTATCGGCGAGATCGCCCAGGGCGTTACGCAGTGCGGTCATCTCGCTTCGATCGTTTTGTTCGGTGCCAGTTCCGTGTGCGTTGATGTATTGAGGGCCGGTGTAGTCCCAGCCGGATTTGCGGACGAGGCGAGATATTAATTCCTGCAACGTCTCTCCATCTCCGTCTAACCCGGTGACGTGGTGCGCCTGACAGAGCGCTTCTGTCGCGACGATTTCCGCGTAGATCTGGGCTCCCCGGGCAACTGCATGCGAGCGTTTTTCGAGGACGAGTAGTGACGCGCCTTCGCCCATCACGAAACCGCTGCGAGTTTTGTCGAAGGGACGGCAGGCCGAATGAACTTCAGGGCCCGTTGAGAGTACACCCATGCGATAAAAGGCCGAGATGACTAGTTCGGCAATCGCGTCTGCTGCGCCACACAGTGCAAAGTCGGCCTGGTTGTCGCGGAGGGTTCGTACGCCAGCGGCCATGCTGACGATGCCGCTCGCGCAGGCAGTCGTATGGCAGAGCCGAGGGCCATACAGTTGGAATTCGGACGCAATGGCACTTGTGACTGAACTAGGAAGGAACTCATTCCACCAGGCGCGATTCGGTGTGGAGTCGCGTGTGTCTGGTGAATCGTAACAATAGCCGATGTCGCCGAACTGAGCCGAAATGCTGCATGCGAATCGATTGCGGTCTACACAATCCCAATCGATGTCGGCGTCATCGAGAGCCTCGTGGGCAACGTGGCGTGTGAGGCGGATCGACTTGAGAGAACTGCTGTCTTCAGGTAGCCAGTCCACCATTGCCGCAGGAATGCGTAACGGTCCGACGGGGTCGTTTTCACAAGTTAGCCGAACGCCGCTCGTTCCCTTCTGGATTTCCTGCCAAACTTCCTCGCGTGAACCGCCAATCGAGGTCGCTAGTCCGATCCCGGTGATCACAACTGGATCGTCATCGATCTTGGGCTGTGGAAAGGGAAGCAAGGTCGGTTCGTCTAGTGACATGGCAGACTACAGGGACAAGAGCTTGATATGGCTTGATCGATGGCGATGAGATCCACCCGTTTGTAGATTCGTCCGTCGCCCTCTGAATCGCTACCTGTTTTCTATCGCAAAACGATCGCTCCGCAGCAAGCCCACTCTTCATGAGCGCAAGAATCGATATGCCGTTTTAGCGCCCCGATCCCACAAACTGCGTGACGCGATAGCTAGCATCCCTCCAAGTTGGTCGGCACCAAGTCATCGAGTGCTTGTTTGACAATTCGCGATCGACGCAAGACTGGAGCCTCCTTTGGTTTGCTGTGTCGGATTTAGCGTTCAGCGAACGTTGTGTTTCCGGATTGCTGTCGCAATTGCCTCCATTTAGGAAGTGCAGACTCTCTCTACGGCTTAAGTACTAAGGGCGGGGTTTTTCTTCGCGGATACAGTTCGCGGCAGAGTGAGCACTTGGTGCCGTCACAGCCTCGTGCGGTACAGTGCTCGCGTCCGTAGAAAATGATTTGCAAGTGTAGATCGTTCCACGTCTCTCTTGGAAACAGCTTCTTTAAGTCTCTTTCGGTTTGGACCACCGACTTTCCGTTTGTTAATCCCCAGCGTTGGGCGAGGCGGTGTATGTGTGTGTCGACTGGAAAAGCAGGAACGCCGAATGCCTGGGCCATGACGACGCTGGCAGTTTTGTGACCAACTCCTGGTAATTTCTCAAGCAACTCCATGTCCGCTGGGACTTGGCTCCCGTGTTCCTCAAGGATAATTTTCGAGAGCCCGTGGATTGCTTTGGCTTTTTGTTTGGCAAGCCCCAGTGTTTTGATCGACGCGTAAATCTCCTCCGGATGTTTGTTAGCTAGTTGAGCTGGCGTGTTGCCGAGTTTCCAAAGGCCTGGCGTAACACGATTCACCATTTTGTCGGTGCATTGCGCGCTAAGCAGTACAGCGACGAGTAGCGTGAACTCGTCCGTGTGGTCAAGTGGGACAGGCGGATCCGGGTAGTGTTCCTGCAGCCGCTGTAGGATGGTCTTCGCTCGTTCGGCTTTGCGCAAGACTGTTCCGTTCAAGTCAGTTGGAAGTGGAGAAAGTTTGAGAGTTCACACGAATCTGTCGAAGGCGTGGACTTCAGGTTGTGTCGTCGCGTGGTCGCAAAATCGCTTGCAGGCTCCAAAACGCTCAGAGGTCGGTTATTATGGGCAGACCCAGGGCAAGTCGCCCATCCCACCTTCCCTTATCCATCGCAACTGTGCGGACGCTTGCAAAGTCATCTGTCCGGTACCACCCCGCCCCGTTCGTCTAGCGAAACTCTATAGGAGACTTGATTGTGACCCAACACAACCGTCGAAACTTTATCAAAAAGTCGGCAGCCGCAGGCGCTGCCAGCGGGCTTGTAGCTGGCAAGTTCGTGCATGGCTCTGCACCAGTCGTCCAGGACGGAACTGCGAATTCAGAGAAGAGTGCGGCAATCATTGGTTGTGGCGGTCGAGGGGGCACGCACATCGAAGAGATGTTGAAAGCGGATGGTGTGGCGATTAGCCATATTTGCGATGTGGACCAAGGAGTCGGCGAGAAGCGGGCTTCCCAGATTCAAGAGAAACAGGGCAAACGCCCAACGTTTGAGTCGGACCTGCGGCGGATTATTGATGACAAAAGTGTAGATGTTGTTTGCGTAGCGACGCCGAATCACTGGCACGCACTTGCGGGCGTCTGGGCGATGCAGGCAGGGAAAGACGCGTATCTAGAAAAGCCAGTTTCCCACAATGTGATGGAAGGCGCAGCCCTCGTTGCGACGGCTCGTAAAAACAAAAGAGTGTGCCAAGTCGGTACTCAGTGCCGGAGCAGTAAAGCTGTGATGGCGGCCATGCAGTTCATCCGCGATGGTGGAATCGGAGAAGTTAAACTTGCTCGAGGCCTGTGTTACAAACGTCGCAAGTCGATTGGGGCACTTGGCGATTACGAGCTTCCTGCCAAAGTTGACTTCAACCTGTGGAGCGGCCCGGCGCAGTACACGGATCCAAAACTGACGCGAAATCGGTTCCACTACGACTGGCACTGGCAGCGGATGTACGGCAACGGCGACCTGGGCAACCAAGGTCCTCACCAGACGGACATCGCGCGGTGGGGCTTAGGTGTGGACGAACATCCGAGCACCATTGTCAGCTACGGTGGACGCCTTGGTTACCAAGCCGAGCGCAAGGATAATAACTATGTCGACGCAGGCGATACTGCGAACACCGAGGTATCGATCTATGGATTTGGAGACAAGTTTATCGTCTTTGAGACACGTGGTTTGAGCGTCGATGATTCAGCGGACGATGAGCTCAATCGTCTCTTCAACTCCAAGAAGGGGAACAAGATTGGAGTCGTGTTCTACGGTACAGACGGTTACGTCGTGCAGACAAGCTACGGCTACTGCGCTGCCTTCGACAAGGAGATGAACCAGACGAAGGAGTTTCGTCATTCAGGAAATTTGAACTCCGCCCATTTTGGCAACTTCCTCGAAGCGGTCGACAAACGCGACGCAAGTTTGCTTCACGCCGATGTGCGTGAAGGTCACTTGTCGGCGGCTATCAGTCACCTCGGGAATATTTCTTACTACGCGCAAGAAGACAACCATGTATCGGTTGCAGAGTTGCGTTCGAAGCTAGAGAAGGTTCCAAGTAGCGATGACAACCTGGCAACGCTTGAGCGGACGGTGAAGCACTTAGAAAAAAGTGGCGTCGATCTTGAAGAGTACCCGCTTTCGCTGGGAGCTTCGCTCGAGTTCGACCCAAAGCAGGAGGTGTTTACCAATTCCGAATCAGCCAACGCGCTGCTGACTCGAGACTATCGTGAAGAGTTTCAGTGTCCGCTGCCGGCTGATGTGTGATCACTGAGGGTAGGCTAAGCAGCTTCTTGGTAAACGGCTGCGACTGAAATTGGTTACCGGCCATGTCTGCATGTTTGTAGGCGTGGCCATTTTTGTTGCTTGTGCAAGTCGTAGGCACATTACGGGTGCAACGATTGGATATGCTCTTCAGTTCTGGAGTTAATGCGGTTCTTTGTAGGGAGGCTCATCGCCTTTGAGTTCCGCCATAGCGTTTCCGGCAGCCCGCTGTTCGGCGTCTTTCTTGGTCTTACCCCACGCTGGCGTAAACTTTCGTTTCTTGATTTCGGCCGCAATTTGAAACATCTTGCTGTGGTCTGGACCGGTTTCACTCAGCAGACGGTAGGCCGGAGCCGCCCCATACTCACGCTGAGAAAGTTGCTGCAAAGCAGACTTGTAGTTGCCGACAGAGTGTCCTTCGACGGCTTCGTTTAGTTCTGCGCCGATGGTTCGCAAGATGAACTCTTTTGCGGCGTCGAGACCACCGTCCAAGTAGACCGCTGCGATAATGGCTTCGTAGACGTCGGAAAGCAGGCTGCGGGGAACGCCAGCGTTCTGTTGCATGCCTTTGCCGAGGATCAAACAGTCTTCGAGATCAAGTTCGCGACTAACCCGAGCGCAAACTCGACGCGAGACGACTGCGGATTTGATCTGCGTCAGTTCGCCTTCAAGATATTCTTCGTGGGTCCGGAATAGGGCGTCACAAATGGTAAACCCAAGTACTGCATCGCCCAGGAATTCCATTCGCTCGTTGGATTGCAGACGGTTTGCAGCCCCGGAAGCGTGTGTCAGGGCAGCTTTCAGCAAATCTAAGTTTTGAAAGCGATATGCGATTCGCTCTTGGCAGACAGCCAACTTTTCGGCGGTCGTTTTCTGACTGTCGTCTTGTTCCATGATGGGCAGTATGGTTGAAACGGTGCTGAAGGAAGCGAACCGTTGAGCGTTTGGCAGAAGTTTGCGTTCGCTCGTGTGTCAAAAAGCGGTGGAATTCGGCCGGGTTAATCTCATCAAACAGGTTTTTATCCCGGACTAACGGCTCCGTGCGGCACTTCAGCTCAACGCCCCGAACACAATTCGGGTGAATCCGTTCCGCTCGACTCGGGCTGCTGGGGTGGATAAGGGACCTACCGGGCCTAGAAAAGCTGTGATTCGGCACGGGGTACTCTCGCGGAGTATTGCTATCGTAGCGAATCTTCTGGCTGAATCCTACAACGATTCCGAACTCCCGAAGCACTTCTGCACTCTGATAGCAGTTCTCGGCACCCAGGTACTATGTGCTCTGCGGCGACGGAGTGTTCTCCCCTGCATCGTATCGAGCAGTGATTTTCAAATAGTGGATCACGCAGACTGTGACCTACGTTTTACTGTTGATCCGCTTGGAAGGCACTTCCCCGAGAATTCCATGTACTTCTTACTCATCGCAGCATCGATACTATTGGTTGCAGGGACTGTGCAGTTTGCATCTGCTGGGATCGGTAGTTGGCAAGGTGCAATTCACCTGCGCCGGCAACGGATTGCAGGACTGCGAGTCATGCGTCAAGCGGCGGAGATTGCCCGCCTCAACTCAGAATTAAAATCTCGGCAAAAATCCGCGCTCGATTGGCGTGTGATGGAAGTTGCTGAGGTGGTCGAAGAATCATCGGACTGTAGATCTTACTATTTGGTCGATCCATACGGTCAGCCACTGCCTGATTTCTGCCCTGGCCAGTATCTCATGGTTCGTCCAGCGATTGCGGGGATCTACCAAACGACCAGATGTTACTCGCTTTCTAGCTCCCCCAACGGAGACTTCTGGCGCATCACGGTGAAGCGTCAGGAGGAGGCTGCGGAAGAGGAGAGCTCGAGGGGGCCAAAGGGGCCAAAGGGGCGGAAACGAAGTGGCGGATTGAGTCGTTGGCTGCATGAGACAGTGCAGCAAGGAGACTGTCTCTTAATTGGTGGGCCAAGTGGTGAGTTCTATTTGCACCGCGAGAGCACACGTCCGTTAATACTGATGGCGGCCGGAGTTGGGATTACGCCCATGGTCAGCATGCTCCGTTGGTCGCTGGAGAATACGCCTGAGCGACCCGTAACACTGCTCTACCAGGTTAAAGACCTCGAGCACTGGCCGCTTGGCGAGGCCGCTCATCAATGGTCAACCCAGTTTGAGCATGTGCGAGTCGTCACATTCTGCAGCCGTAGCTCCGATCAAGACATGGATGCGGCCACAGAGACACTCGGCGGACGATTCTTTGCCGGGAAATTTGATAGCGAAGTTGCGCGGCAGGTTTGCGACGCGGAGCTAAGCGATTTCTATATGTGCGGTCCCGACGGTTGGATGCAGGCGTTGCGTGAGGGGCTCATCGAAACAGGTATTGAAAGTGCACGACTGCATTGGGAGTCCTTTGGTGGAACTGGAGCCCAGCCGACTGCGATTGCCAGTAACGTGGAGAGTGTCGAAGTGCGGTTTGAGATGAGTGACGTGGATGCGTCTTGGGCCGATCCCGAACAGACGCTGTGGGAAGTCGCCCGAGAGGCGGATGTCGAAATTCCCTCTGGATGCCTCAGCGGAGTCTGCGGTTGCTGCCGCGTTCGATTGCTTCAGGGAGAAGTCGAATACGACCGCGAAATCAAGATCGACCTCGCGGAAGACGAGTGTTTGACTTGCGTGAGTCGGCCCAAGTCGGCAGTCGTTCTGGGCGTTTGAAGCGTCGACTTCGCCCCACGGTTGGAGGCGTGCCAGCAACTTGGACTTACGGCAATCAGTACGGGTTGTTCGGGTTGTTTCGAATGCACGGCGAAAGGGCTGGAAAACTGACTTGCCCTGCCATGAGCTCCAAGCAGAATTGCTTGCAGGGCAATGAGGTGTTCTATCTTTCGGAGGCGGCTTTTCCGTGTGCCTGATAAGTTTGAATTCACCTCGCTTCTATATAGAGTGCTCTGATGAAGAGAATTGGTCTGACCGTTCTTCTTTCGTTTTGGTTGCTTGCCAGTGTTGGCATGACGCCCAACGATCGCCCTGCGGATCCACGCGATGGCGAACTGCAAGTGCATCTCAACCCGCATGCTGTGGTGGGGTACGAGAGTTGCGAGAAGTGTCATGCTTCGGAAGTCCGTGTGTGGAAGAAAACGCCGCATCATAAGACCTTCCGCACCCTGCATCGAAATCCTGAAGCGAAGCAGATCGCAGACCGGATGGGGATCACTTCCTTCAAGACCGACTCTGCTTGTATCAAGTGTCACTACACCATGCAGGCGAGTCATGATGGAATGGATGCCATTTCGGGAGTCTCCTGTGAGTCTTGCCACGGGGCTGCTAAGGACTGGGTCCAAGTGCACAGTGATTACGCAGGGGCAACGCGAGAAACTGAATCTCCGGAGCATCGGGTGGAACGTCTGCGAAACAGTATCGCCGGTGGCATGCGGAATCCGGTCAACGTTTATCTAGTGGCTCAGAGTTGTTACCGCTGCCATACGGTTCCCGATGAGAAGCTTGTGAACGTAGGTGGTCACAAAGCTGGCAGTCTTGACTTCGAGATTGTCTCTTGGTCACAGGGGACTATTCGGCACAACTTTGTGCGGTCTAACGGCGGGTCCAATGACGTTTCTTCCCGGGACCGACTGCGACAGTTGTTCGTTGCGGGGATGATCGCCGATCTTGAGTTCAGTCTCCGCGCCACTGCCGTCGCTACGCAAAAAGCGGACTTTGGAATCAGTTCTGCGAAGCGTGCCTCTCGTGCCGCAAAGCGTTTGGCGGCCGCTCAGAAGAAGCTTAATCAGCCGCTGCTGGACGATATCTTATCGGTGTACAAGAGTGTTACGCTGAAGCTCAAGAATAGAGCTCAGTTGGAAGAGGCCGCGAACAGCGTAAATGCTCTCGGCATTCGCTTTGCTGCGACTGTTCCAGGCACTGACCTCGCGGCTCTCGATCGCTTCATTCCACCCGAGCAACGTTGGAAATGATCGTTCCGCTCGCGTTCTCGAGAGTACGTATTGCCTCGAAGCTGAGCTGAGGGTGTTTAGGGATCTGCAAGGCCTACTTTTGCGCGGCCTACTTGGATGCGGGTGGGCTGGGTGTCGCTTATTAGGCGAGGTCGCGATCTTCGAATAGCAGAAGCGCCAGGAACATCGCCAGCAGCACGTACAGTAAGCAATAAATCAAATTGCCTGACAGTAGAGACATCGTAATGGCGTTGCCCGAGTCGATGGCTGCTTGGAGCGAGAAGTGTTCCAGGATTGGAATAATCGTCGCCACTAAACTCGCCACAAATTTGACGATCTCAAAGCCATCTTGAGTACTACTAACCAAGGACGTGGTTAGGTTACCAATAACATAGATCGCGAAGCAGATTGACAGGTTGGCCAATTGAGGAAGCCGAGTCGCAAGGGCTACGCTAATTGCCGTTAGAACGACGGATTGCATGAACGCCATCGCTAGTCCAGGAACGGTGCTCATCATTTCCATGTGGCAAAGCTGCCAGACCGGCAACTGTTCCGAGTTCTCTTTCGCGTCGTAGATAGGCTTGTACGAAACGGCGAACAGCTCAACGGCACCTAGGATCACAAACATGAGCAAGAGCACCCAAAAGATGCCCATGAACTTACCGAGGACGAAACTCCGTCGTTGAATCGGTTTGCTCAAAATTGTCAGGGCCGTCTTGCCCTCAATTTCCTCGCTGATTGAGCTCGATGCCGACCAAATCCCTTGGAAGGCTGCCAAGAGCATGATCGTGGTGATTCCACAATCCTTGAGCAGTTTGATGTCTTCGCCAAATGTGTTGAATGACAAGAACTCGTACAGCAAAATCGCAACTATTCCGAGCAACATGAGAACGAGAAACAAGGGCTGTGCCAGCTCGTTCTTGACCGTCGCATGGGCTACTGCTGAGACTCTTGGTGCGACGCCTTGCTGAAGCAAAATGCTCAGACCAACCAAAACAACGACTAGTGCCGTGATCAATAGCGAGGCTGCTTCCGGTACCGGTGGGATGGTATTTGCAGTGATCGTAACCGTTGCTTCGTCGATTTCTTTATTTTGAATATGTAGAACTTGCCCTTCCTCGTACGGGATAGGGAGCTCCTCAATTCTCTGAGTGCGGTTCCAGCTTACGCTCTCAGTCGCACCAAGTTTGATCGGAGTGCGAATAAAATCTGCTGCGTCGTCGGCGTCACCAAGCACGACTGCTTTGTCCGTCTGGACAGCGATGCTGGAGAGTAGGTCAAAATTGATGTCCAACTCCACGGGAACAAACGCATCGCTGTTGCCTGGGATCGGCTTCGTAATCTCGGCCTTACCAGCGGAAAAAACTTGGGGCAGGCTCGCAAAAGTCTTGGCTGGGTTTATCACAATGGGGGAAGGTGAGACCGCACTGATCCCCCAAATCACCGCGCCGATGATCACAATCGTCAAGACGGATAAGCCCAGGTAGCCAGCCGCGCCTTCGGTCAGCGTACTTACACTGGCCTTCGCCATGCGAGAAGAACTGCAAAATACGATCGCCCAACCCACGATTGAACAAACGAGAACCAATGCAATTCCGAGAAGCAGTGGTTCGTTCAGTTCGGCAGACCCTTTGGCTTCATCGGAGAGGAAGAACCAAGTCACACCCGCAAGAGCCGCGGTGATCGCTGCGGCGACGCCATGCCCAACCGGCGAGGATGAGAGTTTTTCCCAGGCCGGAATTGCTGCCAGTACCCGAAACAATAGCACGAGAACTGCAAGTGCGATCAAACCCATTGCCACACCAACGGCCAAGAACCAGATCGGGGTTAGCCAAATGGTCAACCAAGAACTAGAGGCTTGAGCGAGGGGAAGAGTAAGCATCGGAGACTACTTGAAATTCGAAGAGTTCGTGTAGGAAAGCGGTTGAAGACGCGTCTTGGGAACGCAACTTCTGATGGCATATTGTGATCAGGCAGCCCTAATTCGTCGACAGCCGCAGAGTCGAAAACTGCTTTCGTTCTGCAGCAGCATGCAAGCTCAGCTTCCCCAGCCTGAAGAGGCCGTAGATTTTGACGGGAATTCGGCCAGATTAGATGTTCGAATGTGTACGCATACTGGAGCTCCAGGGTTTGGACATCGTCAGGCGAATTGGCTCCGACTGGAGTGTATTGGTCATTTCGCTCCGACGATTGTGCGGAGATCGGCCTTTAACAAGTTGGCCAGATGGCGAAGTCGTGAGTCCGTTCAGGCTCTAGGGAGTTGTCAGGGGTCGCGGACTGTTTGGCAGTGAGGCTAGGATTCGCCTGATCTCCGGGACTCCAGCACGTGTCGCAGCCAACGATGTGGCGTTTCATTCGCTCTCGGATTTCCTTTAGAAAGGCCTGGACCTCGTGGGGTTCGCCGCAGCACACCAGTTCGACGGTGCCATTGAGCCTATTTCGCACGAAACCGGTGACAGCGAAGCCGAACGCCAAGTCCTGGACTTGGGCTCGGAAGCCCACCCCTTGAACTCTCCCCTCGAACACCGCTCTCAATTGCTCAGTTTTCTTGGGAGTATTCATCGAGATCTGGCCTGGTTGGGAGAGCAATAGTGTTGTTGCCGCTGGCCCATCCGTGGGGGATGCGGTCTTGACTTGGGTTTGAGCAAGTTCCTAGTGTCCGGATTGAATTGTAGGAAAGCTGCGCTCATTGCAAGCAAGGCTATTTGTCGTTGGGCAAAGGAACTCAGATGTATCACCCCTCCCCACGGACTTGGCTCCTAAGTCGCGTTGCTGGTTGCACGGTGTTGGCGGTCTGCCTGTTTCGTGCAGATAGTTTGCCAGCACAGACCGGCTCGACCGTTTCCACTCCAGGGCATGCTTCTGTGATTGGCGGTGCGGTGCTTCTCAAGAACCTGCGAGTGATTGAGGGGCAAATTGTACCCAATGGTGATTTGCTGACCGTGCAAATGGGACAGGGAGCCAAAGTCAGTCTGCCTTTGTCTGAAGTACTGCACGTGGCAGACGATAAGGAAGCGATCTATCAATTCCGCTGCCAGAAGAGAGGCGGTCCGGAGTGGAGAGAGGGCGACGACTTCAAAATGTCGAAGTGGTGTCTCGTTAACGGGCTTTACGATCAAGCAATCGAGCACTACGAAGCCGTGGCCGAGTTCTATCCGAACGATCCGAATGTGAAGCAACTTGCCCTTGAGGTTCGCAATCGTCTTTTGTCGATTCCGGAATTTCGTCGGCACCTTGGGTTCACCGAAGAACCGAAGCCGGCTGGAAATAAAACCAGCCGAATTGCCGCTCTGGGTCGCACTGCAGCGAATTCTGCTGTTTCGATGGCTAGTGGTCATAGTGCCGTCGCTACTATGCACCCGCAAATTGCTGCCCATTTTTCTCGTCGTATTCAACCCATCTTGATGAATCGCTGCTCCCAAGCAGCTTGTCACGGTGCTCAGTCAAAGAACAACTTGCGAATCGTGGAACCATACCGCGCGGCCTATGATCGCGTGACGGCCGAGAATTTAGAAAGTGTGCTAGGCCAAGTGTCGAGCGACTCACAGACTCTCGCACCGCTGCTGAGGCTGGCCACCACGGCGCATGGCATGCAGAGGCAGGCAGCCATTGCGGTCACGGAGACATCGTTGTTGCAGGAGTTATCGACGTGGGTTCGTTTTGTGCAAAACCCGGTGGCGACCGCTCAAGCAACTGGAACCGCGAATCAAGCCAGTGCAGTTCGAACGGCCCAAGCCTCGCAGTTCACACCTTTCACGCCCTCGGTAAAGCTCGTGCCCGTTCAGCCTGGCGCAAGCGGGCTGCGACCAGTCCCGAACCCGAATGGCCTAGCGACGCCCGCCAGTCCAGTCCAGGCGGTCAACAAGAGCTTTCCAGGTTCCGACGCCCCCAGCCTGAGTGAAATCGATGCGTTGGATCAGCAGCTCAGGCAGATCTTGGGCGAGGCACCTTTGGAAAAAGCTACCGGCGGAGCGACCAATCGCGGGGCGATGACATCGAATTCGCCAGTTCAGCCGTCGACAACCACGAGCAGTCAGCCTGCAACGGGAAATGATCCCTTTGACCCAAGTGAGTTTAACCGCCAGAGGTTGCGATCGAGCCGAGGGCAGTAGTCAGTGCCGTTAGCCGGAACAGGCTGGCTTGAACATTCCGCTGTCCAGCAAAGCCGGGAAGCCGGTGAGTGAGAACTTCGTTCCGGGCACAGAGGCTCGTTCGTAGGGACTTGTAGACGGCTGGAGAAGAGAGACCTGCGTAGAAGTCCATAGTGGGCATAGGCGGAATCGGCGGAGCGACTAAAATTCTCGCTCTCTTGAATCCAATAATCCAGAATCGAACTAGGAAGCAGTACGTTGCTACGCACACATACTTGCGGTGAACTGCGAAGTGAAAATGTCGGCGACACAGTCACCATTTGCGGATGGGTTGATAAGTCGCGAGACCATGGTGGTACGATTTTTCTTGACCTGAGAGACCGCTATGGGAAGACTCAAGCCGTCGTGAATCCCGATAGTGGGCAAGAGGCACTCCAGGTAGCCAAAGAGCTTCGCGGCGAAGACGTGGTGGCGATCACAGGAACCGTTGCGCCTCGTTTAGAAGGCAAAGGCAATCAGAAACTTGCGACTGGTGAAATTGAAGTTCGCGGAACAACTGTAGAAATCCTGAATAAAAGCGAGACGCCACCGTTCTTCCCGAACCAAGAAGAGCTACCCAGCGAAGACCTTCGGCTCAAGCATCGGTTCATTGATTTGCGCCGCGAGGAAATGCGGGAAACGCTGATGCTGCGGAGTCGGATTATTAAGTCCATGCGGGACTACTTTGCAGAACATGATTTTATCGATGTTGAAACGCCGATCCTAGGTCGCAGCACTCCCGAGGGAGCTCGCGACTACTTGGTTCCGAGCCGCGTGCATTGGGGGCAATTCTTTGCCCTGCCCCAATCGCCACAGTTGTACAAACAGATTTTGATGGTGGCTGGCTACGATCGCTACATTCAAGTCGCCCGATGTTTCAGGGACGAAGACTTGCGAGCCGACCGGCAACCGGAGTTCACGCAGTTGGACGTCGAGATGTCCTTCGTCGACATGGATGACGTCATCGGTATGCTCGACAGGCTGATGGTAGTGCTCGCCAAAGAGTTTGCTGATATTGATTTGCCAACGCCACTACCGCGGATGACCTATGACGAAGCCATGCGACGGTTTGGACACGATGCACCGGACTTGCGCTTTGGAATGGAAATCGTCGATTGTTCTGAACTGGCGAAGCAAACGGAGTTTCGCGTCTTCCGCGGCGCGGTGGATTCCGGTGGCTTTGTACGGGGAATCAAAGTTGAAAAGCGTGCGTCTGAGTTCTCGCGAAAGAGAATTGACGAGCTGACGGAGTTCATGAAGAACGATTTCGGTGCAAAGGGCTTGGCCTGGTTCCGAGTCGAAGAGGACGGATCACTATGGTCACCAATTAGCAAGAATCTGGAACCTGAAGTACTAAAGGGCTTCGGTGAGAATTTTGAGGCCGGCCCTGGGGATTTGATTTTGCTGTTGGCCGACACCTGGGAAACCACTTGTAAGGGACTCAATGGCCTTCGTAAAACGCTCGGTGCGGAACTTGAACTCTACGATCCCAAGCAGATGCACTTCTCGTGGGTGACCGAATTTCCCATGTTCGAAAATGACGAAGAAGAAGATCGGTGGGTAGCGATGCACCACCCCTTCACCGCGCCTCGTGAGCAAGATCTTGAGATGCTGTCTTCCGAGCCAAGGGCAACACGAGCCCAAGCCTACGACTTGGTCATCAACGGTTATGAAGCTGGCGGAGGTACGATTCGTATTCATGACGCGGACATCCAGCGTCAAGTGTTCGAGTTGTTGGCGATGACGCCGGAAATGGCCCAGGATCGATTCGGTTTCTTACTCGATGCTCTGAAATACGGCGCTCCGCCACACGGGGGTATTGCACTTGGAATCGACCGAATCGTGATGCTCTTTGGCGGGTTGGATAACATCCGTGATTGCATTGCGTTTCCGAAAACACAGCGTGCCATGGATCTGATGACGCAAGCGCCTGGCGAAGTGGAAGAGAAACAACTGGACGAGTTGCACGTTCGTGTGGCAACGCCTCCAGCAAAATAACGGGGTGTCGAACATCCGTTCACGGACGAAACGGATGTCCCTTTCGATTGACTGTCATCAATGGAGTTGTGACATGAAGCCTGTATTCATTGCATTGTTGCTAGTGGTCGCGGTAGCATCTAATTCAATCGCCCAGGAAAAGTCTGGTGGGCTCTTCAACTGGTTTGGTTCTGGCGATGATTCGTCCGTGCGCAGCAGCACCTTCTTTGGAGAGAAGGACGACGATGCGGGGTTCTCGTTGAAGATGCCGAAGGTGGGGCTGCCATTTGTCGGTGATCGCGACACGAAGCCGAATACGGGTAGCGAGGTGGTGACTGCTTCGGCTAACTCACCGGCCAAGAAAAGCTCCAAGATGTTCACGGTGAACCCGCTTGCAAAGCTTGGGTCGACCACGAAGAAGTTCTGGGCCACCACAATGGATTTTATGAACCCATTTCAAAAGAAAAAGGCTAGTGGCAATTCGATGTTCTTGGGTGGAGGCTACAAGCCCCAAGGACAGGCTGCACCGAAAAAGAAGAGCTTCTGGAGCTTGGGTAGCGAGGGAGAACTGCCTGAGGTTGACGATGTGAATGGCTTTCTGCAGCAATCTCGACCACGCCTCCCCTACTAGCAGACAACAGAAAACTAAGGCCCAATTGCGATTGGTTTCGCTGAGTCTAATTCACTGAGGCATGCCGCCGACCTCCGCTTTACTCCTCCGGTCGGTAGATCATGATTCGTAGGTCACAAACGTTCGTGCCGGTCGGCCCGGTCTTGAGTAGCCCTCCGAATTCTTCAAAGAAATCATAAGTGCTCGCATGCGCGAGGTGGGTTTCTAGCTCGCCAAGACGATGCCTCGCTTTTGTTTGGTCCGCTGCGGACTCCGGAGTGGGGCACAACGCTCTCCACAGGTTCGGTTCGCTTCTGCTCTCGCCAAAGAATGCCCCAGCAGCGTCGGTAGGTCCATCCTCCCCATCGGTCCCACCACTTAAGAAAGCAAGCTCAGACGCTTTCACACTTGTTGTATTGGGTTGCCCAAATTGTGTGCACCAGATCTTCAGAACTTCTCCGGTAAGCTGCTGGTTGCGACCGCCCTTGCCAGCGTTTTTCGGCAAGCGGACTGTCGGTTCACCTCCGTGAATCCAGCAGAATGGACGAGTCGCCTGAGTGGCTTTGGCGAGGAATTCCGTGGCAAGCTGTTCTGCGAGCAAGTGCACTGCCGGTTCGCTCGAAGGGGCAGAGCTCGCGAAGCACTCGTAGCCCAATTGTTCTGCATGATGTCTCGCGGCAACGACGGCATCTCGGTTGCTGCCGAGGATCAAGTGCTTTACGCCGGCGGCGGGCGTTCGCGACGGGGCTTTATCTTGCGAGGTCTCTACCGCTCGTTCCAGTTCCGGCACGGCTTCTTGGTCGGCCCCTTTCTGAACGCTCAATGCTCGACGAACTCGCTGTAGTCGTGGGTGCTCGAGTATGCGGAGTTCCATCAATGTTTCCAATGCGAACTCGGCGGAAGGCTGGGTTTCAGCGAACGTCGGCCCGGATGCAATCGTCGCAAGCGAATCACCGAGTACATCGGATATCACCAGAGTGCATAGTTGCGAAGCGTTGCAAGCCCGTGCAAGTCCGCTTCCTTTGACTTGGCTAAGACACTGCCGGACGCCATTGAGTTGCTCTATATTGCCTCCAGCCGCAGCAACTAACTCTGCAACGGCTTGCTTGTCTTCCAACGTTAGGCCTGCAATCGGTAGAGTTAGAAGTGCCGAGCCACCTCCGGAAAGTAAGCAGAGGACCACATCCTCTTGGTGCGTCTGTTCGAGAAGTCGAACGATTTGCTCGGTGCCGTATACACAGGCCTCGGTCGGTGAGTTCAGTCCCGCAGGACGGGCGGCAAAAAGCTTGATACCGGATTCGGTCTTCGTTTGCGTCGTGACTCCTTCAGGACAGTTGATCCAGCCTTCGACGGACAGTTCGGGCAATCGCTGCTGCAGTGGCTGAATGACGGTCTTCTCAAGCGCTAAAGCCATTTGAGCGGCAGCCTTTCCGGCGCCAACGACGACTAACTTCCGGCCCTGTGCTAACGTTTCGATATTGACGAGCTCTATTGGTTCACCGGCTTGATTTGAGCCAACGAGGTGTTGGTCGGTCAGTGAAATCTTGTCGCAGAATAGTCGCTCGGGACGAACAGCATGTACCGCGGCTTGGAATATGTCCTGTACGTCGTCTTGGAGATTCACTGTCAACGTCTCACTCCCTGCTGAACACGCTACGTGACGAAGTTCGAAATCACTGTGAGCTGAAATGCGGCTTGAACGAGGCTGCCCACTCAAGCATCCTGCCAGAAATCGGGAGTTTCGCACAGTAGACGTTGGAATCACGCTCCGTACTTGCTACCACTCACATGACCTTAAGCTTGTCCATATGGCAGTGCTATGGGAGGCGAGCGGACCAATGGGAGGCGAAGTGAACTAGGGGGTGCGTGTCGCACTGGGGGCTTGTGTCTCCAGAATCGAGGGCATTTGCGTCGACTCGAAGAGCATTTCTTGGAAGGGACCCGTTGAAAACGTATGGCGATTTGCTGCCGGGTTGATCACATCCATTCTCAGTGATTCGAGGACGACGTCGCATTCACCACGGCATTCCGCGAAGACTCGAAAGTCACCGTCGACGACTGCAAAACGATAGAGTTCGATTTGCAGGGAATCGCCGGCCGAGCCATGAAGCAATTGGCCGAAGCTCTGTCCCACTTGATTGTCGTACAGCAGCAGGCCAGCGCTCGCATGTGGGCTGTCGGCTAGCAAGTGAGCTGTTCCCGAGACCCGTACAAATTGTCCCGCCTTGATCGGAGGAGCCGCGCTCTTGACTCGCAGTGACGCTCCTTCGAATCCTCCCGCGATCGTTTTCGACGGGCGTTTCGAGTAGGCGGCTAGGCGAAGGCCTGTCGGAGTTCTTGCTTCCTTGGACGGCTCATTCGTTTCATTATTCGTTTCCGTCGAAGGCTTCGGGATGAGTTCAACTCGTAGGCTGACTTGATCTTCTAGTCGACGTTGCTGTGACCACCCGTTTTGCTCCATCTCGGTCAGGTCTCGAAAATTGGCAGCGGGAATCGGCCTTGATTCCCACTGGCTCCGGCGACATGCATCGGCTACGAGCCAGTGCAAATGCAAACCCGCGGGAGTCAGGATGAGGGGGCTAGATTGGAAGCTCGATAATGACTCGCGGGCTTGCAGAAGGCCTTCGTACAAAACGGACTGGATCGAATTCTGGGCGCGGAAGGCTAGTTGAATTGCTGCCTGGGGTTGGTTCGTTCGCAACGAGCTGGTGGCCGCGTTGACTTCCCTTTGACACTCTTGAATGCGTCGCGTGAGTTCCGGTATGTCGTTCGTGCCGAGGTAGGCAGTTCGAGCGGCGGCCAATTGAGTTGCGTGGCCGAGTTGGTGCGCTGCAAGTTCGATGAGGTCGGCGGCCAAGCTTGCAGCGCCGGTGCGAGTCTGGGTTTGGAGGAAGTCGATGATCTTGGGGTCTGACGTGACCACGAAGGCTTCGGTCGGTGCGGGTTCTTCAATCGTCCAGAGAAGGCCGAGTGGAGTGCGCTCGGGAGTAACGCGTTCAAGCCGATTCTGCGTGAGGCGAAAGACCATCGCTGCAGAGTCGTTCGTCGTGAGTCCAATATCCAGCGTGTCGTTGCCTGTCGGAGGAGTGCAGAATTGCCTGGCCTCGAGACCGATTTGCGCGATGATAAGCTGACTCTTTTCGAGTTGCCAGGTCGCACTGGTCCAATCAGAGGAGCTCAGCGCGGCCGGTGCTCCACGTTCGCCCGCCATGATCCACGGGCCCCAGACTCCGAGATCATGTTGAGTCCATCGCAGAGCTGCAATCTGTGCGCTATCGGCGGCGTCTTTTAAGTCCAGCGGCTCGAAGGTGCGCACCAAGACGCCTTGGGCCCCAGCCATGTATGCTTGCAGTAGCTGGTGGCGAAAGATCATCGGACTAACGCGCAACGGGGCCAAATCTTGATCCGGTGCTACGATTTGTGATGCCGTTTCCAATTGATCGGCCAGTGACGGTGGGACGCTCAGATTCACCGATACCCAACCAAGACTGCGCTGGCGGGTTGTTTGAAGTTTTTCGCTAAGCCACTCTGACTTGGCAATCGCACTCGACGGTGAACTGGCCAACGGCATGGGAATGATGAGCTCATCTGCAATGCGGCTGTACTGAAAGTGTCCCTCCAACGCTTCGGCAATGAGCGGACGCTGAAGTTCCGCGGGATAGGCTGCGACCCGACTAACTTGGTGCTTTGCGTTTTCCAGCTGTCTTGAATCCAAACCACTACCGATAAGCCAACCTCGCAGGCTGGCGAATGAATCGGAATCGAATTCGACGGGAAAGGTCGCAGGAGGGCTAATGACGCCGAGGTTGCTTCGGTGCGCGGAGGCCAGTGTCTCCTGCGTTGGAAGCTGATCAGTCACAATGCCCGCAATTCCCAGTGACTCGATCCAAGGTAAAGACTCGTTTCGGTACTGTAGCCATACTGGCGGAGTATTCGGTCGCTTCCAAAATTCGTTCTTGGGCCGACGTGCTTGCTGACGCCACTGCCACAACTCGCGCCAGTTTGGTGGTGGAGGATTGCCAATCGCGGCCATGGAAACGATGCCCGTCAAACGAAGATCGTCGACTTGCATTCGGTACCGCCCGGGACCGGTGTAGGCGTTCAAGACAAGGCTATCAACGAAGGCCCCTTCTAGCCGAAGATCTGCTCCAAATCGGCTTCGCAGGGCGATCTTTTCCTGTTCGACGAGCGTGGCTAGCCGACGAACGGATAGTTGTTGCCACGCTCCAGGCTGATCGTAGGACGTGCCCCATACGATTGCCGTTAGATGCCGACCGGTGACCGGATGCGACGCAAACGGAAATACGATTCTGATTCCAATCCGAATCCGACTGCTACTACAACGCGTCCAAATACTCGGTTCGAACTCATTCAGGATGGCGGAGGGCTCAATGGGATAAGCAAGTAGGACTTGAGTTCCCTGGCCGCAAGTCACCGCCATCAACTCACTGGTGCGGCCTGAATGCGGTGTGATGAGGCTGATCTCATGTTCAGCCAGTGTTGCGGCACAGTCACTTTCGACTAGCGTCCAGCGCGGTTCGCCACCTTCGAAACGATCTTGGATTTGGGCGCTGGCCGGGAGGCAAGAAGCAATGATGGCCCAAGTGAAGCTCCAATACAGCGAGCGAGTTCTATTCGCTAGCCGCGGCTGGCAGCGGAAGTGGAAGTGGAAATTCAGGGCTCTAATTGCCCTTATCCAGCGGGTATTTGAGGTCATTGCCCGAGTCTGGTGAGTGTCCATCGCACGCAGTCTTTTCCCTGCCGGAACAATCCGTTGCATTTTGGAAAGATGTTGAATCGAGGCAACAACGGCTCGTTTTCTGGCTCTATCGACGTAAGTCCAGCTTATAGAAGGATTTGCGGAATAGAGCTAGAGCGTTTACTGTTTCGATTCTGCAACACAGGCAATTGGTTCGGTTTTTTTCGTTTCTCCTAAGTCGTTGAAAATGAAAGACTTAGGGCCTAATATGAATCTCTCCCTCGGTTTGGCATTGTGGCTGCTTTAAGAGCAGTCATTCGAATCCCATCCATCGAAGACTTCAAACGGAGCGACTTATGAGTTCACAAGAAACAGCCGAAGCAAAGAACGACGAAGTACCCACCGACTTGGTCGAACTGACTGAAGCGATTGAGTCGCTACCGTTGGAGCACCGTATCAAGCTATTGCCATCGCTGCGTCGTGTTACGGAAAGCAGTGTGCGTCGCCGCCGAATTTTGACGCTGGTTCAAGAAGCCTTGGGACAGCTGCGATTGGACATGAAATACCTTGTCTTCGACTTAGAAGCCACCAAACGCGAACGCGATGACTTTCTGCAGAAGCTGACTGAGCTCGATGGGGACGCTGAAGGCTAAGGGATGTCGCTTAACTTTTTACTGTTGATTTCTACCGTTTAGGCCGGCAATCAAAGGTCTCGCCACGACCTGCTGGGATCTGAACACTCTCCAAACGAAAAGACCGCACGGAGCTTAGGCTTTGTGCGGTTTTTTTGTGCCTTCCGGCTTGCATCGATTTATGGAAACGTCGAGCTTCGGGGCAATGGGATTCGGCCAACGCTGTTTACGCCTCATGTTTGCGTTTTGGAGGGCATTGGCTTAGTATCGAACGGTGTGCCTCTCTTCTTTTCGTCGCGAATTTAGTTGCATTTCATGGTGGACTTTACCCCAGCTCAGCTCTCCCAACGCATTGTCGAGGTTGGACTTTTAGAGCCATTACAAGTCGAGCAGGCTTGGTCGGAGGTCGGTGGAATCGACGGCTCTTGCCAAGATCTAATTCGAGTACTGCAACGAAAGGAGTTGCTGACGAACCTGCAAGTTGATCGCTTGTTGAAAGGCGAACGCAACGGCTACTTTTATGGCAAATGGAAAGTCCTCTACCTTATCGGTGCGGGAACATTTGCTCGTGTCTATCGTGCGATCAACCGTGAGAATGGACGTGTTGCTGCTGTAAAAGTTCTGCGTAAGCGTCACCGCAACGAACCGTCTCAAGTCGAGCAATTCATGCGGGAAGCGAAAGTCGGTATGGAACTGCGGCATCCGAACATTGTCGCGATACACGAAGTCGATCCCGACCCACGCAATCCATTCATGGTGATGGAGTTTGTCGAAGGGCAAACTCTACGAGAGCTGCAGCGGATTCGCAACAAGCTCGACCCTCGGACAGCGTTGTCCATCATGGGAGACATTGCGAACGGCCTCGCTTATGCAGCGACCGAAGGAGTATCGCATCGTGATATGAAGCTGAGCAACGTTTTGATTACTTCTCAGGGCAAAGGCAAGCTTGTTGACTTTGGTCTCGCGGCTTTGGCAGACACTAGCAACGAAGCCGCAGTGGCGGACTGTCCCAACGCACGGGCCATCGACTACGCTGCGCTCGAGCGCGGCACGGGAGTTCGCAAGGACGATCCTCGAAGCGATCTCTATTTTTTGGGCGCGATGGCTTATCACATTTTGTCAGGGCATTCTGCAATGACAGAGACACGCGACCGTCTTGCACGATTGAACGTGTCGCGTTTCAGAGAAGTTCCTTTGTTGTCTAGCGTTGCACCCGAGTTGCCGCACAACGTGTGCGCCGTTGTGCACAAAGCGATGGAGTTTGACCCGGCAAAGAGATACCAAAAAGCGACAGACGTGCTCCAGGACATCAAGACCACAATCGAAAGGCTGGACGCTGGGGACACGACTACAGCTCCGCGAATTGCTAGTGGGCAAGTTTCTGCAGACGATGCGGAACTGAAGCAAGAGGGAGCGAATAAAACGGTGATGCTTGTTGAGAGCAAGATTGAGTTTCAGGATCTGATCCGTTCGAAACTGAAGAAGCGTGGCTACCGTGTTTTGGTCATCAGCGATCCGGGCAGAGCATTGGCGCGATTTGAAGCCGATGATGACCCGCCCGCCGACTGTGTCCTGTTCAGTGCCCCTGAGCTTGGGGCATCCGCCTTAGAGGCATTCAACCAGTTTGGTGAGCAAGCTCATACCGCAGAAATTCCTGCACTCTTGCTGGTGGATCGCAAGCAGCAGTTCGTCATTCGCAATGCGAAAGTTGGACCACGAAGAAAAATGCTGGCGATGCCGCTCAAGGTTCGCGAGCTACGAACTTCTCTGCTGAAGCTGCTAAAAACATCGATCGCGGACTAAGGGCTGATCTAGGCATCTTGGACTTCAGGCCTGCCAGTAGACTTTGCCGTTCTTTATGAATGTAGTGTGGGCCAAGCTGAGCTGGCGAAAACGTGAATCCCGCTGCCGGGTGAGCCTTTTCCACTTTGCTGGTGTCTGGTACATTCTTCGCATTCAACGGCGAAGTTTCGTTTGGATTTCTCCATGAATTCCCGACCGTGGACCACCAGCTAGTTAACGCCTGGCAACAGGTACGGTACTCGAACTGAGTACCAGGAACAGTCAAAGTGGTTTTGTAGTCTTTCGAAAGGTGGAGCAGGTCCTTGGCTTGACTTCAACCTCTCGGAATTGAAAGCTGTTGATCATTCGGAGGCGTAGCTCAGTCGGTAGAGCATCGGACTTTTAATCCGTGGGTCCTGGGTTCGAGTCCCAGCGCCTTCACTTCTTTTTCGGCCTGTAAATCGTTGGTTTCATCCAATGATTCCCTTACTGAAACAGGCCTCGACGCCACGCCAACCGCGTTGGCCGCCTTGTTGAATGAGTACCCCTGATCGACAACGAGATTCACAGCATCACGTTTGAACTCATCGCTAAGTGTTCGTCCAACACGCTTCGATTTCTTGGACATAATGAACTCCTACAAGAATTCTCGATGATTCTTTGTGAGTCCACCAATCGTGGGCTATCGCAAGGATACCAGGACGAGACTACTCCGCGATGAGCTGGGTTGCCCAGACGACGCTCTCTCCATAGAGTCGATTGATTGCCTGTGGATCGACTCCAAATTTTTCAACTTTGGACCAATCGATGGCGTCCCAGTTGCCTCGCTGGTAGTTCTCGACGATTTGGAGCACCATTCCGGCTTCTCCTCCGCCGTTGAGTAGAGCATCGTTCATGCTCTCCGTCAGATTAAGCGTGGAGACGATCTCGTCGAGCGGCGTGTCCAAAAACGCGTCCAAGCTCGATAGCAAGCCGGTCGTAAAACAAGCTTCACCGAGAACCCGACCGCCAATCTCCTTACCGATTAGCTCGCAGAATTTAGCGCGGCACAGACTGAGAACTCCGAGCTCCTGCGGCTTGTCGTCGTTATTGGCCATCAGCAGGAAGGTTACCCAGCTCTTAATTGCCTGGAGGCCCAACAGCGCTACGGCTTGCGAAAGTGAATCAATTTTTCGAGCAAGACCAACGGCTGATGAATTGACGAGTCGTAAGATCTTGTAACTGAGAGTCGGGTCGAGCCCAATGATCTCAACCACCTTTTGCACCTGAATGTCGGGGTTGTTTAGGGCACTGATTAATCGCAGAACAGACTGCTTGTTTTCGGTGATCTTGACCCCGCGAACGATCTTCGGTTTGCAGAGGTAGTATCCCTGGAAGAGATCGAATCCAAGATCGATGCACATTTCCATGACCTCATGGTTCTCAACCTTTTCAGCAAGCAGTGTGAGGTTGTGCGGCTTGAGTTCGTCAACTAAATCCCTTACCTCGGCTTCGCCTAGTTGCAGAACATCAATCTTCACGATCGATGCAAACTCGAGAAACTGGGCCGTATTCTTGGTGAGCACGTAGTCATCGAGGGCGATGAGGTGCCCTTCGTCCCGCATTCTCGCAATACCTCTGAGGACTTCTGCATCCGGTTCGATATCCTCCAAGATTTCGACCACGACTTTGTGTTTGGGTAGTAACGGCGGAGGATTTAGAAGGAGGTTGCGAGTGTAGTTTACGTACGCTTTGCAGTCTCCGATGAACTCTTCGAATTGATATTCACCGAAAGAGTGCAGTAGGACGGTCGAGGTTGCTTGATCACCATCGATAACGACTGCGCGATTCTCGTCGTTATGGCGGAATAACAACTCGTAAGCCTGGACGGCGTTCTCCCGATCAAAGATGGGTTGTCGGGCAAATAGCGGCACACTAGCTGGCATCGTCGGGTGTTTCGTAAGGGCGTTTAAAGACTGAACCAGATCCGCACAAATCTTGTTCAAGATCTTGAGTTGGCCTGCGGACTGAGGCAATCGTGTTCACAGGCTTCAGAAGGTTAGAACGCGAAAAGTGCTGCAGTGCGTCGATTTCCACCCTTTTGGTTGAGAAGTTGGCAAAAAATTGGTCGACTGGAGTAATTACCCGCATCTCAAACACGAGGTCGCACTGTTTGGTAAATGCCACAAGTAACGGCTTGAAGCCTGTCTTTCACTGCGGTCGGTCGAATTGGAGGGATTCTTCAACGAAAGTCCTGGCCTGAAAGGTAGGCAGTTTGTCGGGAGACCTATGATAGGGCTAACGGGAGATGCAGTGTTCAGTGATTACAAACGCCTGGAAGTGTTCGTAACTGCCGAAGATGCAACCGCGAAATCGAGCTCCGTTTTGGGGAGCTACCAAAACCACCGTCTCGAAATGGCCAATTCATGTCGGCCGGCCGGAAGACGAATCTCCAGGAAGGGAGTCGGCGCGCTGTTAGTGACAAAGTAGCGTCCTTGTTCCTGAACCGAATGCGAAACGGAAGAGCGTTGTACTTTTGTCGCTAGTGCCTGTTCCCTCAGTTTATCAACTCCCTCGACTCTCCAACCACCATCGTTGAATTGTCGGATCAGCAGAACGCAAGGATGGCTAGCTTCGATCGTGACTGCCAGACGGGATTGTGAGAGCCAGGCCCACTCGCGAATGTTCGAGTCGGTATCAAGTTCAACCAATCGTATGAGTTCGCAGAGGGGTTTTGCATTCTCGACTTTGACCCAGTCTGGTGCATGATGTTGCACTGAGCTCTTCGCAAGTCGGTCTGTGATTCCGAGCGCGGCGAGTAACTCGTCCAAGTCTGGTTGTGATGCCGAGAAGTTGTCGAGGCTGTTCAAGCTGAGCCGAATTTTCTCTGCAAAAACTGGCTCGAGTGATTGGACAGCGGCGAGCGAACGTTTATTACCAAGTACAGAGAGCTTTCCGATAAGGAACTGATCTTGCAATTGAGTTTGTCGTTCGACAAGGCTCAAATTCTTCGTTTGGTCTTCGAGGCTCGCGTATCGAAGATTTGCCCAAACTAGGGGCGTCTCTTGATTTGGAGTGGTGGGGGAAACCTGGATGGTCGGTGGAGGGGTGAAGCAACTTGTGATTAAGCTAAAGCACGACAGCTCGGCTAGCGTGTAGGCTGCGACGAACCTGAGTGCATGGCGGCGTCCAGCAGCTAGGTGCCAGGAGAGTAGAGCTACCATGGAACAGCCGCCAGCAATGAATAGCGAAACGCTTGTCGACGAGGCTTCGCAGCGACCTAGTAAAGGATCTAAGGGTTGAAAGCTGTTGAACCAAGTGCCCCAGGTGGCCGTGGCTAGTATTCCACCGAATACGATGCAACTCACACTCAACGCTGCGATGATCATTTTTCGGCGTGGGCGGGATTCCTGTTTGGGCTGAGCCAGCTTGTGCGCATTTGCGGCCGTCGATAGACAGAGTAACGCTACGAACCAAGTTGTCCACTTTGCCGGATACCGAAAGCCAGAGTACCCCGGAACCAATTTTACTAACACCTCGTACAACGCAGTGGCGCGGTCACTCGGAAGGCTGCCGGCAAGACTATCAAAGCCGAGTGAGAATGACGCTTCGCGCAACAACCAGCTGGGCGAATAGTTTCCAAAGGAAAGGACAAGGCAGATGCTGCCTAAGAGCAGGAATTCTCGTCTCCCTTTCGCACCAAGAAGCAACAGTGTTAGAAAAGTCGCGGAACCCATGAAGAGTGACGGGATCCACATTCGGCCTTCTGCGGGCCAGGCATCAAGCCACCTAGAATGACTTGGTAAGTGTTGTCCACCTAGGGTTGGAAAAGCTAGGCTCGCCACGTGCCACGGAGAGAGGCTGAACTCGTAAACGCTCGGTGCAGCCAACTTCGCTTGCTGGAGTTGGGTAAGGAGTCTGGCATGCTCGTTTACCAGGTGTGGCTCGTCGCTTAATGATTCGGGTGTAAGGTTGGGTTCTTTTGCGAGCCTAGGCCAGATTTGACTGACACCGGCTCGATGGCAGTGTTGAGACCACCGCAGCGTTGGAAGCCATTGTGGAACGGTTATAAGTGCCGCAACGATACAGCCGATCGCTAGCGATGCGGATAGCTTGAGTGCAAGGCGCCGATCTCGACGTTTCCAACTCAATAACGTGCCGAGCGATGCCGAAACGAGAACGGAATTGACGGCAGTGTGCGGGTCTCCAGCTAGTAGCATCACCGCAATGGAAATGGACCATAGAGTGACCCAGCCAGTCTGCCGTAGCAAGTGCGTTTGCTGCTCGAGGTTCAAAACAGCGGCCAGCGCAAAGCCCATCCAAGCGGCTGAGCATAAGTAGATTAGGTTGAACTGTTGAAAGAGAACCGGGCAGCTTAGACCGAAGCTCAATCCCGCCAGCCAACAGCTCGACTGGCAAGCGGACACGGTAGACGCCGCCCAACGAACGCCAACTGCAGCGATCACAACATGCGTTGCAATGAAAAGTGAGAACGCTTGCGCTGCAGAGATGCTATCCAGAAGAGCCGGCAGCAACAGCAGGATGCGTGGTGGATAGTACAAGGCACTCGAGCCTTGACCGGGTACAGAAGTTCCTAGTCCTTCGAACTGATTCCACATAGGAAACCACTCGCCTTGGCTAGCACACTCGATTTGCCAGACGGCTTGCGGGAAATAGAAGTGATAGGCGTCTCGAAAAGCGGGAATCTGACCAAGAAAGAGGCCTGGCCAAAAAATGCCGACAACAGCAGATATGAACACGAACCAAAAGAGAGATTCCGCTCTTGCGGAAAAAATTGGCTCAGCTTGAATCGCCTTCATCAGCCAGCCTCATCGAAGTTTGATGTACTCTGGAACTGTTGAAGCGTGTGTTCGAATCGGGTAAACCTACATCCAAACCGAGTGGTATTTAGCCTCAGGAGAGGCACCGGATTTCCATGTCGATCGCTGCAGAGCTAGCCATTCGCAACGCGGCTCATTGCTCTTGCTCTTGAAACGGCCTTCTGCTTCGTTGCCGCCAACTCGGGCTGATCGGAAGCCAGTTCACTAGCTGCCTGCATGGCTTCTTCAGCCGCTTTGCTGGTGACTTCCTCTTTGCCAATAAGCTTGTCTGTCAAAATGGAAACGACGTTGTTCGCAACTTGAATAAATCCGCCTTCAACGAAGTACTCTTTGATGCCGCTTCCACCGGAAATCTTAAGAACACCATAGCCTAAGCGACCGACCAGCGGGCTGTGCCCTTGCAGGATACCCATCTCACCGTCAAACATTGGCACGGTCACAGAATCGGCCTGAACATCTAGCTCCGTTTGCTCGGGAGTTACGACGACACACTGAATTCCGCTCATGGTTTGCTTCTAGTCGATGAAATGAAAGTTTCTTGTCTGGCGATGTTCGGAGGCTAAGCTTTAAGACTTTGCCGCCAACTTCTTCGCTTGCTCTTCGGCTTGCCCAATGGCACCAACGTACATGAAGGCCTGTTCCGGAAGGTGATCCCACTTGCCGTCGCAAATTTCCTCGAAACTGCTAATCGTCTCTTCGATTGTGGTGATTTCACCTGGGCGACCGATAAACTTCTCTGCAACCAGGAATGGTTGAGATAGAAATCGCTCGATACGCCGTGCGCGGTGAACAACCATCTTGTCCTCTTCACTCAACTCATCGACACCGAGAATTGCGATGATATCTTGCAGTTCGCGATATCGCTGAAGAATGGTTTGCACTCGTCGAGCAATCGTATAGTGACGTTCTCCAACATACTGTGGATCGAGAATACGACTGTTGGAAGCTAGTGGGTCGATCGCCGGATAGATACCCTTCTCAGAAATCGAACGCTCTAGATAAATGAACGCGTCAAGCTGACCGAACGCCGTTGCCGGAGCCGGGTCAGTCGGGTCGTCCGCAGGAACGTAGACCGCTTGTACTGAGGTGATCGCTCCGCTCTTGGTTGAAGTAATTCGCTCCTGGAGGGCTCCCATTTCCGTAGCCAGTGTCGGCTGATAACCCACGGCAGACGGCATCCGCCCCAGGAGAGCAGACACTTCGGAGCCAGCTTGTGAGAATCGGAAAATGTTGTCCACGAAAAGGAGCGTATCAGCACCCGTTGAATCCCTGAAGAACTCGGCCATCGTAAGTGCTGATAGTGCAACACGAAGACGGGAACCAGGCGGTTCGTTCATCTGGCCGAAGAGCATGCAAGTTTGCTCGATCACGTTTCGACCAGTCGTACCGATCTCTGTTTCCTGCATTTCCAGCCACAGGTCGGTGCCTTCACGTGTTCGCTCGCCGACGCCAGCGAATACGGAGTAACCACCGTGAGAGCTTGCGATACGGGCGATCAATTCCGTCAGAATAACCGTTTTGCCAAGACCCGCTCCACCGAACAATCCTGCCTTACCACCGCGGACGAACGGTGTCAGCAAGTCGACAACTTTGATCCCTGTTTCGAACACTTCAGTGTTGGTAGAGAGTTGGTCGACGGTTGGAGCTTGACGGTGAATCGGCCAGTAGTCTTCAGCCTCGACATCACCTCGTTTGTCGACCGCTTCGCCGAGGACATTAAAAACGCGTCCGAGCGTAGCCTTCCCGACTGGCACGGTGATTGGCTTTCCTGTGTCGACGCAGTCTTGGCCGCGTTGAAGACCCTCGGTACTTCCAAGCGCGACGCATCGAACTCTGCCTCCACCCAGGTGCTGTTGGATCTCGCCGGTCAGGTTGACTTCGATCCCCTTTTCACTGCTAGTGATATTCACTGCATTGTAAATCGGAGGAAGTTGCTCTTCCGAAAACTGTGCGTCAAAGGTGGAGCCGATGACTTGCGTGATTTTGCCAACGTTTTGCCCGGTCGCAGTCGACATGGTGTTTCCTCGAATCGATTTCTTGGATCTGTGGTTGTTCGGAAGGATTAGCCTTCAAGCGCCTCGACGCCGCCGATGATCTCCATGATCTCACCGGTGATTTTCGCTTGGCGGGCGCGATTGAAGGTCATTGATAGCTGTTTAATGATGTCGCCGGCGTTTTCCGTCGCACTCTTCATCGCGACCATCCGTGCAATTTGCTCGCTCACGGCTGCATCAAGAAAGCACTTGAAGAGCTTCACTCGAAAACTTGCAGGCACGACCTCTTCCAGGATGGATTCGGCCGAAGGCAGGAACTCGTAGTCGTCGTTCTTACTCGACTCACTATCGGACGATGGTTCGTCAGCAGCAGGTTCAGAGAAAGGTAGGAGTGTCTCCACAATGGCGACTTGCTTCGAGCTACTGATGAAACGCGTGTAGGCAACGTCTAGGCGGTCGAGTTTGCCACTAATGAACTCTTCCATTAACCGGTCTGCAATTCTTGCTACAGCTTCGAAAGCAGGCTGGTCTTCAAACTCGGTGTAGGTTTGGTCAATGGCGACATCTCGAAATCGCATCGCGGAAACGCCGCGTTTCCCACTGATTTCGAACCGTAGTTCATCACTTTGTTCTACTAGCTCAATTCGCCTAGCCAGTGCACTGCGAATGACAGATCCGTTGTATCCACCGCAGAGCCCACGATTACTCGTGAGCATCAGCACTGTTGCGGCCTTGATCTCAGGGCGTTCTGCCAGCAGGGGATGCGTAACCTCGAGACCCGCCGAAGCTAAGTCCTTAACGATCTGTGAAATTCGCTCCGTGTAATCATTCGCCGCAGCCGCACGATCCATGGCCTTCTTGAATCGAGCAGTCGCAATCAATTCCATCGTTCGCGTGATCTTGCGAATGTTACGAACCGACTTTCGCCGCTTATCGAGTTCTCGAATGTTTGCCATGGTTACGAACTAACTTTCGCGCTGGATACAGTTTCAAGCTTAAGGTTAACGGTTACTCGCGAGAGACGTATTATCGGGTCTCACTGCAAACTGAAGCGACTCGCCGGCTGTCCGGGGAACGCGATTTGCCCGAGTCGTTGATTGTTTAGCTTGGTTTGTAGCCCTTCTTGAATTCTTCGATTGCTGCCTCTAAGCCGCTTTTCACTTCATCGGTCAAGTCACCAGCTTCGGCAAGGTTCTTCAACACGTCTTCTTTTCGATCTCGCATAAACTCGAGTAGTTTGCCTTCGAAGTCGCTGATGTTTTCAACATCGACATCGTCCATAAGGCCGTTCGAAGCGGCGTAGATTCCTACGACTTGCTCGCTGACCTTCAGCGGAGCGTATTGCGGCTGCTTTAGCAGTTCGACCATTCGATATCCGCGGTCGAGTTGAGCTTGAGTCGCCGGATCAAGTTCCGTACCCAACTGTGCAAATGCTTCCAGCTCACGGAACGCGGCCAAATCAAGTCGCAGACTACCGGCGACTTTCTTCATCGCCTTAATCTGTGCTGCTCCACCCACGCGGGATACAGAAATACCCGCGTTCATCGCGGGTCGGACACCCTTGAAGAACAGGTCAGGTTGAAGGTAGATTTGGCCATCGGTGATCGAGATAACGTTCGTTGGGATATAGGCCGAAACCTCGCCCTCCTGCGTCTCGATAATCGGGAGGCTAGTTAAAGATCCACCACCCAACTCGTCAGAAAGTTTTGCGGATCGCTCGAGAAGGCGACTGTGGCAGTAGAAAACGTCACCGGGGAACGCCTCTCGACCAGGCGGGCGTCGCATCAGCAACGACAATTGGCGATAGGCTACAGCTTGCTTGCTCAAGTCATCATAGACGACCAAAGCGTGCTGGCTGTTGAACATGAAATGCTCGGCCATCGCTGTTCCGGAGTAAGGAGCGATGTATTGCAGTGGTGCTGGCGTACTCGCACCGGAGACGATCACCGTCGTGTAATCCATCGCACCGTACTTGCGAAGAGCTTCGACGACCAACGCTACGGATGAGTCCTTCTGGCCGATCGCAACGTAAAAGCACTTTACTCCAGTGTCTTTCTGGTTCAGGATCGCATCGATTGCAACGGCGGTCTTACCGGTTTTTCGGTCACCGATGATAAGCTCTCGCTGGCCGCGACCAATCGGAGTCATCGCGTCGATGGCTTTGATCCCGGTCTGTAGCGGTTCGTGGACTGGCTGACGTTCGGCAACACCAGTCGCGATAACTTCCACCGGCCTTTGTTCGGTGGACTCTACCGGACCCTTGCCGTCCAGCGGATTGCCGAGCGGGTCAAGGACTCTGCCGACCACACCCTCACCGACGGGCACGCTCAGCAGCTTACCCAATGCCTTGACTTCATCGCCTTCGCTAATTGTGAGGTAGTCACCGAGAATGATGATACCGACCGAGTTCTCTTCCAAATTGAAGGCAAGCCCGATCACACCGCTCGGGAACTGGACCATTTCACCAGCCATCACGCCGGAAAGACCGTAAACACGCGCGATACCGTCACTCACCTCGAGAACGGTACCGACCTCACGGACATCCATCTGGCTTTCGAATGTCTCGACTTCTTTTTGAATCACCGAGGCGATTTCGTCCGAGTTGAACTTCATGGCCTATCCCGAAATATGTTACTTGAAATGTTCTGTGAATTATGTGTTCGATCGACCAAGGGTGTCGCAAGCGGCACGACTAGGTCGAGAGCAGTGACTCGTACTGATCGCGAATCGCCTTCTGAACTCCGCCAACTACTGCAGATCGGATGGAGTCGAGTTTTCCTAGGACACTTCCGTCCAAGACTTCGTCCCCAATCTTCAACATGACACCGCCTAGGAGGCTTTCGTCAATCTTCTCTACCAGCACCGCCTCTTTGCCGTAGGCCGCTCGGAAGGCAGACGAAATACTGTCGCGTTGAGCGTCCTCAAGGGGTTGCGCTGAGGTGACGATGACGCGTTGTTTGCCAAGTTGCTCTTCCCGCATTTGAGTCGCGGTAATCTGGATTGCCCGCATGGACTGAATCCGCCCTCTCCGGCAAAGGACTTTTACAAAATTAAGCAGGGTCGGCTGAACTCTTCCGCCTAGGATTCGGTCGAGCATCCCCTCTTTCTGTTCCTGTGTAATCCTTGGTGATGCTAACGCTTGCTCCAGACTAGGGTGCTGGTTCAGGCACTCGCTGACCACGGATTCCAACTCGGCAACAACGGAGTCGGCTTGGTCACCCGCAGCGTCTAGCAATGCGGTCGCATACAAAGCGCCAACCTGCTGGTCGTCGCTATCCAGCGATGTCGAATGTTGGGTTTGCTCGGTCATGAAAAATTCCTGAGATTGCCAGCCAGCGGTGTCTTTTCGGGCTGCAAGCCGCTAGTTCTTACTCGGAAGCTTGGAAAGCATCTCTTGGATCAAGCTCTGATGGTCATTCGCATTAACCTCTCGACCAACCACACTCTTTGCGACACTCATCGCAACTTCTGTGGATTGCTCTGCTAGTTCTCCCAACGCCACCCGCTTTGCGGATTCAATATCAGCGGTAGCACGGTCCTTAATACGAACAGCGTCTTCCTGGGCAGCAGCGACTAACTTTTGGCCAGCCGCCTCAGCATCCTTACGGGCATCCGAAACGATTGTTGCCGCCTCTTCGTTTGCTGTTGCCAGCTTACTTTCGTACTCTGCAAGCTTCGCTGAAGCAGCCTCGGAGGACTTCTCCGCGTCTGCGATGTTCGCTGCGATTGAATCCTCGCGTTTCTGCAACCCTTCCATAATCGGCTTCCACGCAGTCGCACCCAAACCTGCCAGGAGCAGCAAGAACACAATCCCGCTGAAAAAAGCCATGTCCGTTCTGAATTCAGTAACGGAATAAGACGCGTCCGACATGTTTGCATGCGTGGGGTCGTTGTCCACGTGGTCTCCCTCGTGGCCGGCCCCCGAACTCTCGTGATCCTCGCCGTGGTCTCCATCACCATCGACATCATGATCGGTGGCAACCTCGGCGGCACCCGGCTCGCTGTCTTGCCCTAACGCATTACCCAGCGGGCAGCACGCCGATAAAACAAAACCCGCGAGCAAACAAGTGAATAGCTTGACCATCGGATCAACTCACTAAATACGAAATAACCTGGAGGAACGACTCTGCAGCACTTAGCCCGCATCTTCAGTGAAGACGCATAGCCAAGCCATGTGCTCTTGCTTAGCCGCTGCATACGATAACAGCGTAGAAGGCAAGACCTTCGATCAACGCCGCTGCGATAATCATCAATACTTGAATCGTACCGGCAGATTCTGGCTGGCGAGCTACCGACTCTACCGAGCCCTTGGCGAGCATCCCGATTCCGAGAGCCGCGCCGATCACAGCGAGGCCAGCACCAATTTGAGGGGGCATGCTGAATCCTCCGCCTTGAGCAGCGGCAGGTGCAGACATGACAACGAATAAACCAAGCGTCCAAATCGCTACGCGAATGGTCTTCACAGCTGAAATCACGGAATGTCTCCTCGGACTTGGGAAAATGTCAAAGTGTGAATTTGGATTGTGTTAGTGATGATGTGTCGCACTGCCGACAAACAGGGAAGCTAGCAGCGTAAACACATAAGCCTGCAGGAAAGCAACAAATAGCTCTAGGAAGCTTAAGACTGTCGTGCCCAGCAACGCAATTATCGAGAGGGCCGTCCATGAGCCGGAGTGCATGGCGGCTGCCTGTGCACCGAAGGCCAAACCCATAACGCCGAGCAAAACCATGTGCCCTGCAACCATGTTGGCCACTAATCGAATTGCCAAAATAATGTGTTTGATGAATAGCGAAGCGAACTCAATCACCCAAACCATTGGGATAATGAAGATCGCCAGATACATCGGCAAGCCCAGCTCAGGACAGAGGTTTTTGAGATAACCGAGAACCCCGAACTTCTTGATGCCCTCGTATCCGCCAACGCCCATTACCACGAGAGCTAAGACACCGGTCAGGGCAAGCGAAGCAGTAGGCGAACCCAGCCATGGAATCATCCCCATCAAATTACAGCCGAGGATGAAGAAGAAGAGAGTCCAGAACAACGGCATGTACCGCGGCGACTCGTGTGGCTCGATCCCCTTCTCGACAACATCGGTCTTTACGAAGCACACGATACTTTCGAGCAGATTCCAAGCCTTGCCTCGGGGGGCTCCACCGTGCTGGATTTTTCCAGCTAACCAGCGGAAAACGAGAAGCAGAATGACCGCTACCAGGACCTCGATCACCATGTATTTCGAGATTCCAAAGCCACTTTTTGTTTCGTAAGCGTTCTTCAGGGTTGCAAAAGGCTGTGGAATGAAGACTTTGCCGGATAGGTGGTGGTTAATCTCGTGCGTCTTGGCTTCCGACCAATCTCCCCTAGGTAATTCCAGGTATTCATCAATCTTGCTCGCCTCATCCATTTGGCCGCGAGCCTTGCTCCACAGCTTCGTGAAGTCGTCACTGTTGCGAATGGACTGCATCCAAAGGAGCTGGTCGTCCGGGAATTCCGCCAGAAAGGCTTTCGAGGGATCAGGAGGCGAAGTCTCTTGCGACTTGGACCAAGCCGCTGCATCTTCGTCGAGCTGCGCGAGCGAATCCTCAATGTACTGATCGAATGGACGCCCGTGTCTATGCGGATCTTCGTGCTGCCAGTGCAGCCACGCGTCTTTCGCGTGGGCTAAAGCCTCGTTGTCGCCAAGGATTTCTTTCAACTCGGCAAGAAACTTATCACATTCCCACGTTTGGTAATCGGCATCGTTGCGAACAACCCATTCGCCAACCCCTTCCACCATATCGGCGGGGGTCTCGTAATCGGCACGCCAAAATCTCCGTGGCACGTCGAAGTAGTAGCCGTCTTTAATGTGTAGTAATGGATCGGAAGCCATGAAGGAATCTTATTTCGTCAAGGCCGTGAGGAGGGTAAGCGAGCAATGCGACGCGGAGCAGACAACTCTAAAGCGATAGTTGGTGGACTAAGGACGCGGGTTGCCTGCGGAATCCGAGTTCGGACAACTCTCAAATTTGGGGAAGTCGGGCGAGTTTGAGCAGAAAGCGTCGCCGATGATCAGCGATTTCCCTGAGGCAGCTTTCCGCCATTGTGCCGGATGCCCCGGATGAAGAGCCCGGATTCTAATACCAGTGCAACGAAATAACAGGCCAACAAGACGATAACGAAGCAATTTCTTTCCGGTCCCTCGAGTCGCTTTAGCATTAGGGCTGCAGGTAAGAGCATCCCAAATCTCCAAGCGAAAAGCGCGAGTGGTGTTGCTATTCCCAGCGAGAGACGCTGTGAAAAGAGCAATGGCGGCACAGTGCCGAACAGTGTGATCGCTGTTGCAATGATTGCCGTGCGGATGCCAAGACCAGGGGCGCGGCTAAATGTCGCAACGTTTAGGAGGTAGGCCAGTGTGCCGGTCGCAACGATTACGAGGCCGAGGAGCAGGGCTTTTCGCAAATGATGTCTCCCAAGTTACGAAGTTATACGTCGAGAAGCAGGCGGCTCAGTTGCTTCAACCGCAAAGGGCTCGCGGGAGAACGGGAAAAGGCCGCAACCGCTAGTCGAACTCAACGCGATTTCTTGACTCCTCGACTCCTGGAGGGTCTCTAATGTCGGTGACTCGGTTCTCGGTCGAATATCGATTCGTGCTGCATCTCGAAAAGCGCAGCAGCTGCTCGGAAGTTAGTCAGCCCGCCTTTCCTCATCTGATTCTTCATCATCTTCATCGCTGAATGGGATTGGCTTCCCTCCTGCTTGCGGGGTGAACTTGGTCACTAGCAAGAGTAGCAAGCAAGTGCCAAGGATAAAGCCGGATATCGCTCCAATCGGGGTCCATACTCCGGTTTGAAAATAGTCGTCAACATACATGCCGGCTACCGCTGGTAGGCACATGACGACCATGATCGCGATCGTTCGGGATAGCCACTCAATCATGGGGCCAGCGGCCGGGGTGGATTTGGAGTTCAAAGGTGCCTCTCGAGCTGATTCGCGGAATCCCGGTCCCCGCAGGCGGTTGTTTTTACGTGGTCGGCCGAGCTTTGCAGCGTTGCCTGGATCCCCCTCTACTCGGGTCAAGGGTGTCTAGTGTATCGTTATTGGGTTCTGGCGGGGCTTCTGGATCCGTAGTGGCTTCGTCAGCAAAGGCGGTCACTAGGTCTATTTTCGGCAAAAACCCTAGTAAACCTTCGAGACCCTTGCCATACTACTAATGGCGTTACGCGGACCGTTACGGTTGCGGATCGTCCTCCTTAGACGCTGCTTCTGGGGGTGCTTCGACACTCGTGTTAGTGTGCTTGACTCTGGGAGCAGCGAATATGGCCCTCCGTCCATGACTAGAGGGAATTGATTTTATAACTGGAAACAGGCAGAGCCAAAGCGGCCGATTCAATTCGCTAAAATCGAACGCACCATCTTACCAAACGTTGTGTAAGCCAATGACTACGACTGCAGAATTACGCTCTCATACCAAATCCGAGCTGTCCAAGATGGCCAAGCAGTTGGGGGTTGAGGGTATCGGATCGATGTTAAAGGAAGATCTCGTCAAGGCTGTCGCGAAGGCTTCGCGGGCCAACGAGAGAGCTTCCAAGAATAAGAAAACGTCCGCCAAGGCAAAGACTGTCCGCAAGGACGGGCCGGCGAAAGCCCCGAAAAAACTCGCTCCGGCTGCGAAAAAGGCAGTTGAGTCGAAGGTTGGGGCTGTGTCGAAAGGTAGTGGCAATTCGGCGAAGCCGGCTACCAAGGTCATCAAGTCTGCGTCCGCCAAAACAGCCCGCGCACCCAAGCCAAAGCCGAAGGCCAAGCCGACGAACCCTCGGGTTCTCAAGCGAATCCGCGAGCTGCAGCTCAAGCAAGAGTCAAGTAAAGACGTCGCGTTCACTCCGACGCTTGTTCGCCCACCTGGGGCGACCGAACCGATTTGGGAAAAGGAACCGCAGAAGGATCGGGTGGCTCTTTTCGTTCGCGACGCCTACTGGATGCATGCGACCTGGGATATCACGCGTCAAGCAATCGAACGTGCGCGTGCCGCGATGGCTGAGCAGTGGCACGGCGCGAAGCCTGTGTTGCGAGTCTTGAGACTCGAAGAAGCCGGTGGCAGTAGTGAAACGGTAGAACGTGATATCGAGATTCACGGCGGGCTTCGCGACTGGTACATCGACTGGCCAGGCGAAGAGGCTCGCTGCCGCGTCATGGTTGGATATCTCGGCAAAGGCGGTCGCTTCCACAGTATTTGTGAGAGCAACGTTATCAAAATGCCAGAGGCTGATAGCGGTGAAGATGTGGATGAGCACTGGACAACGGTTGGTAATGACGCCGAGCGAATCTACGCTTTAAGCGGCGGGTATGACAAAGAAACACAGACCGGCGAGCTCAAGAACGTGCTCGAGGCACGTTTGCACCGCGAATTGGGAGCACCGGCGCTCGCCAAGCTGGGCGCTGCTCCGCAGAGCCTATTTAACAAGAGTCAGCAGTTCTTCTTTGATATGGATATCGAGCTCGTTGTCTACGGCTCGACCGTTCCGGACGGTTATCTCACAATGAATGGCGAGCCGGTCAAACTACGCGATGATGGAACTTTCTCACTTCGCGTTCCGTTCCCCGACCGGAGGCAGGTCCTTCCAGCCGTAGCGTGCACGCGCGATGGTAGCCAAGAGCAGATGATCGTCGTCGCTGTTGAACGGAATACTAAAGTCATGGAAACGACCGAGCGTGAAGCTGCATCCGAATAGCGAAAGCACTCTTTCAAGTGCCGAAGTTGGGATTGAACAGCGAGCGGGTGAACTGGTTGCCTGGTTTGATCCGGACATCTCTTACATCATCGCGCTGAGTGGCGGAGTCGATAGCGCGGTTGTGGCCGCAGCCGCCCAGCGATCGGGTGCGAACTGCGAAGCGGTCAC
>JBGCCZ010000128.1:0-13206 GCA_045105035.1 Pirellulaceae bacterium | reverse complement strand
ACGGCAGCGAAATGCACAATGGCATCAAATTTTAGCGAGTCTTCCTCTTCGTCCAGTTCGTCTAAGCCCGCGATTCCCGTCATCGCGGAGAAAACTTGACCTGCATCCGTCAGATCAACAGCCAAGTCCTGTACTCCCGCTACTCCCGACGGGGCTAGATCCAAATTGAGAACTCGATGCCCTTGAGCAACCAAATGCTGCAGCACATGACGCCCAGCTTTGCCCGATCCACCGGTGAAAACAATACGCATACCGAAACGCCTTATCGAAAAAAACTTTGTACTGAGCGCTCGCTACTCTAAGTCGATGCAGACCGCTTCAGTGGTGCTTCGAATGAAGATCTTTCCATCGGCGTAAGCCGGTGTCGACCAACATTTACCATCTACAGCGTGCGTTCTCGCCAGCTCTTTGTAGCCTTCCGTGGTAGCGGATGCGATGATGACATCGCCAAAGTCCGAAAGAACCACCAATTTGTCGCCAACGAGAATGCAGTTGCCAGGTCCGAAGCCGCGCTGCTCCCACTTAACCTCTCCCGTCGCCAGTTCCACACACTTCAGTGGGCCGCGTCCATATTTCTTGAATTCAAACAGCCCGTATAGGTGGCCATCTTTCAGAACTGGAGTGCTCCAATGGTTCATCAGTTTGTTCTGCCGCCGCCAGTCCTCCTGAACGGAGCCGTCCTTATTCACGGTGAACAAACCAGCGCCGACGCCGTATCCCGCAGAACAGTAGACTTGATCCCCGGACACGACTGGCGATGCTGCGGTCGAAACGCGGAATTCAAATTCCGTGTTCCAAAGCTCTCGTCCATCTTGGGGGCTTATCCCGTGAAGCCCTGACTCCATAAAGAATACCAATTGCGACTCGCCGTGAATTTCCTCGATGATCGGAGTTGCGTGAGTCATGGTTGCATCGCCCGACTTCCAAATCAACTCGCCACTGTTCTTAGCAAACGCCAGGAATGACTGCCCCGCACCCCCTCCGGTTACAAAGACTCGATCCTCCATCAAGAGCGGCGAAGTCGCGTTGAGCCACTTGATATTCCGGCCTTCGAACTCCTCCGCGATGTCACGCTTCCAGACAATATCTCCGCTCGTCGCGCTAAGGCAAAGCAGGCTTAAGTGCGAGTCGTATACGTAGACATGAGTTCCATCCGTGCAGGGCGTTGAGCGTGGGCCGTCGCCACCCTTGTTCCCCTCAGCACCAGCGTTGCCTCCGCCGTTTCCGTATTCGACGGGACCGAGAGCACGAGCCCACAGTCGCTTTCCAGTAGCGACATCCAACGCAATGCAAGTTTCTTTCAATGCTCCAGCCGAGTCCTCTTCACCAACCAGTGTGAACGCGCGGCCATCTGAAACCGAAAAGGAGCTGAATCCGAGTGGCGTATCAACTCTCCAGACGACCTTAGCGTTCTCTGACCAGTCTGGAACTGCGATGGCTGCCTCGGCGATCCCTGTTCCGGTTTTACCGCGATACAGTGGCCACTCTTCTGCAGAGGCCATATTCGAATGAAATGCGGAGACGGCAAAAAGCATTGCCAGAGCGTAAGCTGTTTTCATAGTGCACCGAAGCAAGTTACGAATTCGTGTAATAGAGATATGCGAGAAATGGCCTCTTTAGAATAGATCGTCAGGCGTATCCGGGCGAGACGGTGTCCCGCTAAGAAGCAAGACTTAAGAAAAGAATCTTGGCTTACGCAGAAAGTTGGAGAACGCCGCTCACATCTGCAGCGACAGAGACACCTGCAACGAGCCCTGTGAGCACTAGGCCAGGATTTCCCTGACAACGCGAGCTTCTTCTACTCCCGTGAGCCGCTGGTCCAGCCCTTGGAACTTAACACTTAGACGTTTATGGTCGAATCCTAGTTGGTTCAGGATCGTTGCATGCAGGTCTCGCACATGCACGCGATCCCGAGTCACATTGAATCCAAACTCGTCGCTCTCGCCAAGTGTCATGCCGGGCTTCATTCCTCCGCCCGACATCCACATGCTGAATGCATTCGGGTGGTGATCTCTCCCATCGTTGCCTCCCCCTTGAACCATTGGGGTCCGACCGAATTCACCGCCCCAAATTACCAGCGTTTCGTCCAACAAACCTCGCTGCTTAAGATCTGTAATCAATGCAGCACAGCCTTGGTCTGTGTTCTTGCAATTTGTCCTCAGTCCACCCACTAGATTGCCGTGTTGGTCCCAAGCTTCGTGGAATAGTTGCACGAAACGAACACCGCGTTCGACTAAACGTCTTGCTAGTAAGCAGTTCTTGGCAAACGACGGCTTCTCGGGTTCGACGCCGTATAGATCCAGTGTGCTCTGAGTCTCCGATTTTAGATCCATGAGGTCGGGAGCAGATGATTGCATGCGGTACGCCATCTCGTAAGAGTTGATGCGAGTTGCAATCTCGGGGTCGCCGACTTGAGCAAGTTGCTGTGAGTTAAGAGAGTTGATTACATCCAATGCCTCGCGTTGCGCCTTAGAGTCGATACCGGGTGGATTCGAAAGATAAAGCACGGGATCGCCAACGCTGCGAAATTGCACTCCCGAATAGACCGTGGGTAAATACCCGCTTCCCCAGTTGCTGTTGCCACCGCTAGGCCCCTTGCTGCCGCTGCTGAAGACGACAAACCCGGGCAAGTTCTTTGATTCACTGCCCAGGCCATAGAGCGTCCAGGATCCGAGGCTCGGCTTGCCAAATAGTTGCGAGCCTGTATTCATCATGATCTGAGCGGGTGCGTGGTTAAACGCATCGGTTGTCATCGATTTGATAATTGTGAGCTCGTCGGCAACTTTTGCTGTGTGCGGTAGAACCTCGCTAATCTCTGCGCCGGATTCGCCATACTTCTGAAACTTGAATTTCGGACCAAGGAGTTTCGAGTTCGGGTTGATGAACGCAGCACGATAGCCGTCCAGCAGTTCCTTAGGTGGAAGCGTGCCATCGAACTTCGACAATTGCGGCTTGTTGTCGAACAATTCAAGGTGGCTAGGTGCGCCAGCCATGAAGAGGAAGATGACGTTCTTGACTTTGCCCGGGAAGTGAGGCTGTTTGACGGCCAGCGGGTCTAGCCGATCTGCGGATCGCACCTCGTCTGCAAGGAGACTCGAGGCCGCAATCGCACCTAAGCCCACTCCGCAATCGCGCAGAAACCACCGGCGGCTCGTTTGAAGGTTGTTCGTGCTCATGGTTGCTTCTCTTTGTAATCGAATGCGATCAAATAACTGCTGCCTCGCCGGATATTCCTGCACAGCAATCTTGGATTCTTGAGTTTCAGCTTGCTACTACTGGCGAGTGATTGTCTCATCTAAGTTCAAGACCACTCGGCTGAGCAGACTCCAGTTTGCAAGCTCCAATTCATCGATAGAACCCAAATCTAGCATCCCCGCAGCCGATAGGATTTCCTTTGGATCCAGCTCTCCTGATTCGAAACGTTTGCGTTGCTGATCCAGGTAGCCGCTTAGTGCGTCGATCTCAGGTCGTGATGCGTCGCGTGTTAAACAACGCCAAATGATGAATCGAATTCTCTGGTCGTCGTCCGGAGAGGAAGATTCCAAAATCGCCTTCTTTGCCAACGCCACAGCACACTCCAAAAATAGGGGCTCATTCATTGCGGTGAGCGCCTGCATCGGCGTGTTCGAGATACTGCGTTTGACGCATGACACGTTGCATGCGGTCGCATCGAAATTCTCGAGCATGGGATAAGGCACACTCCGGAAACGGAAAGTGTACAAAGCGCGGCGGTGACGCTCTGAACCCGATTCCTCATTCCAAGTCTTTGGACCGTAACTGACTGGCGGAGTAAATAAGAATGACGGAGCAGGGGGGAAGACGCTGCGTCCACCGACTTCCTTAGAGAGTAACCCGCTTGCGGCAAGGGAGATGTCACGAACAGTTTCGGCCGGCACTCGGAAACGAGCGCCTCGCGCAAGCAATCGATTGTAGGGGTCCCTCTCCAGGGCTGCCTTTGTCACCTTTGAAGACTGTTGGTAAGTCGCTGAAGAAACGATCAGCCGGTGCACATGCTTCAAACTCCATCCGTTGTCCATCAGCTCCCGTGCGAGGAAGTCTAGCAACTCGGGATGCGATGGCCGAGCGCTCTGGGTTCCGAGATCATCACTGGTTTCGACTAACCCAAATCCAAAGTATGCCTGCCAAATACGATTCACAATCGAGCGGGCTGTTGTCGGAGATTCCTCAGATGCAAGCCATCTCGCAAACTGCAACCTCGCGGGTTCATCGCTGTTCGGCCAAGCGTGCAAGAAATCCGGCACTCCGGGCTCCACCAACCTTTGCTTGCTCAGGAAATCTCCGCGGCCAAGTAGCCACGTCTCTCGCGCTGCGGAGCGCTCAGAGAGGCAAAGTTGAGTGATTCCGAGTGGGTGAGCTTGCCAGGCAGCATTGATCTTCTCATTCCACGGCCCAACTGGTTCGATTGTTTCGCGCCAACAATCAAAGGCGATATCCCACTCTTCTTCACTCCATTCTTCGGGCGGCTTTGAAACCACGGTCGCTACCGCTGGCGATGGGGGAGTTACATTCGGAATTTCATCTGCCGTGAATGAAAGCCGATAGCAGCCGATGTTGAACGTCTGGTTGTCGTCACTGTTCCAACCGCCGTGCCTCTGGGCGAGTGATACAGTTAAGGTGGCGTATTCACCTTCTGGAATTCGTAGTGGATCCTCGAACTCGAACCATGCACGATTGGAGGAGTTGCTTAGCGGCGAGTCGACTTCGTTTGTCCAGGCTGTTTTCTCATCTCCATCGATCGCGAACTCAACTCCACCTGTCAGCCTCACATCTTTCTTTTTGTTGTCGTATCGAGGCTTCAATGGAGCTTCTGCAGGAGATCGATCTGCTGCAGCACGGGACAACTTCAATTCGATCTCTTCATCTGGCTTCCCGGAAACCACAGCCTTGACGCGAATCTCGCTGAGAGCCCAGGTGCCATCGACGCTCCGCCCCGGACCGTTGCGTGGCAGGTTCGGATGGAGTAGTAACTCCAATTGCAGACCGGTGAGTTGCGAACCATCGAATCTGCCAGTCATTTCCGGCTTGAAAGTGGTGGGTGCATAACTTTGGCACAAGTAAGACCCATCCGCTTGCCGCAAGAATTTGGAACCACTTAGGGAAGTGTCCGAGAACTGCAGTTCTGGAGTGATCCATTTTGGTTCGGGAACCTTTGCGAGGTCGGCTGCCCAAAGCTGTAGTCTTGCTTTCCAGTCAGGAATCTCGCTCTGTATCTCTGTCTTGCATCGTTCGATGTCTTGCAGGATTTGATCTCGCCTCTCTTGTTCTTCTACTGTGTACACCGTCGCGATTCGGTCGTGGGTATTGTTCAGACAAGCGAACATTCGATAGTAATCTTCATGCTGCAGCGGATCGTACTTATGCGTATGACACTGAGCACACTGGATCGTTAGACCCAGCATGGCCTTCCCAACTGCGTCGACGCGATCAAACATGGCCTCCATTCGAAATTGCTCGGGATCCGCACCGCCTTCTTCGTTAACCATGGAGTTTCGCAAAAATCCGGTAGCGACAATGTCTTCCTGCGTAGCGTTGGGTAGCAGGTCGCCGGCAATCTGCTTGACGATAAATTCGTCGTAAGGCATGTCCTGATTGAAGGCGTTGATCACCCAGTCGCGGTAGAACCAGACTGTCCGCGGCTTGTCCTTTTCATAGCCATCGGAATCGGCGTAGCGCGCAGCATCCAACCACAACCTCGCCCACCGTTCACCGAAATGTGGAGAACGCATCAGCTCTTCGACCAGGTCCTCGTAGAGCTGCTTCTGCGCGGCGGCGTCAACCGCGTTTAGCTTCTCTGCCCATTCGCGGGCAAAATCGGGTTCGGGCGGCAAACCGGTCAGATCTAGCGACAGACGTCGAACGAGCGTTGTGGTTTCCGCACGAGGCGCCGGCTCCAGATTCTCAGTTTGAAGTTTTCTGTGGATGAAATAGTCAACCTCACTCTGCTGCCAAAGGCTTCCACCATCCTGCGGGTCCGCCGGTCGACGAGGAACTTCGAATGCCCAGTGTCCTTGGAACTCGGCCCCCTGCTGAATCCACTCCTCGAGCAGTGAAATTTGCTCCGTCGTTAATGACTTCCCTGAGTCAGGAGGCGGCATGACGAGATCGGGATCGCCAGAACGGATTCTTGAAAGCAGCTCGCTTTCCCCTGGATTGCCAGACTCTACCACTGCCATCACGCCGTGTTGGACATCCAGCCGCAGTTCCGCCTCACGCGACTCCTCATCCGGGCCGTGACACTGAAAGCAGGCATCCGCCAGGATCGCGCGCACTTCAGTGGCGAAATCAACTTGCCCTTGCGCCGGTTCCTGCAGTGAAAAACATGCGAGAGCGAGTAATGGAAGGGTCAGGCGAGCTTGAGAAAGGATGCATGGCAGCATGTTCGATCCTAGGTCGGGAGTGGTGCGCGGTTCGATTATAACCGGAGTCGACGCCATCCTCGTACAGGCAAGGGCCTCGGATCAGGGCAAATCAGAGTTTCAAGCTACACAAAGTAGCGTGGATCTCCGAGCCGAGAATTTGCTGCGTTCCGGCTGGGACATCCAGGCTACTATCCTGCCGAAACTGAAAAAGTGATTGGCCCTGGGCTTCGGAGCGGCTCCAAGTCAAAGACAGAGAAATGCTGGTCAGTATTCGAGTCTCCGCGCGGCGGTATGTCGTGTCTACAATATCGGCCTCATAGAATGTCGCGAACGCCGAAGTTCAAATCCCCTCCCGCAAACAAGAAGCCTCAACAGGCAGGATCGAACCAGTATGAAAATCGCGCGTATCCTAGCTTACCGCGTCGAATTACCCCTCGTCGAAGGATCCTACAAATGGTCTGGGGGCAAGTCTGTTTCGGTATTCGATAGCACGATCGTCGCCGTCGAAACGGAATGTGGTGTCGTGGGCTATGGCGAGGTCTGCCCTCTTGGGCCCTTCTATTTGCCTGCTTACGCCGAAGGAGTGCGCGCGGGTATTCGAGAGCTTGGACCTCATTTGCTTGGCTTCGACCCACGCGAAATCGGAGTCCTCAACCATCGCATGGATGCTGCACTGAAAGAACACGCCTACGTCAAGTCGGGAATCGACATCGCATGTTGGGACCTGCTGGGGAAAGTGACCGAGCAGCCAGTGTGCACCTTGCTCGGAGGTAGATTCGGCGAAGCTGTGCGACTCTACCGCGCAATTTCTCAGGTAGCGCCGGAGGAAATGGCGCAGAATGTGGCCAGCTACCGCGATGAAGGTTACACCCGGTTCCAATTGAAAGTTGGCGGAGATCCAGATACGGACATCGAGCGGATCCATGCGGTCAGTGAGATACTACGGCCCACAGACCGACTGGTTGCGGATGCGAACACTGGCTGGACTCAGCATGAAGCCATGCGGGTCGTCCGTGCTGTTCGTGACTTGGATGTGTATATCGAACAGCCATGCTTGACCTACGAAGAATGCCTCGCGGTTCGGCGAAACACGAGTCATCCGTTTGTTCTTGATGAGAACATTGACTGCCTATCGATGCTGCTGCGCGCAAAGGGTGATTTGGCAATGGACGCGGTGAACCTGAAGATTAGTAAACTTGGCGGTTTGACAAAGACAAAACAGCTTCGCGATTTGTGCATCGCCAGCGGTATCGCAATGACACTGGAGGACAGCTGGGGCGGAGACATTACGACTGCCGCTATTTCTCATCTCGCGCATAGTACGCCTGAGGAGTTTCGGTTTACTTCGACAGACTTTAATAGCTACGTGACGGTAAGTGCAGCTGAGGGTGCACCGAAGCGAGAGCAGGGGATGATGAAGGCAAGTGAGAAACCGGGGCTAGGCATAGAGCCAAAGATCGATGTACTCGGATCGCCTGTTCTTGAGGTCACCTAGTAAAGCCGTCGGACTCCCCATCTTGCTAGCGATAGCGCCAGGCTTTCCTCACTCGCTTGCCACCTCGTACAGTTCACCAGCACATTTGCTGAGAACTTTCTCGAGCTGTGGATACGCGTTCCCGAAACCGTCCATCAAGCCTGAATGCTGCCGACTCTTCTTCCTCGGGACTAGGATGGGAGCATCGATTAGTCCGCAGTAATGCCAGCCAACGAAATTCTTCCTTGCGAACGCGCGAAGAAAGAACTCAGCCGTCCAATCGGCCCTCTGCTGCAAATTGTCTGCGACTGGACCATACGGACGAGGCATCGTACCGGTCGTCATGGTGAAAGCCGAGTCGCCGTTGATGAACGGCTTGTCGGTCAATTTGGCCCAACGATCCAACCCGGGCTGCTGCACTTCGTACTTCGCGTACATCTGATAGAGGACGATGTCCGTGTATTGGCTTGTAATCGGCAGTACCGTGTCCATGGTGTCCGTATTTGCGTTGATCTTGTCACCGACGAACAGGTGGTTGGGATCGTAACGGCGAATCGCAGAAAGTGTGGTCTTGTAGTATTGGTCGACACACTTTTGCAAGAACTGCACGTTGTCTCTTGTTTCATTCGCATTGGAGAGCTGAGTATTGGGACGCCAGTCGACGGCTTCCAACAGAGACGCGAAGGAATCGAATTCTGTCTGATAAGTTGCATTGAATCCAGCGATACTGTCGCGATACAAAGGACGCATCGTTTCTACATAGGCCATTTTCCCCGCGGACGTGGCCGGCAAGTTGCGTAGGCGTCTAGGCCAACCAATTCGCGATTCGCGTCGTTTACCCCCAATGACATCCGGTCGTTCTCGCAAATCCTCTTCCGTGAAGAGAGGACAATCAGTCATGCTGTAACCAAGCAAAAATGGATCGTCCTTGGCGGGCAGAGCTATCTTCTTGGCTAGGCGATCGCAGTGCGCTTTGAACTCAGTTGAGAATATGTCCCTGAAGTTGGAATCCGGAACATCGGGTTTCCAGTGCGGAATGTCGACGAATCGAATGGATTGCATGTACGGCATTTCCGGCTTCGGCGTATTCACAACTTGCAAAGCCGTGTGGACACCGATTGTGTTGAACCCGAATTGGTCGCACACTCCCATGAACCACTTACGCAGCGCGGACTGAAATGCCGGTCCGCTTAGATTCGCCAACCCGAGCTTCTGCTTCCACGCCTCCCGGTTGTAATCTTGATTCCAAAGGTCTGGATAAAGATGGTTGATTCCCCAGCTTAGGAACGCGTTCCCTTCCGGCGTCACGATCCACCACCGTTCGTCTTGCTCAACGCGGAAAAAACCAGTGGACTTGAACTGCTTACCTCTCCAACCGCCGAATCGATCAAACGAAGGACTGCCTGCTCGAGCCCGATTGGCTCCGCCAAAGCCCACTCCTGAATGCGCGGCAAATGCAAAAAGAAGTTGCTGGAATTCTCGCCTAAGCATGTTCGTCTCACTCAATCTGATTGCTGAGAGCTTCTTCGACCGCTCGTCATCTTACATTGCTGGAGTACTGCGGCAATGTAAGCAGTCCTAGAGCTTTTCAGTGCTTGTAAATGTAACGCACTCTGTTACAAATAGAGGATGAACAGCGAACTGGCAATTGGACTTCATATTGTGGGCTTCTTGACTGCTCGGCAAGGCGCACCGCTTACGTCGGATGTCTTGGCGGAGACCTACGGAACAAGCCCCGTTGTAATTCGGCGTGTTCTTTCCAAACTCGTGCGGGCTGGATTAGTGGAGACCCGACGAGGTAGCGGGGGCGGTAGTGTGTTGGCGAAAAAGCCATCGAAGATCAACCTCCGCCAGGTGTACGAAGCTGTCTCCGAAAACACCGAAGTCTTGCGTCGCCATCCGGGAGCGGAAAGCGTGTCTGAAGTACTCGCCGAGTACATCAATGACATCTGCTCTGAAGCGGAAGAAGCGATGCTTAGAAGTTTAGAAGCCGTAACGGTTGAACAAATGGACTCGGTCGTTAAGCCACGAATTTGTGCGCTGCTTCAACGGAAATAGATCCCTTCCATTTTTTTTGAATCTAAATGTAACAGCAGGAGTTACAAATGAGCGAGATTAAGACAGATGCTAAGAGCAAAACAAGTATCCCGTTGAAGATCGCGGCCGTTCTTTGGGTCGTGTGGGGATTAGTGCACGTGCTCGCAGGAGTGATGACCATCAGTCAAGAAACTTCAAAGGCGGTCGCTGGAATTGCGGACGCGGTCGAAGCAGAACTGCTGTCAGTTGAATATCCGGATGCAGCCGGAGCAGTGATCAATCAGCACGGATTCAATCTACTGTGGATTGGAGCCGTAACGACGATTTGTGCCGGTTTCGTTTGGCGAGATTCCACTGCAGGTATCTTCATGGCAGCCTTGGTGGGCGGGCTGACGGATATAGGTTACTTCCTTTTCATGGATCTCGGCGGGTACGTGAACTTCATTCCCGGTACGTTGATGACAATTATCTGCGCCTCAGCAATAGCACTCAGTTTTTACAGCTACTTTACGCGAGTCAAAACGACTTGATGAGGGCCAGCGATTTCCCCACCGTAATTAACCGACGCAGACAAACGAAGTTTCCCAGCAGGCAATGCGACGCGAACTGAGTGTCCTCGAATTTGATCAGATGCAATGACAACTTTCGCTTGAACAGGCGTTTTGTCTCGCTCCGACTGGACGGAGATAGTCGCGTTGCCGCCCGGATGATCTGGCTTGAGGATGACTTCAACCTCGTACTCTCCACCTTCGGGGGCCTCCAATAACCAGAATCCGTTCGATTTTCGTCCCCAGGGTTGGCCACTCGTATGCCGCCAATCCTGACGAGTCAGTACGGTCGAGGCCTCAAACTCAGTTCCAATAACGATCCGAGGCGGTGCGTAGTTGTCCGGACGGGTTGTGCTAACATCTTCGAACCAGCGCTCGTAACTCGATTTCAAACGCTGGAGCACTTCGGGCCGGGAACTAGCAAGATCAACTTGTTGACGAGGGTCTTTGCGGAGGTTGTAGAGTTCCAGTTTAGGTTCACCATCAAAGTTCTCGTTGCCGAATCCGCTTGGATGAACCAACTTCCATGGGTCTTCGTGGATTGCGAAGTGATGAAACTTCTGCGGTTCGTTGCCTCGGTGAGTTTGGAAGACCACCTGGCGTTGGCCCCATTCAGGATTCTCTTCCGTCAACAGTGGCAAGAAGCTTCGGCCGTCTAGGTTCAAACCGGTGGGAACTGGAACATTGCATGCGTCCAAGATTGTCGGCAGTACATCGATGTGGGCACATAGAACATCACTCGAGCGTTGCGACTCGATCCGCTTCGGCCAATGGAATAGCAGAGGTGACCGAATTCCTCCGTCATCAACGTGCGACTTTCGGCCTCGCATGTTCCCGACGTAACGCGAAGTATTGGGACCATTGTCATTCATGTACAAGACGATCGTGTTCTCTCGAATCGATAATTCATCGAGCTTCCGAAACAATTGGCCCACATTCTCGTCGATGTTCGTGATCATTGCGGCGATTCTTGCAAGCTTGTCCATCTCGGATTGCTTACGCTTCGGATTCGGTTCGCTTATCAAGATAGGCCCGAAATCCGCCTTCGAGTACTCCTCGTAGAGGTCTTGCGGAACATCGTGGAAAGGTCCGTGGGGAGCATTCGTCGCGATGTACGTGAAGAAGTTCTTTTCTTCGCCCACCGCGCCTTCGATGAAGTCCATGGCTGAGTCGAAATAGATGTCTGTGCAGTAGCCTTTGATTTGCTCGGCCGCACCATTTCGAAACAGTGTTGGATCGGTGTACTTGCCCTCCGCGCCAACTGGATCGGAAGGTTGACCAATTCCCCCGCCCCGATGAACCAGACTCTCCTCAAAGCCTTGATCCATCGGCCGCATTGGATAGTTGTCGCCAAGATGCCACTTGCCGTATATGCCTGTCCGATAGCCTGCGTTTTTTAGCAGTTCGGCAATCGTTACTTCCGCTGGATCCATCATCGCGCGGCCGATGTATGTGTCGATGCATCGCGTCCGGTAGTTGTATCGACCAGTCATTAAACTGGCTCGCGTTGGAGCGCAAACCGGGCTTACGTAAAACCTGCTCAGCAGTGCACTCTTCTCAGACATCGCGTCCAACTCAGGCGTACGAATCACCGCATTGCCTAGAAAGCCGTAGTCGCCGCCTCCTTGATCGTCACTCATGATCAGGATCACATTCGGACGCTCAACTCTCTTTGGCTCGGAACTGGATTGCGCCTGAAGATACGACGGAGGAAGAATGGCAATAGAAACGAACAAGATGAGGTCGGTTGTCCGTCGGGCAAGGAGTGGTTGCATCGCGGATGATCGTTTGAACATAGAACTCACGCTCTTCGAAGGAAAAAGGACCTGGACAGCTAGTGTCTAATTCTATCTTTCAACGCACGCCGCCCTCAAGCATGTTTACAAACGTAAAGAGGAATCGTTCACATGAATCTCATCGAGCCATTCGAGCAGGCAATGAATCACGATTTGCAGAAACCCAATTGATATGGTCGTCAGCGTGACAGCACAAACAGATTGGCCTGCCTTCAGTCAATAGGCAAGCCCGCGCTCGCTCGTACCCTCTCCATCTGCCCGCTCTAAGCGAGCTCATGAAGATCTTGTCGAGGTGCCTCGCCTGCTACAACTCAGCACCGTCAGTCTCCTCGACCCGGAAAACACTAGTTAAAAAGCCATTGGCGTCGTGCTTTGCTTTCGCTTTGAAGTTCAGACTTCCTGATCGAATCTAATTAGCAATCGAATGACATTCTTCTTGGCACTTCCGCAACTCTCGATCTTATGAACTTCGAGCGGCAAGTGGACGCGCGGACACTTTCGCGATGCGCCGGCAAAAGCGTAGCGATCTCCTTCATGTTTTCTGAGCAGATATCCAATCGAATCGAAGTCACCGAATTGTGGCAGGCTCGAAAATTGCATGTCTTTACTCGGCCAGCATGCGTTGACACAAAGAGAACGCTAACCGAAATGGTCAAAACTCAGGCTGAGATCTTCTCTACACGTCAGTGTCGGCGTGGGAATTGCCGATCAGGCGACAGGAAATCGGAATCGCCACAAGGATGGGAAAAACTTGCGACATAGCGACCAGAAAATCCGCTGGTCCATCTGTGACGGAGTCTGCAATCTTGGGTAACACGAATGATACCAGTCCTGCGATAGCGAGAACCGCCGCATTCTTCGACACTTGCTTACTGCGCATTCTGTTCTTCATTCAATGTAACTTCAAAAGAGTTCCAGTTAGACCTTCAGTACTTGCGCACTGGTTAACTGGCGACAAGTGAATCGCCGTT
>JBGCCZ010000127.1:0-4017 GCA_045105035.1 Pirellulaceae bacterium | reverse complement strand
TGAGTGGCAGTAGAGACGCTAGTTTCTTGAACTTCTTACAACGCGACTTGGAGTGCTTGGGCGTAAGACTGCCCAAAGACTTCGGACTATTGGAAAGGTATCGCGGCGATGCGACCTGGTCGGGCAAAGGAGAGATCCTCTGTCCGGCATTGAATACGCCAGGGGATTCTTAAGGAAAGCTCAGGTTGGCTCTGGTTCTCTACACGCCCGGGGCGAATGCAACTTTCTGCAGGGCAAAGGTTGCACAAAGGTCACGTCTTTTCGAAATCTTGAGACTCGGGCAGGTTCCGCTTGGCTCCTGCATTCTGCAGAGGAATGGACTATCCTAGGAAGCAGTGGGGAATTGCGATTTACGGGCCGCTCTCCCTGCCTCCTCTCCTACCTGTGCCTTTGGACTTGAGCGAACGCGTTGCGAAACTGCAATGATGTTCCAAGTGCCAATCGTGCCTGCCTGTTGGAGATCAGCGCCGCTGCATCCTGTGTTCGATAGCGGTTTGAAGCGATCTGTGTTTTTGTTGTTTCGAATTCTAATCCCGCGCTTCCCCTGAGAATAATCAACATGTTTAGCCACCTTCGATTCTGGCTTGCCAGCGTCTTGCTAGCCGCCTCAAGTCTGTCCGTGCTCGGTCAAGATTCGGACGAGCCGCAAGATAGTTCCCCCGGGGTCAGTTCTGGTTTGGTCTCCGCGATGAAGTTCCGAAACTTGGGACCCGCTTTGATGTCTGGACGGATTGGCGACATCGCCATCGATCCAGTCGATCGCTCTACCTGGTACGTAGCGGCCAGCTCCGGTGGCGTTTGGAAGACAACCAACGCCGGCGTTACCTTTCAACCCATTTTCGAAGGCTACGGCTCCTACTCGATTGGTTGTTTGGCACTTGATCCGAACGATCGATTCACCTTGTGGGTTGGAACTGGTGAGAACAACTCGCAGCGCAGTGTTGGCTACGGCGATGGATTGTACAAATCGACGGACGGTGGGCAGTCCTTCAAGAAAGTCGGCTTGGATTCGAGTGAGCACATCGGGATGATCGCTGTGCATCCGGATGATAGCGATACCGTTTTCGTGGCTGCGCAAGGTCCGCTATGGCGATCGGGCGACGATCGCGGATTGTACAAGACGACCGACGGTGGCAAATCCTGGAAGAAAGTCTTAGACATCAGCCCAGATACGGGTGTCAACGAAGTTCACATTGATCCGTCGGATCCAAGTGTGATGTATGCGTCGAGTTATCAGCGAAGGCGACATACTTGGGTGTTGATCAATGGTGGCCCCGAGTCGGCCGTCTACAAGTCCACGGACGGAGGCGAGACGTGGAAGAAAGCATCCCGCGGACTGCCCGGTGGTGACAAAGGACGAATTGGGCTGGATATCTCGCCAGTAAATCCGGAAGTCGTCTATGCCGTCGTGGAGGCAGCAGGTGGACAGAGCGGGTTCTACCGAAGCACGAACCGAGGTGAATCTTGGCGAAGAATGAGCAGCGCGGTTTCGGGAAGTCCTCAGTACTATCAAGAAATCGTAGCTTGCCCGCACAACGTCGATCGCGTGTACATGTTGGACACCTATCTTCAGGTTAGCGAGGACGCAGGTGCATCATTCAGTGCCGTGGGCGAGTCAGACAAGCACGTCGACAACCACGCGTTGATCGTGGATCCGAGTGATCCGGAGCACTTGCTCATTGGTTGCGATGGAGGCCTTTACGAGACCTGGGACCGCGGACGAACTTATGATTTCAAGCAAAATCTACCGTTAACGCAGTTCTACAAAGTTGCCGTTTCGACTGACAAGCCGTTTTTCTACGTGTATGGCGGTACTCAAGACAACGCAACGCAGGGCGGTCCCTCGCAGACCAATAACGTCCACGGAATCCGGAATGAAGATTGGTTCATCACGGTGTTCGGCGATGGCTTTGATCCGGCCGTGGACCCCGAAGACCCGGACACGATCTATTCGCAGTGGCAGTACGGTGGATTGGTGCGTTTCAATCGCAAAACAGGTGAGCGCGTCGACATCCGACCTCAAGAGCCGAAGGAAGGTCCAGCCAATCGTTGGAATTGGGATACTGGGTTGATGATTTCCCCCCACGATTCGAAGCGGATTTACTATGGATCTCAGATCCTCTTCCGCAGCGACGATCGAGGTGATAATTGGGAAGCCGTCAGTGAAGATCTGACTCGACAAATTGACCGCAATGAACTGAAAGTGATGGGGCGTGTGTGGGGCGTCGACACAGTGGCGAAGAATGCTTCAACGTCACTCTACGGTACGATCGTAGCCGTCGATGAGTCGCCGTTGGTTGAGGGGCTGATATACGTCGGCACGGATGACGGCCGAGTGCAGGTGACTGAGGACGGTGGGGAGAGCTGGACTGCGATTGACCAGTTTGGTTCGCTCGACGTTCCAGAGTTTGGCTACATCAACGATATCGAAGCCGACTTGCATGATCCTGACACCGTATACGTTGCCGTGAACAATCACAAACGAGGCGACTTCAAACCCTACATCGTCCGTTCAAAGGATCGCGGGAAGAACTGGGATTTGATTTCTGGAACTCTACCGGAGCGCGGTAGTGTCTATACGCTGAAGCAAGACCACTCGAAAGCGGGACTGATGTTCTGCGGAACCGAGTTTGGTTGTTTTGCGACCATCGATGGTGGCGAGAAGTGGTTTGAGCTTGGCTCAGGAATTCCAACGGTAGCAATTCGTGATATCGAGATTCAGCGAGAACAGGACGCGTTAGTCTTGGCTTCTTTCGGCCGTGGCTTCTTTGTGCTCGACGACTACTCGCCGCTTCGAGAGCTGAGTGCAGAGACGTCCAAAGAGAATGTGATCTATCCGATCAAGACGGGGAAGATGTTCCGACTCATTAACCCACTGGGCTCTGGTCGTCGTGGTTTCCAGGGTGCGAACTACTATACCGCTCCGAATCCTGAGTATGGAGTGGCTTTCACTTACCATCTCGCGGACTCGCTGAAGACGAAAAAGTCCGAGCGACAGAAAAAGGATCGGTCTACATCCGCTGCTGGAAAGGACACTCCGTACCCAAGCTGGGAAGATCTGAAAGCAGAGGACCGCGAGGTCGCTCCGAAGCGTTGGTTGACCATTCGTGACGCGGACGGGAAGGTCGTTCGAAAGCTCAGTGCTTCCACAGGTAAGGGCATGTTCCGAACTCATTGGGACTACCAGAACGCTGGGTTCGGAAGTGGCCGCAGTCGTTCGATGGTCGTGCCCGGGACATACTCGGTCGAGATCAGTGAGATGGTAGACGGTGAGGTTTCGATGGTGGTCGATGCAACGGAATTTGAAATTGAACCGATTACCTTCGGTGATACTTCCGAGATTGACCGCGAAGCGATTCTTGAATTCAGCAATGAGATCGCGAAACTCGGAAATGCTGTGTCGGCGGCAACGCAGTTGGCGTCGGACGCCGAGGATCACTTGAGTGCGATTGAACAATTGGCCTTCAATGCAGCGGAAGTCGATCCGTCGCTTTGGAAAGACGTACGTGCATTGCAAGTGAAGTTGCTGGACATTCAAGAGAAATTCTCGGGTGACCCAACAAAGTCGCGGAGGAATGAAAGTGCGATGCCTGGATTGCAATCACGACTTCGCAACGCGATGTTCGGCGCAATGGGAAGTACGGAAGGGCCGACGGGCACGCATCGTCGCCAGTACGAAGTCGTGGAGGAGGCGTTTGTTGAAGTTCAAGCTGAGCTGAAGCAACTGCTTGAAGAGGACATGCCGGCTCTACTCGAAAGGCTCGACGAAATGGGTGCTCCATGGACTCCCGGCCGCAAAATGCCTGAGTGGAAGTAAATCTACTTGGCCAGCCAGTTTAACTGACTGACGGAACGCATCTTTGATCTTTCGTATACTGAAGCCGATGACCGCGGGTTGTCGGCTTCGGTTCGTTTCTGGATTGGGTCTCGCTCAGTAGTTTGTGATTCAGTGCTAATTTTCTTCATTCATCGGTATTGTTCAATGGCAAGAATGGTCAACTCGTTGCTTCTCGCATT
>JBGCCZ010000126.1:0-16101 GCA_045105035.1 Pirellulaceae bacterium | reverse complement strand
AAGCCCTCGCGGACGGGGATGTCTGTCTTGGCAGCCGAGTGGGCGATTGAAGCCGATCCAGCTCCCGCTTCGTTCGAGAACACGGCTCGTTTGATTCCGATGACAAGCACGCCCAGGAAGCCACCATAGGCCGCCATCGGTGAGAACGCCTCGGACACAATCCGGCCAAACGCACCCGGAATTTCACCCGCGTTGATGGCCAGGATGTAAATGGCACAGATGACATAGCCAGCACACATGAATGGAACAATCGTCGATGCGACCTTGCCGATTGACTTAATGCCTCCGATGATCACGAGCCCGATACCGGACGCCATCATGAGGCCGTAGACCCATGGGTAGTCATCGAAGAAGCTAATTTCAGAACGTACTACGTCCAATGACTGACTGATCTGGAATGTATTTCCTCCGCCGAACGATCCGCCGACGCAGAGTATGGCGAACATAACCGCCAGAACAGAGCCGAGTGGACCGAAACCCATTTCTTTCAGGCCTGCGCTTAGGTAACGCATCGGACCGCCGGAAACGCGTCCTTTGTCGTCGACACGGCGATACATCTGTCCCAACGTGCACTCGGTGAACTTACTCGTCATTCCAAGCAAGCCCACGAGGATGATCCAGAAGGTCGCGCCCGGGCCACCCTGACCAATCGCGATTGCAACACCGGCGATGTTTCCCAAACCGACCGTTCCGGACAGTGCGGAAGAAAGCGCTTGGAAGTGGGAGACCTCCCCTTCGTTATCCGGATCGTCGTAGTCGCCTTTGGTCAGCCGAATCGCGTGCCAGAAACCCTTAATGTTGATAAAGCCCATGCAAAACGTAAAGAACACGGCACCAACAAACAGCCAACCTACAATGAATGGGAATTTTGTCCCCAGCCAGTCTTCAGTCCAAAATCCGTTGAACAGAACGAATGCCATGGGCGCGACGATCAACGCACCGAAGGCTTCATCGATACTCGTTAGCCAATCGGGTTGTGCCGGACGCGGTTTGACTCCAAGCGACTCCATCGTGGGAGGCACACCATCGGACACATCGGTGGGCATTTCTGCCTCCGTTGCAGCTTCAGTGGCTGCGTCCGCGTCTTGCGAATAGGCAAGTGGTGATGCGACCAACAGTCCTAGAATCAAAGCAGCGAAATACTGTGCAACAGTCAGGCTTCGCGATTGGCGAGTATGCAGCACGTTGAATCCCTAGCGAAAGAGTATTTGGGCAGCGACGATAGAGAGGATCGTTGGGAGTCGTGTAAACTAACTGATTTGAGCCTACGATCAAGTCATCTAGCCCGTTTCCGTAGCGGGAAGCAGGATTCCATCCCAAGTACACTCGTCAAATCGAATTGCATCGAATTGCATCGAATTCCATCGAAGTGCAATATCGCTTTAGTCGGAAACCTCGACCCAGTTCGTCCGCATGACTTCGGCTGTCCCCCGTACGACTCCACGCACTCTTCAATATCCCCTCCTTTGAAAGAGGCCACCCAACCGTGAATGGCAACAATCCAAGCAGATTCCAACAAGCCCACCGCCGCGGGTTCTTCGCTTCAACCGCCGTCGCTGGAGCCAGCGCTCTAGCCGGTGCCAACATGCTGACAAACTCAACAGCTCATGCGACTTCGCCAGCCGTCGCAAACTCGGACTCAGTTTCCTTGCGATACTGCCTCAACACCAGCACGATCAACGGGTCCAAAGTCCCGTTGCGAGAACAACTGCAGATCGCGGCAAAAGCGGGATACGATTCAGTTGAACTGTGGCTGAGGGATATCGAAAAGTACCTCGGATCCGGAGGCACGTTGACAAACCTCGCCAGTGAACTCGAAGACCTAGGTTTGAGTGTTGAAAGCGCCATCGCGTTCGGCGCCTGGATCGCGGACGACGATGCTGCCCGCATGGCAGGCCTCGACCAATGCCGCAAAGACATGGAAACGCTGGCGGCCATCGGCGGAAAACGAATCGCCGCGCCGCCGAAAGGAGCGACGGATCTACCGAAGTTGGACTTAGACCGCGCCGCTGAACGTTACCACGCGTTGCTCGAAGTCGGAGCGGACGTTGGCGTATTGCCGCAGCTTGAGCTTTGGGGCTTTTCAAAGAACCTGTCGACTCTTCAGGAGATTCTGTATGTGGCGGCGGCTTCTGGGCACCCTGACGCTTGCATCTTGCTGGATGTCTACCACATGTACAAAGGCGGTAACGACTTCAACAACGTTGGGCTCATTCCAGCAAGCAAGATGTTCTGCCTGCACATGAACGACTACCCGGCCGATCCACCACGTGAAACGATTGGGGACGCCGACCGTGTCTACCCAGGCGACGGCGTGGCACCTCTGGATCGAATTCTCAAGACACTAGTCGCAGGCGGTTTCTCAGGTACTTTGAGCCTCGAACTGTTTAATCGCAGCTACTGGAAGCTGCCTCCACTAGACGTTGCTTCGACCGGACTTGCCAAAATGAAGGCCGCTGTCGACAGTGCCCTTGGCTCTGCGTAGTGAAATCACCCGAGGTCGCGGCAAAATCTCGACTTTGAAGATAGGCCGTTTGCGTTTGTTTCATTGCCATGGACTTCATTTGAGTCGACCTTGAATAGCCTCGATCTACCGCATTGGTTAGGCAAACGGGCGTTCGCGGATCATCTACAGGTGTCCCACGTATGGGTTCCTGTAGCTGAGTCATTCACTGGTAGCTTCCCATGCGCAGACGACTTCTCCTGCTTCCTCTCGCTGCCATCTTCTTCGCATGCGTCTTTCAACTGATCGCGACGCAACCGCCGCTTGCCACCTACCCCGCGACCTACTCTCTGGCAACGCAGACTCTTTCTGTGGAGATGGCCTACGCGACCTCGCAAACCGATCGCGTTTACCAGCGGAGCCGATTTGTGGACCTTAAGACCGGCGACATTCTCACTTGGAACGAATTGGAACCAGTCCAAACGGGAATCATGTTCCACGATGTCGTGTCGCAGCATCCGGTGGATCCGAGCCCCGACTATTGTGGTCTGGCTGCAGTCGAAGATTCCGCAGGAGTCCTACAGAGGGTGCCCTTTAGATTTCCGGCGTATCCAACGCTATTGGATGAGCGCTATCTAGTTGGCTTCAATAAGCGTTCAATCTACGCGTTCGATCTACGTTCAGATTCGGTGACGCAGTCGGTTGAATTGTCGAAATCAGACACCGCTGGCTGGATCATCCCTCTCAACTCGATCCCCGGGGTGTTCGTTGTAATGTCTGCCACTTCGAACGTACCACCAGTAAAGTACACTGCAACGGTATTCCGGATGCAGGATGCAAATCTGGAAGAGCTCTTTGCAATTCCAGGTGCTTCGTACGACATATATGGCGTAGATGGCAAGCTGCTGTTCTGGGAGGAGCAGCAGAGATCGTTTATCGAATACTCGCTGCAAGGCGATCCGATCGGCCCTTTCGAGCTGTCCGATGAAATCTCTAGTCGACTTAGAGACAGTCCATCGTCGACTCTCAATACCGACAACGGCCTGATCACTCTAAGTGACACTAGTCGATCACCGGCTGTGTATGAGTACTTTGACCTGAATTCACGCTTAAACGTCGACTTGCCTTCAGACCGCTTGGTAAGGCGAGTGCCCGGCGAATTGTACAATGCCAATGTCGCCGTCTTTTTCCAACCGGGAGTACCAAACTCCGTCGATGAAGAAAAACTAATCGGATTCGACCTTTCACAGAACAAAGTCCTTTGGAACCGAGAGATCGAGACGGAATTCGTGGAATGGGGACTGTTTGAAAACAGTGTGCTCCTCGTTGATCGCCGTTTTGGTTTGACGGTCGAATTGATCAACTCGAAAACGGGTGAGACGGAACGCTCGATCCAGCCGTTCTGGGCAATGGTGTTGATCACTCCAACACTCTGTCTCTCGGGCATAGGCTTTGCCGCCATCTGGAGTTCGACGTCCCCTGGGCGGCCGATCATTCAATCCGTTGGCCTATCAAATCCAATTGTTAATGTGGCCTGCTTCTCGGGCGTATTGCTCACGTGCTTCGCCGCCTACCTTCGGTATTGGCACATGCTCCCTGGCTACCCGAGCCTAGCTGCGTTCAACTACTCCCACGGAATGTTCGTCGGCCTCACCCTGGCAAGTTTGACTTGGCTAGCACTCGGCCGCAAACGGATCATTCTGCGTGCAATGCCAACGCTGCTGATCCTTAGCGGACTGCTCGCGTTTGCAAGCTGGTGTTTTGCTGTCGATAAGATAATTGCGGGTGAGGCTCTATCGTCGACTTTGATTCCGTCTAGCATCGCAGCTTTCTGCTTACTGGCGTTCCGCGTGCTCGGTTTTCAGTGGGTTCATATCAAACAGTCTCCACACACTCTCAATGAAGGGGAACCAACGAAGAGTCACGACGAAGACTCCAAAATGCCGCTCAGAGACCTGTTCATTGCCGCGACTGGCTTTGCTGTGTTGTTTGCCGCGCTGCGGCCGGTGGCAAACAGTATCGGTGTCCCAGATGTGACCCAACTGATTGTCTCTATCACAGTCTACTTTGTGAGTCTCTGCATCTTCTTCACCTTCGTGACTCAATCGGCAAACCGTTGGCTAGCACGCGCGGGAGTTTGCGTCGCACTGCTGCTTCTCACAGCACTCTGCGTCGAAAACCTATTCCAATTTACAACAGCACGTCCGCTTCTAGGGTTCGAGCACTTTGGTGAGGAACTCGTCTTCCTTCGAGTCGCGACCACTGGAGCTCTCTGCCTTTTCGGAATTCTCTTTCTCTTCCGCTGTGACGGCTGGCGATTTCATCGAGGTGTCGCGAGCTAGCTTCACCCGCATTTCATATTTCAGATTTTCGCAAACAATCACAACTTCGCCGAGCATCTCTTGGAATTAGCAGTAGTAATAGCCAACTGCCAGAACGACCAATTGATGAACTGCATTCCCTGTGGAACAAGGCGTCGTTTCGAGAAGTTTCCGAGAAGTCGCAGAATACCGAGTAAGAATCGGAGCTCTGCAACGTGTCATCTGTAGCAAGCGACGGCAACGCTTTTGACCTACTTCATACTCCAGTGCAGTGATTGGTAGTCAATCGACCATCCGTTCGTCGTTAGCAAACCTGTGCGGCATAGACTCGCACGACCAACTCAAACGACGGTCGTTTTTCCTGATTAGCGCCCAATCTCGCGTCCTTTGATGCCTTTAAATAGGGCGAAGAACTGTTGGCTGAAGTTCGTCAGCGGCCAAGACAAGGCACTAGCAGCGATACTTTTTTTACGGAAAGAAAATTCATTGCAGCGACAAGCTTCAGTTCGTGGCAACGAATACATCCAAGAAGACAACTTCCAGTATGTGCGCAGCTAATCGTAGTACAACTAGGCTCTAGCGGTGGGAGACGGAGATGGCGGTGAAAGATCAATTACGGCAACCCTACAAATATGTAGCTAAAGCTACACATACTCCAACGACATCAAATCGTTGGATGGCACTTACATGGGCTTTCAAGTTGAGCTTTTTGGTTCTTTGCCTTGGTACACTCGGCCTGGGTAGCAGGGTGTGGCGCGTCACGCAGACTGAGGCTAAATTGAAGAGTCTGCAGGCCGATTACTCTTGGTCGCATGATGTCATTAGTACATCGAGAGAAGATCGCCCAAGCGAAACACACCAACTTCTCGCAAAGCTCCTCGGCAACACTGTTGTATCGGATGTATCTGCCGTTCGAATTGGTAGCAAGTCTCCGGTCAACGAGCGACAACTTGAGATCCTCGCTTCTTTACCGCAGCTTCAGATGGTGTCGATCGATTGCAATGCGGCCACGGACAGAACACTGGAGATGCTTAGCCATGTCCCTGACTTGCGATACTTATCACTCGCAGGCAACCGATTTTCGATCGCAGGCCTGCTCCAATTGCGGCACGCACACAACCTGAAGAAGCTCGAGATCGATACTTCGCATCTTAGTGCTGTGGAGCTTGCCGTTCTCAAATCGGAGCTTCGTGGCGTCCGTTTGTCCGACAAGAACGCTCCTATCGAAGAGAAGCGACTCATGCCGATCGAGCAAGCGGCTTGAGTCAATTGAGCTGCATTGAGCGATCAAGTCGTGCGAAGAGCACAAACGGTCGCCTAGTGAATCAAGCGGCTTCGGCGTGCTGTGCGAGAATTGTCCCACAGACCGTCGAGCCGCTTCGGCTATGCCAGGCAATCTGTTGATTGATCCATTCCTGTGACCCGCAGGTACGAGGTCCCAACAGCACGTAGCAACCGTCACAGAGTCGCCCACTCACGCGAGCCTCCCTGGAATCGATGGGCCCGATATCGAGGACGATCAGCCCAAAGGCCTCTTTCCAGCTCGGTAACCAGTCGGCGAGTCCATTGAGCGCATGTCCATTCTTGGAGCCGCGCTCGCAGCTCAATTGAACTTCATGGTAGTCACCGAGTGCAGAACGTTGGGCAATCGGCATGCGTTCGACGATTGGCTTGTCAGCCTGCATATTCTGCGGATCGATTCGAATAGACAGCATCCGACGGTCCGGCGCAAAACGTGTCAGAGACCGCTCCAGGCGTCCCAAGAGATGATCCATCGTTAGGCGATCGTTCGCCTCGCGGCCTCCATTGCAGACCCCGACAGTCAAACAAGGCGTTGAGCTGGCTTCAACCACTAGGTTGTCTGTCCAGCTTGAGAGACAAGTATCGTCAGCGTTCATCGACGTCGTCATCGTGGGGTTCATTTCTAGGATGTGCATTGCCGATCCGGCTTACTTACGAAGTTTCGCGAACAACTGTTTGTACGGCGTCGGCTTCGTCTCCGTTTTCGCCTGCGACTCAGCGGATCGCAGAGTCACTTCCTCTTCAACGATCAGCAAGTCCCGATCGTCGTCGTAGCTCTCAGAATAGTCGTTCTGTGAATTCGCCATGTCAGATTGCGGGTGGAAGGGCTCGGCCTTGTGCATGGCGTACACTTCGTCCTCTGGCCCGGTCCGGATAGAGTCGCTGGGCGGCTGCTGGCTATTCTGTGCCAGACGACCCTCAATTTGTTCAGTCGTCACAACCTCGCTGATGCCTTGAAAATTGAGCTGCTCGAGAAGCTCCTCGACATGGCTGTGCACAGATTCTTCGCTTGCGTAGTCTGCCGGAGCCACTTCGATGCTCCAAGATTCGGAGACTTGCTCGGCGGCGAGAAACTGCGACGGTTCGTCACCTGAAATGCGTGCAGAATCTTCAGGTAGATAGTCATCGCCTACTGTCGTGCTGGCATCCACGCTTTGAAAGGGAGGAAGGTCGTTGCCGTGCAATTCGGACGACGCAGTCAACAAAGAATCCGTTTCCGGGACTTCGAAATCCATCCCCAAATCCCAATCGTCAGCTTCAGGGGCGCCCTCAAGCTGCCCCGCATCCGCCGGCGAGCCCTCGGGGCTCTCAGGTGCAACTTCCCCATTGCTGTCTGCCTGTGCAATCAATTCGCTTGCCGGGCCGTCCAACTCGATTTCGATTTCGCGATAGGTGCGATTGCTGTTCGCCCCAAGTTGAGAAGGCAAACTCGCTAGCGAGAACTCTTCGTCAAAGTCATCCCCCAGCAGATTCGTCCTCGAACTGCCCGCGGTAACCCCTTCCGTAGACGGCGGCTCCGAATTGCTTTCGGACTGGCGCTTCACATCTAAGTGAAGATCTAGCTCTCCAGCAATCGGATCGGGATCCCGACTCGCGACTTCATCCGTCTCGGCCAAGCGAATCTCAGGCACTGGTGGAGCGGCGTCCCAAAGCCCCATTGCCTGGATCTGCGTCTGCTCTTCAACGAGGGCGATCAATTTCTCATCCGTCGGAAGTCCCTCAAAGAACGAATCTGCCGTGTACAGAACGGAGCCGGGATCGACCTCCGCGGTGTCTTCGACGCCGTCGACGTCTGCAAGGCCAACGTCTGCAAACGATTTAACTTGCAAGACGATTTCGTCTTCGTTGCTTAGATCTTCCACCGATTCGATGAAGTCTTCTGGTATTTGAGCTTCAACCTCCGCGTCCTGCGGCGCCGAAGCCTCCGCTTCCGCGTCTGGCTCGCTCCGACTCAAATTTTGAAGCACACTTTCTGGCAACTCGCCCTTTCCGACTTCGGTAAACGCAGCGAAGAAGTTATTTTGCTCAACGGCATCTCGAACTTCCAGCTCCTCCGCCATTTGGATTGAGTAACCGTCTATCTCGTAGACAAAGCCCTCCGACTCGGAAGACTCAACCATCCCATTGCGGTCAGAACCAATCGTTTGCACTGAGCTTGCGCCCAAGGCTGAGGAGGAGTCCTCAGACTCATTCATGGAACTGCATTCGACCACGAATGTATCCAATTCATCGCCAAAGTCGGCTGGCACAGAAGGCTCACTTGCAGTGGCTTCGTGCTGAACCTCGTCAACCTGCACCGGCTCCGAGGCAAGTGGTTGCGCTGAGTTGTCAGCAAGTGTTTGGCCTGCCTGGTCCGAGTCGTCTTGAAGCTCTGCGAACTCAACCGTCACGCTGTAGTTTGGCCGCGGAGTCGCAACAACTCCTGTTTCGTTGGCGTTTGTTGTAGCCTGCAGTTCGGCTCCAACGGCCGGTGTTGCGCTCTTTGCCGTCGAGATCGCTGCGTTTGCAAAAGCTCCAGCCTGGGTAGGCTCCCCCCCCGGCTCCCAAGGAGGCGGCAATTGTTGCAGACTCGACCAGGCCTCTTGAACAAGTGCTTCGTTGATCGGGAAACGATTGTGTGTGACGGCTAGGACCAGCGATTGATCCATCAGCTGATTGACTAGGCGAGGAACGCCCTCACAGGCGGAAAACACAGTCGCAACGCCAGAATCGTCGATGATCTTCTCCGGCTCAAATCCAGCGATCTCAATTTGCCGCCGAATGTAGTTCGCTGTTTCATCGTTTCGAAGTGGCGACAAATAGCAGCGTACTGCCAGTCTTTGATTGAAGGACTCCATTTCTGGTGTCAGGAAGGTTTCGTCCAGTCGTAGGCTGCCAAGTAAGACGATCCTGGCGCGGGGCTCATGCTCACGCGTAAAGTTGGTCATCAGCCTCAATTCGTCAAGCAAACGCGTCGGCAATGTATGCGCTTCATCGACGAGTATGCACAATCCCTTGTTAGTCCGACCGTCCTTCGGCTCGAGGTAATCCAGAATCGCTAGCCGCAATTCGCCTTCGCTGAGCCCTTTATATTCCTGCTCTAGCTCAAACAGGATCGTCTGTAGCATGTCCTTGCGGCTGGTTAATCTCGCGGAATGCAGCCGAACGATCTCAAAATCGCCCTGCAGGTCCGACGCAATCATCTCAGCCACAAGCGATTTACCCAGACCAGCTCCGCCCATGATGGCGACTGGACCTTCCGCTCGCTCAACAGCCCTAACTGCTTGTGAGCGGGCATTTTCGGAAGTCTCGCAAGCAACATAAAATCGCGCTTCTGGAGTCGAGCAGAAGGGGCGATTCGGCGAGCTGAATATGTTTTCGTACATGACGGTTCCGAACAAAGGAGGATGTCTGCAGTATTTGAATTTGTGATACAACCCAGACTTGCCGGTCAGGCTAGCCGGGCAAGCGAAGGAGCACCTATGGCATTCCGGATAGCACGTGTGCCAGCGCAACCAGCGGGCTCTCGTAGAGTGCTTCGCGCCATAGCGAGTCCAGCAGTAAGCGGTATGCGATCAATATGGTCCAGATACCCAGGACGACTTCCGCGAACAAGATCAAGTTTCTCGAAAGCATGCGACCAGCCGAATCCAGTTTGCTGAAGAGGTAGTCTCTCCGAGTTGCGTCCTGGCGGGATGGATCCACAATGACCAAGTTCTCGGTAGTCGGAATCCCCTGCTTCGCGAGCTGCTCCGCCACCAAAGCCGGTTCCCAAGCCCCGCCAGATTGCAATCTCAGGTAAGCCCATCGAGCAATTGCTCCTGAGAAAACACCCAAGAACAGAGTGCTCATAGTGAGCCACGTCGCGATGCGGCCAGTCCCAGTCGAAAGTTGTGGACGATTTGCGAAACGCAGTACACCGCTGGCCTGACGTTGCTGCTCCTCGAGACGAGCTTCGATCGCGTCAGCTTGCTTGCGCTGCTCTTCAACCTTGAGCTCCAATTGTTGCCGAACATCGCGACTCGATTCCGCTTGCGTGACGTCTTGCGACGCCTCATCTTCCGAGACTGGCCGGGAGAAGGATGCGAGACTCGCGCGGGTGCCAGTTGCCGGAGCGAAATTCTGCGCGACGTCTTTTGCCGAGTCATGGCTGGCCGACGCGATGAAGTCATGCCGTCGGAGATAGTGCTCCGAAGTGCTCTTGAGCCACTTACTATAGCGATTCTCTCGCGCGAGCTCCGTTTCTTCCGCCGGAGCCTCAGCGACTCTCCCCAGTCCGACCAGCCACTTTTTGTGCGACTCGTTCGTATAGGATCCAGTCCACAGCGAATTGACCTGCAACAAAGCCAGTTCTTTCTCAGCTTCAGAGTCCTCGGCCGGCGGTTGGCCAAGACCCGAAGCCGAATCCAAAACCTCGGCCTTATCGAGTACATTGAGATCAACGAGTTGTACGAATTTCAACTGCCCCTCGCTGACCGATGTCTTATCCTCAGCCAGTGCATTCTCAAACGCCTGAACCCGCTCCGAAGATACCACCAATTCGGTAGTCACTCGATAGTAGACATCCGCTGGCGGGAACGCATTCAATGCGGTCAGTACAACGGCAAGAGCCGCGACTAGACCACACCAATTTGCCTTGTAGCGCGTTGAAGTAGAGTCGCTCTGTGAAACAACTTCATCCTTGGTCACATTGACCTCCCAAGTCAGCGAGCGGGTATCTCGACTGTAGAGTCGAACAACTTACAATGACGTGCGTCTACGACGTGCCACACTCGACAAGCAGCACGCCGCGTACTTCAGACACTTGTCGAGCATGAACTGGACTAACCGCCCTTCGATCAAATCCAGCCACAATGGGCGCGCAAGTACAACGCTCCCAAATCGTTATCGTCCGAATAATCCTCAGAGTTTAACTTTGCGTCCAAGGCATGAACCAAGAGTCTCAAGAGTCCGCAGAACCCGAAGGCAGCGATGCTAGCACTGCTGCGAGCGATTCGACGCGCCTCGACTTGCAAGATGACTTGCAAGATGAAGTGCAAGATGAAGTGCAATTGGTCGACAAAGGTGTCGTGAAAGTCTGCGGGTTCACTCGATTGGCAGACATCGAAGCCGCCGCGGATGCGGGCGTGAATCTCGTTGGACTCAATTTTGTGCCCAGCAGCTCTCGCTGCGTCGACACCACTCTTGCAAAAGTCCTTGCGGCGCGCGCCCAACAGGGGGAACTGAAGGTCGTTGGGCTTTTCCGCAATCCGACAGACTCGGAAATCTGTTCTGCCCTCGACTTCGTCCCCATGGACTATGTTCAACTTCATGGCGCGGAGTTGCCTGAAATAACTGCGGCGTGCGAGGGCAAGCCAGTTATCAAAGCGCTCAGTTGGACCGGACGAGCAGAAGAGCAGAAGCTGGCAACAGAGTGGCAGTCGGTCGGCTCGCAGTTGGCCGCTTTTCTTGTCGACGCGTATGCTCCGGTCGAAGGCGGCGGAACAGGTCGCCTCGCTCGCTGGGATCTCCTCCACCCAAAACCCAAACCACTGGACGGAATTCCTCTCTGGTTGGCGGGCGGGCTAAACCCGAGTAACGTAGCTCGTGCGATTGACCAAACACGATGCGTGGGGGTCGATACGGCGAGCGGCGTTGAAGAAGGCCCGGGTTCAAAATCCGCGTCGCTGATGCGAGACTTCTGCCGCGAGAGTCGAAGGCAGTTCGACGCACTCCGCTAGCGTCCACCAATACTGCATCCCGGCGAACGCTCGCATCGCGCGATCGGAGCGCTAAATCCGCTGGCGGTTTTCAAACGTGCTTCACAGCCCAACTCGACTTGCCGCCAAACTTGGTACGCGGTGGCCGGCTGGCTTGCAATGCTAGTATTTACATCCAGGAATGATCACCATGCCAACCATTAGTCCTTTCCGCGGCCTCCGCTACAACTTGGCCCAGGTTGGTTCGCTGAGCGAAGTCGTCGCGCCACCCTACGATGTGATTGACGAGGAGTTTCAGCAGCGTTTGTATGACGCCAGTCCCTACAATTTCGTGCGGCTTGAATTGACCAAACGCGAGACGACGGATTCCAGCGATGAGGCCGTATATGAGCGGGCCGCTTCTCTGTTCCGACAATGGGTGCGGGATGGAGTGCTGCAATTCGAACCGGATCCAGCAATCTACGTCTACCACCAAGTCTTCGACTACGCGGGCCAAACGCACACCCGCCGCGGGTTCATGACTCGAGTCGAATTGGAGCGTTTCGGCGAAGGGAAGATCTACCCCCACGAACAGACGCACTCCAAAGCCAAAGACGACCGACTGAAACTCACTCGCGCTTGCTGCGCCAACATGAGTCAGATTTACGGGCTGTATCCCGATCCACAAAACCAGATCCAGAACGTGTTGGAAGCGATCATCGCAGGCACGGCCGGCATTGAAGCGGTCGACCATCTCGGAGTCACGCACCGACTTTGGCCCATTACGTCTCAGCACGCGATCGGTGAAGTCAGTAGCCTGATCGAAGACTTGCCCATGTTCGTTGCCGATGGACACCATCGCTACGAGACGGCCTGCAATTATCGCGACGAGCTGGCTGCAGCATCGGGCGAGTCGCTGCCCGCCGATCATCCAGCAAATTTCGTCCTTACGATGGTCATGAGCATGGATGATCCAGGATTGCTTGTCTTGCCGACGCATCGCCTTTTCCACGGCGTACCCGAGATGAAATCCGCGGAGCTAGTAGAACGCATTGGGAACGCGTTCGATTGCGAATACGTCGGCGAGGGCTCAGCGGCGACTGATCAAGTCTGGCAGCACATCGAAGATCTCGACGATCAAGGCGCCATGGCACTGTTCACGCGATCCGACCAGAAGTGGATTCTGCTGACTGCTAACGAAAATACCGCGGTGCACATGCAGCGTGTAGCAAATGACCAAAGCTTGGAGTGGCGAAGCTTGGGTGTCTCGATGTTGCACAGCTTGGTAATCGACGACCTGCTTGGCCTTCGAGGACATCCGAAGCCGAAGTACGTCCACTTGGTGCAAGAAGTCGTCGATGGCCTCGACGGACAACTGGGCGGTTCGCTCGAGGACGAATCCAAAACCGAGACGTTCGAACTCGCTGCCTTGGTGATGCCAGCTTCGGTAGAGGACATTCGCCAGGTCAGCTTGCACCGCGAACGTATGCCCGCCAAAAGCACTTACTTCTACCCGAAGCTCTTAAGCGGCTTGGTGATCAATCCGCTGGACAACAACTAGGCCGTCTTTAGCCGCGCGGAGATTCGGTCGTGGGATGAAGATTCGTTCGCGGAATTTCCGGAACTTCCCGCGGCTAATCTCCAATTGTTTCACATGGAACAAACGTCTGCCGCCACCTAGTCGGCAATGTTTCCCATGAAACACAGCACTGAAAACTGGCGATTTGACCTTTGGGGAAGCTGCAATCCACTAGCTTCCCGAAACAAACCGCGTCAACTTGCCAAAGCCCTCATCCCAGCTACCGTGCGGCTTCGGCTCGTAGACGGCAATATCTTTCGATTGGCGGATCAAGGCGCGACCCTCTTCAATTGAATTCAGGTGTCCACTGCCCAGCGCCTGCATGAGCACATTGCCGATCGCCGTAGCTTCCACTGGGCCAGCCACCACGCGTCTTGCACAAGCGTCAGCGGTCATTTGGCAAAGCAGACGGTTTTGGACGCCTCCGCCGACCATATAGATCGTCCGCATTTCTGTCCCAACAACTTGCTCCAAGTGATCGAGGACCATGCGGTATCGAAGCACAAGACTCTCCAAGGCACACCGAATGATCGCTCCCGTTGATTCAGGCACGGACTGGTGCGTCCGCTTGCAGAACTCCTGAATGGCCGCTGGCATGTTGTCCGGAGCAACGAACAACGGATCATCCGGGTCGATTACCGACACCATCGATGCGGCGGATTCAGCCAACTCCGTAAGCCGATCCCAACTCAAATCCTGCCCCTCGCGTTTCCACTGTTCGCGGCATTGCTGCACAATCCACAAGCCGGCAATATTCTTCAGTAGCCTGACGCTGCCCTGAGCGCCGCCTTCGTTCGTAAAGTTGTAGAGCTGGCAGGCCTCGGACAGAACCGGCGACGGGAGCTCAGTGCCCAGCAGTGACCAAGTTCCGCAACTGATGTAGCACCAATCCGGTTTCTGCGGCGCGAACGAATCCGCAGGTACGGCCAAGACGGCTGACCCCGTATCGTGCGTTGCAGGCAAAACCACGTGCACCGATTCGCTCAGCCCGGTGCGGTGCCGCACCTCAGGTAGCAGACCACCAAGGTCCGTTGCCGGCTGAACGGGGTCCGCGAACAGGTGCGTTGGAATCTCGAAGGCCCCCAGAACTTTCTGGCTCCACTTACCACTCTCAGGATTCAATAGCTGCGTAGTCGACGCGTTCGTGTACTCGTTGATCTTGGCCCCGGTAAGCTGCCAGTGCAAATAGTCGGGAACCATGAGGAATCTGTCCGCGACATCGAGAAGCGGAGAATTTTCCAACCGCATCGCCAAGAGCTGATACGCCGAATTGATCTCCATGAACTGGAGCCCCGTTTCTGCGAATATCTCACCCCGCGGTAACCGCTCAAAAGCCTTGTCGAGTATTCCCCGCAGCCGCTCATCACGATAGTGAAAGCAAGGGCCGACTTGATCATCGTTGCGGTCCAACAGCACGTAGTCGACGCCCCAAGTGTCGGCACCAACACTTGCAACCCGACCCTTGAACTGCGCAGCCCCCCGACTTAGCCCATCTAGGACATTCTGCCATTGGCCGAGTAGATTCCAGACCAGCCGCCGTCCGAGCGGAACGCCCCCATTTGTAAAGCGGTGAAGCTCAGTCAACTCGATTCCAGTCTCGCGAATCTCACCTGCCAGCACGCGGCCGCCAGAGGCTCCGAGGTCAATAGCCAAGTGGACTGGTGCAGCTTCAGACATCAGGGGAATACCAATTCTTGCGGAGAAGGGGCGGTGAAAGACGCGTCCGACCCAAGTGTGCCACCGCTTGGAAGCCCTCGGATCGGCACTGTGCGACGGTTCGGTGGCCCGAGATGGTAGCACGATTAGACGATCGCTTCACCTACCCAAACACCCCTGCAAGCAAGAGCTTTACCACCAGATTGCCACCAGCATAGCACCGGATCGTCGCCGATCAGCGTTTGCCGCACGGGCCGCTCGCGTTTATCCTAAAGCCAGAACGTAACCATCCCACCAGCAACCAGAGTCGAACCTTGGCAGCAGCAGTCGAAAGAGACTCGATTTCGAAAGCGTCCGAGAATCGCCGCGCTTCAAAGAAGCGAAAGCGGGATGGATCATCGCGTGACTTCCTAGCGAAGCTCACCGGAAATACCATTATCCTGCTCGCCCGCTTCTTCTCGGGCTACACGGTGCGTTGGGTAGACTGCCAACCCGACACTTGCCAGCGAGTCTATTTTGCAAACCACACGAGCCATCTGGATGCGGTCGTTCTCTGGTCGGCCTTGCCATCCGAGTTGCGAACTCTAACTCGCCCGGTCGCCGCCAAGGACTACTGGGGCAAGACGCCGTGGAAACGCCATTTGGCCAAAGCGTTCAACGCGATGCTGATTGACCGCAAAGAGATCAAAGTCCACCAAAGCCCAGTCGACCTGATGATTCGAGAAATTGGCGACACGCACTCGTTGATCGTCTTCCCCGAGGGCAGCCGTGCTGAAGACGGCGCAATGAGCGAATTTAAGAGCGGAATCTACTACCTGGCCAAAAAGAGACCAGACCTCGAATTAGTGCCGGTTTACATGGAAAATTTGAATCGGATTCTGCCCCGCGGAGAAGTTGTGCCCATCCCGCTGTTAAGTAGCATTCACATCGGCGCACCAATATGGCTTGAGGCCGGAGAGCCAAAAGCTCAGTTTCTCCACCGTGCTCGCAATGCGGTTATCGCCCTCAAGGAACGAGATCTCAACTAAGCCCGCGACTTTGCTTTGGTCTCTGCGAGAGAGAGTTCTTTTGAATAGCACGCTTCATTTTGGCAAAAGCCCGCTCAATCTACCCGAAAACCTTGAGCCCCCTAACAATGAGGGG
>JBGCCZ010000125.1:0-37554 GCA_045105035.1 Pirellulaceae bacterium | reverse complement strand
CGGTGACCCGTTAGACTGCCTTCAGTACTCGATTGCGGCGGACAGAAAAATCGAAGTTAGAAACCTCTCCACTACCGCGTCGGATCAAATGATCGCTTCTAACAACAACATAAGTGCTCTGGGCAGCGGCTATCTGACCGGCAATCTTTTCGCTACTGGCAGCATCTCCGGCAATACATACGGCTCAGTTACATCACTCGCTGCTAACGTAGTCATCCCGGATAAGGAATGCTTGGATTTCTATATTCAAAACTCAGTCGCTATCGATATCAGTGACCTGCCTCAAGACGGCGCGGTATATGTCATCGAGAACCAGTTGCTGAGTGCAACTGCCAACACCATCAATGGGCAGTTGTCACCCGAGGGGATTTACTACATCGACTGCCAGAATCAAGAAGTCCGCATTTCAGACTCGCGTTTGAAATGCACCCTTGTTTTAAAGAATCCGAAAAAGAACAGTGAGATTTCCGGTTCTGTTTTCTGGGAGGCTCATGAGACCAACTACCCCTCATTATTGGTCGAAGGAGAGATGGAGTTCAATCTCTCGCGGTCGCCCTTGAGTGAAGCGGACGCTGGAGTCAACTTCAATCCTCCATCGACGCCCTATCTTGGGTCTGCGGACTCAAACACTTCGACCGTTTACCCCTCGGTCCTCAGGGGACTGTTCTTCGCCTCAAAAAAAGTCGAGGCCAAGAACCTCGTTCGCGAAAATCAAATTGTCGGTCAGCTCATCTGTCATGATGAAATCATTACCGATGGCGACCTGTTTGTGAGTTATCGAGATATCTTCTTTCGAGATCCTCCGCCTGGATTTAGATCCGGAAATCAAATGAGAATTGTCGCGGGAACCGTGCACCGCGTTGCTCAGCCGTAGCCGGCGATGCCGGGCCAGTTTCTTCGCCCGGAATGGAATCAGACTTCCACTTCAACGCAACCGACTGAGAGCTTCCGACACGCGTTTGATGGAAACGGACTGCCGTGTGCCAAGGTTCTGTGCAAAGATCGAAACTCGAAGCTCTTCCAACATCCACCGCACGCTATCTAGTTGTTCCTTTTCACGACCTTCTGCCAACAGGTCTGCGTACTCGGATGCGAGTTCTTTAATTGGACCGCTTAGCTTTCGGTCCTTAGGCACGCCACCATTCGATAGTTTTTCAACTCGAACACGCATCGCTTTGACATAGCGTGGATACTCGCGCAAACCATGCCAGGGTGTGAGCAGCAGGAACTCAGGTTCGAACAGCGCGGCGGTTTGCATTGCCAGGTCATCAAAGACCTCTCGCCAAGTCGCCGGTGCACGTTCTTGGAGGAGTCGCCATTGCTGAACTTCTTCGGCAAGTTTTGGAAGCCAAACTGCCACATCTTGCGTCGCGACTGAGATCGCTCCAACGGCGCCCAGGTTCGCGGCTTCGAAGGACTCCAAGTCCTCGATAAGCGGTTTACCTTCGATCAGTGCGATGCGAATGATGAGTAGCTTGAGTTGCTCCTTGAGACGTTTGGAATCAACTAAATGCGATAGGCGAACCTCAGCGGACTGCAGATTCGGCAAGTGGCCAACTTGGCTACGGAGCGATCGATTGTGTTTCATCGCGAAAAGGCGCGCTAATCCGCCACGCGTCTGCCGCTCTCGCTCTTCGGGCGTGTCAACTAACCGCATTTCGACTCGCTCGCCGAGGTCAAGCAGAGCCGGGTACGCGGCCACTAGAACTCCACCCCGCTGGATATTGACCTGAGACGGCAGCGTCTCAAAAGTATCCGGACGAATTGCTTTATCTTCCCAAGCGTCCTCTGGCTGAGCCGCAATGGAAACTGCTGCCTCCTGAGGCGCATGTTGTCTCTGAAGCTGCTCGACGTCGCGACCCTCTTCCAACACGGTCCCTGCATCATCAACAACGCGGACCAAAAACTGCAGATGCTGTGGCAGTTTCTCCATCTGAAAATCGCTTGGTCGAATCGACTCGCCCGAGTGTGCTTGCATCACTCTGCACAGAGCCGAAGAGAAGGGCTGAGTTCGCGATTCCTGATTCAACTGTGCTACTAGTTGATGGGCGACATCTGGAGCTGGAACAAATGCAGTTCGAAGAGATTTGGGCAACGAGCGAATCAACTGCAGAATTTTTTCTTCCAACAAACCTGGAACAAGCCAACCCAGCGCCTCGGAGCTTACTTGTCGCAGGGCAGTTTGGGGAACCGTCACAGCGACGCCATCATTTTCGCTGCCCGGTTCGAAGTGATAGCTGAGCGGCAAAGTCGTCTGCCCTACCTGAAGATCATTGGGAAACGACTCGGCGATATCGAAGTCACCGGACGATTCGTCGACCAAGTCGGAAGGATCGAGTCGAAGTTGCCGGACTGCCTCAGTGCCGCGGTCTTTTTTCGTCCAAGCACTGAGACTTCGCAAATCGTAGACATCCTCTGGCAATCGGTCCTGATAGAAGTTCCCCAGATGGAAGCGATCCACGATGTAGTCGCGTGACCGAGTGCGTTTGGCGAGTTCCGCCATGTCGGCCAGCATTTCCTGATTGTGAAGGTAGAACTCCTCGGTGCACTTCCAATCTCCTGCCACCAAACCATGTTCGATCATCAGCGAGCGAGCACTGGCCTGATCGATCGGGGCAAGCGGTGTCCTCCGACCTTTGACGACCGCCAGCCCAAACAACGTGCTGCGGCGGTACACCATCGCCGAACCATTCTTACTGCTCCAGTGCGGATCGCTGTAAGAGTGCTTGAGCAAGTCTTTTGCAAGGGATTCCACCCATTCAACATCGATCGCCGCCATCGTTCGCCCGTAGCGCTTTGATGTTTCGACAATTTCCGCCGCCATGATCCATCGTGGCTGTTTGTGAAAGAGGCCACTACCAGGCCAAATTGAAATGGATAATCCACCCGCGGCTTGGTACTCGTGCCGCTCGCCCTTTTCTGCGATTCCACTCAGCAGGCCAGACAAGAGACTCTGGTGTACTGCCGTGTATCCGTCCGGACGTTTCTCTTCGCGAGGTTTCGCCTGTGGATTTCCTTTTTGTAGCTTGTCGTCGCGTCTGCCTTTTCCTCGCTTTCCTTTCTTCAGATCAGGCTCAGCCGCGGCTTCCTGAATAGGCGCTTTCTCCATCTCTATTTTTGGCAATTGCATCCGAGGAGGTCCTGCCTTCATACCGACTTGGGAAAGCAACTCTCGAAGCTGCCTAACAACGTCGGCCCACTCTCGGAATGATTGGTAAGACAAGAACTTGCGTTGCAGTGCCTTTTGCAAACGTGAACGACCCAATTGCCCACGCAGGTTCTCGAAGAAGTACCACAACCTGAGAAAGCTCAGGAAATCGCTGTGTGGATCGACGAATTCCGCGTGTGCTTCATCGGCTTGGGGTCGCTGTCCTGCGGGGCGTTGCCGAACGTCTTGGCATTCTAGTGCCGCCGCGATAATTATGACTTCGCCGAGACACTTGCGCTGATCTGCTTCAATCAGCATTCGACCTACACGTGGATCGCTGGGTAGGGCACCCAACTGTCGACCAATTTTCGTCAGACGATCCTCGGAATCGATTGCGCCCAATTCGGTAAGTGTTCGGCGACCATCCCTGAGTGCCTCCGGCGTTGGAACTTCCAACAGTGGAAATTCTTCAAGTCTCCCGAGTCGCAATACGTGACTCTGCAGGATGACGCTAGCCAAATCACTGCGCTTGATTTCCGGCGTTGTAAACTTCGGCCGCTTTTCAAAGTCCTCTTCTTCGTACAGGCGAATGCAAACGCCCGGTCCCAGTCGACCACAGCGACCAGAGCGCTGATTGGCCGAAGCTTGCGAAACGGGCTCAACCGGTAAACGCCTTACTCGGCTCCTGGGCGCATAACGACTGATGCGAACCAAGCCTGTGTCTACGACATAGCGGATACCCGGCACTGTTAGCGAGGACTCGGCAACGTTCGTCGCTAAAACGATACGGCGACGACCACTTTTAGAGAATATTTTGTTCTGCTCAGCCTGACTGAGTCGAGCATAGAGCGGCAGAATCTCTACGGACTTCTCCTGTCCACGACTCGCATAGTGACCGCGAAGGTACTTCGCCGTGACTCGAATATCCCGTTCAGTCGGAAGAAAAGTCAGCACATCGCCGCTACCTTCCTCTTCCAATTCGTCGACTGCTGAAGCAATCGATCGCGACTGTAAATCATCTGCGAACGGACTGCTGTCGCCGTCTAATTCTTCTTCAGGAGGACGATAGCGAACTTCGACTGGATAGGTTCTTCCGGAGACTTCAACGATAGGCGCGTCGCCTTGCTCGTCTGCAAAGTGCTTGGCAAATCGTTCTGGATCGATGGTGGCCGAAGTGATGATCAGCCTTAGATCAGGTCGCCTCGCCTGCAACTTGCGAAGGTAGCCCAACAGAAAATCGATATTGAGAGACCGCTCATGGGCTTCATCGATAATCAGTGCATCGTATTGATCCAGAAAACGATCGCTCTGCGTCTCGGCTAGCAAGACACCATCCGTCATGAGCTTCACTAAAGAGGTCGGCTTGGTAGTATCGGTGAATCGAATCTTGAAGCCGACTAGCTCGCCGACTTTCGTACCGAGCTCTTCGGCAAGTCGAGATGAAACGGCTCGAGCCGCCAACCTTCGAGGCTGCGTGTGGCCGATAATACCTGTTCGCCCGAGTCCAGCATCCAAGCAGAATTTCGGTAGTTGAGTACTCTTCCCGGACCCTGTTTCGCCGCACACCACCATGACTTGACGCGTTTTGAGGAGTCCGACAATCTCCTCCCGATGCGCGCTGATCGGTAGCTCGGACGGAAAGTGAAGCTCCGGAATGGAATCGCCTCTCGACGCGGCTCGATCGGCTGAGGCTTGAGCTTCCTGCTCCCATGTTGATTGAAGCTTGAGTGCATCAATGGAAGTGGCAGAGTCTGCCTTGGCTAGCTTCTGCCACTTTTTCAGTAAGCGAAATCGGTCCGCTTGCATGGCTTTCGAAAGAAGCTCTGGCGGTTCGCGGTAATTCGTCGACATCTCGCAAGCTAATGGGAGTAGAGCGGGGTAGCGGACCTGCGATAACGAAGATCCTCGACAGGCCTGTCTGCCGTTAATTTCACACGCCAGATTCAGACGCTAATTTCGATCACTACCGGAAAGCACGGGTAAGCTGACTTTCGAAGAATCTCCGCTCGCCTCGGATGGATTATTGGCCTCGGGATCGATCCAATCCTCGGCTCGAAAATGAGTCGAGTAGGCACCGAAGTCGTTGAAGGCGATCCACTTAGCAAAGCGCACCGCTAGATTCCGCTCGGGAATTTCTCCACCGGGCACATATTGAGAACGACGCGGAATCGTTGCCTCAAGTTCGGCTATCGCCGACTTTCTTTGCGTCGTATCCCGCGCGTTGTGCTTTTTCGCCAGGTCAATGAGCAAATCTGGTCTCTCTAGTACGACGCAGCCCCGCGTGCTTTCCGCGGCCAGTTCACGAAAATCCTTGAGAAATCCACTTTCATTAAACGTCTCTTTCAACGGCTTATCGTCGTGAATGCTCTCTGTCGCCAACTGAATGATCGGACAAGGCTCGATGTCACCGGCTGGACCAACGTGATGCGTAAAGCCAGTCGCGGCTGGGCACAGTGCCTTTCCATCGCCGTCGTGATATGCGTCGATGACAACGATTGGCTTCGTCGCTCGGGTATCGACGACAAACTGGCGGACTCTCCGAAGCTCTTCAGGATTGAGTGCCAGTTCAGGCATTGGTTCGGGGCCCATCGGTCGGTAGACGTGGAACCAGCAATACATAACACCCATGTCGATGAGCCGATCGACCCAGCGATCGTGCAATAAATCATCAATATTGGTTTTGCAAATGCTCGTACAAACACCAGTCAACACTTTGTTATTCAGGCAATTTTGAATGCCTTGCATCGTTTGGTTAAGAACGTCTGCTTTTCCCCGCCGTTCGTCGCTGACGATTTCACTTCCTTCTACGCTGATCAGCGGAGTGACGTTGCCCATTTTGCGAAGGCGTTTTGCGACTTCATCCGTAATGAAGTGCCCGTTGGTGAAAACTTGGAAGTACACATCGCGCTGGCCTTCCATGAAGTCCAGCAGCTCTTTGTGCATGAATGGCTCACCGCCGAGGATTCCGAAGAACGCATTTCCCATTGCCTTCGATTCATTGACTGTCCGGTGCAAGCTCTCGATATCGATCTTCGTTTGCTTCGCGGTCACATCTACCCAACAGCCCTGACATCGTAGATTGCAACTGTTGATAATGGACAAGTACAGGAAAGGCGGGAAGAATTCGCCGCGTTTTAGTCGTCGCTTATGCTTCTGAACGCTTCGAAATCCCTTCCACCCGGCGTTGTACGCAAGTTTCCACAGGAGTCGCTTGTCGGTCTCAAAGAGGAGACGTTTGGCCATGCGGAGATACATTGATGATCCCTAAGGTTCGAAGCAAGACGGCAATCGCACTCTGTAATTCAGAGGTTAAAACTGACGCCTCCGCGTCTGGCGACTCGGCGTCCATTGGATACCAACCGTCATTATTTTCCCAAGACATCCTAAATCCAGCCCTAAACGTTGGTTTTCGCTGTTTCTAGTCAATCGGCATCCAGACTTTTTGAGTGTAAAATGGGCTGTGTAGCGGTCGCTTTGATTGGCCCTATCTGAACTCGACGGCTCTCATTCAGCGGATTCAACTCCTCGTGAATCGTCCTCAACATCAACAGCTCTTGGACCAAGCCTTAACTGGAGATGCAGAAGCTCTCGGCGAACTGCTTGAGCACTATCGTGCCTACTTAACGGTGCTCGCCCAGCGTTATTTAGATCAGCGACTCAAGGGCAGGCTGGATCCGGCCGATGTCGTGCAAATCACTTTCTTGGAGGCCCAGCGGGATTTACCAGCTTTTCGCGGCCATCACATTGAAGAGCTACTCGGCTGGTTGAGGCATATTCTACGCAATAACGTTTCTTCGGCTCATCAAAAGCACATTTATACGCAAAAACGGTCTGCTGGACGTGAAGTGTCCAATAGCCCAACCGATAGTCGGCCTGCCATTACCGACCTGGCTCCCGCGGAGACAACTTCTCCCAGTCAACGCATGATGCGCGATGAAGCCGCTGTTTACCTAGCAAACTGTCTCGAAGACTTGCCCGACACGCAACGCGAGGCATTACGACTTCGTTACGTGGAAGGTCGCTCTCTTAAGCAGATTGCCGAAGCGATGCAAAAGACCGATATGGCTGTAGCCGGACTCCTCAAACGAGGACTCAAAGCTCTACGCAACAAAATGATCTCCGACAGCTCGACGGGTGGCTTCACTACGCAAGCCAAATAGTTCGTCTCTACGTTCGTTCAAAGCACTCTACAGTCTTTATTTGCCCAAGACGTACGAGAAGATCAGCGGCGCTACGATCGTGGCATCACTTTGAATCATGAACTTTGGGCTGTCTTTGCTGAGCTTCGTCCAAGTGATCTTCTCGTTCGGCACTGCACCCGAGTATCCGCCGTAACTAGTGCTAGCATCGGATATCTGAGCGAAGTAGCTCCACAGTGGAATCTTTTTCTCCAAGTCCTGAATCAACATTGGCACCAGACAGATTGCAAAGTCACCTGCGATGCCGCCTCCGATTTGGAAGAAACCAATGGGATGACTCTTGCTTAACTCTTCATACCACTTCGCGATGGCTTCAAGTTGTTCGGTACCACTCCGCATCGCTCCATGATTAGCGACCGTACCATCCATTACCCGGGCGGTGAAAATATTGCCCAGAGTACTATCTTCAATTCCCGGAGATACGATTGGGATGCCCGCTTCTTTGGCTGCTGCTACCCAACTGTGCTCGATAGGGATTTGATAGTGCTGCTCCAGCTCTTTCTCTTCCAGGATTTCGAAGAAGTACTCGTAGGGGAATTGGCCGGACGCCTTGTCGGCTTCTCGCTGCCAGTACTTGAGTAAGTGCGATTCGATGTGCCGCATAACCGTTTCCGGTATGCAAGTATCTGTCACACGGTTGAAGCCGTCCGTCTGCAATTGAACTTCGTCTTCGGCGCTGAGAGCTCGCCAATCTGGCACGACTTTGTATTCGTCATGGGCGAATAGGTTGAAGATATCCTCTTCTAAGTTTGCCGCTGTGCAACTTATCGCATGCACTTTTCCTTCGCGAATCATCTCCGCCAAGGAAATTCCTAGTTCGGCCGTACTCATGGCCCCCGCAAGTGAGACGAGCATCTTGCCGTCTTGCTGGATCAGCTCTTTGTACGCCTCGGCCGCGGCCAGCGTTTCTCGTGCGTTGAAATGCAGATAGTGGGTCCGCATGAAATCTGAAATAGGTGAAGACGAACTCACTGTCTGCCGCCCTCACAGCACGTTTCACAAATGGTGTGACACCGTGGGCATTGTAGTTTCGCCCGAATTTCTATCGTCGCCGCGCCGCAAACAGGGCAGGGCGGACTCGCAGGCTGTGGCCGAGACTTGGACGTTTCGTCCATCGCTCTTTTTTCTACCGATGACGAGGAGGGTTTCGACTCCATTCTCTGTCTCCCTTCAATCTTCTCATCTATGTCTGACTGGTTTCATCAAGAGTCCAGAGCCATTGGCATGACGACATACGCGTAGCCGTCATCAGTTGTCATCAGCGCCGGCTGGGTTGCCGAGGCCACATCCATCTTGAACTTCGCGTCGGCTTCAAGGACTTTGAGAAAATCGCCTACAAAGCGGTAGTCCAACTTCATCTTGATGGATTCGCCATCATAGTCGATGGGCAGTTCGACGCGGCTTTGCCCTAGGTCTGCTGTATTCGCTGTCAGCACGAGAGTCCCGTCGGCAAACTCTAGATCGATTCCTCGTGTTTCTTGATCTGCGACAATGGCGGCTTGCCGGATAACGTTGTAGAGCGGCCCTACCACCATATCAATCTCCGCCGACTCTTCCCGCTGCGGAATGACTTGTCGCCAATTCGGGTAGCGTCCTTCTACCAATCGTGAGTAGATTGTGCAACGACTTGTTCGGAGCAGTACATCATTGTCGCGAGCTGCGATGTGTACACTCTCTTCTTTATCATCGATCGAACGCTCCATCAAAGTCAACGACTTTGTCGGAATGATCGTCGAATTTCCACTCGTAGCATGCTCCCCAACATTCTTGCCGACGCCATTCATTCGAGCTAAACGTCGGCCATCCGTACCTACCGCCAGTACGTCTTCGCCATTGAGCTCCAGCAACACTCCGCCCAAGGCAAAACGCGAACTGTCGGGGTCGGTCGCGAAAGCCGTCCTCTTGACCATTTCCTTGAAGAGGCGAGCTGGCAGTTCGTGGTACTTTTCCTCCTCGAAACCAGCTATCGTCGGGAATTCATCTGGATTGGCACTCGGCAAGTTGAATTCACTGTGCTGACCACGGATTTTCGTCGCGTTACCATCCGTCTCGAAGTCCAGTTGTTCATCGCTACTCTCGCGCAAGATCATGCCGACTCGGCCAACGTGCAGCAGCGCTTTCCCTGGAGTTTGGACGTCCACACCCTCTACGTCGATGCGGATCCCGGTTTCCATATCGGTAGCCATGAGGGTTACGCGATCCTCCGCCGCCTCGATTTTGACGTTTTGCAACACTTCCTTTGGGCTTCGCATCTGAGCGACGCTACCGGCCAGTTGGAAAGCGTTCGACAGTTGTTCTCGATTGCAGGATATCTTCATGGCTCACTTTTCTCCCGTTCGTCGTCTTTGGGGAGACTGTTTTACCTCCTCATTCACTTCTACAGAAGAACACCGGACCACAAAACGCTCTTCCAACGTTTTCCTTACTAAATTAAATATATAGTAGTAGTAGTAAGGACAGCGAAGAGTTCGTTTTCCACATACCCTCGACGGTGAATTCGAGCTTGAGCGATTCCTTCGAGACCAGGCAAAATAGAGCTATTGCCGCTGCTGTGGCAAAGTAGTGAACCGGCAACTGACAGTGGCAAACATGTTGGTAAACAGTCACATCTGGTAGATGGACGGTTCGCTATTTGCCCGTTCAATGACACGGCGAGAGACGGGCTGAGATGAGGCCGGATCAATCAACACGAATCGACCGGCAATCGACAAGTTATCCAGCGGAAAAAGAGACGATTCAAATTCAGAATAGTCCACTCAACCGCGCCCAACGGCGTAGAGTCACCGTTAGCTGAACAGCTCGGCCTGAACTCTCGACATGGCCTTCGAAAGTTCAGGATCGGATTCGATGAGACCGGTAGTCTTCCGAAATGCGTGAAGCACAGTAGAGTGGTCGCGACCGCCGAAGAACTCGCCAATATCTTGCAGGCTTGAAGGCGTTAGACGCCGAGCGAGCAGAATAGCGAGCCCGCGAGCTCGGACGATGTTGGCTTGGCGAGTGGAACCGCGAAGGTCAGATAGTTTTACTTGCATGACTTTGGCGACGCTCTTGGCTATGCGAGCGGTTGTCAGTTCGGAACCGCTGAAGAATTTCCTGAGAAGCCCCATAATGATGGGCTGGTCGAGCGAACCATCGGAGAAGTTTTGTTGAACGATGGAAACGACGGTCTTTAGATCGCGCACGGAAAGCGGCGTAGAGAGCTGTTCGCAGACTTTCGCGAGTTCACCGGTCTTGAGCTTCAGACGAGACCCACTGGTGAGACTTTCGAGCACAGCCTTGCGAGCCTCGCTAGCGGGTTTGACGACTTCTGTCGAAAGTCCCCCACTGAGCCTACTAACGAGAGCGGTTTTGAATCCTCGAATGCTGGCGGGAAGTTGCAGCGAAGTACATAGCACCGGCACAGCTCGCTGAACCAAGTGATCGAGGGTATGCACGAGTTCGTTTTGAGCAGCGTTCTTCTTTGCAAGTTCGTGGAGGTCGTCAATGACAAGCAGGTTGGCTTCACGATATCGCTTGCGGAAGCTGGCGATATCATCAATCTCAACCGCAGAAGCATACTCGGATGCAAAGGACTTGCCGGTGGAAAAGCACAGGCGGCGAGTTTTCGTTTGTCGAGACCAAAAGACAGCAAGCGAAATGGCTAAAGCTGTCTTACCCGTGGCAGCTTCGCCATAAAAAACGAGCGGGGAAGAATCAACGAGTTTGTCGATTACTTTAGGATCGAAGATATGGTGTAACGCGGCGTTCTCGGACCCTACGATAAATTCATCAAGGATCCAACCATCGGCATCCAGCGAGGGTAGCTGCCTGCGGACGGAGGCCGATTTGGCGAGCGGGATTTTCAGAATGCGGGCTTTCGACTGGACCATCGTGCGTTTAAGAGGAGGGCACTTGCGTAGTCGGAACGGCTTGAAGCTTCTTCACCGCTTCAATAATAGTCCCCGATCCGGCAGTAATCTCATCCTCCGTAGTGAACTTTGAAAAACTAAACCTCAAAGATCCGAGAACGGTATCGTCATCGAGGTTCATTGCCACGAGGCTTCCCGATGGCCGACCCGAGCCGCTAGAGCACGCTGATCCGGTGCTGCAGGCGACTCCTTTTAAATCAAGAGCCATGTGCAATGCTTGACGGTCGATGCCTTGAAATGACAAATTCGAAGTGTGTGGCAATCTACGGGCGGTTTCGGCGACGACGGTAGCGTTGCAGTGTAACTTCAGTTCCGATTCGAATTGATCTCGCAGAGCCTGAACACGAGTGAATTCACCCGAAAGGCAGGATCCTAAAATCTGTTGCAAGGCGGTCGCCAATCCAACGGCCGGAACAACAGGCTCCGTCCCAGCTCGGATCCCCAATTGCTGACCGCCTCCGACAATCATCGGTTCCACAGCAAAGTCGGGCCGCACGATCAAGGCACCAATTCCGACGGGGCCGTGTATCTTGTGTCCAGTCAGTGTTAACGCAGCTAGGCCAAGGTCATCGATCGAGACAGGAACTTTGCCGACGGCTTGCACCACATCGGAGTGCACTGGGACGTCATACTTCTGGCACAGTTCGCAGATCGCTTTCAAATCCTGAAGGACTCCGGTCTCATTGTTCCCCAGCATGATGCTCACCAGCGAGATCGGCTTCTCCGTGGTAGAACTTCGCAGCCACTCATCCAACACTTCGAGGTCGCAGGTACCTTCTTGATCGACCGGCAACACACGTTGTTCACCACCGAACATCTCGGCAGCAACGTTAGCAGCTTCAATCACACTGGGATGGTCCGTCCCGCCGACGATACACACGCCGGGCTTCTTCGCAAGAGCGCCGAAGATCGCTAGGTTATTCGCTTCCGTACCGCCGCTCGTTAGGATGACTTGGTGCGACTGGAAGCTATCCGTTCGACCGTGAACGGATTCGATAATATCCGACTTCGCCTGCTCGAGAATGCGCAAGGCCTGTCTACCACATCGATGCTGGCTGGCAGGGTTGCTGATACCCTCGAGATTGAGCGCGTGCATTCGCTCGGCGACTACGGGATCTAAGTGGGTTGTCGCATTATTGTCGAAGTAAATCATGTTCACTTAAAAGTCCTCAGCTTCCGCCGCAGGTGAACGGAAAATGTCTTGTTCAGCTTTCTCGGTCAAACTTGAAGCCTCACTTGAAGTCGGTTCGGATAGTGCGGCAGCCCAAGTCATCGAGACTTGCTCGATCTGGGCAGCTCGCTCAGGCTGCGAGTCGCGGTAGAATTCCGCTTTGCTGCTCAGAGTCTCATCGATGTAGTTTCGTAGTGAGTCGAAGAACCTTTTATCCGCTTCGGAAGTCGACTCCGAGGTACTCAGTGCGATCTCAAAAAGAGGGGGCATCTGAGAGTAGAGTTCGAGGCTAGCTAGAGCCTGGACGGAGATCCAAAACGCACGGCATCGTTTTGGGTGTCTTTGCGACCAGGTCTTCCAAACGGAATCGTATTGATTGTTCGTTGCACCCAGAAGATCAACCAAAATCGATGCTGGGGTTGGCCCAGTGGAAAGATCGATTTCGACGAGGTCCCAGCGAGCCGTTTCAAAGTCACCGATCAGATGCCGTTGAATACTGCCATCTAAATTCGAATACTTGGGCATCTTTGACCAAAGTAGATAGCTGGAGTCCGCAGCGCGATGACGAACTCCAGTCCATTGGAAATTGGTGAGTGGATCTCTGCGGAATGAAAAGGATCGCAGACGCCAGTTTCTCGTGTTGAGCTCTACACCACTCACGCTGGAGAGCTGGAAATATCCGAACGCAAGTACCGCTACAAAGACGAGTGCGAAGAAGACGTAGATGAGCCGAAAACGTCTTTTGGGAGGCTTCTTTGTTGCAGCCATGGAGTTCGCCGCTCTATTTTCAGCAGTTGATGCAGTCAAAATGATCTTCGCAAACTTGTTCGTTGCAGGCGAGGGACTTCGTATGGAGTAAATTGACGAGGTAAGGAGCTGCGATATTGAGTTGACGTAGCTGCAACACCATTTTCCAATTTACGATGGGGAGGGCAGCTTCCGATATGCGGCTCAATCCGACACCATTGTAGATCAAGGAAGTGTTCAGTGAATATCGGGCGGACCCTGGAGGGGACTTACCACGGTAGGTGTATCCGGGCAGACTCAAGAGCTCCTTTCGTAGCTCGCGAAGTAGTTTCAAGGATGGCTTAGAGATGCGCACTTCAACCACGATCGGTCGTCAATCCTTCAATTTCACCCGGGATTCGACGGATTTTCAGACCACTTCGGCAGGGACGCATGGTCCAACTGCTCGAGGGGATCTTGCGCATCGATACCGCACACGGTGTCATCTCTTCAGTGCCGGAGAACGAATTGTCAGCCCAGCGGAGTACACCGAGGAAGATCTAGGTTCGCTCGAAGACGATCCAACGCCGAAACTTCAGCGCGTAGAGGCAGTTTTATTTCTTTCTCGAGATGGAATATCAAGCCGCAAACTGGCACGTTTGGCTGGGTTGGCGGACGCTACGGAAGCTCGTACACTGATTCGCGAGTTAAACGACTCTTACGATCGGCAAGGATGTGCCTTTCGGGTAGAAGATGTTGCTGGCGGATATGTTGTGTTCACGAGAAGTCAGTTTGCAACTTGGCTCAATAAATTAGGACACACGGCAGTCCAAAGAAAATTGAGCCAAACGGCCATGGAAACGCTTTCCATCGTGGCTTATCGTCAGCCGGTCTTGCGGGCTGAGATCGAGGCAATTCGCGGTGTCAGTTGCAGTGAATTGCTCAAGCAACTAATGGAATTAGATTTAGTCCGTATCAGTGGACGGAGCGAAGACTTGGGGAGGCCCTATTTATACGGGACAACCCGCCGTTTTTTGCAAATGTTCGGGCTTCGATCCGTCGATCGATTACCAAGAATGGCGTGGGTCAATGAACCCCACTCCGAACATGCCGTGACGGACCCAACGGAAAGGCAGTTGGAAGCAGAGGATTCCACCATGACGTACAGCGTTAAAGAGTCAACCGAGCTAGAAGAAGACCAAGCGTCCAACGAGATCATCGACCCATCGACGAGCTCACCGCGTCCCAATTCCAAGGGCGCCGCAGCCGAAATCGAAGACGATGAAGATGGCTGGGGAGAAGCGGAAGATGCAGACTACGACGACGATGAAGAAGAAGAAGATTCAGATTCGGAAGACGGTGAGCTTGAAGATGATGATTGGGATGAAGATGACGACGAAGAGGAAGTAGACGAAGAAGAAAGCGAGTGGCAGGAAGTCGGAGACGATGACGACGGCTGGGTCGAAGAAGATGACGACGAGTCGGATGATGATGACGAGGAAGATTGGGGCGAGGAGGAAGAGGAAGAAGGCGAGACGTGGGATTGAGCTATCTCCCCTGACTCTCATTTCGGCTCAAAGGAAGCAGGATAGAAAGTGCTCGAAAAAGTATCAGAATCCTGCTTTCTATTCAGCTATTTGGTTGTATTGCTTATCGAATCGGCTCGCCTCTATCTAAAGTTACCTGGCAAGCATGCGCTCGTGCTGGGCATGTTGGGTGCAGGAATCTTCGCGCACAGCATTTTTCTCTACAACCAATGGATGCTTGTACCCAGCGGCATGGGGCTGTTTGTGGCCAATTGGTCCCAGTGGATATTTGTTGCCGCTTGGGGTCTCGCCATCGCTTACTTCGTTGTGACTCTGCGCAAGCCGAATACGGTCCTTGGCATCTTTATCATCCCGCTCATCCTGGGCCTTATTTGGCTTGGTCAGCTGCTACCGAATTCGGAATCCTTTCGCAGCGTTTCGTCCATCGGCGTGTGGCAGGTGGTTCACGGGGTAAGCCTCGCTGTTGGAACCATGTTCATATGCTTTGGCGCCTCGTTTGGATTGATGTATCTCATCCTAGCGCGACGTTTCAAGTCAAAGCGAACCAAGCGAGGGAGGCTCAAGTTGCCCTCTCTGGAGTTCTTGCAGTCGATGAATCGCCTGAGCCTGATCACAGCCACCGTAGCACTAGCATTGGGGCTTATTTCGGGCATCGCGCTGAATATCAATCGAGGACAACTGTCTTGGTTTAGCAGCGGAATTCTTGTTTCTTTCGCACTGTTCTTGTGGAGTCTGTTCGCGACGATTCTTGAGTTCACCAGTAGCGGCTCACTTGGAGGTCGAAGGAGCGCTCAGCTGGTGTTGGCCAACTTCGTTTTCATGGTATTGGTGCTCAGCGTTGTACTTTTGACTTCGCACGGGCAGGGCAGTCCAAGCGAAGAACCGACTGGTAAAGAAAATCGAGAATCCCAGGTTGAACAACTTGGTGGGGAATTGGGAGCTGACGCTCACTCAAGCACTGGTTATCCGTCCGAGGCCACCACAGAGTCAAAGGGAGATTCTCCCTGATGCAGTGTGGCATGATTGGTTGGACTTACCACCAAACTCCAGTCGAACTGCGCGAGCGGTTGGCGTTTTCGCAAACTCAGGTGGCTCGGGCACAAGAGTTTTTCAAAAATCGGTATCAAGGCGTTGAATCGGTTTTGCTTAGCACTTGCAATCGTGTAGAGCTCTATTTTGCATCGGACAAAGGCAAAGAGTTGCCCAGTGCCGATGATGTCGGCCAATTCGTCAGCGAATTTCACGGGATTCAGTACAACGATATTGCCGAACAGGCCATTAAGTTGACGGGTGAACAGATGATTTCCCATCTGTTTACAGTGGCCTCAAGCTTGGACAGCATGGTAGTGGGGGAAGTCCAGATACTGTCACAGGTCAAATCAGCCTACGAATTAGCCTGCGCGCACGGCACCGTATCGACACACCTGCATCCTGTTTTTCAGCGAGCGTCGTTCGTAGCAAAACGGATTGCCACAGAAACCTCGATCCACCATCATCGAGTGAGTGTCCCAAGCGTGGCGGTGAGTGAAATTGCCACAGAGTTCTTCGAGAGTTTCGAAGACAAGGGCATTCTGCTGATCGGTGCTGGAGAGATGGGTACTGAGACGATTCGCTATCTAGTCGACAAGGGGGCGAATCGAATCACCGTCGTCAATCGCAGCGCCGAGAAAGCTTTTTCGTTGGCTGAAGAATTCCGAGCGTCGCACGCTACTTGGGATCGCCTCTATGAGTTGGTCTCACGAGCCGATTTAATCGTTTCGACAACAGGTGCAGATCGACCCATCATCGAACTTGCCGAATTCAAGAAGTCACGTGGCAAGCGTTCTGCAAAAGCAGTCTTGCTGCTGGATTTGGCTGTGCCTCGCGACATCGATACTGAGGTTGGCGACCTACCCGATGTGTATCTGTATACCGTCGATGACCTTCAAGAAGTCTGTGACCGAAATCTTGAAGCCCGGAAACGAGAGTGGCCCAAGGCGCATAAGATCGTCGAACAGGAGACGACGAAGTTCCTCAGCGATGATGTATTTCGTGGTAGTGGGCATACGATCAAGCAACTGCGTTCCCAAGCTGAGCAGATCAAGTCGCACGAGCTGGAAAGGCTGTTGAACAAAATGGACGGACGTGGGCTCGACGACTCACTTCGCAAAGAAGTTGAAGTCTCTTTTGACCGACTCGTCAATAAACTACTGCACCCACCTCTAAAGTCACTCCGAGAAAGTGCCGACAGCGCGAATCACGGGTCGATGATCGCAGCTCTTCGCAAACTGTTCCGCTTGCAAGATTAGCTAGTGATCTCGCGGTCTTCCCTTCAACGACGCCTTAGCAAATTTTTCTGTCGCAGGTGGTGTGTGTGAGCAAATGGCTCTTGGGCGCGATGGCATTAAAATTTGTACAAAGCTTGCAAAAGGAAAATAGCTTGGCAAAGTCTAGGGATTGCGAAAGCGAAATGGGCGAGAAGTTTTTTTTTGATTTGCTCTCCGCGCTGAAGTCGAAACAATGCGTGTGACCAGAGGCGTTCAACGGACGTAGCTTGCTACATCCAGCACACGCCTCTTCGTTTGTGAATTCAGGATCAGGAATTCACTTTCAGCGCACGGACGACGCGCCCTTTTTCTCTAGCGCATGGCAGGTCGTCTCGATGTCACTTGAGTGGTTTCACGCAATGTTGGGTGCCTTCTTCCTAGGCATGTGGATCATCGTCGGTCAGATCGTGGCCACCGACCGTCGCTAAATTGCGCGCAAACAGCGATTGTGCAATTCTCGGCGACCTTCTTTTTCCCAGCGAAATTAGCACAGCCGGTCAACAGGACTCTACTGGAGCAGCGACATCACCGCTTCAGAAAGTTGTTCCATGGGTTCATTGATTGGAATAACGCTGTTCGAACCTTCGCTAGATTGCTCCGTAATGTCTTTCTGCTTGAGCCAGCAATTGAAACACTCGACGATCTCGCCATCCCACTGCTCGTAAGCGCCCTGGTTGATGATAGCCGAAGCTTTGGAGATCGGCATTGCAGTTCGATACGGCCTAGAACTCGTCATCGCATCAAAGGCATCAGCCACGGCCATCACGCGCGCCATGAGCGGAATGGCTTGGCCTTGAAGGCCATGTGGATAACCTGCGCCGTCCCAACGCTCGTGATGATGGAGAACACCCGGCAGAGTAAATTGTAAGTGTCCGAGACGTTCGACAATTCGATGCCCGATGCTTGGGTGCTGCTTTATCGTGTCAAACTCATCGTCCGTTAGCTTGCCAGGTTTGAGTAAGACACTATCGGGTATGCCGATTTTACCGATGTCGTGAAGCACACCCGAGAGATAGATTTCGTGACTCGCTTCGGAAGAGAGTCCTAAGAGTTGGGCAAGATCGAAAGACAGTCGAGCAACACGTTCACTATGCCCTTGAGTGTAGGGATCGCGGGCATCGATGGTGCTACTCATCGCCTTCAAAGTTCCCAAGAACAACTGGTTACTTTGGAGCAGCAGATGCATATTTTGAGCTTGAGTGCTGAGCAACACAGATGCTTCTTCCAGTAGCCCAACGTCTCCACTACCGAATTCTGAGTCGTAGACTGGCGTGCCATTGGGATGCATTTCAGCGCAACGGTTGACTCCAACAATAAATCCGCGAGATATGTCTCGATCACCTACTGGGATAGCAACGAGAGAAGCTACGATGCCTTCAGGTGTGCTTAGGGAGAGGTTGTTACGAACCAGCGGAGGAGACTTTTCACCGAATTGGAAAGACTCGAGTACTTGTAGCAAAGTTGTGATTTTGTAGTCGGATTCTCCGAAACTCGTGCTAACCAATCCCGATCTCTCCGTCTCTTCAGGCGGTACGATCAGGAAAAGATCCTGAGCACGAAGTAGATAGCAGAGCGGCTGTAGGATACCCTTCGCGATTTCATTGGTCGACGCAACGGAAGAGAATTGCGTAGCGTTGCGGGCGAACCCCCGAAGCCAGTTCTGTTCCTCATAGCTTTGGGCGAGCTGCATCGCAGATTCATTCAGGGCTGCCTGGGCTAGCTTAGATTCTTGGTCGAGTTTGAAACTCTCAAGACAACTTGCAACGAGTCTCTCAGCCGTCTCTTTGGGGCCCTGAACTACAGCCAGCAACTTAGCGTCGTACTGTCTTTGATCCGTGGGTAACACACTAAGTGTTAATTGCGAGCTTTGGTTTAGTTGAAACGATTGTACGCTTTGGGTCCCATCCCAGACACTCTTCAACCAGTCAATCGAAGCGGGAACTTGCTTGAGGTAGTCTCTTAGGAGGCTAGTTCCAAGCCGTTCTTGGAGAGTCACCAAATCGGTTAGATCATTACGCTCACAAACTTGGATCGAGGATCCCATCCGCTCCCGAAAAAAGTCGAGTTCTCGAAGAGGCTTGCAAAACGGGGAAGCATCTCGCTCAGGGTTGGTCACAGTTGAATATCCCATTTCCAAATGTGTCGGCTAATAAGCACAATCGTTACTTGTTTCAAAAGAAGAGCGTTGATTTGTCTCTTATCGGCACACATTCAGAGGTCAGGCATGGTGCGCGACGAGCTTTTTGAGGATTTCCAAAAGCGGGGGACTTTTGTTTGCTTGTCCTAGCGAGTGGGCTAAGTTTCCTAGCAAGGTTAAAGGGGACGGCCAATTTTTTACTGCCAGTCCTGGAGCTTTGACCTTTCACATGTTCGATAAGAATCGACCGATTATCAATAGTTCCGATTGGAATAGCGGAAAGATGCAAAAGCTACATCGTAAGAGCGGGTTTACTCTCATAGAGTTGGTCGTGGTCGTCATCATCATCGCGATTCTCGCTGCCGTAGCGGTACCACGTTTCTTTGATCGCGCCGACGATGCGAGGGAAGCAGCCACACTCCAGTCGTTGGCGGCCCTTCGCAGCTCCATTGAGCTGTTTCGGGCAGACACTGGAGCCTATCCAGCAGCACTTGCGACCGACATGCAGACCTATTTGCAGGGTCCATTTCCAGGTACAAGCATCGGTGGCACTACCGACAATGCGGTAAAGGTCGTGACATCTGATCCGATCGCAAACGCGGATTTGGATGACAATGGTGGATGGCTGTACAACGCGACTTCAGGTGAGATTCGAATCGATCTCACATCGCACTTTGCTTTTTAGCGTAAATGCACGATAGGGGTCGCGGTCATGGATAGAGTTTTAGTCGCAGAAGACAGTTTCGCGCTGTCCAATTTACTCAGCTTCGTACTGACGAATGCTGGGTTCCAAGTGACACAACAGCACACCGGTACGGGTGCTATGGAGTGTGCTGTGTCCGAAGAGTTTGACGCAATTCTTCTGGACCAACAGATGCCTGGGATGCTAGGTACAGAAGTCCTGGCAGCCCTACGAAGCTCTGGACCTAACAAACGAACGCCAGTCATTCTGTGTACCGCTAAGACGCACGAGCTAGATTTGGAGCAGATCTGTGAGGAGATGAACGTCACTGACGTCTTTCACAAACCGTTCTCGCCGAAGGATCTTGTTTCGCGTTTGAAGGAAGAACTCCATCCAACTGAATGTGCATAGGGGGATGAGAGGTGCTTCAAAAACAGAATTCGCTATTCGCTGAGATCTTCTCTACGGTTCTCGTTAGTGGTCTTACTCTGTTCGTGTTTGGTTGGTTTATAGCCACTTTTCCCGAACTAAAGAGTTGGCAGCAATTGTCTGTACTGGGTGCCTTGGCGCTTGGCGGTAGCATCGTCTTCCTAGGCCTTCTCCGGTTTCGCGCGCGGCTTCAGGTCTCAGGAGTTGTCGAAACGCAGCTAGCCAACTTGTCGAAGTCGCTTGAGATCAACCCAGTAGTCACCACTTCGGGTGTTGGAGCCGGATGGAATCGACTCGTCGCGTATGTCCGTGATCGAACTTTGGACCAGGCGATCGATCGCAGACTGAAAGAAAACGCGTCCAACCGCACTACAGAGCAGTACGCCCGAGCTTTCCGAAGTCTGCAAGAAGGCATCGCGATCACCGACTCGGATGGATGCATTAAATACGCGAACCCGGCCTGGTGTGCACTTATGGGCGAAGCGATCGAAGAAGAGAACGTGGAAGGCGCGCCTGTCATCGAGATCCTCACAGCTTGCCGCTACACCAACTTTGAGGATATCGCGGACACGATTCGTTCCGGAATGAAGCCAATCACCGCTGATTTAGCATGTGGTCTGTCTGTTCATGATGGCGTGCGGCAACTCGACCGGCTGCCGCTCGAAGGCAGGTCTGGTGAGTCATCTGGGTTTGTTTGGACTCTTCGTGATGTCACCCAAGCACGCATAGCTCGCGAATCCCACGAGCAGTTTCTCGCGTCAGCAACCCACGAACTCCGAACTCCGCTTACGAACATTCGAGCCTACACGGAAAGCCTGCTGACGATCGAGGAAGTGACTCCCGTGCAGCAGAAAGAGTTTTACAACGTGATTCACTCAGAAGCCGGTCGACTCGGGCGGCTGTTGAATGAGTTGCTGGATATCCAGCAACTGGAGGCTGGATCGATGACGTTGCAAACGGCAAACTTTGACATTCTGAGAATGGTTCAGGAAGTCCAAGAGCAGCTCAACCCGTTGTTGTCCGAAAAGAAGTTGAACTTCGTTTGCCGCATTGCACCGGACCTGAAAAGCATCATTGCGGACAAGGAAAAGATCACTTCCTGCCTGATCAACCTGCTGGGCAATGCCATCAAGTACACGCCTGAACAAGGCGAAGTCAAACTGATTGCAGAAAGACAAGAGTCCTGTATCTCGATCTGCGTGATCGATACGGGCATCGGCATCTCCGAGTCTGAGATTTCGAAGGTCTTTGACCGGTTCTACCGTTGCCAAGATGAACGCGTTGTTGACGTGGAAGGCAATGGTCTTGGCTTAGCATTCTGTATGGAAGTTGCAAAGCTCCACGGGGGTGATCTGACTCTCGAAAGCGAGCTGAATAAGGGCTCCAAGTTTACGCTTCAGATTCCTCATGGCGACGAGGACTAGCGAGCATGTTAGGAGTGCAGAACATTGGATCTGTGAGTGTCATCAAAGCGAGGAGTTCGCTAGTTGGTGAGTGTGTTGATCATTGCCGGCAGGCCGTCATGGACGCGTTGGGCCAACGACGAAACAACCTCGTGTTGGATTTAGCGGAGAGTCCCATTGTGAACAGCCAAGGACTCGAGTTCATCGTGGACGCTCAGGAAGAATGTCTGGGACGAGGCGGAAAACTAGTAATCCTTGACCCTACACCAGTCTGCAGCGAGGTCTTAGAGATTACTGGGATTGCAGATTACGTGGCAGTATTCAGCGATCTTCGCGCTGCCCTAAGTGATTTTGCGAAATGAGCATCGTAGCAGAGACGAACCAAGCGGAAGTGGTTGATCAGCAGCCCGCCAACCCTGGCTTTCTGCCACTGGGACAAAAACTATTGCGCGCTGGTCTGATTAATGAGGACCAGCTCGAAAAGGCACTGAAACTTCAAGGCAACCAAGGGCTTCGCATTGGCGAGGCGATGGTGGCACTTGGATTCCTCAGCGAGGCAGATTTACTACCGCTGGTAGGTCAGCAGTTGAACGTCCCTTCCGTCCGGCTGCGAGAAGGGCTAGTAGATCCGGATGCTGTGAAGCTCTTGCCACGTGAACTTTCTGAGCGATTTTGGTGCTTGGCTTTGTTCAAAGTCCACTCTTGTCTCGTTGTGGCGATGGCCGAGCCGCAGAACTTAGAGACCATCGATCTTATCGAGGAACTAACTGGCTGCACTGTCAAGCCAGTGCTGAGTCTGAAGAGTTCCATTGAGAAACTCTTGCCCCGCTGCTACGAAGACGATTTCAAAGTTGACGTACTGACTGCAGATCTTGACGACGAAGCAATTGAGCTGAAATCGGACGAAGTCTTCTTCGATACCGACAGCATCCAAGTGATCGCCGATGGTAGCCCGGTAATCAACTTAGTGAATTACATGATCGTCCAAGCCGTGCGGCAAGGGGCGAGTGACATCCATATCGAACCGTCCCAGAGAAGCAGTTTGATCCGCTTTCGGGTCGACGGTCGCTTGCGAGAAATCCTGAAGCCTCGACGAGACTTACATCCCGCGGTTGTCTCCCGAATCAAGGTGATGTCCAAGTTGGATATCGCAGAGCAGCGAAAGAGCCAGGATGGACGCTTCCACGTACGGGTCGACGAAAGCGAAGTTGATTTGCGGGTGTCTTGTCTTCCGACTGTGTTGGGTGAAAAAGTAGTGATGCGGGTGCTCGACCGTAGCGCGGTGAACTTTAATTTGGACAAGCTGGGCGTGCCCGAGAATCGACTCGGGGCAATCCGCAATATTCTCCACAAACCTCATGGACTGGTGTTAGTAACGGGTCCCACAGGAAGTGGTAAAACAACAACGCTTTACTCCGCAGTAGAAAACATCAAACACGGCGGAGCGAACGTCGTCACCGTAGAGGATCCGGTGGAGTACCAGCTCGAACTGGTCAATCAAGTGCAGGTGAATGCGGCTCGTCAGATGACCTTCGCGAGTGCATTGCGGAGTATTCTCCGGCAGGATCCCGACATCATCTTGGTCGGAGAAATCCGAGATGCTGAAACAGCTGAAGTTGCCATCCAAGCCGCGTTGACCGGGCACTTGGTTCTGAGCACTTTGCACACCAACGATAGCGCTTCAACCATTACGCGACTTCGCGATATGGGAGTCCCACCCTACAAGATTGCGGCATCGCTAGTCGGAATTATTGCTCAACGGTTGGTACGAAAAATTTGCCCGAAGTGCCGAGGTTCGATCTACGCGACTCCAGAACAAGCCGAATTGCTGGCGTACGAGTCTGTGCCAAGTCAACGATTTGCCCGAGGAGCTGGTTGTTCTGAGTGTTTTGACTCGGGCTATCAGGGCCGTCAGGGAGTCTATGAGGTGATGCCCGTCGACGCGAAAATGCGTGAGCTAATTTCCGGCAATGCTTCCATTTCAGCGATTCGCGATCAGCTTCGCGCTCAAGGAAGTTCGACTCTCCTGGACGAAGGCAAGATGCTAGCCGAGGCGGGTGTTACATCAATTGATGAAGTTATTCGCATTGCCATGGCCGACTAAAGGAGCGGATACGAGCACCGAAAATACATGTCACTCGCAAAACTATCCAGCAATATCAGCATTTCAAGCTCGAGTCTCTTGGGCGACGAAAACGGTGCGCCTACCGGAAGTGACCAACTGGTCAACAGCGAAGCCGTACCCGATTCGGCTCTAACGAGCTTCCAAAATCGAATCTTTTCAAGGAAGGCTTCCAAACGAAGCCTGATGATTGCCTTCCGGCAACTATCGCTAATGGTGGAGACCGGGATCGATGTCGCAGAGGCATTGGAATTGGTGGCGAGCTCATGCAGGCAAGAAGGTCTTCGCAATGCGTTTGATGAAATCTACGAAAAGATCAATCAGGGAGTCAGTTTCAGCAGCGCGGTAAAGGACCAAGAAGAAGTGCTAGGCGAAGAGATCGCAGCCAGCATCCAAGCCGGAGAAGCATCCGGGAAGATGGTAGAAGTCTTAAGGCAGATTTCGGACCGCTTGGAAACGGAGCTCAACGTCCAAGCCGAAGTTCGCGGCGCAATGGCGTATCCTCTTGTACTTCTGACTGCATCTGTGCTCGTTGCAGCGACGCTGGTTTGGTTTGTTCTGCCCCAATTTGAGCAGTCATTCTTATCAATGGGCGTCGATCCGCCGGCGCTAACAAGTCTGTTGATGAATGGCTCAACGCTGATTCGCGAACATGTACTGTGGTTCGGAGTTGGTTTGGTTGGTCTCGCAATCGGTGCTGCAATGATTCTGACTAACCGCACTGTTCAACTGGCAATCAACCAGGCAATTTTCGTGAGTCCCATCGTCGGTACACCCATTCGTCTCCTGGAAGTTGGAAGACTGTTCACCAGCCTTGGACACCTATTGAGTAACGGGGTATCAATACTTGAGTCGATTCAATTGTTGCGCAAGTCAACTCGGATTAGTTCAATCCAAAATCTCACACTAGCGTGGGAAGACGACATCGTTCAAGGGAAAGGGCTGTCGAATCAGCTCGATGATTTTACGTTTTTGCCCGATGGTGCTGCGGCAATGCTGATCATGGCAGAACGGACGGGAAAACTCGAGGTCGTGCTCGAAACAGCGGGTCGGTACTACCAAGAAGAAGGTCGCAAGAAACTCACTACGCTACTGAAAATGAGTGAACCAATCATCATCGTCGTGCTTGGGGTGTTCGTCGGAACCGTAGTCGCCTCAGTACTGTTGCCGATTTTGGATGTGCAAAGTTCCGCGACTATTTGATTCAAACTGGACTTTCGCAGGGACCCGCTGTTCACAACTTTTACGCTTTTCGATTTCAAACTTATCTATGTCTACTTTGCAATCACAGAACGAAGTGCCCTCACAGGCTCGTGCCACGAGTCCAGTAGGGTTCTTTCGCGCAAAGCGCATGGTACGAGCGATGCAAAGTGCGTTGGGAGTGGATATCGGCAGATTCTCGACGAAGGTTGTTTGGGTGCAACAAGCGCCAAATGGCCAGTGCGATCTGGCGGTTGCACAGTTTGCTTCCTTCCCGACGCAACAGGGTTCCGAAGCGCAGGCGTCGAAACAGTCGGACCGAAGGAAACGGAGGAAACGGAGGAATCCCTTCCAGCACGCTGGATCAGATCAGGAGGAGTCGGAAATCGCATGGGACAACTCTCAGCTATCAGATCTTGTCCAAAGAGTGGCCAGTAGTCTTACCCAAGAGCAGAAGCGGAGCACGAAAGCCTACTTGACCGTTTCTATGTCCGAGTGCGACATTCGAAGCATCTGCATCCCAAGAGAGACAACGAACCGCGAGGCGGCAATCAGCCCTCTGTTGCAGGAGTCGATCGGCGACTCAGAACCGAGAAGCCTTGCTTTAATTCCAGGCATTGATCCTGAGGCGGGAAAAGCCCGAGTGTTCAGTATGCCGGAGTCCCTGTCGCTCGGTGCTGCAAAACTCTTTGAAGAGAATGGTCTGAAGCTGCAACAAATCGATGGACTGCCTTGGTGCCAAGCACGTCTATCAGCAAATGCGTCGCAAGATCCAACGCAAATTTCCCTGGTCCTCGATTGGGGATATCTTGGGCCGACATTGACAGTGGTTAAAGCAGGCGAGATTCAGTATGTGAGGCGTTTGACTAGCGGAGCCCTCAGTCAACTTGCTTTTCAAGCGAGGAGAGATCTAGGGATGAATGCTCTGGAGGCAATGCGTTGGATTGAGTACTGCGCGACGGGCGACGTAGATGCAAAGAATCCGATGGTCAGCGAAACTCGGAGTTGGATAAGCCAGTGCTGCCGAGGATTGGCGAAGGAAATAGACTCTGCAATTGAGTATGTGAGCTGGCGGTTCAAGCAAGAGAGTATTGATGGATTGCTGCTTATCGGCGGCGGTTCCAATCTTGAGTTTTCAGCTTCTCAATTGAAAGATCGTTTATCGATTCCAACGGAAAGCTGGTCTATTCACTCAGGAAATCAAGTCATTGACGCTTCTTTCGCCACAGCAACATCGCTGGCAATGTTAGGAGTGTCATCATGAGTCGATCTACATCCACCGGTAGTATCAATTTGTTGCCCGCTTCGATCCAAACACGATTGCAAACCCGGGACGCCCTTCAGTTGTGGATTCGAATCCTGGCGTCCTCCGGGGCAATTTGCGCAATGGCTATCGCCATTGGTCAGTTTCTAGCGATGGGACTTAATCGGGAAATTGTCGCAACCCAATCGCAAACTACTGCCCCGCAGCAGCTACTGAACGAGAATGTTCGGCTTCGTGCGAGAGTACGCTCATTGACCTCATCCGCTGGACGTCGTCAGCAAGAACGAAACCAGTATTCACCGCTTGTCGTTCTCGAACTCGTCTCCTCGATCCGAGATCAAGTCGATGGGGCACTGGAGATCGAATCGTTCACTTTCCACGAGAAGGACGTAGCAACGGACAAGAAAAGCATCGCCAAAGAAGTTGCCAGTGTTGTGCTGAAAATGAAGACTAAAGGAGTCGCGAACTCGGCGAAAATCGTGAGTGCAATACGCGATTCGAATCGTTTTTCCAGAGTTGAACTCGCCAGCGCGCTGGAGCAAATCGGCGGAACAAAAAACGGACTCCGTTTTTCAGTGCGCTGCAGCCTCTAATGATTGATCACACATTGAACAGCAAACACAGAGCGAAACGAACTCATAAGCAGAGCATACGCAACCATGGGTAAGCAAACGCGTAAATCAGGAAGTCTTGGAAATTACCTAGGTGTTCACCTGGGCGGGGTAACGATTTGTCTGGTGCTGGTCGGGCTGGTTTACGCGTTTGGCTATCGTCCGTACGCCAAAGAGAAGCTCGAACTGCACACACAACAATCCGAGTTCGCCAGACTGCAGAGTCTCCACCCAAGGTTGATCCAAGAGAACCGTGAGCTAAAGGATAAATACCAGCAGTACGCGACGGTTATCAAGTCGGACCCGACGGCCACGTATTCTGATGGACCGATTTTGGATCTCGTTTCCGGGATGCTCTTACATCGCGAGGTGCAGCTTAAGAACTTTGTGATAAAGATTGATACACCGAATGATACGATTGTCGATCTGAAGTTAGCAGGAAAATTTGGAAGTATCGCTGGGCTGCTCAAAGACTTCGATGAGATGCGAAGTCCAGCGAAGCTTTTAAATCTCACAATGAACTCAACTGCTCCGGATGGAGAAACTTGTTCAGCGACTCTGACGATCCACTTCACGAAGTTAGCAGAGCAACCAACACTCGATGCGAACGTGGTTCAGAAAAGCAGCTCGTTGGTAGAAGGAGCCTCCAATGGCTAGTCGACGAAAAACCAAGGTTGACCGATTCGCTAAGTTCAAGGTCGCCGCCGTACCTGTCCTGCTTGCAGTTCTGGGATTAGTACTCTGGAGCAACTTCAGCGAAAGCTCTGATCGACCTGCTGTGAAACGCACGTCGCAGGCGCCTGCTAAGGAAAAAGCGAGAACGTCCACTGCTCTAAGCAAAGCGGTGGCGAAAGCAGATCCGAAGCCCAAGTTGGTCGCGGCCTGGCCAGAACCTTCGCTTGAGTTCTTGAACCAAGAGAGTCCCTTCATGAAAATGGACTACGCACCACCTCAGCCTCAAAGCGAACGACATGTGAGTAAACCAACGCACTCTGATCGCGACCGAGAAAAGAACGCATTGGCCTCAGCCGCAGAGATGCTGAAGAACGCGAGAATTCAATACACGTTCCAGTCGGAGAAACAAAGTGCCTTCATGTTCGAAAATCGCTTAATCAAGGAAGGCGATGAACTCACGAACGACGTCATTGTTCGGTCCATTACAGACCGAGGAATTGAACTGGCTGTCAAAGGCTTCGAAGGCAGGACTCTGGCACCTTCTGTAAATTAATGCGTCGCAAGACGCTAAGTCCATGTGGGGTACGCAAACTGGCAAACTTTGCGGCTTTGGTAAGATTTTGCGACAGGGTGGACGATAAGGCATAAGTCGGGCCTATAGGCTCGATGTGCGTTGCTAGCACTCGGAGGACTAGCTCTGCGTTCAAATTCACTGCCTTTAAGCCGCTTTGCCGATGGATCGGAATCTCTCAGACAACTCGCCGCCGCCCAGAAAGCGTGCGACCCTCACGCTTGTGATGTGGTTGAGCGCGTGTCTTGTAGCGACGAACTGTATCGCACAGCAACCCGGTCGATACGAGTCGGGTGGAGGGCGAGCAATCGGTGCTCGTTGGCATCCTGTGCAACCGGCCAGCTATTCTGGACAGTCGACCACGGGTTCGCCAACTGCGATTCAAAATCCATTTGAGTTCCTCGACGATCCGTCTGGGATCACAAGTTCTGAAGGTGGGAGCACAGTTCGGATACCGCTGCAGACTTCTGTTGGCCGGAATCCGAATTTGCAAATCTCGCGGAATGCTGCCAATCAGAAGATCAATATCTATGCAAACAATGTTGACCTACGCGTGATCCTCGATCAGTTGGCAGACGAGAGCGGAGTGAACATTATAGTGGCCGAGAGTATCCAGGCTTCAGTTACAACGACGCTGAAGGACGTGCCTCTCTGGGACGCGTTGGATGCGATACTCAGAATCAACAACCTGGTTTGGACCGAACGCGAGAATATTATCTACGTTACGAATCCGAGCGGCGCAGGCGGTGGAGAAGGCACAGGAAGAGCACTCCCAGGTCAAGAGCTGCAGGTCTTTGATCTGTACTACACGTCCGCCGAGGAGACGCTTGAAGTAGTTAATGGCCTCCTGTCCGCAGGCGGAAGAGCGTTCCTCCATTCCGTGGATAGCAAAAGTACGCGACACACACGCGAGCGGATCGTCGTCGAAGACTATCCCGAACGACTTCGCGCAGTTGCGATGTATTTGGCGAGTGTGGATACGCCGCCACAGCAGGTTCTCATTGAGGCGAATGTGCTTCAAGTGTCGCTCGACGACAACCAACGACATGGCGTTAACTTGCTCGGTCTGGCTCGACTTGCCGGGGCACGAATCAATGTCCAGTCTCAAGGGTTCGCTGACGGTGGCTCCAGCCCGGGCTTCATGATGGGCCTCGAAGGCACGGACCTAAACGGCATGATTGAGACACTGTGTAGCAACTCCAACGTCGAGACTCTGGCGGCTCCCAAAGTTTTAGTGGTGAACGGCCAAGAAGCTAGAATCCAAATCGGATCGAAGTTCGGTTACTTTGTGACAACGACGACGGAGACTAGCACATTGCAGAGTGTGGATTTTCTGGACATCGGAGTCGTATTGACCGTTACGCCGACGATTACTCGGGATGGACAGGTTCTCTTGAGCGTCCTGCCAAAAGTGTCCGGTGGGCGCATTAATCCGGACACGGGTTTGCCAGAAGAAGACACCACGGAAGCCGAAACCACCGTGATCCTACCGGATGGTAAAGGCATGATCATCGGCGGTCTAATTAAAGAGAATTCCGAGAATCAAAAGTGGTGGGCACCGTTTATCGGCGAAAAGCCCTTCATCGGCAAACTGTTCAGCCGGACGAACAACCGCGCCGAACGCGAAGAAGTCGTGATCTCTTTGGTGCCACACATTGTTCCATACAATGAAGCCTTAGATCACCGAGAGTATCATCAATACAATCGTGCGACGCGAACCACCGCCGCGCAAGATGAGTATTGGAGAACCCCAAGGCGCCCCGCTCAAGGCTTGAACGCCCCGTACCAAGCCTCTCGTAAGGCCGCCGGCGGGCAGGCCATCCTGAATCAGGCAGTTGGATCTCAACTCAACAATCGCCAAGCTGCATCGCCCAACGTGATTCAGAATGGGAACGCGAATCCCATGCAGGGTGTTCCAACGGTGCCGACCAACGGAACGTTCCATCCAGCGATAAATTCCGCCCCAGCAACTCAATTCCAGCCTATGGGAAGTCCCAGCCAGGGTGCACCCATGTTGCGAGGCCCAGCCGCTCAGTCGCTGGCTCCTGTAATCCCTGGCGCCCCGACGGTTCCCGGTCGCTAGTCGACTATGTCTCGACCAGCGATCGTTGACTTTGCGGAAACCGTCTTAGACGGATCTACTTCCTAATTGATGGGCATGATTTCGACGGCTCGGAAGCGGACAGGGTCACCGTGTCCGGCGAAACCAAAATAGCCTTCGGGTCGCTCTTTACCTGGGTGTGGGCGATCGGCCATGTACTCGGTGACCGTATTGAGATCACCGTCCAGAATGACCGTGCCGTTCAATTCGACTTGGATTGTGGAGCCTTTGACTGTGACCCGCTGGTAGTTCCACTCACCTATGTTTCGTAAGTAGCCTCTCACGGCCGGGATCATCCCATAGGCGGATCCATGGTACTGCCGTGGGTCAAGCTTGGCATATTTGTCCGCCGTGTTATCAAGTACTTGCAACTCGCACATCGCAGTATAGGCGGCGTCTCCTTCACCAGGATGACGAATGGCGAGTCCGTTGTTTCCGCCCGCAGGCAACTGGAATTCGAGTCTCGCGTTGAAGTCGCTGTACATTTTCTCCGTATGCAGGACTCCACCTTTGCCAGCCTTGCATTGGATCGCTCCATCGGCGACTTCGTAGTTGTCGTCGGCGCCGGTCCAGTTCGTCAAATCTTGGCCGTTGAAGATAGCCGTGTATTCATCGTTGTTGGTTTCGTGTGCGGCCAACCAAGCGTTCGCTTCTTTAGCATCGATTTCGCGGACAAAGACGTTCTTCCACTGAATTTCACCTCCGTGAGTCTGCAGCTGGATGACTCCGTCACGAAACAGGGGAAGGCTTCGATCCCAAAAATTTTCCATGATTGCATGGTCCACGACCATTTTGTCGTTGAGCCAAACACTGGTTCGCGCACCGACTTGGACGATTCGAAATGAATTCCATTCTCCGAATTGCTTGTCGGCGAGCACAAGAGGGTCTTTGCCTGCAGCGCCGGGACTACTGTTCCAGAGTCCACCACTGCCTTTGTCCGAACCGATGTTGAACTTCGCCTCGTCGGTGTAATCCCAAATCTGCACTTGAGGAGTACCACGCAAATAGATGCCGCTGTCAGCCCGCGCGACAGTCTTGTACTCCAACATGAATTCTATATCGCCATACGTCTCGTTGGTTGTGAGATAGACTCCGCTTCCGTCATTGACCAGCACTCCATCCTTCACGGACCAGTGCTTGGTCATGTCTTCTTTCCACTCCACTTTCTTTTCATCCGGTGTGCTCTCCCACTTGCGCGGATCAAGGTGTGGACGCCCGTGCCAGCCGTCGAGGTCTGTTCCGTTGAAGAGTGCGGTGAAGCCTTCGGGAGCTTCCTTGACTTGCCCGAGTGAATTTCCTGGGACCGAGCAAATCAATCCGATTGCGAGTACGGACAAAAAGGTCGCCAGGGAACGGGGACCATCGCAACGAGCAAACAACATGATGGAAAACTCCGGAAGGGCAGGGAGTAGGAGGGTAAGTGAAAGTGATGACGCGGACTGGCATCACTCCACGTAGGATAAGCACAGGCACTTAGATTGCAATCACTTTGAGCGAAGCAATTCTATCGCGATTCGCCGTAGCGCGTGACCTGGTTTCGATCGTTTGAGGTAGTGTTTCGCAAGCGATGCAAGCCGGCGACTTAGGGTTTTGGTAGAATACTCTCTGATTTCTTTGACTGGGTTGGTGGCAGCGAACGCGGAGTCTCCCATGCCTGCGATCAGGACTATTGGCAGGCGGATAATTTGAACTTGTACTAAGATTCCACGTAAATGCACGCCCATGGAAAACGGCTCGCTAGGAACTGAGCTTGCGAGTAAGTTCTCGTGAACAGATAGACGGCTTCCCGAGGGAGGGATTGCAGTCGCAAGTCACCAACATAACGCCACTCTTGTTCGCATTCCCAATTCGTCTGACTGCCATCGGATCTCAATTTGGGTTGAAAGTAGGCTTGGTCTTCAGGCGGCAAGTTCATGAAGTCGTCTTCATTGCCATAGACGACCGGTCTGGCACCGTGCTCGCACAAGACGTCGCGACGAACGAGCAATCCGTAGGGTTCCCAATCCCAGCGACCGAGGTGTGGTTGAAACGAGCGGCGTGCGAGCAGTTCATCCACAGGCACATTGGAGAGGCTAATGGTTGCATTTGGGCCTCGAGTCATTTGACTCGAGGATCGTAAACGAGCTTCGCTTGCGATTTGCACCAACGTCGAGAAAGGGTGGATGCTGCTCTCTTCCCCAAGTCGCCAAGTCTCGGTCAGCTTCGCCACGGAGGACTCGCGCGGAGATGCTTCCATTCCACCACGCGTGCAATGCACTAAGAAACGTTCGACGTGCTGGGAGGATTGGGTAAAGGCTCTCAGAGGGAGAACGGGTTGCTGAACGCAAATATGCTCGCGGAACCTTGGGTTCAGGCATTGCTGCTTGCAGCCTAGTCGATTGAGCTCCCCTGAACTCTGCTCCGGGTCGTCTTGATTCGTTTGTAGAAGCCAAACTACAGCGCCGAGTTTCATCCATTGGTTCAGAGCCTTTTCGGCTTTCTCTTGCTGCTTCGGTTTCAAGTGTTTCTGCTCAGACTGGTCCAGCAGGATTCGCGTGGATCCGAGTCGGAAATTCTGGGAGTGACTACGCAGCCTCCTCTGCAGGAGCTCGCTGATGTTGCCGTTGCCGCGAAGGTGAAGCCCATACACTTGGTCAGCCATGCCAACTGCAACGCGATCTCGAATCGGTGCACGTGCATACTCATTGCGACTTTCGCAGACTTCCGGTGAGAGCAAGATGAGTTCGGGATCTGGCGTTTGCTCCCAGTTCTGCTTGGCATCGAATAGACTTCGCAACCAGTTGGGGAGCGTTTGCCTGTCCGCAGCGGCCTGGACAATACAACGCTGGATGTTTGCCTGTCGTGAGAAGTGAACCAATGGTCGAGCGAGAGTGGTTCCATGGCTGATTAGGAGACTTTGGTCGGTTCGGGCAACTTCTTGAAGAACCCGATCCAGGCGGTATGACCAACGAGGCTGGCGCTGGGCGTTGCGTCCCAGTCTAGAACTGACGATCGATGCGAGACGCGCTGTCTTGGCGAAATGCCTTGAATGGCCGTAGACGAGACGATTCCCCAGCCATTCCTTGCTGGCGGTTCGGTATGGCCACCCAAAACGTAGCGTCATTCCGCCCTTTCGCAGATGGTCTGCGATCGTTCGAACACTCGATTGCACGCAATTGGATGACGCCACTTGCTCGAGCAGGCAAACACTCGAGTCGGCAGCTGAAAGGTTCAGCTCAGGAGTGACGTCGCCGGCCGCCTCATTTTCAAACAGCCAGCCCGCCGACTTTAGAGCAGCCTGCCACGCGAAGGCAGATACAGGGGAGCCCATTTCGCCGCGGATAGAAATAGATTGCGGCGATTTGACCATGGTTCAAGCCAACTCAAAGCACTGGAAGGGCAGGTCCGTTTGGAGTGGCCGCTGCTCGATCATTGATTCTGCGGCAGACAGCACGGGCAATTTTATCCAATGCGGCGAAGCAAATGGGGTCCTCGAGTGCGGAATTCAGTTGACCGCCATCCGATTCCTGCCGCAACTGAATGTTCAGCGGGATATCTCCCAAGAACGGAACTCCTAGCTCCTCCGCCTTTTCCCGCGCGCCCCCGTGTCCGAAAATATCGTAGCGTTTGCCATTGTCGGGACAAATAAATCCACTCATGTTCTCCACCATGCCCAGCATTGGAATCTTTGTCTTACCGAACATGGAAATTGCTTTCACTGCGTCAAGCAAAGCGACTTGTTGAGGCGTGCAAACGACGACGGCTCCAGTGAGTGGAACCATTTGTGAAAGCGTGAGTGCAATGTCGCCGGTTCCTGGTGGCATGTCGATAATGAGGTAATCCAAATTGCCCCAGTACGTATCGCGGAGAAACTGAGTGATGGCACCGTGCAACATCGGGCCGCGCCAAATCACAGCTTGGTCTTCTTCAACCATAAAACCCATCGACATGACTGGGAGTTTTTCGAAGTAAATAGGTTGAATCTTGTTGTTGATGACTTCTGGTCGGCCAGAGAGACCGAGCAAGTGTGGGATACTGGGGCCATAGACGTCCGCGTCCATGAGGCCGACTTTGGCACCCGATTTCGCAAGTGTCAAAGCCAGCGAGGCTGCAACGGTACTCTTTCCTACGCCGCCTTTGCCCGAGCCAACGGCGATCACACTCTTGGCTTGCAAGCCGATTTGACCAATGGCAACTGGTGGGCGATCGAACTCCGAAATCTCAACTTGAACACTCGCGGTTGAGGCAGGATTCGCTGCGCTCGTGCGAATCGTCTCTTCAACTCGATCTTTGAATTCATCTTGGATTGGAAAGCTATGTGAAGAAAGCTGAATTTGGCAAACGAGACGCTCGCCATCGACATCCAGACTCTTCAGTTGGCCGGTGCTTTCTAAAGTACGGCCTGTTTCCGGATCGGCGAGTTGGCCAACTTCGTTGCGAAGAGCTTCAATATCCATGTTGTTCGTCATAGTTTCGCCGCATCGAGTGCGGTTGTTTTGGTCGGATGGTTGTTTGACAGCATGGCTACCTTAGTGCCAGAACGCTGAAGATGGTTGAAACGCCTGGAGGCGTTTCGGTTTGCACGGCCAGCGTGGTGCTAGGCGGTTCCGCATCAATCCTGCTTGGTCGGATCTTGGATAGCTTCATCCAATTCGGGCCAGGGAAGACGACTTACAAGCCCCGAAGTGAGCGGGTGAAATCCTTGATCGGAAAGCGGAACTGCAGAGTGAGCACTTTCCGCCTGAGTTTCGAATAGCGCGGTGACTGCCCGCTGTAGAGATGGTACATCTCTGGCAACAATCTGTGCACCCGCTTCGTTGAGAATCCGCAAACAGTCCGCGTGCTCAAAATCACATACCGCGATGCGTACAGAACTTGGGAATAGGTTCCGTTGTAGAGCCAAATTTCGGCAGACAGGTTTGAGATCAGAGTCCTCTTGCATGCACCAGAGACTGAATCCTAGGACTAGATCGCTTGGGAAATGTTCCTCCGTGTACTCATCCGCACTGGAAAGTGGAAGATGATTCAGCCTGATGGAAGTACCCGAATATCGCCTAGCTAGTTCTGATCTCACCATCGCAGCGTAGGTACCGCTGCGGTCGAACGAACTCCACGTCAGACTCTGCCCACGAAGAAGACTGGCCTTAGCTGAGCTACGAACAGTACTTTCTGATTTGGACGCGGGCATGGGAAGTGATCGACTGGCAGAGCTGAATGGGATTCGGAACGACAAAGGGAACAATAGAGTTTGAAATGCATTCTCGATCCATTGTCTCGTTTTCCTGAATCATCGCCAGCTCCCGACCGTTCCGTTTCAAAGGGCGGTCTACGATTGCATTTTGCCACGGTTGCATTTTGCGCTAATGCGATTTCATAAAAGATCCCAATGGCGCGTCGTTTTGCTCGACGGGTCGTACGATGCGCAGTCGGGGTAGGTCTCGAATTCCGAGGAAGTCCTCGTCCTTGAGTCGGTTGTGGACATCGGCTGGAGTCGGCAGAGCGGGAATCTCGGCAGATCGGGTCGCGGCTTTGTGTTGAGTCGTATCGGGCCCTTGGGAGTTGTTGCTCTTGGTCTCCGACCTAGGTTCTTTCTTGAGCTGCTTTGGGTCGTCGCGAAACGTGAGTTCGGACCGTACGATCGACACGTCGTCGGGAGCTTCAATGCCAACCTGTACCGTGTTCCCACGGATTTTCGTGATGACGATTTGGATCCCATCACCGATTTGAATGGACTGCTTTTCTTTTCTGGTCAGTACGAGCATGCTTCATTTCCCTTGGGCGAAGGCTTCCGTTGCGAACTTGAATCCCGTCTACGGCTCAATCTGGAATGCGAATAGCGTGCCAGATCACAGACAAACGAGTTTCTCGGTGAACTGTCCAACAATAATGGCGTCGTGGCGTGGCTTGTTAGGCGTTCAAATTGGAATGCGTTGGAGAAAACTGAGGAATGCACATAAACTTTAGATCGCAAGACTTGGCAGAGTGAACCAACTGGAACTTCTTACAAGACGCCAGAGATACTTTCAAAGTCCGAGTCTTTTCGCGAAGTGCATTTGCGACGATGATGCACGTTGTCGATCGAGAGATCGCGAAATCAGCAGAAACGCGGCTTGGTGAGGCATAGCTGCAGTTCCTGGTTTCAGACGGAACCCTGTCGACGACTTACTGACATAGATCGAACAAATAGAGGAACAAGGACTCATGTATCCACCGAACTCGCACTCACCACGGACCGCGGTCGGATCGCGTCAGTTTCGTTGCAGGCAAATTGCTTGGTCACATTGCGTGGCTTCGCTCATATTAGCCGCTACCGCTGCGATGGGTGGTAGTCTCTTCGCCCAAGTGTCCAGCGCGCCGCCGAAGCCAGAAGACTATGTTCCCAAGCAGCTCTTGGGCTTAGTGCACGCACCAGAGGTTCACCGAGAGTTGAACCTGAGTCCGGGTCAAGTCAAGAATCTCGAAATGTTGTTCGAGAAGGTGGACGGGGATTGGTTTCGAGCAAGGATCTATCCAGCAGACACGCAGAATAAGCGGATTGCCAAAGTGGAAGCAGCCGTGCGGCAGTGGTTCAAATTGAATGCGAGTGCCGCACAGAACAAACGGTTGAGTCAGCTTGAGCACCGCGCTCAGGGGATCCGTATGTTGCTTTCACCGCAAGTGCGTCAGACTTTAAAGTTGACGCCGGGCCAAGTCGATCAGCTCGTTGAACTGGCTAAGGCCTCCAACACGGCCACTGAGAAGCTTCAGAAGGCGACCATGAAGAATGAAGTGACGGCGGCAGATAAAAAGGCAGTCTTAGATGCAGCTCAGGCTGAACAAGGAGCACCTCAGAGCGTTCTTGAACCGCAACAGTTGCAAATGCTAGGCAAGATCATCGGCGAGTCATTCGACACGACGAAGCTGAAGAGAATTTACCCCTTGGCTCCAGAGTTGGTCGATGCGCAAGAGTGGATAAACTCAGCCGGGGTAAGTTTGCGTGAAATGCGAGGCAAGGTTGTCTTGGTGCACTTCTACGCGTTTCAGTGTCACAATTGCCACGCGAACTTCGGGCACTATCAGCGCTGGCACGAAAAGTACGGAGATGATGTTGTCGTCTTAGGAATTCAGACCCCAGAAACTCCTTCTGAACGTGATCCGCAATTGGTCCGAAACGCAGCCAAGGAACGCAAGCTCGACTTCCCGATTCTGATCGATGTCGAATCGAAGAATTGGAAAGCTTGGTCCAACACGATGTGGCCAACCGTGTATGTGATCGACAAAAAGGGATACTTGCGACACTGGTGGCAAGGAGAACTGAATTGGAATGGAGCAACTGGCGACCAGACAATCGAAGAGCTTGTGGCTGATCTGCTGCAGGAAGATGCGGGCGTCTAAC
>JBGCCZ010000124.1:0-38190 GCA_045105035.1 Pirellulaceae bacterium | reverse complement strand
CTGACCAAATCCCGCTTGTCATGGTTTCCGACCATCGGAAAGTAAGGAATCGCGAGGGTGTCCAGCCGCGTCCGTACTCCTTCGTAGTCAGCTTGTGTGCCACTGTTCACCAGGTCACCGGAGATGACGCACATGGCAGCGTCCGAATGATGAATATTGATGTGATCAATCGCCGCCTTCAAACGTTCACGCGGATCATGGCCCCAAACGTCCCCCTCCAACGCAAAGTGTGGGTCTGACATCCATATCAGTTTCGTCATAGCAATAACCGATCTAGGTTCTAAGGTCTCGAAAGTCTCAGGAGGACTGCGCCAGAGATCGTCACGAGCGTTGAAGCGACTTTGAGCAAGTCGAGTCTTTCTTTCAGCACACCCACCCCGATTAGCAGAGCGAAGACAATCGACGTTTCTCGTAGCGCCGTGACGAGAGCAATTGGCGCTTGCGTAAAGGCCCAAATCACAAGCCCGTACGCGATGTAAGAGGCTGTTCCGCCCGCAAGACCTGATACCGCGAGCATACGACCAGAGTTCAGCTTTGCGAATGTTTTTGGCATGCGTGCCGCCGTCCAGATCAGCAGCCCCAGTGCGTTGCCAATCGCCGCCCAACTCCAATACCCAAGCGCGCTCGACGCGGTTCTGGCCCCGATACCATCCACCAAAGAATAGGCCGCTATGAATGAACCCGTGCAAACTGCCAGCACGACGGCCCGAGGATTGCGCCCGCCGCTGTCGCTGCGGACCAAAGCCAATGACACCAACCCGAGCACAATGAGAGCCACACCCGCCAGCTCAATGCTAGAAAACGAAATCCCGAGTAGCCCAATGGAAACGGCGGTAACAACGATCGGCGCGGTACCGCGGGCAATGGGGTAAACAAGGGTCAAATCCCCAACGCGATAACCCGCGATCAAAAGCAACTGGTAGCCAAGATGCAACGCGACACCGCCCACAATCCAAGGCAACGCGGCGAAGTCAAAGGCGGGAACGAATGGCAGAACCAAGACGGCGATCGGTACATGTCCGAGGGCAACGGCAAGCATTGTTGCATGCTTATCAGCACCGGCCTTCACGAGTGAGTTCCAGGTCGCGTGAAGCACTGCAGCAATTAGAACCGCAATGTAGACGGAAGTGCTCATGTGGCCGCCTGGGCAGCAAAGCCGCGAAGCCGTTCTTCCAAAGTGCTGCGGCGCAACGCAAACCTGTGTTTCTGGATTGTGAAAGCAGTTACGAGAACATCCTTCGCGTTAAGGAGGTTTGCTCTAAAGCAGCGTCAATAATGTACGAGCGTTTCAAATGTACGAGCGTGCTAAATGTGCGAGCGTTTTCCCACCGATTTCACCCTTGATAACTTCGAACGAGTCATTCCACGAAGCCCAACTCCATCAAATCTTACCGGATGGCCTAGAGACCGTCGAATCGGGCTAAGTCCGCTCACGAACGACTCATGCAACTGAAAAAAGCTTACACAAGCTTGTGTCTGACGTGCACGCAGCCCGGTTGCAATGCTAAGTCCTTGCCCGGAGACGAATCACGACGTTACTTGTACTTCGCCGGCTCGCCCTCCTTGGGCGTCGAAGCCTGGATGAACTTCCGGATATCCTCGTTCGATGTTTCCAAGTCTTCAGAGCGCAGGTACATCATATGGCCGCTGCGATAGCCCTTGAACTGGAGGCGATCTTTCATCTTCCCGCTGGGGTCGATGTGCCACATCGTGTACTTCGCGTTGAAGTAAGTTGTCGCACCGTCGTAATAGCCGCTCTGGATCATGACTCGCAAGTACGGGTTCATCGCCATCGCCTGGCGAAGGTTTTCGCCCGTGTCATCACCATCCCGATCCCACGGCGACACTCTGCCGAACATGTTGTACTTAATGTCGGTCGAGAATTCCAACTCGTTGCGAAAGTATGAATTGATGGCAGGCGTGAACGAATGTAGCCAAGAAGCGATCTCGGCGTTGAAGTCTGGACGTGTACCGGCGTCCATGCGATCGAGGCCCTTGTAGCGTGAGTCGAGGCGTCCGATGGTCTGGCCTTTTTCACGCAACAGCTCTTTCCAAAAGAAGCTAGTTGGGACATTCAGGTTGTGCTGTCGGATCGAAGTTTCGCTCAGCCCCGAAAAACCCGAGAACTGCTCGATCGCCGAAGTTCGTTCCTGATCTTCAGCCATCGCTCCTTTGGCCATTAGAGGCAGGAGTTCGTTGATCGTGTACTCTTCCGCTTTCTCCAACACTTCAAGCAAGTCGAGTTGTTGCAGTTCCTCTGGCAGTTTCTCGTGATACCAAGCAGCAGCGGCGAAGTAAGGCAAGCGGTTCGCCGCGCCCACTGGACCATCGCGATCGATACCAAGTCCCGTTGGTGAGACCAAGATGACTCCGTTCAGGTACATCCACTGGTCGTCTTGGAGTGCGAGCGAAAGCCCAGAAACCCGCGTTGTACCGTAGCTCTCGCCGATCAAATACTTGGGCGAGTTCCAACGGTTAACTCGAGTCACAAACGTGTTGATCCACTCGGCAAGATACTTGATGTCTTGATTCACGCCGAAAAACAGCTCTTTGTCTGCCTCTTCATCCACGATTCGCGAGTACCCAGTGTTGACCGGATTGACGAACACGATGTCCGCAACATCCAAGATGGAATGCGGATTGTCGCGAACTCCATACGGCTGGACCGGAAACCCCTCGTCGTCGATTTTTAAGATCCGCGGCCCGGTATACGCCATGTGCATCCACACGGAAGCTGAACCTGGACCTCCGTTGAACGAGATCACAAGCGGTCGGCTGTCGGACGCTTCGAGGTCTGTTCGCTCGTAAAAGGTGTAGAACAAGGTCGCGATCGGTTTCCCGCTTCCATCCCAAACCGGTTGGGTTCCAGCAGTCGCTTTGTACTTGATCTTCTCGCCTTTGATCGTCGTTTCGTGAGTCGTCGTTACCTTGGTCTCAATGGGAATCTTGCGTTCGAACTTCGACGCTTTGGAATCAACGCTCGCTTCTTCGGTACTCTCTCCTTTCCCCGTCGTGCCAGAGCCTTCTTGCGCCAGAACGCCCACCGACGGCACGAGCGATCCGAGCAACATCCACAGCCACGGTGAGCAATACGATCGATTCATTCAAAGGCTCCAGTTTGGGAAGGTTGGTGAGTTGCCCAGTATAGTTGCGTTGCGTTCACGGATTCGGCTTCCCACTTGCCGCGGAACCTTGCGCCCCTCGGCTCGCGCCCCTCTTGCCATTTCAATGGAAAAGCTGGCAACGGACGCAGCTTTGAGCTTGTGGATTGTGACGATATTTCGGTGGATGAAGAACTTCGCTACTAAATCCCAACCACTGGTTTTCTGTTTTCAGGGCCAGGCAAATCCAATGTTGTATTCTTCAGAAACCAACGGGGAGGAACAATCGTGAGTAAACCAAGTCATCCGATCAGTCGCCGACAGCTGATCTACTCGGCCGGAATTGGGCTACTCACAATCAAGTCCGCAATCGGTGAAAATGAGCTGGGCGAAGTGCCGTCGGCCGACTTGACTGAAGCAGCGATCAGCGACTGGCGAGACCTCGCGAAGTCCGGAGTTGTGTTTGAACACTGGACTCCAGAAGAGAATCCTGAATGGAAGTGGTATCGACTAGAACGCCATACAGAGGGGGATTGGCGAACGGTTGGGATCTCCCTTCCTATGCACAAGGAAACGGGAGAACCTTTCGACCCGGCAGATGACTACTTGAACCCAAGCGACATCCCAGCCTATGTGCTCGACGGTCGGATCCCAAACCTCGACGCTCCACCGTTGCATTCCAGCGTTGCTTCGCAGTACGACGACGCAACCGCTTTCTTGCGAACACCAGATCCTGAGACCCGCAGCCGGGAAGGGCGGCCCCCTAGCGAGTGGTTGCGTAGCTTGGTTGCCGAGGAGTTACGAATTTGGCTTCCTTCAATCGAGACGTCGGAAGCTGGCGTCAACGGCATGACCTTTTGGGTCCATCTCATCCGTGATCACGGCTTTGATCCACGACGCATCGAAGGCCTGACCGAATCGGAATTCCGAAGACTGCACAGTGCTTCGCATGCCGGCTATTGAAGCTGAGAACCGGAGTTCGTTTTCTCCACTACTCGCTCAGTTCGATGGTGCCCTCGTCGATCATCTTCTTCGAGTGAGCAACCAGTGCCTTCCATTGCCGCTTGGCCTTATCATCCATTTCCAAATCGCGCGCGGCACGCAATGCACGCTGTGCTCTCTTCGGTCTCTCAAGATGGAGGAGCGATTTTGCTAAGTTCAGTAGCATTGAAACGCGGCCGACAGAAAATCTCCGAGCATGCTCTTCCATCAAAGGAGCCGCTTTATCGAGAGCTTTCTGCGACAACAACCCTCGAATGAGGGCCGCCAAAATCGGCTGAGACAAATCGGATGCTCCAGTCTCTTTTTCGCGGTTAGCGATCAGCTTCAGCGCGACATCATATTGCTGTTCGTTGCACCTCTGCAGCACGAATTCGTCGAGGTTGGCAGCCGTAACCGTTTCATCCGCTGTTGACTTCGCATCCGCTTCACCGAACAGATTCGAAGCCAACTGGTCCGGGTCATCCGCCGTATTGAACTTGTGATTCTCAGACGAAAAACTCGGTTGTCGTTTGCCAACGGGTTTTGGCGTTTCCGATCCTCGGCCACTGAAGGTTCGCCGCACCAGCGCGTCGGCTTCATCGTCGCGCTGCTCATGCTGGCGACGCCCGCCTTCATCGCCTTTCCACACATGGATGATGTCCCACCCTTCGCAATCGACCCAGCCGCGGGCGAGCCAAACGAATCCAGCACCAAGACCAATCGCGAAACCCATCAAATGCAGAACGCTGCTCGACATCGTTCCGCCAGAGATAGCAACTCCAATGAATTCGAATGCGAACTGAATAAAACCGAAAACCATAATGGGAATTTCGATCGTGCCAAAACGAAATCCAAACGTCCAAAAGACATCAAACCCGTTGCTTGGAGCCCAGATCATGGCAATTCCAAGAAGGCCAAAGATCGCCGCGCTCGCGCCGACGGAGCCACCTCCTTGAGCGAAATACATCAACACTTGCTCAACGCCACTTTGAGAAACCCCGATCCCTAGATACAGCAACAGAAAAATTAGTGGTCCGACTTTGCCTTCAACGACGAGCCCAAAGGCCCACAGGAAAATCATGTTGCCGATCAAATGCATAATGTCGGCGTGCATAAAGATGCTTGTCGTCCATTGCCACGGCTTGAGCCCGCGACCGTATTCGAGCGCCAGCGTGTTCCAGGGAGCTTCGACAAGTAGCATCCCGTCTTCGCCTGGCACAAAATCAAAGTCGTCGATCTGTCCGTTTTCAGCGTCTGGGTCCGCGAAGTCGGCTGCATCAAATTTCGGACCCGCATTGTCGGGCTCTTCGTCCATCAGACCTGCCAAAAAAGCATCCGGAACTGGAACGTCGGTGCTCTTCAACTCCTCGGGAACCGCTAGAAACAGAATGGAGTTGATGACGATCAAGCCGATGGTTGCATACGGAACGTGATAGATGGGTGCATCGGTGTTGTAAGGTATAAACATCGCGTTGCACCTCTAAAGAGTCGACCGCACGAGAAATTTATCATTCGGCAGTCTTTGCAACGCCCCCTCTACGGAGAGGCATGCAATCGCTTCACCCTGAGTCGGTAGTTTAGTTTCTCCCGCCCCCAGAGAAAAGCGTTCGCAATCCACCAATCGATGTGCTCTATTTAGGGAGCCAAGTAAGCAGAGCATTTCCGAGCGGCCATGACTATGAATTCCTCTGAGAGTCGATCTACATTTTTCTCTATTGGCGAAGTCGTCGTTTCACTTCCTTTCTTTGTGGCAGCCACTCTTGTGTGGTGGCGTATGCCGCCCAACCTACTTTCAGCGGTCGCGTTCTTAGCTCTGCTCGAAGTCGGCTTGGGGCTGTTCTTCCTGAGGACCTACATCCGCGGGTTCCCAAGTTCGCTTCGCGATGCCGCGGAGGCGAACGCGCTGCGTTTGGATGGTTCAGAATCGCCACGACGAACTTCCATAGAACTGCGTGCGGTTCGCAAGTTGCGTTTGGATCTTCTCGGAAGTCTGATACTGACGCTGGTCGTCGTTAACATGTTGATTGCGGGCTGCTACTTGGCCCTCTTGCAACTGCCCGTAAGCGCCGAGAATTTGGATGCTGAAGAGTACTTGCCGGCAGCTTGGACCATGCTGCTCGTCGCCGCCATCGCCACCTGCGGAACCGGTTGGGCATTGCTCCTGAGAACTTTCCATCTGTCCATGAGACAATATTCCCACAGCGTGCGGGAACGGGCTGATAAGTATGCGAAACTGGACATTTCCCGAATGCAGGAGGAGTTCCAGGAAGAGGAGATCGACTACGCAGCCAGCACGGACTCGACGGCAATTGGCAAGTCTGACGGCGGCGAAGGCGACTGAAAAAGCCGCGGATTCCATCCTTAGTTCAAAGTCGAGACAGTTTAGGACGCTCTTTGTACGCGTTTTCCGCCCGATTCCACCCCGATTGGTCCGCTTTAAGGGTGGATTGCCGATCACGCGTTGACGAAAGAATGTCAAAGCTGATAATTTCCAGCCTGTGGGAGATGCTTCTGATGCTCCTACTCTACCCAATTTAGCGATCTACGAATCTGCAGAAGGCATACGCCTGTGCACCTTGCCATGTGGGCAAGACGCTTCCCGGAAGCGACGCATCGCATGTAGGTCAGTGAAAGGAAAACGATGGACAACGCGTTTGTCAAAAAGTTAATCGAAGCTGGCGTTCACTTCGGCCACCGCTGTAGCCGTTGGAATCCAAAGATGAAGCCGTACATTTACGGTCGTAAGAACGGAATCCACATCCTCGACATTCGAGAGACGCTCCGTGGCCTGCTTCGTGCCAGGAAATATCTAAACCAAGTCGCAGCTGGCGGTAGCCTGATTCTGTTCGTGGGCACCAAGCGTCAAGCTTCCGACACGGTCCAAGAGCAGTCCGAACGATGCGGGATGCCTTTCGTGTCCGAGCGTTGGTTGGGTGGAGCTCTGACGAACTTCCGCACTATTCGTAACCGAATGGGTCGATTGGAAGAGCTTGAGAAGATCATCAACTCCGATGAGATCAACACGTATTCGAAAAAGATGCAGTCTGCGTTGAATCGCGAGTATCGCAAGATCTACCGCAACTTGAACGGGCTCCGTGCGATGAACCGGATCCCGGAGTGCCTGGTCATTGTGGATCCGACCAAGGAAAAGAATGCGATTCAAGAAGCGAAGAAGCTCGGCATCACAACGGTAGCACTGATCGATACCGATTCCGATCCAGAGACCGTTGACTTGCCGATCCCAGGTAACGACGACGGGATTCGTTCTATTGAGCTCATTTTGGAACAACTCGCCGATTCGGTCATTGCCGGCAAGGCAGAGAATCCTGAGCTGAAGAAGAAGGCCGATGCAGCTCCACCAGCAGCTGCAAAAGCTCCACCAGCCGCTGCAAAAGCTCCAGCTGCAGCCACAGTAGCAACTCCTCCAGCTACGGCTGCTGAGGAAAAGCCTGCTGACGAAGCCGGGGATCAGGCTGCCTCCGCCGAGACGGCTCCCCAAGGCTAGCGAGCAACACGGACAATCGAGTCAGCCACTTTGCGGCTGCTACTCAATCTGTTGAACCATGTCAAAACTGCGATGACCTGTCATCGCAGTGTATGACCTACAGCATTTGGACTGCGTTCACGCCTTCGGCGAATGTACCGAGCAGGTGCTTTCGGCCGTTTGCGTCGCCGGATTCAAGGGTTCCAAGCAATTTGTGACCAGCCCTAAGCCGCTTTGCCGCGAACCGAGGCAAGTCGAACTCAGTCCTTGATTCCGCATTTGAATTTTTGAAAGAAGAGAAGGAAGAAAATGGCTATTTCAGCTAGTGACGTCGCGGAACTTCGTAAGGCGACCGGTGCTGGACTTATGGACTGCAAAAAGGCACTTCAAGAGTCTGATGGCGACTACGAAGGTGCATTGGACTACCTTCGCAAGAAGGGGCAGAAGGTCGCTGCAAAGCGGGCGGATCGCGACGCAAACGAGGGCGTTGTTGTTACCGTTCTGAACGAGGCGGGAAATAAGGCTGTCGTCATGGCTTTAAGCTGCGAGACGGACTTTGTGGCCAAGAATGAAGGCTTTGTTGAACTCGCAACCAAGCTCTGCCAACTCGGCATCGATTCAGGCGTCTCCAGCAAAGACGAACTAGTCGCTCTCGATTTCGAAGGCACACCCGTGTCCGAGCGACTCGTTTCAGAGACCGGAAAGATCGGCGAGAAAATCGAAGTATCCGATTTCCAGGTGGTCGCCGGCGATAACATTTCGTCATACATCCACGCTGGCGCCAAAATCGGTGTTTTGGTTTCCTACAAGGATGGCGGCAAGGACGGAGCGGACCAATTCTTTCGAAGCGTCGCAATGCACATCGCTGCAATGAGTCCGTCGATCATGAACGCGGACGAATTCGATTTGGAATTCGTTCAAACCGAAGCCGAATCGATCTCAAGCCGTATCAAGATCGAAAACGAAGACCGTGCACGTCTAGGGAAGCCTTTGCTAAACGTTCCTCAGTATGCGAGCAAGCTGCAGCTGACTGAAGAGGTTATGGCGAAGGTCGAAGAAGACATCAAGGAACAGTTGAAAGCTGAGAACAAGCCCGAGAAGATCTGGGATAAAATCATCCCAGGTAAAATCGAACGCTTCATCGCCGACAACACGCAACTAGACCAAGAACGCTGCCTGCTGAATCAGTTCTTCGCGTTGGACGACTCCAAGACAGTCGCTGCCGCGGTAAAGGACTTTGCCGATGAGGCAGAAGTCGTCGCCTTCAAACGCGTCGCTGTCGGGTAAAGGAAGAGCCTCCGGGGAGGCTACCTAGGACAGGGCAGAATCGAAGCCTTGCTACCTGGCGACACACTGAAGCTCACCAACAGCCGACTGGACTATCCAGTCGGCTGTTTTTCTTGCGCACCGGAAGAAGACTAACAATCAATCACACCGGACGAAAATCCAGCCTAGCCGCCTTCTACACCGCAGAACGCCATGGCCGAAAGTTGCAGAACGGAGTCGAGTAGACCAACCAGGTTCTATGCAGCAACGTTTTCATTGTCGCCATCTGGGCCGTTCGTTTGGCCCGTCGTTTGGCCCGTCGTTTGGCCTGCGGTTTTTTCACCCTCGGCCGGATTGCGGTTCGAAGCACGACTCCACAGCTCTCCAATGGCTTGCATGAGCGATATCCGCGTAGTCTCGTGATACAACGAGTCTGCAGGCAGGCCCTCTTCAAGACGACGATGGGCGGCACCAAGATTGTGGTACGGAAGACTCGGGAAAAGGTGATGCAAGGCATGATACCTCGTTCCAACCGGCCCCCACAACTCTGTAAACCAAGGACGGTAGGGATAGTTCACCGAGTCCAAGAGCTGCTCTTCGAAACTGAGTTCGCTACCGTCGCCCATCCAACGGTGAGCTCCCAACGTTCGCACGTTGTTGATCAGGATAAGTGTCACTGCCAATAAGTAGCACGTGACCAAGAAATCATCGATCCATTGCCCCGAAACAATCGGTGCATACGATACCAATCCGATACACCAGACGAAGCAAAGACCTTCTTGTAGACGCATGATCTTTCTGGCTTCCGCCCCGTAGTCACCACGTAGATAGAAGACATCAATGATCATGCTACTCGCCCGTTTCTCAACCCATTTGCGAAAACCTGGGAAGACCCAAGCGATTGGCGTCATAATTAGGAAGCGTGCCACTGCCGCGATTGGCACTACGAAAGCAGCGGCCAAAAAGACAAACACGTTAGCGGGGTGCCGGTGACTGAGGTCTAGATACTCCCCGTCTTTGTCCGTCCCGTAGTGTTTCCGACGGTGGTGATCTACGTGTGGGTAGTACAGAAACGAGGGGATTAGAAACGGAATCCCACACAAGAGGTTCCAGGCAACGCGAAATCCCTTGAATTGGTTACGTGGTAGATGCACCAGTTCGTGAATAAACATCACGGCCCGCATGTACATCACCGACACGACGGAGAAGAAGAACACACGCGAACACCAAAGTGCTGTGGTGCTCTCGACAAGCTGATCGCTGTAGAGCAGCATCGCAAACGCGAGACTTCCGACCAACATGGTCGTCAAGAAATCGACCCAATACACCTTCGGATTCGGAGTCGACAGATCCGTGATTAAGGAGCGTGCCTCGCGAATCGAAAATCGAGAACTAAGCCTTGAAGTTGACATCCCCACAACCCAAATTCAAGAATCAAATTTTTAACTGGGCACCAAACAATACCCAACCCTTAGTAGCCCGCTAGCATTGCATCGTAGATTTACGCGAACGAGCTGACATCAAATTCGGCCTACAGAAAGCCAATCATTGGCAAATCTTCCGGTGTCCATCCAACTTATCAATTCAGCGAAGCCGCGAACCGAATAACGAGGACCAAGCCGCGAACGGTATGGACCATTCCCACCGGCTCAATCTGCGCACAAGCCTCGTAGATCGGAACAAGCATGCTTCGCCAAGTGCCCAAGTTAACAATTGCTGCGAGCTAGAAAAGGCGGTCACGGCTCCAAGTCCGAATTTCGCCACCCAACCGGTGCGCCGCAAGGATCTTTATAATCGGAAGACCAGCAAAGCGCCCAGACATGCCTTTTCGGCGAACTCTTGAGTTACTTGCTTTGCAGATAGGGCTCTAACTCCCCACAAGCCTTCGCCACTCGGTGACAGTCTCTAGCTGGTTCTGTATCCTTCAGGCTAGCTTCGAATGCTCGGCTCAACACCTATGCCTGGCGAGCGAATTTGGCGTCAACTATTTTCCCCCAAGCGGATGATCTACATGGACATTGCATCGCCTACCGAATTGACTCAAAAGACTTGTAAGCCCTGTGAGGGCGGTGTGGAGCCCTGCACTGTCGATTTTTCAAAATCGCAAATGGCTTCGATTCCGGAGTGGTCGCTTAGTGAGGACGGGCGCATGATTTCGAGAAAGTGGACACTGAAAAATTTCGTCGAAGCCATGAAGTTGGCGAACCGGGCCGGAGAGATTGCAGAGGAAGATCAGCATCACCCCGATTTCCATCTTACGGGTTACCGGCATTTGCAGATTGACCTGACAACGCACGCAATCGGTGGTCTGAGTGAAAACGATTTTATCTTGGCCGCAAAAGTCGATCAGGCCGCTGCGCTGCTTCGCGCGTCCTGATTCACATGCAAGTCTATGTCTGAAGTGTCAGCGCCTCGGACTCGGCTGCAGCTTCCGTGGCACACACGAACTAGACTTGAATTTCACAAGAGAACAAAAGGACGCACGTGCAGCACTCGATTGCCATTATAGGCGGTGGCATCTCGGGCATTTCCGCGGCCCTTGAGCTAGAACGCCTCTGCCCCGAATGCCAAATCGACTTGTACGAATCAAGTGGTCGACTCGGCGGCGTCCTTGAGACTCTCAAGGAGGGCCCTTACCTCATCGAGCGAGGCGCAGACAACTTCGCAACGCTGATTCCCGACGCGCTTCAACTTTCCCGCGAAATCGGAATCGAAGACTCGTTGATACAGCCTTGCAGAGACAATCGTAGAGCTTTCGTGCTGAAGAACGGTACGCCCGAGCCAATTCCACTTGGCTTCAGTCTGATGCAACCCACCCAGGTACTGCCAATCTTGGCCTCTAGAACGCTTTCGATACCTGGAAAGCTACGATTGTTGGGCGAGTACTTTGTTCCGCCAAGGAACGAGTGTGTAAAGGGTTCGATGGAGGCTTTCGAATCCGACGAGTCGCTAGAGTCCTTTGCGATCCGCCGCCTTGGTAGAGAAGCATTTGAGGCCTTGGTCGAGCCGATCGTCGGAGGCATCTTCACTGCGGATCCTAGCACGCTAAGTATGCAAGCGACGATGCCGCAGTTCTTGAAGATGGAGCGTGAACATGGCGGGCTGATTCGCGCAGCCCTCGCCGGTCGTAGAAAGGACGCGGAAGCGATGTCTAGGCGCGCTAGCGGAGCTCGATACGATCAATTCCTTGCTCCCGAGTCAGGAATGTCGGACTGGGTTAATCGCTTAGCGAACAAGATCCCGAGAGGAAATGTCCAACTCGACACTCGAGTTTCAGGACTAAATCAAACGAGCGAAGGCTGGAGCGTTTCGACTGGTTCGAACAATCGAGCGTACAGCGGAATCGTGCTAGCGACTCCAGCGTCCGCGACATCGCGGTTGCTCACCAATGTGGACAAAGAAGCTGCCGAGATTGTCGGTAGCATTCATTACGCCTCCAGTGCAGTTGTCGCTCTTGTGCTTCCAAAGTCTGAGATTCTGGGACGAACCGATGCCTTTGGCCTGATCTGCCCCAGCCGTGAGAAGCGTCGGTCGCTGGCGATCAGTTTTGGCAGCAACAAGTATCCGGGCCGTGTTCCGAAGGGAGAAACCCTGCTACGAATCTTCTTTGGTGGAGCTCGCGACCAAAGTGTCCTTGAAATGTGCGACGCAGAGCTGCTGGCGCTGGCCCTCCGCGAAGTCACAGACTTACTGAATTGGCGCGGAATCCAGCCGAAATGGAGCCGCGTTATTCGCTGGCCGAACGCAATGCCGCAATACACACTTGGGCACACCCAACGCGTCGATAAGCTAGACGAGCTACTCCGCGACTACCAAGGCATCTCGGTATGCGGCGCTGCATTCCGCGGAGTCGGCATTCCGCAGTGCGTTCGCAGCGGAAGACTGGCAGCGAAACAGGTTTTGAAGGATCTTGGGGCTGAATAATTCTAGCCCGCCCATCAGCTTGCCAGCGCGTCTGACAAACCGGCAATGACAGCATTGAGACTGTTGTTGCGTACTTCGTTTCGCGGTTTCGTTTGAGAGCAACGAGTCGCGGGCGATTTGAAAGAGCTGTGCCGCGTCGTGTGAGGCACATCTTGACCCCAGCTTTCGATCGCGGCTACTGTGAACAACGCAGTTTCGATTCCCACGCCTAGGAGACTCAAGGACGAGCCTTCAGGTCGTTGCGGAACGAGTTCAATCCTGCTCTCAAGGCCCATTGGCGGGCTAAATGAAACCATTTGGTCAAGGACGACCCATGAAAACTGAAGCTGATACCAACGCCGCTACTCCGGTTCCTCTACTAGACGTAGCCCGCTCGAACGTCCCCATTCGCGACGAAGTTTTAGCAGCCATCGCAGAAGTCTACGACAGTGGCCGATTTCTTTTCGGCCCTACAGTCGGTCAGCTCGAATCGGATGTGGCAAAAATCAGCAACGCCAAGTTCGGTGTCGGCTGTGCGTCGGGCAGCGATGCACTGCTCCTGTCTCTGATGGCGCTCGGCATTTGCCCTGGGGATGAAGTCATTTGCCCGAGCTTCTCGTTTTTCGCAACGGCGAGTTGTATATCGCGTCTGGGTGCCAAGATTGTCTTCGCCGACATCGATCCGTTGACGTACAACATCGACCCGGAAGATATCCGCCGCAAAATCACGCCCAAGACCCGGGCCATCATCCCAGTACACTTGTTCGGCCAATCGGCGGCCATGGACAACATTTGCTGTATCGCCGCCGAAAACGAAATTCCAGTCGTTGAAGACGCAGCCCAGGCCATTGGCGCCGCCTATCATGGTCGCCCAGTCGGAAGCTGGGGCCAAGTCGGCTGTATTAGCTTCTATCCGACGAAGAACCTGGGCGGATTTGGGGACGGCGGAATGCTGACAACCAACAGTGACATCATCGCCGATCGCTTGCGTTTACTAGCAGGCCACGGCATGCGTCCTCGCTACTATCACTCGGAAGTCGGCATCAACAGTCGCTTGGATTCATTCCAGGCCGCCGCCTTGGTGGTCAAGATACAACATTTGGATGAGTACACGGCACAACGTCGCACGAACGCGTGCCGCTACTTCGAGCTATTCGAAGCAGCGGGCCTAACCGACTCGGGGATCGAACTTCCCTACACCGATCCTGCCGCACACCACGTGTGGAATCAGTTTAGTCTTCGAGTTTCCAACGGACGCCGTGACGAGCTACGCGCCCACTTGCAGGCAAACAACATCGGCTCGGAAATCTATTATCCAGTACCGTTGCACATGCAAGCCTGTTACCGCGACCTCGGCTACCGAACGGGCGACCTGCCTCATACCGAAGCAGCCGCCGAGTCGATCCTACATCTTCCGATCTTCCCCGAGTTGACGGCAGAAGAACAGCAAAGCGTTATCCAATGCCTTGCTGCATTTTGTCGTAAAGACGCACGCATGGCAGCCTAGAGCCAGCGCGATATTCAACAGCCGAGCGGGGTACCCGAGACGGCCCGTTGCCCGCTACTGTGGTTTGAGAACCACGGTAGCAAGTGGTGGCAGGTTGACGGCGATCGATTCGGGACGGCCATGTTCACCATGCCCCAGCGTCTCGCAACCAGGGAAATTGCCAACGTTGCTACCCGCGTAGAACTCAGAGTCGCTGTTGAAAATTTCTTTGTAGAAGCCAGCTTGCGGAACTCCAATCCGATAACCCTCGCGCGGCACCGGCGTAAAGTTGGACGCAACGACGACGAAGTCCGAGGGGTCCTGGGCTTTTCGCATGAAGCTGACCACGCTGTCTTTGTAGTTCATGCAGTCGATCCACTCGAAGCCATCGCCCTTAAAATCGACCTCGTGAAGAGCCGGCTCGTTGATCACCAGCTTGTTCAAGTCTCCAACCAGCTTTTGAACACCCTTATGCGTGTCCCAGCCCAGCAAATCCCATTGAATCTCGGCGTCGTAGTCCCACTCATTCCACTGCCCAAATTCGCTGCCCATGAACAGCAACTTCTTGCCCGGGTGAGTCCACATGTAGGAGTAGAGTAAACGCAGGTTCGCGAACTTCTGCCACAGGTCACCAGTCATCTGACTCAGCAACGCGCCTTTACCGTGAACAACCTCGTCATGCGACAAAGGAAGCATGAAATTCTCGGTGAACGCATAGATCAGACTGAACGTCAGCTCATCATGGTGAAAGCTCCGATGCACAGGCTCATGTTGCATGTAGGCGAGCGTATCGTTCATCCATCCCATATTCCACTTGACGGAAAAACCGAGCCCTCCGCAACTAGTCGGCTGACTAACGCCTGGCCAGGACGTCGATTCTTCGGCTAGCGTCAGGACCCCTGGATACTGGCCGTGGGCTTGCTCGTTAAATTCACGAAGCAAGTGAATGGCTTCCAAGTTCTCCCGTCCGCCGTGTGCATTCGGGACCCACTCACCGTCGTTGCGGCTGTAGTCCAAGTACAACATGCTGGCCACCGCGTCGACTCGCAGTCCATCGATGTGATACTTGTCGAGCCAAAAAAGTGCGTTTGCAATGATGAAGTTGCGAACTTCGTTTCGGCCGTAGTTGAAGATCATCGTGCCCCAGTCGGGGTGCTCTCCTTGCCGCGGGTCCGAATGCTCGAAGAGTGCAGAGCCATCGAACCGGCGGAGGCCATACTCGTCCTTCGGGAAGTGCGCTGGAACCCAATCAAGGATGACGCCAATCCCGTTCTCGTGACAATAGTTCACGAAATACATGAAATCTTCGGCCGTCCCATAGCGACTCGTTACACCGAAGTACCCAACCGTTTGATAACCCCATGAACCCGTGAACGGGTGCTCACTGATTGGCATCAACTCTACGTGCGTGAACCCGAGCTCTTGGCAGTAAGACACTAACTCATGAGCGATTCGACGGTAGTTCATCCAGCCGTGCGGCCCCTCTTCGTCGCGTCGCCAACTGCCCAAATGAACCTCGTAGATGTTCATCGGCTTGTTCAACGGATCCGCCGCAGCTCGGTTCTGCATCCACTCGTCGTCACTCCACGCATAGTCATCTAGCGGAGTCACAACGGAAGCGGTGCGCGGAGGGAGTTCGGCGTAGAACGAGAATGGATCGGCCTTGTCGACCGTATGCCCGCCCTGCATCTTAACGCGGAACTTATACTTCTCGCCCGCGTCGATGTCCGGTACGAACAGCTCCCAAACGCCAGCTGGGATGTGCTTCCGCATCGCATGTTGCTGGCCATTCCAGTAATTGAAATCGCCTACGACTTGAACACTCTCCGCATTGGGAGCCCAGACAGCGAAATTGACACCTTCGACGCCGTTCACCGTACGCTTGTGGGCGCCCATCTTTTCATAGAGTTTCCAGTTTCGGCCTTCGCCAAATAGAAACAAATCGAACTCAGTCAGTAGCGGAGGCGCGTTGTATGGGTCGTGCATTTCTCTGATGTCACCGTTCTTAGATGCAGCTCGCAAAGTGTAGTCGGAGGATGTTTCTTCTGGACACAAAGCCTCGTAGAAGCCAGCCGGGTGGACTTTACGCATAGGCCGAACACAGTTGTGTGGCTTATCCACAAGCCAAACTTGCTCGGAATCTGGCATGTAGGCTCGCACAGAAACTGCACTGCGTCCATCCTGCTCAACTCGATGCGGCCCCAGCAACTGAGCTGGATTCTCGAGTGTTCCGTCTACAAGCCGTCGTATTCCTTGAAGCGACAACTGGGTCTGCACTTTTGGCTCTCCGATGTTGATGTTATATCGTGGTTCTTGAAGTTGGGCAGCTGCGGTGCATATTCTGATCAGTTCAGACGTTTGGAAATCGTATCCTGCACCGAGAAACGACTCCGTCCAGCGTTCCTTAAACCCCCAGCAATGCCGAATGCGAGCCGGACTGGCGGACGGTGCTGTACGGCGAGTAAGACGCTGCCGGGCTGCGCAGTCTCCCTTTCGACCAACGAATCCAGCCAACGACCAAGTGCCACCAGGACTGCAACGATTGCGGAATGAACTGGACAGCCAATTCCGCATCTATGTTGGGACGAGCGGGGATAATTCGGTCGTTCCAAGACAACCTTGGTTTCGTCGACGGTCGAGTGCCGGGTAGCTGTCGGTTCGTAGCGACGGACCGGTTTGCCAGGAGCTCATAGCGGACCGACTGATACTTGGACTGGAATGCGCTCTGCGTCTGTCTGATCGCAGACGTTTCCACGTGCATCGCCTCTCCCGCTTGGGATTCACCCAGAGCATGCTCCTTGTCCGCAGCAGGCAATTGAGGAAGAGCACTCAGCTCTTGAGCATGGATCGCAGCTTCAGACTCAGAGGCTGTCTGCAAATAGCGGCAATCTACAGCGTGGAATTGCAGCGCGATGTCGACTCGCTTCCACAAGTCTGCATTCCGAACTGGGATCTGTGCCCCAAAACGTTCCCAGTGGTAGTCCTTCTCCCGCCAACTCGGCAAACCATAACGTAATCCACGTTCGACGTACCGATGCGTCGTCACCAACTTGACTCGACTCGGTTGCTCAAGCGCCTCCAAACCGCGCACGACCGCCATCAGTGCCAGTCGATCCGGTGTAGCGCCGCGCTCTCGATCGGAAGCTTCAAAGCGCTCGGGCAACTCGCCTACCGGTCCGCCCAAGTGTTCGAGGACGAATTTCCACCGTCCCGCCTGAGACTCATCCCCGACGAAAGAAGCACCCTGACGAGATTTACCAATGTCGCTGAACAGCAAGTAACTCGGCTGTGCAATCATGCTTCGACTCGTACTTCGAGGTGTTCTACCGAAAACCGCACACAGATCCTGCCTGCTCAAGTCTGAGAACCGCGAATTCAAGCTCCGTAATCGGACATCGAATGCGTCACTCAATTCTCAATGAGTCACAGTATGTTTTGTTGTGCGATCGACAGCGCAACAATCCTGACATGGAGGAAATGCAGCGAACAGAGACCTAGATTTTTTTCAGCGGGTTTCAGACTGCGAATGCGGCTTCGTAGTCTTTGCGGCCAGATTCCGTTGAAATCGAATGATTGCCGACAAGCACAGGACTTTTCCTAAGAAAGGTCTGCATTGGGTCATCCGTTGGATGGCTTATGAAATCGCTGCGCATCAAGTTCCTGCAAGCGGCGTACTAACCCCATCCGTGGCCAAAGTCGCTTAATGGCAGACCGTGTTCGAATCCTTCGCCCAAGGATTCCTGGCCCGCCCTGTCGTCCCCTGCTCGCGACTTCCATGCAGGCTGACACAGAGTCCTTCGGCCCATCCGAATATCGTTCCTGAAGATATTCCACGGAAGAAATTCCCCTATCGGAAGAGACGACGCATTGGGCAGATTTTGCCGATCCCGCAGCGCTTCTCGCGACCTGGCTTCAGCCTGATACAATGAGCTATGACCAACGAGAGGCAAATCCAGTCATGCAGATAACTTCGCAGCCGCCCTGGCGAACACAAATTCCTAACCACTTGGCTGCGCGAAGCAAATCGTCTCAGCGCCGACGATGCGTTCTTTACCTCGCACTGCTACTGCTATTCTTCTGCAACGCGGACGACGGCCTAGCACAAAAGACAAAGCCCAAGCGCAGCCGGCCGCCTTCCTTTAGTGAGCAGCAGTATGCGGGTATCTTCTTTGAAGATGCCAAGTCTGTTTTGCGTGGCCAACTGCCAACGAAGGAAGATTTGCAACTGGCTGCGAAGCCACAGTCCGGCAGCCAAACGGAAGCGGCAAAGTCGTCAACGGGGTCAGATTCATCGGACCCCATGGCCTGGAGCAAGCTGATTTCGACAACGGCTCTCGAAGATCTCATCAAGGGTTCGAAGCTTCGACTTGAGAAAAGCGTGACCACTCCAGCTGCTTTTGCTGGCGGCGGTTTCGCAGTCGCCAGAACGGAGTTTTCGCTTCAAGCTCTGTTGTTCGCAATTATCGAAACTCACCCCAGTGACGATGTTCGTTTCAAAAAGAGTGCAGCCGTCGCTCGGGATCGTATGACCCGAGTCGCATCGAACAGCAAAGTCGGATCGGTGCAGACGTACAAGGAAGCGAAGCAAAGAATTCTAGACTTGGGCGATTTGCTCAATGGTTCCACGTTGGCAGGCGAAATGAGGAACGAGCTAGATTGGTCGAAACTGATTGATCGGTCGCCTTTAATGAAACTGCTCAGGTGGTCTAACGACGATTACGTTTCGAAGCTCTCGGCTAGCGAACAGACATTCGAAGCCAACAAAGAAGAACTGGCCAGATACGCCCAACTCATTGCCGTTCTTGGAAAAGTTGCTTTGGCGGAAGATATGCCGGATGCAACCGACGATGACTACCTGGGATTTTCGATCGAAATGATCAAACAAGCTCAGCAGATCACGCTGGCAACGCAGACTGGCAACGCAGACTTGGCTCGCCAGGCTGCCGCCAGGCTCTCGCAGAGTTGCCAAGACTGTCACGACAACTTTCGGTAATTAGGAACCGCGAAACGGCGTTTCGGCTGCGCAGGTCTGGCTCTTGGGCTTCGAGGCTCGGCGGTGGAGACGGCAACGCCTCAGCCCCTCAGCACAAAGGGCGATCTTGGCTTGCATGTTTTAGCGTTTTCGCCCTAATTGCGGCTTCGAAACAAAACCAATACTGAACACTTACCGAGTCGTCGCTTTAACGCACGACATGCCGTTGGAGATTTGATTGTGGGAATTCGGTTTAGTTGCCACCACTGCGAAGAAGAGCTGAACGTCAAAGATCATTTGGCGGGTAAGAAAGGTCGCTGTCCGAAATGCCAGGAGCGTTTCCGTGTTCCTGCGGCGTCGGCAGAGTATTCGCTGGATGTCAAAGAAAGTGTAAACGTCTCGGAAGTGGTTGGCTCCACAGCTACAGGCCAAACGCACGCAGACGCCCAAGAGCACTCGAAAACCGCACCAGTCCAGCAGCTGGAATCCGTGACGAATGAAGTTAATCAACCAGGCGAATCGGCGGAGGCTCTCCCGAACTCATCAGCACCAGTCGGCACCGGCCAAGATGATGAATTCAACGTGAATTCGAATGCCAGTGTCTGGTACGTTCGTCCGCCATCTGGTGGAGAGTATGGTCCAGCTACGGCCAGCGTTTTCCAAGGGTGGATCCAAGAACATCGGGTGACACCCGATTCGTTTATTTGGAAGGACGGATGGCCCGACTGGCAACTCGCATCAACGGTGCTTCCAAACCACTTTTCGGGCCAGGCAGCACCGAGTGCAACCCCGCCAGCAACTCCACTTTCGCAACCACAGGTAAAGCCGTCCGTGGCCACGTTCCCCGAGGGACAGCCCGCAACTTCGCCGGGACACTTGTCCGCCGCGGCCGCCTCCCAAGCAGTTGCGACGCAGGGCGCTGAGCCGCTCTCGATAAGCGAGAAAAATCGTCTTACGCGGAAGCAGAAACGTAAACGAAACTACACGATTTCGATTATCGTCTTAACCGTTTTGGCGTTTGTACTGCTGGCCGCGTTAGTTATTGCATTGACGATGCAGCAGGAGGCGTGATTCCATCGCAAGAATAATTTGGCTGGTACACGAGCCAATTAGCACTGTATTGCCAATGTCTTTCTTTCGACCGCGTTAGAGATACATCCCCACGAAACCGCCGGACTCCTCCGCGGCTTGCTCAGCTTCCTTCATCCGCTGAAGTGTTTTCCCGAGATCACCCGCTTCAATGTAGCGGTCGAATTCGACCAGCACGGTCCGTTGAACCGTCTCGGCGAACCAGTCCACGACCGCTTGATTGATCCAAGCGCACGTTTCCTTCTCCAGCTCAATGTTCAACTCACAACCTTTGGACTTCAAATCCTGGCTGTCAGTCATCAGAACGCCGTCAAAAGTATACGACAACATCCCCTGGGCTTCGTCATTGGTGAGGCGAAACGTACATTTCGAATTGTGCAAAAAGTACGTGTTGTGCGTCCCGTGTTTTTCGACTGCGTCACGAATTCGAAGCAGCTTGCGAGCCAGTTTTGGGGAGGCGTCATCGGGCACGTCGAAACGCGATACGCTACGCAGCGGCAAACAATCGAACTCGACCTCAACCCACTTTCCGTACTCTTTTTCCATCAATGCATTCTCGCAAACGGCAAACTAACCCAGAACCCGTAGACAAAGGCTCATATTCCTAAACATTTTAGGCTTCTTCGTGGATCGCTAGTAGAGTACCTCTGCCAGCCAAGTCAACCTGAAGAAATTCGCCAACAGCCCCACTGGGTGACACGCTACTGTGGCGGAGTAGAGAACACCTACCGTGAGACCTTGCCCCTCGGAGCCGAACACTTGAGCTTTCCAGAGTTGTCCATTGCGATACGCAACACGCTCATGGTTTCTGCATTGAGCCTGCTCGTGGCAATCCCGCTGGGCATCGCGGTTGCCCTATTTCTGTACCGAACCAATTTGGTCGCTCGCCGATTTGGTCAACTTGCGATCGGAAGCCAGCTAGCCGTTCCGCTGTACGTTCTTGCTGGGGGGTGGAGTGCCGCGTTTGGGCTGCAAGGCTGGTTGCGAGCGTTGGGAATCAGCTTCGGAGATGGACAACCCGGGACGACGAGCGGTCTGATGGCCGTGGCACTGATCCATGGCTTGGCGGCTCTGCCTTGGGTTACTCTGCTGATTGGTTGCGGCTTGATGCGCACCGACCGAGGACTCGAGGACCAGGCTCGTATGGATGGCGGCACCTATACCACGCTCACGCGCACCGTCTTACCACGACTCTTTCCCTGGATCGCCGCCGCGTCTGCGTTCTGCTTGCTACCGGTTTTCACCGAAATGGTGGTCAGCAACTTATTCCAGATCGCCACCGTCACTGAACAGGTTTATCTCGACGCAAGCCGTGGTACCCTCAAGCCGCTCACGTACATTGCTTCGACTCTGTTGTGCGTAGTCCCGATGGTCATTCTCTTCCTCGGTGTCTTTCGGATGTACCCAGAGCTTCGTTCATTCAGTCTGCGAGACGTGCACCACGAACCCCAAGCTCTGCAACTGGGCAAAGGACGTTGGCCGTTCAGTGGCGGAATCTGGGTACTATTCCTGTGCATTATCGGAGTTCCGATTTTCAGCCTCGTTGTCAAAGCCGGCTGGCTCCCTTTCACCGACGACGAAGGACAAACGGGCTACGGTTGGTCGCCGAGCCGCTTCGCCTCGACAGTCCAAGAGGCAGCAACACTGTTCCAACCAGAAATCTTCTGGTCGTTAATGCTGGCACTCTCATCAGTCGCGCTCGCGGTTGCCATCACTGTCGCTGTCCAGTGCTTCCGGAATCGCCACGTCAAAAGCGCATTTAGCGCTTTGATGATTGTTCTCATTGCCACGCCGGGACCGCTGGTTGGCCTATTCGTCATCTGGGTCTTGAATCGTTCCGAACCGGCGATTTTTGGCTATCTCTATGACCAAACACTAGCGGCACCCATGCTGGCGCAGCAGTTTCGAATTCTCCCGATGGCTTGGCTCTTCTCTCATTTGATTTTGAACTCAGTGTCATCCGAGTCGACGGCCCAAGCCGAGTTGGACGGAGTGCGTGGTCTCGCGTATTTGCGCTATGTACTGTGGCCGCAAACCGGGAAGCTTTGGATCGCCGGACTGATCCTGCTGTTGATCTACAGCATCGGAGAATTGAGCTGTACGATTTTAGTGCTCCCGCCCGGAGTTACGACACTTGCCATGCGTCTCTTCGAGATGCTCCACTTCGGCATGCGACATCAGGACTCAGGACTCTGTGGCTTGTTCATACTGCTTGGTTGGCTCGCCGTCGGAGCACTCTGGGCGACGTCTGCCTGGAAAACGCGGACGGATCGATAGAGCCCTTTCGCTTGAGATCCAGACTTTTTCGCGGCCGGCTGCAAAACCCCAACGAGGCAGCCGAGTTCATCCACGGCTGCTAGGTACTGCGAGTTGGCATGGCGTTGCTCGTCCCATTCATCCACCGACTCCATGACCGCTTCAGCCTCAAGCGGGATCCCGTTCCGAATTCGCTGCGCCGCTTCCTTCGACAGCGTCACTGCAGGCAAAGTCTCGAGCAACACATTGGGCGGGAGCATCGCATTTCGAAGGTCTTCGAACGTTAAGTCCTTTCGCAACGGCAGACAATCCGTCACGTTGATTGCTCCGAGACTGGTACGCTCGAGCTTCGTCATGATGGCTCGTGTACCAAGTGACTGAGCGATATCGTCGCCCAAAGTGCGAACATAAGTTCCGGTGCTGCACTCCATCTCGATCGACCAGTCCGGAAGATTGAAGTCTTGCAGCTGCAGGCCATGAATCGTGACTCGACGACTCGGCATCGTAAATTCCGCGCCTTTGCGAGCCAGTTCATAGGCGCGACGACCATCAATGTGAACCGCCGAGTACTTGGGAGGAATCTGTTCGATCTCACCCATCCAATTCGTCAGCTCTGTTTCCAAGGCCATCTGATCGATAGAGCCTGAGAGCTCAACTTTCTGAACTTCACCGTCGATGTCCAGCGTGTCACTGGTGAAGCCGAATCGGAACTCACCCGAATAGGCTTTGCGACATTGATGAGAGAACTCGACAAGCCGAGTTGCAGGTCCGACGGCAATCAACAACACGCCCGACGCCAACGGGTCGAGCGTGCCGGTGTGGCCAACTTTCAAAGGAGGCCTCTTCTTTGAACCGCCCGGCAACGGTTGATCTTTGCCGCACAACGCGTCGGTGCATGGGATTTCACTGCCCTTCAGCCCAGCTCGCAAGATCCCGTGAATAAGATTCACCGCATCACGGCTCGTCCACCCAGTGGGCTTGTTAATCGGAAGAACACCAAACATAAATCACTGTCGTTTGAGCCTCGAAATTGGAGCCGTTCCCGAACACCGGTTTGCACACTAGCCATGAAACTCGGCACAAACCCCTTACGTCGCAGCAGGACTGATGTTCCCTGAACCATGCCCACTTGCTTCCTGTCCACCGGCCCCCTCTGCCGCCAAATCGTTCTCCGACCTTCGACTAGGATCGAATCCGAAGAACTCGCAGATGATCAAGTAGATTCGGAAGAAGACCGGAACTTGGAACAGCACCAACAGCGTGGATAGCATCAAACCGAATGCAATACTTGTAGCCATGGGCACCAAGAACGACGCTTGGAATGACGTTTCAAGCAACATGGGTATCAAACCACCAATGGTCGTCAGGCTCGTTAGGAAAACGGGCCGCAAGCGACGGCGGCCGGCTTCAAGCAGAGCTTGATTGGGATCCATGCCACCGCGAACGCGAGCGTTGATGAAGTCGACGAGAACAATGGAGTCGTTCACCACGATGCCCGTTAGTGCCACCAGACCGAAGAAGCTGAATAGCGTGATCTCCAGTCCCATGAAAACGTGCCCCCACGCGGCCCCAATGACTCCGAAGGGAATGATGCACATAATCAAAAACGGCTGGAAGTAGGAACGGAACTCCACAACCAACAGCAGGTACATGATCAACATGGCCGCACCAGAGCCAACCGCGAGACTGACCAAGGATTCGGTCGTCTGCTGCGACTGTCCTTCCCAGTTCACGGAAACCGCAGGATATTTCTCAGAGAACAATTTTGGCAACGCAGCCTGCAGACTCTGCGAAATTTCAAATTGGTTCCCTTCCTTCGTATCCAAGTCCGCTGTGATCGTGATCGAACGCTGTTGGTTCAACCGGTTGATCTCCGAGTAAGCTTGCGTCACGGTGACTTCCGCGAGCTCCTTGATAGGACGTTCGATACCATCCGCGCCTCGCACGCGGATCTCACTGAAACCGGCTAGTGAAGTACGTTCGTCCTCTGGATAGCGGACCATCAGTTTGACTTCGTGACGCCCCCGCTGGAGCCGCATCACCTCAGCGCCGTAGTAGGTATTGCGAATCGTCTCGGCCAAGTCATTGCTCGAAAGCCCCATGGACTGAGCACTTTCCTTTACCCGAATTTGAAACTCCGTTTTTCCTGGCGTCGCGTCATCGCGCACGTCGTAGACACCGGCTAGCTTGCCAAGCATGCCCTTGACCTCTTCGACGGCCTCTTCTAGTTGAGCTTGGTCTGCGGCCGGTGCCAGCAATTTGAATTCGATCGGTGCACCGCCTGGACCAACTGATGCGGAATCGTAGACAACGCGTTCTGCTCCGCTGATGTCGCCCGCTTCACGACGCCAAATGTTGATTAACTCCGTACTGCTTATCGACCTTTGGCTCGAGTCTTGAAGTTCAACAAAAACCTGACCAACTGCGCTTCCGCTACCACCACCGGTAGACCCCATAGCTCCCTGTTGCGTCAACGTCCCGACTTGCCGGAATGTCAGCTTCACTGGCCCATTCGGCGTCCGAGACTCCAATGTTCTTTCGAGCTCCTCCTCCGTCATCGTCACGCCATTGGCTTCATTCTCGACCATTTGACTCGCCCGGCGGGCAGCCCGCTCAATGCGTTTGGTAGCAGCGCCCGTGACGCGGGCGGGAGTTCCATCGGGAAACGCAACCTGGGCAAGAATTTGGTTGCTATCCGTTTTCGGGAACGGATTTACTTTTACAAAACCAACTTTAGCCAACGCAAAAGTACTGAGCAACAAAAAGAGCCCCAGTCCAACGCCGAGTAATGGAAACTTCAACAAGAATCGCAGCGTGGGGATGTAGATCTTGTCACCGAACCAATCCATGCCTCCGCCACAAAAGCCACTGGCTTTGTCCAGTGCGCGAGCGGCCGGATTGGGCTTCTTCAGTGGCTTACCTTCGGCGTCCAACGGGACTTTCTTTCCGTGCGACAAGTGACAAGGCAGTGCCGTCGCAGCTTCAATCAGCGAAATGGCCAGCATGGCGATAATGGCAACTGGCATCACCGCGATAAACTTGCCCATCACGCCTTCGACAAAGAAGAAGGGCATAAAGGCAACGATCGTCGTGAAAATTGCCGTCGTGACGGAAGGCAAAACCTCCAGCGTTCCGTCCACTGCTGCACGATAAAAATCCTTGCCCATATTTCGGTGCGCGTAGATGTTCTCGCCCACGACAATGGCATCGTCCACCACAATCCCAAGCGCCATCAAGAAAGCAAACATGCTGAGCATGTTGAGCGTTTGCCCGGTGAGCAGCAGAATCAGCCCAGCACCCAAGACGCAAATCGGAATTCCAAGTGAGACCCAAAACGCGAGTCGAAACTCGAGAAACAATGCTAGAAGCACGAAGACAAACAGCAGTCCTTGGAGTCCGTTGTCTCGCAGCATTCGCATCCGATCCTGGACATCGATACTTGTATCGCCCCAAACTTCCAAGGTGTAACCTGCCGGCATGACCTTGGCATCCTTGTACTCGTGCACTGCCTGGGCAATCTCGATCAAGTCTTCGTCGCTCGTGCGATCCACGCTCACAACCAAAGCCGGCTTGCCATTGACTTCATTGATGTTCGACGAATCTGCGAACTCGTCACTTACACTGCCAATGTCGTCGATTTTCAGCACCATTCCGTTTGGCTGAGTGATGACCGGAAGTTCTTTGATCTCCTCGCCCACTTCACGGCGATTCTTGCCACGGAGCAATATCTCCTGCCCGTCCGCGCGAAGCTGACCACCGGGCATTTCGATGTTCTCATTCCGCAGAATGTTGGCAACGGCCGACAGCGTCAGGCCATACTTGCGGAGCGTATCTTCGGACAGTTCGACATCAACCTGAAACTCTCGAGCACCTTGAATTTCAGCTTGAGATATCGTCTCGATATCCAGTAATTCCGAACGAATCTGCTCGGCCACTTCTCGGAGTTGAATCCCAGACTCAGTGTCGGTCAGACCCGGCCCCAAAATCGCCAGACGAATCGCCGACTCGCGGAAGGTAATCTGTTCGACTTCAGGATTCTCAGCCAGACGCGGAAAATTACTAATCCGGTCGACCCGTGATTTGACTTCCGTGACGACTTTCTGCACATCGCGAATATTAGAATTCAATTCAACAATGACGTAGCCACCGCCCTCATTGGCAATACTCACGAGTCGCTTGATTCCATTCAGGGCGCGGATCGCTTCTTCGATCGGCTGGCACACCCCCTTCTCGCTGTCTTCGGGCGACGCACCGGGATACGGCACGGAGACCAAGATGACTTCCAGCTCGAACTCTGGAAACACCTCCCGTCGCATGTTCAAAAAACTCACGAAGCCAGCTACCAGCAAGGCAACTACCATCACGTTGATGGCTGGCGTATTGCTGATAGACCACCGAACAATCCGATTCATCTCAGCTCTCCCTACCCTTGATTCAATTTGGCTTCGCTACTTAGTTATCGCATTGCGGCAACACATTATTGGCTTGCAACCGCTCCATCGGATCCGCACCAGCGAACCCGCTCTAGGGGACCTGCACTACGACGGCTCGTTTTCCGACTGCGATCGCCCGAATTCTTCACCGGCCAAATCGCCTTCCTCGGATGCAGCCGCGTCGCCAATCCCCTGCTGACCGTCGTCCGTTTCCGCCCGCGTGGAAGCCTTGGCCACACGAACACCATCGGTCCCATCCGCTCGAATACCTGGCAGCGGAGTCACGATGACCTTGTCTCCGGGCCCGAGCATGCCACCGGGAACTTCACAAACCCAGTACTCGATGTCTTCGTTGTCCCAATAAGCAGAGACGATCCTGACTCCGTCGACTACCTCTAGGTTACCAACCAGCCAAGAGTCCAGATCATCGACAACGGCTTCCTCGCCTTCTTCAAGTGCGTAAACTTCCTCGACAGTGCCAGCCTCTTTGGCCTCTTCGTAGAGTGCGATTGCCTCAAGTGCCTGGGGTGTTGTGCGGAGCGCCGCTCGATCTTCCTGAAACTTCCAAATCACACTCGTACCCGTCGCCGGCTTGATACTCAACTTCGGCACCAAGAGCAGCGCCGTCGCCGGCTGCGTCTTAATCTTGACGTCGACAAACAAGCCGCGGACTAAGTTCGGATGCCCATTGGCAGTGACTGCTTCACCCGTTTCGGAGAACACCTGATCGGGATTGTCAACCTGGATCCGAATTGGAACCGTCCGACTTTGCGGATCAATTCCGCCACCTTCGAAACGATCCAAAACTCCTTGCCAGACAAACGTCTGCGTCTCGCGTCCTGCGATCTTGAATCCGACTTCCACTGGAGCCTCTGGAAGATCGTAGGCCGGTGTTTGCGTGGCCGTAACCAACTGGTCCGTGCTCACTCCTGGCTGCTCCAAGATCCACGACAATTGTTCCATGCGAATATTGCAGGCGACTTCAACTTTCTCGGTGTCCTCGAGCACCATGAGCTGAGCGCCACGTTGCACAAAAGAATCCACCTCGACCTGTTCGCTCACGATCAAACCATCGACGGGCGCGGTGATCTCAGTGCGTCCCAAATCCAGTTTCGCTTGAGCAATCTCGGTCTCCACCAATTTCGCGGCCAACTCAATCCGGGTTTGACGCGACTGCTGCGAGCGTAATTGATTTTGCAAAGTCACTTTCTGGTTCATCGAAGCCAGACGACTTTGCCGAGCCGTATCCAGTTCCGCTGCACTGGAGAAGTTAGCACTCATCTTTTCAAATCGACCGACTTCCGCCTCCGCCAACGCGAACTGCTCTTTTGCAACTTCGAGCAAATCCCTGGTATTCTCGATATCCTGCTCGAGTTCCTTTATCGAAGCCTCTTCCTGCAGCTTTCGTCGAGTCAATCGTTCGAGCGCTAATTCATAGTCCTGTGGATTGATGCGGTAGAGCAACTGACCTTTCGCCACAAAATTCCCGCTGCGAACGTTCGGCGCTTTCTCCACGATCCGACCAGCCACTTCCGCAGCCAATTGCAACTCACGATAAGGAACAACCGTGCCCGTCGCTTCGATCGCCAGCGGCTCAGCCAACGGCCTTACAACCTGAACCTCCGCCGCCGTTAGGAACTCAAGCAACTCAGCTTCGTTCTCAGGATTGGCCGGCCGCTGCGTTTTCGGTACTGGAACCTGCAGAAACACCGCCAAAGCAATACCACAGATCACTAAAACGCCCGGCAGCAAAACGCCAAAGATTAAGTTTTTGGTCATGTTATAGATTCTGAATTAAGTATCCGAAGCTCATCGGCGAGACCGTTTCGCTGAAGACTCGGTTAGTAAGTCTGGTTCACTAGCTGTCGTTCGTCTGAGAGTCCAACGCCTTGAACTGATCCAGTAAAGATCTACAAATCTCCTGTGCGTACAGCCGTGGGTCTTCGTGGTTTGGGTTGTCAAGCTGCAGAATGCGCCGGAGGTTTTTTCCCGTCCGCAAGAACATGCACCTGGCCAACACTTGGTTCGCATACTGATGACGCATCTGTTCCGAGTTGTGATTTGGCTCAAGCAATTCGCCGATGACTTGCAGCAAACGCTCAAAGTCTTTCTTAAATGCATCGGCCAAGAAATCAGCCACCCCCTCCGACGGCTCGATAACTTCCCGCAGCATCAATCCGTTATGCCAGGAAACGTTATTTTCCGCCGCCATGCGTAACGCCATCGTTTCCAGAAAAGTCCCTAACCGCTCCTCGGCAGTTGTAGGTAGATCCGCGATTGGAAATGGATTCGCTCTCTGCTTTCCTTCGCACGCCGCCTGGACACAATTGAGGTACAGTTGGTTCTTGTCGCCGAAGTGATAATTGATGGCCGCCACGGAGCAGCCGGCTGCACGACAAATCTCACGGACAGTCGCGTTCGGCCCTTTCTCGGCAAATATCTCGCCAGCCGCCGAAATGAGACGCTCCGCTGCTGACGCCTCGGCATTCGCGGCGCCTTGGGATGCGCGGTTGCCAGCTACTACCGCCGCTTCATGCAAAGCTGCTGGAGGTGGTTCAGAAGACGGCTGCGTAGTACTCAAATGACTGCTTCCTACCCAGTTTCAGTGGGAGTGTGGCTCAAGATCGATTCAGTCCGCCTAATTCAACACCAAACACCTGTTTGAAACAAGTGTTCTAGTCCAATTTTCCTTGACTTAATAACGCAATCCAATCGGCTTCCCGAAACACACACCGCCCCTCTGGGCGTGTCGACCACCCAAGCGGATGAGATGGGATCCATCACCTCACACCTCCCCCACAGGGCCTAATGGGGTCCATCAACTTGCACCTCCCCTCTGGGGAGGTCGGACGTCCTAGCGGCCGGGAGGGGCCTCCTCACGCAAACAAGCGGGCTCTCGAAACGATGCCTATTTCCTGCCTAACGAGCCACCGAAGCACTGAAAAACCCGTTTAGAAGCTGCCAAACTGCCATTCGCTGGACTTGCTTAGGCCAATCTGCGACAATTTAGGTTGAGAAATAGGATTTCTCCTCTCGTCTTGTCCCGGTTTCTGAAGGGGAACACTATGCCAGTAATAACCGATCCAAAGTCTGTGAACGCTTCGCAGCAACGAGCCGCTTTCACGCTAGTAGAACTCCTGGTTGTTATTGCGATCATTGGAATTCTCGTCGGACTCCTGCTCCCCGCTGTGCAGATGGCTCGCGAAGCGGCACGTCGAGCCGAGTGCTCAAACAACCTTCGGCAGCTGGGCCTTGCAGTTGTGAACTTCGAGACATCCAAGAAGCGTTATCCCGGCTACCAAGAGATGTTCGGGACTTTCAGCGCCGGTGGAACCACCGGTGGAAAGATTGGTTCTTGGGTCGTCGCGATTTTGCCTGAGATCGGGAATCAACCGCTGCGAGACGCTTGGGACGACCAAACAACTTATACGAGCACTACTCCACCAGGTTGGTTGGAAGGCCCGGGTGCGAACGATCAGGTGCTCTTTCCATCTCTTTCAGTAATGATCTGTCCAAGCGACAACCAGAACGTAAATTCTGGCGAAATAAGACCTTACACTTCGTACGTCTGCAATGCTGGCTATTTCCGGTTGCCTACGGATCCACCAGGAAATTCGCAGGGGCAGGAAAACACCCTCTTCATTAATCGCGTGCGTAACAACGTGAATGGAATCACCGGCGTCTACGAGCCAAATCCGAATGGACGAATCACCGGCGATCGTGTCAAGGACGGCTTGAGTTCAACGCTTTGCATCGCAGAAAACTTGCAGGCCGATAGCTGGGCTTTCCCATCGAACACCAATGTCACTACGCCTTTGGCGAGATTCCACAACGGGATGGTATGGCTTTACCGCGAAGTCCCGGGGGCTGTTTCGCCGAACGCTCCCGATGATCCGACCATTCCAAACGTTACCCCAATGAACCTGGTGAACGGCATGAAGCTGGAAGCCAACATAGCTACCGACGGCTTCGAGTGTTCCAGGCCGTCTTCGCAGCACAGTGGTGTGGTTAACGTTGTGATGCTAGATGGTGCAACAGTTCCGATGTCCGAGGGCGTAGACTATCACGTCTACCAAGCTCTCATGACGCCGGTCACCAACAAGAGCGCCGTTCCTCAAGTGGTGGCGAGGAATTACATCCTCAAAGATGTTGACTACAAACCGTAGTCAACGTGTCGATCCAATATCGACCGATCTTGGCGGAGCCTAACTAGCTCTACCTTCCCGTGCGGCCGTTCGTAAGTACACGCTCAGTCTTGGCAGGGTACGCTAGTTCGACTCGATCCCCATCGGCGTTCCCCCAACATCGAAGCCGACCTTCGCATTTCTCGATCCAGAACGTCTTGACGCTGAGCCCAAAACCTACGAAACTCTCGTCTTCGGGCGATTAGCTCAGTTGGTTAGAGCGCATCGTTGACATCGATGAGGTCGGAGATTCGAATTCTCTATCGCCCACTCAAAATTCACCAAGCCTGCTTCCATTCGAAGCAGGCTTTTTCTTTGCCAAATTGCAATCAAACTGAGTTCTAGCTGACCCTCTGGTGCACATCGCCAAACTCTTCCTGGTAACTCTCCGTCCAGCGGTTTACCTGTAGTAAGGGGATGCGTTCGGGGCCTAGGAATCGCGGCAGCTTAGCGTTTCCTCTGCGTCACCGACGTCGAGAGGCCTTTCTGTGCTGTGTCCACCAGCCTCTCCACCGTGTGCTGTGTCCACGAGCCTCTCTGTGCGCATGTGCTGTGTCCACGAGCCTCCCTGTCTCACCGTGTGCTGTGTCCACGAGCCTCTCCACGCCGCCACCGTGTGCTGTGTCCACGAGCCTCTCCCAGTCTGTGCCACCGTGTGCTGTGTCCACGTGTGCCACCGTGCATGTGCTGTGTCCACGAGCCTCTCTGTGCTGCGTCACCGACGCCGAGAGGCCTTTCTGTGCTGTGTCCACCAGCCTCCCAGTCTGTGCCACCGTGTGCTGTGTCCACGTGTGCCACCGTGTGTCACCGAGTGCTGTGTCCACGAGCCTCTCTTCTGTGCTGTGTCCACCAGCCTCTCTGTGCCAGCCTCTCCACCGTGTGCTGTGTCCACGAGCCTCTCCCATGTGCTGTGTCCACGAGCCTCTCTGTGCGCATGTGCTGTGTCCACGAGCCTCCCTGTCTCACCGTGTGCTGTGTCCACGAGCCTCTCCGCGTCTGTGCCACCGTGTGCTGTGTCCACGTGTGCCACCGTGCATGTGCTGTGTCCACCAGCCTCCCTGTCTCACCGTGTGCTGTGTCCGCGAGCCTCTCCGCGCGAGCCTCTCCACAAGCCTTCTCTGTGCGCATCGAAAATGAGACTGAGTCGTCTTCAAGATGAGGTCACACGCCCAAAAAGTTCACCGATGCACAGGCACTCGAACCGTTCCCGTATAGTAAACTGATCCAATCTTCCTCTCATATCGGATAGCCCAATGAAGTTCGTTCTCTTCGCCACCCTTGCCCTTATTCCCGCAACATCGCTCTGCCAAACCACAGAGTCCGTCATCCCACTTTGGGAAAACGGCGCCCCAGGTTTTGAAGACCGGAAGGGCGAGGCCGAGCTAGCGGAAAGCTACTGGGTGAAGAACGTTCACAACCCGTCGCTCACTGTCTTCCTACCGCCGAAGGAGAAGGCGACCGGGGCTGCTGTAGTGATCTGTCCGGGCGGTGGGCATCGATTATTGGTCTTCAACGCGGAAGGTGTCGATGCAGCGAAGTACCTCAATGACATCGGGGTTGCGGCGTTCGTCCTCAAGTATCGGCTCGCACGCGAAGAGGGCTCGCCATACGACTTGAAGAAGCACCCGCAGGAGGATGGCCAACGCGCAATGCGTCTGGTCCGCAGCCGCGCGAAGGAGTGGGGAATCGATCCCACGCGAATCGGCATGCTTGGGTTTTCCGCCGGTGGCGAAGTCGTTTCGACGGTAGCCTACGGACCTGGAGCAGGAGACGAGGATGCAACCGATCCGATCGAGCGTGTCAGCTGCAGACCGGATTTTCAGTTATTGGTTTACCCGGGACCGCTCGGGGTTCCAGAGAAGATTCCGGCGATGGCCCCACCAGCGTTCCTGATCGTTGCAAACGATGATCGCGGTGCTTCGCGAGTGATCGCCGACTTGTTCCGAAAGTATCGCGAGGCTCAGGTTCCTGTTGAAGCCCACATTTACGCTCGGGGCGGCCACGCGTTCAATATGGGCTACCGAACGGAACTCAAGACACTCAAAGGCTGGCCAGCTCGAATGCACGACTGGATGGCGGACAACTTCATTCTGGACACAACGGGACGTGATGAGTGGAGGAAGAAACAATCCGAGGGAGGCGAATAATTCGGACGACGCTTGCAAATTAAGTTCGACAGCTAGCGTTGTTCATCATGATGAGCCCCACAACTCTTTTCACACCAGCTTTGCTTTAGAAGCGGTTCTGGGCGGCTAGCAGCAGGTACCTATTCACTCAGTTGCCGTGTTCCTGTAAATCATCTTCATCCAGTCGAAAATTCGGTCGTGGCGTAACTAGTTCATTACACACCGGGTGTTTTTGAATGAGCATTCTGGGGAAAATCGAAAGTCAACACCAGCGGCTCGGTCCCTGTGTTCTCGATTTCGACTCCGCCGCTGTTGAGCGCCGACTGAGTTATGAATCCGATCTCAGGATAGATCTCGCCGAGAATCATATCTTGGTGATATTGCACTTCGAGTTTTCCAACGCGGCCGCTTCCGCAATTAGTGTGGAACAGCGCGGGACTCTCCGGGCAAAAGCTAGTCTTACCCCCAGGCTTCACCGTCAGCCTTAGCATCGAGCACTTTTGATCACCGAGGAAGTCACCGTAGATGATCCACTTGGCTTCGACACCATCGCCTGCAAATTCTTCGGCGGTGATTACGGGACGTCTATTTTTCATGACGAAGTCGGGATCCTGGTTGGCTGCGAAGTCGAACTTTTCAACTAGGTACTCCCAGTCTTCGTGCTTGTCCTTTGGATAGTCTTCTTCTCTGCATGCGTAGAACGCATCCGCTGCGCCGATTCGTCCGTCAAGCGTCAGGTCCTCGGCCAGGAAGTGCTCGTCCATCGTGACGTGCAGCTCGTGCGTGCAAAGGTCCGTCGGCGAGTGCAACACGCCGTTGGGCATGACGAAGCCATTATCAATGTGCATCATCACGTGCGGAGACAAATGCCGAACGCCGTTGTACTGTCCGTCACCCCAGCGCTTCATGCAATCAAGAAATTGATCCTTGGTGACGAACGGGTACAGTCCCATTGCCGTGGTGTGGTAGTGCGACGGACTGACTCCAGGATTGTCGAAAGAGTTGATGTCGTACACTTCCCACTTTGACCAATGCAAGTGATGCGGGATTGGATTCAAGTTATCGAACTTCTTTGACACGATCGGCCAAGTCGGATCTCCATAAAGTGATTTCGCGAATGCCGTTATCTTCTCGCCCATCACGGCTTCTGGATCGGCGGTGATCAGGTCCTGCAACGCAATGAACTTCCCATCTGGAGTGAGGACGTGCGATTCCCCCTCGCGAAACGGCGCTTTATTCGTACGAGTATCGATGACCCCCGTAACGATGGGCACGGTGCAGCACATCCAAAGTTCATCGAGTCCCGTCCCGTTCATGTAATCCGGGTAGTACGATTTCGCATCAAGGCGGAGGCGTTTACCCGGCGTACAAAATGTGCGGCCCGCGTAGCGGTGTACGAGCTGCAACACTCCGCCATTTTCATTGAGGCAGTTATCGAGAACCGAATCGGATCCCCCGCTGGTTCCGTCGATTAAGTCTTGTTGGGGATACTCGTGCAGTTTTTCCGCGAGAATGGAAACCATGAGAATTGAACCTCGATGAATCTAAAGAAGCGTGGCGATTCGAAAAGTTGTGTTAGATAGTTGGTGGGCAATCGCGTTTGCTAGAGCACAACGAGACTGAAGGAGATCGAGTCTTTCGCGAATCGAATGGAGGGGAAGCCGTCGTCTGTGAAGCCGATAAATCAAAGCCCTTTCGAGTTAATTCCAGAACTATCCCAGGGCGTGACTCATTTTCTCGTCTCTGCAGCAGAATACTAGTACCGCACTCGAAAGTTGTCCTAGCCCGATTCCTCACCGACTCGCATCGCTATTTTCAGCATCACGCCACCAGGTTGAAGTCGATTCTCGAGGAGTCGCCGCAACGGCAAATCCGCCATTGCTTGAGTTGGACCGAATTCCTCTCTCGGTCTATCGTTCGTTGACTTCGGGTAAGCCCAATCATTGCTTCGCTACGGAATTCACGTTCATGCTTTGCGTTTGCCAACTTCCCAGCGGTTCGGTTCTAGCTGATTGCCCGGTGCACATCGAAAAATTGTCCATAGGCAAGCATGCGCCAGTGGACGCAGCCGGCTCTCAAGCGCTGTGGCGAGTGAAGAGGGATCGCAGCGTGGCAGAGTACACGGAATTCGTCTCGAAGTTTCGAGTCTACGATATTGGGGATCAGGATGGTCTAGCCGACTGGATCGTCGAAAAGTTTCCAGACCTCTATTACATTCTCAGCAAACATACTGCTGGCAAGGACAAACGCTCGGCTGCGTTTCGAGGAATGTACCTGACGGGAGACGAAAGTTTGACCTCGATAAATTGGATCGAATCAAACGTACGCAGCACCAGTGCTCTAGGGAAACTTTATCCCACCAAAACGTGGACAGCCCCCAACCCGCACAGTTGCCTCAAGGAAGGAGACACACCATCGTGGTTTTTCTTTCTGCCGCGTGGACACAACGACCCGGCTGATCCGAGTCAGCCAGGCTGGGGCGGGCAATATCGCAAGACGCCGAGCGGCTGGTATCGAGACGACTTAGGGGACGAAGACGCTCGACTAACGGTCAGTCGTTGGAGAGGAGAGTTTCAGGCCGATTTCGCAAAACGTATCGCGTGGACCGCAGAGTGACGCTTCTGCATCGCAACTCATCACATACTCTTCACGCTTTGGGCCCCAACGGACACAGCAGGATTTGGCGTTTAGTGCGGTATCCTCGCTCAGTCGTTCCGGAGCATCGCCCACCGGAAACATCTGCTGGAAACATCTGCGCACTGTCCAATTCATTACGTCGACACAGGCAATCTTGTGATGCGAAACCAGTTCTTCTCGCGAGAGCTGAGCCATGGTAGGAACCTTCTGGAGCAAACAAAGGAAGGACTGCAGAAGGGACGCATCAGGCGTCTGCCCGTATTGAAGATTCCCTTAGATAGCCGACACGCCGTTGCAGGGCCTGCTATAACCTCAGGCTCACCCGCTGTCGGAATTCTCGGCATTGCTGCCGACTCTCTCTCATACGCTTTTCAGCGTTGGGGCAATCCGTTTCGACTATAGAAGAATGGCCCCTCAGCTAACTGCGCTGCCTTGCGGAACTTGGTCGCCTGGTCTTTTCGTCCCAAAGCAGTCCCCAGTTCAGCGAGAAAATAGGCCGTGTCACGACTCACGTGGCCCGATCGAGTAGCGATGGCTAAGCTCTGTTGGGCTTGCTCGAGGTCTCCGGTTCTAAACTGAATCCAGCCCAAAGTCGCCCAGGCATCAGCGGCTCCCCTGTGAGTTCGAACGCAGACTTCAGCGATTTGCAATGCTCTCGCGCGTTGAGACTCTTCGGCTGATTCGATGAGCACCAAAGCCAACTGGTTGCTCGTACCGAAATTCGTAGGATCGGCTTGATGCAATGGCGACAGGATCTGCTGTGCCTCTACGAATCGGCCTTGCATCCGCATCGCCATTGCCAACAGCAAATTCAATTCGGCAATGACTGTTTCATTCTCTTCGCTATCCGATGCGTCGTCGGTATGGAAGCCTTGAAGGACCCCTTCGGCTTTCTTCGCATCGTTCGTATCTAGAAGCCAGCGGGCATATGACACGGGAGCGAATTGTGGGTGGCTCGTGACACTTTCTTCGAACCAGCGCTCGGCACGTTTCTGATTCCCTTGACTTGCGAACCACTCGGCTAGAACGATCTCAGCGGGCGAATGATTGACTTGGGTGGATTGGAGAGTCAACAGTGTTTGGTAGCAGTCCCGGATTTTGTCGAGCTGAAACTTGGCTCGAGCTAGTCTGCTTAGTAGCTGCCGATAGAGGGCCGAAGACTGGCCGACAACACATGCGTTTGCATAGATCTGCTCGGCTGCCTCCCAGTCAGACCGGCCGGCGCAACAATCCCCCTTGAGCAAAGCCAGTTCGAGTTGAGCTGAAACACGTCGCTCTGCACTCCATCCGCTTGGCATCTCTAGCTCGCTTGCCGCCTGTGCGTGCACCCAACCGTCAAACCATCTCTGCTGGTCAACGGCCAGTGAGCAGAATGCCACTCGCACGTCGAATCGCTCGGGCTCTTCTACAGAGAGCCTCTCAAGGATAGATCGTCCACGATTCACGTCGCCACGCTGAAAAATGATCTGCGCCAACATCAGCTTGGGATGCGGCAAATCCGGATTTTCTAGCGCAATTGCTTCCAGTTCACGCTGTGCTCCAACAGTATTGTCTGCATCCAAGAGCTTCTCGACGGCGACAGAAGCAGTGGGATGGATTGCGTTCCCGCCCGGAACTATCAAATCTCCACAGCAAACTACGGGACCGAGAACCAGTACGAAAAAGGCTGTCATTAAGATTGGTTTCACGATACTTCTTTCGCTCCCCGATCTGATAAACGATGTTGTGCAGCAATGAGGAAAAGCAGACGTTTCCTTCAACTAGTAAGCGCGCGTCGGTTGCCAACGCTTCAAGCTTCTAACAAGATCTTCGTCGTCGAAGCAGGATTGAGCAGGAAGTGAGTGCAAGCAGCAGTGCCCCAGTGGGCTCTGGAACCGCTGCAATGATCGAGATGCGTCCCGTTGAACTGAAGTCGTTGGTGTTCCATGCTAGACCGCTACTCAGCCCAGCTCCAGAGAAGTCAAACTCGGGCATCCCTTGGATGCCACCGTCGGCGTCAACGATTAAAAAAGAGTCCCCCAGTACGGGTGCGAAGGGGGATGTCCCACCGGCAGGATAGATCAAATCAATGTCTAGCATTCCACTGAGCGTTGCAACGCCTTCGACTTTGATAGAGTCGTAGTCCACAAACGGGTTAGCGCCGCCGGCGAATTCAAACTCGATTATGCCGCCGTTCATGTCGTAATTGCCTTGGATTTCCGTCAAGCCTGGCGAATCGCCGGGCGCGAGCGTTCCACCATCTTGTTGAAAATCGCCCAGGATCGTGTCAGCG
>JBGCCZ010000123.1:0-7795 GCA_045105035.1 Pirellulaceae bacterium | reverse complement strand
GGTGCAGCCATTGCAACACCGCAAGAGTCACAACCGGCAGCGCGGTGACCAAACAGATGGCCAAATGCGCTGGCGTTGGAAGGGGCAAGCGTGAAGCTCGCAGCAACCAACAAAGCAACAATTCGAACTGACATTACTAGTCTCCACAAATTTTCTACATATCCAAGGATTGAAAGGGACGCACCAAAAGGCAAGCAACATCGACGCTGACAACCGTTCTTGTTCTTCGCCAGACCATCGTGAATTTGCCGTGCGCGGTGCACGTCCCGATACTTCTTCAGCAGAATGTTTCGGCGCCAAAAGCTAGCAACACTTACCAAATCCGAACCGTTTACCATCTTCGCAGGGTTGGCCCAATCAGATTCTCTTGACTGAACCGATTTTGCGGGTCGCAGGCCAAATGAACGGTTCAGAACTAGATTCCAAGCAAATTTCTAGGCAGCGGCGACGACTAGAACGCCGGTCATGGCTCTCTGCCCTTCTTTCAAAGAAGCTCGAGAAGCGCAGGACTACTCACCATCCGTTCGGGGAGCCCGATGCGTTCGTGCAAGTCGGTGATGGTCTTCATCTCGAGTCAAGAAGCCCCAGTTCAACGCCTCATCCTGCGTGTATTGTTTTCCCAACGTGTTCGCAGTCAGCGACTTTGCCATCTCGAAGCCAAGATAAAATGCGTGGCTAGGATTGATCGAAGTCCCCACTTCGGAGCAGAGTAGCTTTTCCATCACAACGAAAGGGTCCCTATCCCAGACATGTGTCCCCCGGCTGACCGCATGGATCTGATCCTCAAGAGTGAAGATGCGAATATTCTGGTCCTTCACTGCTTGCGAAAGACTCGAAATCGAACCCAGGTCAAATTCCTGCACACGTGGATCACGCAAGAGGACAAGTTCAGAACTCAGATTCTTCGGAGGAATACTCTGCTGGCACGCAAAATGAACAAGCCGCCGTCCAAGATCGCATTCCCGAGTGCTTGATCGAGCCCAGTTGATGACCTGGGTCGTCAGCACGCTTTGGATTTGGAGCTCTTCGCAAATCCCCAACAGCACCACATTCACTCCCGCCGAGTCGACGTCAGTAAGCTCCGTCAAATTCCCTATTCCCATCAGCATCTTCGCATCGGGATACGCGTGCCGGCAGCGACGGTAACGCGCGAGGCTCTCCACAAAACCACAACCAATAGGCTCAAGTATCGGGTCGAGCCGCATTGGAACCGACTGGCTGGCTAAGTACTCGATGGTAGCTTGAAAGGAAGTCCAATCATCAGGCGTGTCCGGCACCACTACGACCTCCCGCCCCCAGCTCACGGCTTGTTCGCGATTCGACGAATTCACCGACAACACCAACTCAGCCCCCACTTGGCAAGCAGCCGCGACCTCGACAGGATTGAAAGAGTCAATCGAAACTCGCAAGCCTTCTGCAATGAGCATCTTCGTTGCCTCACCAACACGACTCCAAGTTCCCCCAGGAGAGCAGCCGATATCAACCAAATCCGCTCCGTCGGCTTGCAAGCGTTTGGCAGTGTCAAGCAGATCTGAGAACTCAAGTCGATCCGCATGATTTATTTCCGACACGATCTCAATCGAGTACTTGCCATAGTCGCTTCGGTCAGGCTGATCGCCGAACAATCTGGGCAAGTCGCGGACATCCTTCGGCCCAACTCGAACCTCGCACGGAACGGATTCGACCAAGTCTTCCGATTGTCCTTCTAGGTACCCGGGAACAATCAAGGCATCCGTTCCCTTCGGAACTTCCAGATGCCGCAATACCCACTTGGCCGTCATCAGCGCAGCGACGGTAATGGGCAGGACTTGAATCGAGTATGCGAAGCCGTGTTTTTGCGATGCCTGCTCGACTCCATGGCGAACCGCATGCTCGGCGAGTCGTCCAGTGATGAAATGGTAGTGCACGGAAGTTTGAGCTTTGAGAGTAGTGAGGCGTGGAGCTTAGCGCTAATCAATCGTAGCCACCATCCACCAAAATTTTTTGCAGGCGCCCTCAAGCGACACGAAGCCATGAACGACTCCTAGCCAATGAAGGATATTCCAATCCACAAATAGAGTCGATTACCGAGAACAACGCAGCCAACGATCGCCGCACCAATGCTGCCAACCAACACAGCACCGCTGGCGATATCTAGAGCGTTGCCGACTTCCGCGTTTTGCTCCGAACAGAGCCCTCGGGCCAAGTGCTCAATCGCACTATTCATCAGTTCCAGGCTAAGCACAACCAAGATGCAAAGAAGCAGCAGGCACCATTCCGCTATGTTGCAACCAGTGAACCACGCGATCACGACGACCGCGAGCGCTATAGGAATGTGAACGGCAAAACTGCTTTCGTGCCGGCTACCAACGTAAATGCCGCGAAAAGCGTTCCGGAACTTCTGCATCCAGTGTCTCAAGTTCGGACTCCTAAGCTGGAAGCAGTTCTCCGAATCCGGAGCCACCGAGCGTTTGACTCGAGCGTCAAGTCGCCTGGCAAATTGGAAACGAATTGCCATTCAATTCCGTGTTGCGAGTTCTGCGGTGCCGACTCATCATCCTTGAGGTCTATTTCGTAGGCGGCTCGGATAATATTCCAGTGCAGCGCGGAATACTTCGACAAAGGCCACCCCCTGTCGCGCCAGCAGCGAACTAGGTACTCACGAACCACAGGCCAAGGTTCGTCGCTAACCACGCACCTGGAAACCAACAACTCCTGAGGATCGGCGCTCTCAGCCAAATTCCCTCGGCCAAGTCGACTCTCCTTACTGAGCAGCAATTCTGTGGCTTCCGCAAAGTGACGCACCCTCAGCTCAATCACATCAAGATGCTCGGCCAGCAGATCTGCAAAATTTCCGACGCGCCCATCGACGTCCTCGCCGTAGGTCTCTCGAACCGCAGGCAGTATCTGGTGACGCAAGAAGTTTCGCCGGTACTTCGTGTCTTCATTCGAGGAGTCGTCGCGATAAGCTTGTTGCCGAAGCTCAAGATAGTCAATCACTTGACTTCTATTGCACCGCAACATGGGACGCACCAATATCAAATCTTCGCCTAAGGGCCGATGAGGCTCAATGGAACGTATTCCCGCGACACCGGTCCCGCGAAACAGATTGTGCAGAGTGGATTCGACGCGATCGTTCAAGGTATGTGCAGTCGCTACACTGCGTGCACCAATTCGATAGGCAGTCGTTTCCAAAAATTGGTAACGCTCATCCCGAGCGGCCGCCTCTGACCTAGCCAGTGAACCGGGAGATTTCATCGAATGAAAGGCGACTCCCAATCGCGCACACAGATCCCGAACGAACTGCTCATCTTCGTCACTCTCGGCGCCTCGCCAACCGTGATTAAAATGCGCCACCTCCAAACATGTCTCATCTGAACTCAGCTCAAGCAGCGCAATGAGCAGACTAACGCTGTCTGCACCACCGCTCACCGCCAACAGACAACGTGTCTTACTGAACTCAGTCCCAAACCAGCCGCGAGCCAGTCCGCGAAGCAAATCGTGATCGAGACTTTGCAACTCGTCCTCACTCACTGTTTCGCTGTCACTTGGGGCGCGAGCCGGGGAAGGCAGTGGCATCGGGACATGGCCTACTAACTACCGGAGAGGTTGGGTGAGATGGAACATTTCACGGGTACATCGCCAAAGGAATGCACCTCGTCGCAAATCTGCTTCAAGACGGTACCCAGATCTCCGCCCGCGCGTTCGAAACGATCCGGATTGATCGCGAGCGGTGCGCCGATCACCACCAACGGAGCTCCGTAGCTGGGCGTCTGACAGGCTTGCTCAATGGAAAGTCCTCCGACCGCTTGCACTGGCACGTCAACCGCCGCGACCACCTCTTTGAGTTCATCCATCGGAGTCGGAGCGGTCCGACCGCTGGCCGATATTCCACGCCGCTCATCGAAACCAATATGGTGAATGATGATGTCACATCCCATGTCGGCTAAGTGCTTAGCACCATCCACCATGCTTGGACAACCAAGATTGTCCCCCATTACTCCAATCCCATGATCCTTGCCAGCTTGGCAAACGACTTTGATCGTTTCATCATGGGCCCTCGCCATCACGACAACATAATTCGCGCCAGCTTTAGCCATCATTTCGGCTTCTAGGTAACCGCCGTCCATCGTTTTGAGATCCGCCACGATTGGCGTATCCGGGAACCTCTCCCGCAATGCGCGGACAGCATTCAAGCCCTCCGCCAAGATCAATGGCGTCCCAGCTTCCAACCAATCGACGCCGGAACTCATCGCCAACTCGGCCGTCTCGATAGCTTCCTGGATCGTTGTCACGTCCAGGGAAATTTGCACGATGGGTTTCATAATCAGGATCGATCTCATCAATGAGTTTGAAACGCGTCTGACATCCCATGTGATACTCGACTCCTTCGCGATCCACAAGATTTGAAGCCAACTCTAGAGAATGAGAACGCGAGTTGGAGCCCCGGGACAGAGCGACGCGGCATTGGGCGGTCGGCACTAGCGAAATCAATAGCAACTGTTTTCGCAGTACTGATTCTACTGCGAATTCATACGCCCTCAATCTTCCAAGAAGACTTCGATGTCGCAGGGGCTCGAGAATGCAGGCGTTTACATCGAAATACCGTCAACTCCGGCTTGCCACACCCGATTGAACTATGGGCGGACGCTAGTTGGATGCGCCCGCGCGATCCGGGTTATCCAATTTGGCTGCGTCGCCGAGCAGAGTTCGCACGAACTCGACTTTGGGCTTCCTGCGTCCGGCAACTTTCTGCGCTTTGAGATAGTCGGCGAGGTACCGTTCGATCTTTTTCTTCTCCGGAACTTTGAAGCGATCGCCTTTTTGCAAGATAGGTAGATACTCCGGCATAGATCCAAAGTTCCTTGTGCCGGCTAGCTGGCATGGGAACCAAGTTCCGTTGCCCTCTTTGTCTTCCATGTAGAACTCCGCGTAGCAATGGTTTGGAATCCAAACACAGCGTGCGGGGATCTTCGCGACTCGGCATAGGGCAACAAAGGTGCTGGTCATTTCTTCGCAGTCGCCGGTTCGATCTTTCAACGCTTGACGAACCGATTTAATCTCTCCGTTGGTGTACACGATGTTCTCGCGCACCCAATCGTAGAGCATTTCCGTCTTCTCCCAGTCGGTTAGTGGGTCGCTATCGCTGACTTCACGTACGATCTTTTTTAGCTCTGAAGTCCCCGTATCAATGTACGGGCTCTTGCCCAAGAACTGTTTCATCTCGCGTGGCAAACGTCGGGGAACTGTCAAATGTGTCGGATCTTCAGGCCCCACAATATGAGACTTGGTGATTCGCAAGTGCACGGTTGCTTCGATGACGGCGTTCGCGGGAACGACTTGAGCTCGAAGCAGCAACTGCTGATTCCCGCCCGGAAGCTCGCGAAAGTCATGGCGAAAGGGTGGTGCCACGTTAACCTGCAGCACTTCAACTTTTTGCTCAGGCCAATTTGCTGGGAAAGCGGTCATCGCGTACGTGCCTATCATGTTCCCGTCGCCGGCCGTCAACTTGAGGCCGACTAACATCTCGATAGGCTTGGGAGCCACAAAACTTAGAGGGCTTTCAGGCGCTTCCGAAGAACGATCAACAGCAACATCATCGGCTTGTGCACAACAGTGTTTCGGTGCCGCAACAATTCCGCTCGTTATGAACAACAAGAGCAGGGAAACACTTTGCCACTGTTTGAAAACGTTCGCCAACCTCACTCCTAGAGGGTCGCAAGGAACGAACGGGGAGGACTGCTCTGCACTAAGACAAGCATTCTGTGAATCGCTTACCTTCCCCGGCCGCTCCCGCATCCGAAACTCCCACAAGCGGGAAGGGGCTTTTGAACTGTCACTCGAACTTGAACACAATCCATTGAGTGAGCGCGTTCTATCTCGAGACTTGCCTCTTCTCCAACAAACGTTCGTGTCGTAATCCGGCATAGGAGGCTCTCGTTATACGTTCGGCACGGGATAACGCTCGGGAAGTGCACTGAAGAACTCCTCTGCGAAGGACTCTATTTGTATTGTCCTCGGAGACGACGTGCATTGCAAAGACTTGAAACAAGCATTTCTGCTGTTCGAAAGCGAGGTGCGGTGCTTCCCCCCGAAAGCACCGTCACACTCGCATGTTGAGTCAAGCTATGGCCGCCTGCACTCAATATTCAAAAGGCAATCCCGAAAAGCAATTGGAAGGGTAATCGGAAAGGCAAACCCGAGAGCTCAAGGATTGATCGTTGCCATCGGTCCAACAGGCGAAGATCCGATAATTGGGCTCGAACCAATGATTGTGCCGTCAACCACCGTGCCTTGGTAGTAAGGATCGGAAATCGTTCCATCCACGATTCCGCCTGAGTAAACTTCGCCTTCATAGGTCGGATAGCCCGAAGTCACCGTTCCCGTGCCGCAATTGCTACAGCCAGCGTCTACCGGTGCAGGAAGCGACATTCCACAAGTTCCCTGGCAGCTATCGCCATGGAACAGTCGTGACAGCAGGCCGCCGCGGCAACCGGCTGAACACAGGATTAGCAGGCTCACAAATGCAATTCTCTTCATGATCATCCCCTCGTTTTACGTTGATCGATCGCTCGCTGACCTTTGGCGGTCGTGACAACACATTGGTGCAATCGACTCCCAACGCATGTTGTTTTTTGGTCAGTCCAGGAGCGGCTGTTTGCACGACAGACTCAGGCTCACCCACCTGAGTTCGACCTCCGTTTACCTGAAACACTCCAAACCCGTGTCACGAGCAAACGACGAACGATTCCGTTCAAACAACCAAGCTGCCGTAATCGGCATACCTTCTGTTGACCCATCGAAACGTACGACACAGATAACGATGTGCAAACGAAACATGATGAAAAGTCGCAACATCTTTCCACAAGCCGGCAGAATCAGAAATGAAACACGTATAACCCGTCCCCCCGGCCCACACTATTCGCCACGCCTTAGGTGGGCTGCCTCACACCGGATTAATCCAGCACCTGTCCTGGAGGCATGCGCAGAACCCACTCCTTGCCTGGGAGCTCGACTCACCCTCGACAACCAGCGGCGCAGGCTGGAGAGCGAATGAAATCAACCCATAGCTAGATCGCTCCAACTCTCCGCGCAGCCCCAACGATTTTTGCATGTCACCTTCCTTTTCCGAGCTAACGGCGAGAAATCCTGGGAAGGTCGCGAGCCCAGGAGCGGGTAGGGTTCTTTTCCAGAAACTTGGGCAGCGTGCTGTGTCCTCGATTCCTTCTCCAAAATATCAAACTCTTAGACCAACGCTAAAAACTCGCTTTGAGCACACTCTGCACCACAAATTCAGTCTGCTACCCAAGTTCAGATTCATCTACTGCAGAGCGCGAGCAGCTATTGAATGGAAGAAAGTGGTGAACAACGCCACACAAGAGAACAGAAGAGAACAGAAGAAAGACTTTCATCCTGTGAAAGAGAGTACCCGGCTGTCCCAGCCGGAATTCTGCAAATCCTCGGCTCGGAGAGCCGAGCAACTGTATCCTGCTCCGATATCTGGTTGCCCCTAGGCGTTTGCGGTTGCTCCCTTGGTGTGGCACTGGCTCTGCCAGTGCCTTGATGCCTTGCCAGCTTGTATGTGGCTAGAAAATGCAAAAGCCATCGAAGTTGAAATGCTCGAATCAGAATCCCCTGGATCTTGGGCCGACGCTAAACTCGCCTTGAGCTCACCCTGCTCCACAAATTCAACTTCATCCACTCCAGGGTGCAAGCTGCTAATGAATGGAAAACACTGGTGAACCAGTGCCACACAAGAGCTACTATATCCTGCTCCAATATCTGGTTGCCCCTGGGTCGTTTGCGACAACGAGTG
>JBGCCZ010000122.1:0-21364 GCA_045105035.1 Pirellulaceae bacterium | reverse complement strand
CTACGGGTTGCATACGAGCATGCTTATGGTAACCGCTTACGATCTACATGGCACTCTTGTGCGGAATAGGATTGGCGGTTGTCTTCGGCTGAGGAAGTCTGGATGGTCGAAACCGTTGTGTCCCCGCGAAACTCCCGGAAGATCCAGCTACTTCGTAGCGTCAGGGCCAACAAGAACAGCCCCTTTCAACACCTCAATATCCGTTTGCTTTCTAAATTCCTGAATGTCATCGAGGATTTCTCTAGAAGCGATTAGCCTGTTTCCGTTGCCATTTAGCGCCAGCCAACTGATGCTCCAGAACGTTTGACGTTCATAGAGCTCCTCCTCACCATCGTCGTTGACAACGGCAACTCCATCTTCAGAGAAGATTTCAACAGGCACTTTTATACCGTCCAGTTCCTTCCACTCAATCATTTCGGCGTTAGTTGGAACGTCCTTCTTCTCGTCAACCAAACGGCTAATAAGTCGGATGCGATTCGTAACGTTGGAAGCGTTATCCAGCGACCAAGTCAAGTAGCGGTCAACATTCTCGGATGGTGTCGCGATGAACGCCTCAACGGTAGTTTCTTGCGGTCCGCTACTCCTATATGTTGCAATGCTTTGCAGCTGGTAAAATCTGTCCAGACTCGACTTTCCCCAATTGTAGGATTCCCCTAACGGGAGTAACCCAAACAGTCTTGGGTTGGGACAATTCATCTTAGCTGCGATCTCCGAAAAATTCGCAGACGGCAGCAAGGATGCTCTTTGAGGGAAGTTTCGAAGGTATCCACTTTTATTGTTGACGAGAAAGCCCCTGGAAAGCTGCTTGTTCTCTACTCTGCCACCTTTTATCTTCGAACTTTTGACTGCGGACAACGCCTCCCCCCGCTTCAGAAGCAGGCCCTCCTTTGTTTCGTAGTCTAGCGAAATCCGATAGATCGTCTTGCGATGGTCCAAACCATCCAACCTATCTTCATAGACCTCTGCCTCGATCAACAAGTCACATGACTGAATCGAAGAATTGTTAATGCGGGCAAATGCCAATGCACTACCCGCTGTGCCATCTTGCCCGAAAGAAAGTGACGCAAAAAAAGCGACTACCATTGCAGTAAAGAAGAAAAATTTCATCTCAACCCTTTATCGAGCAAGCCTGTCTAAACACTAAGAAGGTGCCCTAGTTGCAGACACCAATTCCCACTAAGTCGTATACAATTTCATCGGGAGCCCAGTTGTCGGCGTCGTTCTTGCAGGTGGTTGTGAACTCGGAACACCCTTTACAGTCACCACACCTCACACAGACGACCTCATCCCCTAGCGACCACGAATTCGCCCCTGACGGACCAGAGTAGTATCCGTCATAGGTATCGTCTGCCACATCGCACCCCTCGGAATTCGAAGGGCAAAAATAGAACCCTGGATTGAGAATACTCGGTGTACACCCAATTTCTCCACAACTAGGTTCTGGCGGTGCTGAACCATCAGAACAATCCTGCGTATCGATTACTACACACTGACCACGACACTCGTCGGTTCCTAGGAAACCTCCAAAAACAACAACCAGCAATACCACCAACTTTTTCATCGTAAACTCCTTGGCTACTTGACACCAGACAACACAATTACCCCATCATGATTCCACGACTCACCTCGCATCTTGACCGTGTACTGAACTCTGAATTGACTCTTGCTCAAAATCTTGTCTTCGAGTCCATTCCTTGCTTCCAGTGAGATACGGTAAACATTCCCTGCAAGGTGTTTTGCCTTCGCTTTTATCAATAGCTCGTCCCCACTTTCCTCGATACCTACCACTCGACAGTCAACCGAGACACTCGGGGGAGCGGATAGACCTGCCGCAAAAACTCCCTCTCGAAATTTGGCTAAAAGTGAACTTTGGTAGCAATCCCTCTTAACGTCGTATTTCATATGGACGCGATCGGGAGCGACCTCAACGTCAGGCTCTAGCAAAGCTACACAGAGCACTGACGCTTCTTTTCCCATTTCATCGTGATAGAGTTTGATCGGTCCCGATACTCCGGTCGACGTGAAAGACTTTGTTGGCATTCGACAAAAAACAAAATGCCTCCCATTGGAACTTTGGATTTCAGTTTCCAGTTTCCCCTGAAAAGCACCCTGTGCTAGAACCCGCACGTCCTCGACTTTGCATGGCTCAGTAACCAAAATAGGGAGCCGCCATTCGATCATTTCCTCTTCAGGAATCCCTTTGACTTTTACCATCGATTGCTCGAAGGAGACTACACCTTTAAGGTCGTATGAGAGCGACACAAGTAAGCTCGTGGTTTTGTCGTTGTTTTTCCCAAACTTCGCACCCACGAGTTGATTAACTGAATTAACTCTTGTAGGCGTCTGAATCTCAAAGTCGACCTCAATTGAGCCAAAGGGCGGAATGCTTCCTGAGGAGATCTTCGAGTTCAAGCAGGCACACCCTGGGCGCATGTAATCAAATTCAATGAGTCTGTCGAACGGATTTTTGACGACCAGATGAATCTTTGCCGATTCACCAGCAGGCAATTCGCCTAAGTCCACGTCCGCTTTCAAGTGTCCTCCACGGCGAGTCTCTATGGTACTGTGCCGTTCGACTACTAGCTTCTCAGCGACACCACCTTCTTTTTTGGCATTGTCTTCAGTTTCACTCTTCGCGATCTCAGCCACCTGCGACAAGACGCAAGAAAACAGCAAAAGCCCCATGGAAATTTTCATTACATGCACCTCAAAGAAATCTAGTGAGGAAAACAACTTCACGATCGAATCAACTATAGCACTCTATCCGCAAAGGGACGAACTAGTTGGGCCTTGTCACTGACCCGATACCCGCTTTGCGTTTTTCTGCCACAAGCTGTAACCAAAGCTTGCTCTTGAGCTGCTAGACACAACTGTTCTAACGTCCGAAATAGCAGGAGCAAGTTTTTTCTCGGGTAGTGTAACGTTGCTTCTGTAAATTTGAGTAACCAGGTATGGCTCGTTCGGTTTCGTGAGCTTGCGAACGAATTCGAACGAGCCATACCTGGGGTGGTCTGCTTGAAAGAGTGGGCCAGGATTGGTTTCTTTTTAGTTACCACACTGAAAGGACACCAAAACCATGCCCCACGAATTTCAATCTAACACGACTCACGAAGCTGTCCAACTGCTCGCCGATCACGGGTTCGACTCTATGGCCCAAGCCATTCAAATCCTGATGAACGAGGCTATGAAGGTCGAGAGGTCCGAGTACCTCAATGCGGCTCCTTACGAACGCTCTGATACTCGTCGAACGCACGCCAATGGCTACAAGCCAAAGACCGTCAACAGCCGCCTCGGGCGTTTGGAATTGCAAGTCCCACAAACCCGCGACTCGCGGTTCTACCCTTCAGCTCTGGAGCGAGGCGAACGGAGCGAACGAGCACTGAAACTGGCGATCGCCGAGATGTACGTCCAAGGAGTTTCCACTCGCAAGGTTGCGGCGATTACCGCCGAACTCTGCGGGCTCGACGTTTCCAGCACGCAGGTCAGTCGCGCCGCCGCCTTACTCGATGAAGAGCTCGAAGCCTGGCGCAACCGTCCACTCGGCAAAATCGAGTACGTGCTCCTCGACGCTCGATACGAAAAGGTCCGAGTTGGCGGTGCTGTACGCGATTGTGCTGTATTGATCGCAATCGGTATCTTGCCCGACGGACACCGCACTGTGATTGGTGTTAGTTGTTCGCTCAGCGAAGCTGAAGTCCACTGGCGATCGTTCCTCGAAAGCCTCTTGGCTCGCGGAATGACCGGAGTGCAATTCATTGTCAGCGATGATCATTCCGGTTTGAAGGCGGCTCGCAAAGCCGTATTGCCATCGGTGCAATGGCAGAGGTGTCAGTTCCACCTCATGCAGAACGCCATGCATTACGTGCCCAAAGTAGGAATGCGTAAGGAAGTCGCTGATGATCTGCGAGTTGTCTTTAATTCCAAAGATGCCGATGCCGCTCGCGAAGAACTAAAACGGCTTGTCCGAAAATATCAAACCACTGCACCCAAGCTGGCTACATGGGCGGACGAGAACGTCGCGGAGGGTTTGACCGTCTTCCAATTGCCTACCGAACACCAGAAGAGAATGCGAACAACCAACATGCTCGAGCGACAGAACAAAGAGATCAAACGCCGCACCCGTGTCGCTACTCTCTTCCCTAACGAAGCGTCGGTTCTACGCCTCGTCACCGCGGTCCTTGTCGAGCTCTCCGACGAATGGGAAACCGGAATGAGATACCTAACCTTTAACCACTGAAACCAATCCAACTTTTACAGAAAAGACGTTGCTTTATCTTTTCTCGGGGATATCGTGATATGGCAACAAGCAGACATTGCGTTGCACGCTATCTACCCGGCTCAGCAGTCTTCTTCACATGCTCTTGGGCGATAATGAAGAATTTGAGAAGAACACGAAAAAGTATCCTCATCCATTACTTGTCTTCTACATTTACTTTCAAGCTTTCTAGTAAACGCCCCTTCGAGAGTATCGCAGTTGCTGGACTAGAATCCCTAGTTAGACTTGAGCCGGACACGAAAGCTCCCATATGCGACCAGAGTCTCGCTCAACTCCACAGGTGACGTCGTGACCGCAGGTGATTCGGACTAAGGCCTGGAGAGTGCAGGCATCGCAAGTTGAAGAGATCTCCGTTCAGAATTGCAAATTGTCCGACGAACGCTTGGTTATCAATGTCCGTGCTGGCCGCAGGTGGTTGCCCCACCCCTCTGCAGGCAGACGGGCGAAAGATCGCAGAACGTGTTGCTCTGCGGACCGAACGGAATTGCAAATTATCGGACGAACACTACTCTACGACCCATCAGCCGCGAGTATTGAGCACTGCCCAACTATCGCGAGAGAAACTCTTTGAGTTGGGCGAAGGCGTTGTTGGGGTTGGAAATGACGGGGCCGATTGCGTAGGCGAGCAATAGCCCTCCGGCCAGTACAAAAGGCCAGCCGGCAATGGACCGATCGCAACGCGCCTGTGCACCCGACTTCACGAAAGCACGCTCGAGCTGCAACCAGCCTTGAAGATTGTGCAATAAACCGACATGCACAACTTGCTGGACTTTCGTACTTCCGCTCGGCTCGACGGCGAGCTGGATGCCTTCGCCAGGTAGAGTCAGCACATCGCCCTCCCAGATAGCAGCTTCGTCGACTTCTCTTGCCGCATCTAGCATGGAATCACGAAACTGAATCTCAGTGAGACCATAGGCAATCAATCGCGGCTTGCTGCTAAGTAGAAGGAGTAGCAGACCGAGTAGATACAGCGCGATTAGGGCAAACCACACCCAGCCCTGCAACGACGCGGCAGCTCGGACCGGAAAGAAGAGGTTCATTGGTCCAACCGCAACGAGTCCCATCGCGGCAATGCCAAGGGCCAATGTGTCACGCCATCCCGTCGTAATCAATGGACGCGTGCGGAGTCGCAGGCCACCAATCATCAAGAAATAAATGGCAACCGGAATAAAGGCTATCGCAAAATGCAAAGCGGACATGCAATTCGACCTGAAGGAAACGCACCGCTCGGCGGACGAGAAAGGAGACGAAAAAAGGAGTGAAAAACCCTACCCGGGCCGGGCCCACGCGAAGCGGGGAGCGCCCGACCTTCCCAGAGGGAAGGTGACATACTCGAGGAAGAAGCTTCCATTCGAGATCGAAATCCAAAAGCGATCCAGACTGCAGTTCGACTCCGGTCCGACTTCGAAGAACCAATTCGATTAAAACCACTCGGCAATTCGATCTAAATCAACTCGCTCGCGGACTGCTCGACCGATTGCTCTTCGTCGTTGATCGCCGCGGGCACGATCGCAATCACGGTGTCTCCGGCTGCCGGCTCAAAATCAGCCGCCGAAGTTCGAATGTGTAGTTTACGGTCTGCATCGACCGAGAACAGTACAACCACATCCTCACCGTGCGTTTTTCGAAACTCCTCCATCGAGAAACTCTCCGTCAACGGTGTCGCCTTCACCACCGCACCCTTTTCAAACATATCGGCCAGCACCGAGTGGAAAACTGTTTCGGAGAATAGCATGCGTGCCCTGCGTTTCTCGGGGATGCTCTGCCACCGGCCGGGGCTCTTCGTGCGCGACTCCATTTGGTACACACTGGCTCGCGAGAAGATGTGCGTGTACTCCATTGTCGCGAGCGTATTGACTTCATCACTCGGCGTGACGGCCAGGAATCGGCCAATTCCAGCCAGGTCTTGTTCCTCTTGCAAGTGCTCGGACAAGATGTTTCCACACTTCGCGTCGAGTCCCGCCATTTTGGCGGCGGTTACATTCGGGTAGTTGGTATCCACTAGCAAGACACGGAATCCCATGCCTTGCAGCACCAACGCCACTTCGCGGACCCATTTGGCCGCGCCTGCGAACAACACACCTTGAGGACTTGGATCGGACAATTGCAATTGCCTCGCCAGCGGTCCGGCGCCGAGTCCACCGATCAATACCGTTCCTAAGATGACCAAAAACGTCACTGGAACGAGTAACTCGGCCTTGGCAAATACGGTACTCGACTCAGGAAGTGTTTCCGCAAACGCGACTAACTTCAGACCAAATACGCTTGCCACTGCCGCTGCAACAATGCCCCGCGGCGCAACCAATCCGACAAAAGTCTTTTCTTTCAAATCCCACTTGATACCCAACGTGGAAACAAAAACCGAAATCGGGCGAACAGCGAACACTAAAAGCAACACGAAAGGGATACCCCACCAGCCAATCTCCGCTAGCGCCGACAGCTGAAGCCGAGAGCCGAGCACGATGAAGAGGCAACTAATCAAGAGAACTCGCAAGTGCTCTTTGAACTCCAGAACGTGTTCAACACTGACATGTCTTTGATTGGCTAGGCAAATGCCAAGGATCGTAACCGTGATCAAGCCCGACTCTTCGCGGACTAGGTTACTGGCCCAAAACGACACAATCGCCACGACCAGGAAGAAGACACCATGCAAGAAGTCGGGAATGAGATAGTTTCGAACAGCCAGGACCAACAACAAGGCTGTCAGACCTCCGACACCAAACCCGATGGCCAAGGTTTGCAGGATAATGATCGCCATATCGGCGGTGGAAAAATGGCCATGCGAGATAACTTCGAAAACCAAAACTGCCGCTACCGCGCCGACGGGGTCAATCAGGATCCCCTCCCACTGCAACACCGAGCCGACTCTGCGTGTGGGTCGAATTTGACGAAGTAATGGGCCAACGACGGTCGGTCCCGTCACCATCAACAGAGCGCCCAAAAGCCATGCAAGTGGCCAACTAAATCCTAGCAAGTACTTCGCCAGAACCGCAGTGAGCACCCAAGTGATCAAGGCCGAAATGGTAATCAAACGGAACACGATCCCCGCCGCGTCTCCCAACTCGCGCCAGCGGAGCGTCAGTCCACCTTCAAACAAGATCACGGCGACAGAGAGAGAAACGATCGGAAACAAGAGCTTCGGTCCAACACTTTGATCCGAAGACGCTAGCTCTGCGAGAACCTCATCTGGCGAAATCCAGAGACCTAAGCACAGGCCAAATCCTAGCAGTAGCAAAATGCTAGGAACGCGCAACCTCCATGCCAGCCACTGGGCCACGATGCCGAGGAAGAGCACCAAAACCATGAAGAAGGGGAAAAGCTGTTCAGTCAATCTAGACCTCTTTTATCAGTGAAGACTCCGAACATCCGAAGCCAACAACACTCGTGTGAACGTTTGAAACCTCTGCCTGAGAGCAGATCCAAATTTTCCGTATGCCAGCAAGAAAGATTGCGAACATGGAACCATTGCGTTCGCTGCAATCGAACTGGATACAGCAAATCGAAAAATGCTCTTGGAGGGTGATTTCGCGGCCCTCAAACTAGAATCTTTCCAACGAAATCAAGCTAGCGCAAGGCTGGAATCGGACTTCAAAAACTACGATTTTCTCTGTTGCAAAGCGGCCAACGATTGATAAACTAGCCCGCTATTGATACTCAATCTCAATTGCAAGTAGCCTAGCAAGCGACGTAGTTCGAGCCGTTTTCGCCTCGAAACTTTCTAGCCAGCCCGGGAACGCAACGAGAGGCCCACCTCACCGGTGGAGCTGTCTTGTTTCTAATTACCTGGAGAATCCGCCATGTCGCTTCACGCGATCCCCGTGCGCCCGTATGCCCCCAAGTCCCGCGTTTACCCTCGTTTCCGTGGTTTTACTCTCGTCGAGTTGCTGGTGGTGATTGCCATTATCGGCATTCTAGTGGGCCTTCTTTTGCCTGCCGTACAGTCAGCTCGTGCGGCCGCGAGGCGTCTGCAGTGCCAGAACAATTTGAAGCAAATTGGATTGGCAGTTCACAACTACCACGATACCCATCGCCAGTTCCCTTGGGCCAACGCGAACAGCACGCTGAGCGGAGGATCGTTGTTCGTATCGATCCTGCCCTTCATGGAGCAATCTAACTCTTTTCGACTCTATGACTTCACCCGATCCAATCGCGATCCAGTGAATCAAGCCGTCGTTGGTCAGCAACTTTCCTTTTATTGGTGCCCGTCGGCGGCCCGCCGTAGAGAGGTGCCAGAGTGTGACTCCGATGCAGGCAGGGCACCTGGAACCTACGCCGTCAACATGGGTTCCCAAGACTACAACCAGTACTGGTCATTCCTGCGTCAGCCACGACCAACGTTAGACGGAATGATCGTCTACTCCGATACAACAGATCGCAAAACGAAGTTTGCTTCGGTCACGGATGGAACGACCAATACTCTGCTCGTCGGCGAAACCGCCTACAACCTACCAGACTACACATTCAGTTCCGGTAATTGCGCAGGACAACCGAGGTACTCGTTCACCTATTGGTGTAACCCGTTTCCCGGTTCAACTGCCGGTACAACCCAGTATGCCTTCAATCCGCGTGATATAGGGAACGACGGCATCTTCGATCCAGGTTGGGTTCGCTCTTTTCGTAGTGACCATGTCGGTGGCGTTCAATTCGTCTTCGGTGATGGCTCGGTCCATTTTCTCTCTGACAGTATCGACATCGAGACACTCGATCGCTTGGCTGCCAGGAACGATGGTGAAATACTCGGCAACTGGGGAGAGTAGGCAGATGCGTACAACCACCAATGCGCGTATTGTATCCAGCGCTTTAGCAATGCTAGTGTTGGCTAGTATCGTGGGCTGCGGCCCTGACCGACCGTTTGAGACGGCCCCAACAAGCGGCTCGGTAACCTACAATGACGTTCCTCTCACACAAGGAATCATTCGCTTTGTTCCGCTTGAGGGAACGCCGGGACAAAAGACTTCGGTGAACATCGTGAGTGGCTCTTTTGCAGTCGACGCCGCAAACGGACCTGCCGTCGGCGAGCATCGCGTTGAAATTGAATCGACCGACTTGGCTGGGTTGGAGATGGACGACGAGGACGCCATTGGCCGACTCAAAGCCGCTCGAACTAGGCGCATTGATGCCATCGTCTTGCCACGACAATACAACTCGCGAAGTCAGCTCCGCAGAACGATAGCGTTAAAAGGGAACAATCAGTTCAGCTTTGCACTCGAGTCTAAGAAACGCCGAAAGTAGTTCGACTACGAAGAACACATTCGGCTGAAACCATCGAACATCGACCCAGTCAATAAATCTAGGACAGAACAATGAAACTCAATCTCCACAACTCTTTCGGTCGGATTTTTCGATCGCTCAGTCTTCTTGCAGCCTACGTTTTGAGTCTGGCTGCTCAGCCGGCACTCGCTCATTTCCCGTGGCTCGTCGTCAATGACGAAGGGAAACCGGCGCTCTTCTTTGGTGAAGGCATCGCCGACAACGGCTACAAGCTTCCCGATTCAATCAAGGGAGCAAAGGTTCTGGCGTGGACAGGCTCAGATTCGAAAGCTCTCGTGCTTAAGAGCGTCGAGTCGGATGGCTTCATCGGCTTGGTGGCAGAGGACAAAGTCGAGAAGGTAGACACTCTATCGACCGAAGTAACGTACGGAATTTACAACGGAAATCGACTCCAGTATTACGCTTCACACGTCACGGGGGCTCTTCCAGAGTCGAAGCCGGAACTTGCTGGCGGTTCAAACTTCCAGGTTCAACTTGTCGATACTGACAATGGAGTTGACGTCTTTGTGACTTGGATGGGGAAGCCTCTCTCGGGCGTCGAAGTCCACCTTTACTGCTCCGAAGGTCATGAGGAAGGCACCAGCCAAACCAATGAAAAGGGGAAGGTATCATTCAACGACTCCCAGGTCGAAGAGGGGCTTAATGGATTGATGCTGGGCCACACTGTCAAAGACGACGCTGGCAAGATTGGCGACGAATCTTACGAATCCACCATGCACTACTACACAATCACTTTCACCGACCCTGAGACATCACCCGATTTACTGAGCGAGTCGAAAATCGGAAAGTCGTTTGATGAGCTGCCGTTTGAGATCACCAGCTTTGGAGCGGCCCGCGTTGGCGACATGGCTTATGTTTATGGCGGGCATACCGGCGACGCGCACTCGTACTCCGATGAAGAGCAGTCCAACCAGTTGCTGGGTCTCGATTTATCGAAAGCTGATTCAGAATGGAAAGTCGTTTCAACGGCCACGCGTCTTCAAGGCCTTGGGATGGTTCCCTTTCGTTCGAGTGTGATCATCGCCGGCGGTTTCTCCGCCATGAACGCACGCGATGAGGACCACGATTTGCATTCTCAGTCCGCAGTCAAAGCGTTTGACACGACAACGTCGAAGTGGACCGACTTGCCCATGCTGCCCGCCGGCCGATCGAGCCACGATGCTTGCATTTTGGATGACACGATTTACGTCATTGGCGGTTGGAACATGAGTGGAAAGGACGAGACACAGTGGCACACCACCGCACTGAGCCTAGATCTTGCTGACTCCGACCCAAAGTGGAAGGAGCTTCCGACACCTCCGTTCCAACGTCGAGCCTTGGCCACGGTAGCTCACAACGGACGCATCTATGTCATCGGTGGCATGGACAAGGAGCTTGGTCCCACAACGGCGGTTTCCGTTTTCGATCCGAAAACGAAAACTTGGTCGAGCGGTCCAAAGCTACTAGGCGAAGGCAGAATGGCGGGCTTCGGCGCTGCGGCTTGGAGCGTGAACAACCAGTTGATCGTCTCGACCTACGAAGGCAAAGTCCTGCGTCTGGATGACACTGGCAAGACTTGGACTAAACTCGGCAAAACCGAAGACAGTCGTTTCTTCCATCGCTTGCTTCCACTCGATTCAAACAGACTTGTCTCGGTTGGTGGCGCGAACATGGAAGAAGGCAAATATCTCAACCTCGAAGTCGTCGAGTTGAAGTAGAACCGTCTACCCAATGAAAAAACAGTACATTCCAATGGTCTCGAGTGGGTGATGCAAATGTCGACCGACCGCAACTGGCAACGGGTAGAACCTTCACCCCAGGCTAAGGCTATCCGATGCCTGTCTTGTGGCTATGCCTCAAGTGGGAGCGTTTTCGTGTCCGCGGATCGCTTCCATCAATGTCTTAGGCTAGGACTGTTGTGCCTTCTCTTCAGCTCAACCTCCCCGCCTGCGACAGCGCAGGAGGGGAGAACCGTGGCGCTTCAGTCCGCGATCACGCAAACTCAGCCGATGACCGGAATCGTGCTGTGGACCGACAACGACAAGCTTGGCGAGTACAGCGACGCCATTGCGCTCGAATATCGATACTGTGGCTACAACGAGGTCGTCGATACCAATGGCAATTACGACTTCGGCACGATCGACCGGATCCTTGATGAAATCGCCGGCCGCAACCATCAGGCGGTCTTGCGCTTTAACTACTGCTATGTCGGTAAAGAGACCACCGTACCGGACTTTATTCGGCAACGTGCTGACTACTCAGAGACTGTCGGCATAAGTGAAAACAAGAAGACTCACTTTTGCGACTGGAGCAATGCTTCGCTTCAAGAATTCACGTTGGACTTCTACACACGACTTGCGAAACGTTACGACGGTGATCCGCGTATTGCATTCCTGCAGACTGGATTCGGACTGTGGGCCGAGTATCACATCTACGACGGACCGCGCGAGATGGGAAAGACGTTTCCGACGAAAGCGTATCAAGCCAAATTCTTGCAGCACCTCGATACTGAGTTTAACGATCTGCCTTGGTCAATCAGCATTGATGCAGCCGACTATGACTACACGCCGCTCGAAGATAACGAGGCGCTACTATCGCTTGGATTCGGAGTCTTCGACGACTCGTTCTTGTGCAAACCTCACCCGAAGGAAAACGCAGTGAACTGGAAGATCCTAGGTCCGGAACGTTGGAAGCGACAACCGGGTGGAGGCGAGTTCAGCTACTACCGAGCGAAAGACCAAAAAAACGCACTACGTCCAGAAGGCCCCAACGGCGTCTCTTTTGAAAATGCCGCCAAGCAATTTCACATCTCGTACATGATTGGAAACGATCAGCCACGCTTTCAAGCTGTCGAGCGACTTCGTTCTGCCAGCATGGCTACAGGCTATCGATTTCGAGTGCAGGGAGCCAAGCTGCAGGGTAGTACTCTAGATTTAGAAGTGACCAACGAAGGCGTCGCACCTATCTATCGCGACGCGTACTTCTCAGTGGGAAACAACAGAGCCTCACAGTCGCTCAAAGGGCTTCTTCCGGGCGAGTCTCTTCGGTGCACGATCGATCAGGTTCTGGCCGCCGATATCAAAGACCTCTTCATTTATTGCGATTCGATTCTTAAGACTCAGTCGATCCAGTTTGAGGCGGACCTATAGCCTTCTCAACTGAACGCGAAAGCGATTTGGGTTCGGTCGCATCAGCGTTCGCTACGGATGAATCGATATCGAATATCATGTGTCGCCCGTATCTGACGACGACGATTGATGCTAAAGACAAAGGATGATCCCTCATGGATACTACGTTCCGTCGCGCCGAGCGCGAAGACATCGAAACGCTCGTGGACTTCAATTGCCGACTCGCCCACGAAACGGAAAACAAGTCGTTAGATCGAGAGTTAGTGACGCGCGGCGTCACTCGAGCATTCGATCAAGGCGAGGAAGCGATTTACTACGTCGCTGTTGTGGAAAACCAGGTCGTCGGTTCTCTAATGCTGACGCGAGAGTGGAGTGATTGGCGAGACGGTTGGATCGCCTGGTTGCAGAGTGTCTTCGTACGAGAAGATCATCGAGGCAATCGAGTCTTTACGCAACTATTAGATCATGCGACCAAGCAACTTCGCATTGACCCAGATGTTCGTGGCTTGCGACTCTACGTCGAAGTCGACAACACGCGAGCGCAGAACGTTTATTACAAGACCGGTTTCGGCAATCCCGGTTATCAGGTCTTAGAACAGATGTTCTGAGGTTCGAAGCTTAGACGTCTCACCTGCTAAAGTGGACGCTCGAGATTGCTTCGCAGCGAGCTACTCCGGATGTTCGTCTTTCATTTTTTCGCGAAGGGTTCCGCGGTGAATTCCGAGCAGCTCTGCGGCTTTGGAGCGATTTCCGCTGCTGAGTTCTAATGCGAATCGAATCAGTTCTGGCTCGGCAAACGACAGTAAATCGTTGTGCAAGCCTCTGTCAGAAACTTCGCTGGAATCGATCTTCGCCTGGCACCAAGCGCGGAGTGACTCGCGAAAACTTACCACCGGGTCTTCCCCTGTCTTGCTCGAACTCCGGTGCTGCTCTTGTTCGGGTGGGAAGTCTTGAATCACCAGCGCACGACCTCGTCCTATGACAGCCGCATGCTGCACAGCGTTGCGTAGCTCACGGACGTTTCCATGCCAGGGTCGAGTGCAAAGCTTGTCTGCAAGTGCCAACGAAACGCGAGATTGATCGCCACGCTCATCATCACTTTCTCCCAGAAAGTAACGCACGAGCATTGGAATATCTTCTTTCCTCTCGCGCAACGGAGGCAAGTGCATCCTCAGTCCGTTGAGACGATAGAAGAGGTCTTCACGAAATGTCCCTTCGCGCACTGCTTCGCGGAGATCGCGATTGGTGGACGCGATGATCCGCACATTTGCGTGCCTTGGCTGAACATCGCCGACCCTGAAAAATTGTCCCGAGTCGAGCACCCTTAACAGCTTCAACTGCGCACTGATGGGCAAGTCACCAATTTCATCGAGTAAAACGGTGCCTCCATCTGCCTTTTCGAAAATGCCGGCTCGATCCTCAGCCGCACCGGTGAATGCTCCGCGTACGTGCCCGAAAAGTTCGCTTTCGATGAGCGTGGGGTTCAGTGTCACAGGCGCAACGGGTAGGTAAACGTCGTCTTTTCGCGGGCTGTTTTCATGCACCGCCGCAGCAACCAGTTCTTTCCCGGTACCAGTCTCACCCGTAATCAAGACGGCAAGATCGCTGTCCGCTACGAGTGCAATTTGCTTGAAGATCGCCTGCATCGCAGGCGAACGTCCGATGAGCTTTCCAGACGGACGAACACTCCTCGGCGCGGCACTGCCGGCGAGCGTGTTTGCCATGGGAACAGAATCATTGCCCAACGTCGCATTCAGGACCTGATCACAGGCGGCTTGAACATCCTCCAGGCTAAATGGCTTCGTGATGTAATCGGAGGCTCCCGCTTTCACCGCGGACACTGCCGTCTCCAAATCTCCAAACGCCGTCATCACGATCACGGGTGCCGCTTGGGAATTCGCAATAAACTCGGGCAGTGCGTCGATGCCATCACGGCCGGGTAGACGCACGTCCAACATGATCAAGCGAGGATGCCTTCCGCTTATCGCATCTAGGCCCTCTTCTGCCGACGAAGCAGTAACGACGGTCTTCCCTTGCGAGGAAAACATCTTCTGCAGAACCCAACAAATGCTGGGCTCATCATCAACCACCAGTACGAAGTCTTCTGTTTTCGCGACCATTCTGCGGTTCTATTCCAATCTTTCGTTGAGCTACCGCCCTCATGCACTCATGCGAACTGCCACACAAGTCAGTGTGAAAGTCGTCCATCCATGTTCCTCAGTCCATTCTACTTCACCACCGAGAATCTTCGCAGACTGCCTCACCGTTGGCAGTCCCAATCCAACTCCCTCTGACTTGGTCGTCACAAAGGGCTCAAACAAGTCGTCTCGGATTCTAGGGCTAATACCAGGACCGTCGTCACGAATCTCCAACCTCAAGACTACTCGCTCCGGACTGTCGGTATCGGTTCGTGCAACCTCGACATCGACTCGCACTTTACTCTCCGCAGCTTGAATCGCGTTCATGAGCAAATTGCTAACCGCCGCATGGAAACTATGACGATCGGCGATCTCTAGCGCACCGATTTCCTCTTGGACTCTCCAATCGATGGGGATTCGCAAATGATCTGCAAACGTCCCCAAGCTCCTTTTTATATCGTTTAAACATCCTGATACGCCGGACGCCTCAGGCTCAGGCTGCTCACCTTTACCAACGAGCAACAGTCGGCTGACATAGTCTTCAGCGTTTCGAATCTGCTCCAAAGCTACTTCAACTTCCTCAATCTTGGTATTTGAGTTCTGCTGGTGCAGCTCGAGGGCAAGTTTAGAACCTGTGAGCGTGTTACGTAGTTGATGCGCCATGCCTCCAGCGATCTGGTGCAGGAGTTTCGCACTCTGCTGCCCGCGCACCCGTTGCCAAAGTCTCTGTAGTTGAACAGTCATCGAATCCAAGGACTCAGCCAAGGCGCCGATTTCATCTTGGTTCGGATCCTCGCATCGGACGGAGAAGTCGCCGTCAGCCACCAAGCCAATTCGCTGTTGCATTCGACTCAGCCGACGCACGATTGGATTGAGCGTTAGCAGTACAACACTGATCAATAGCACGATCGTGGACAGTCCAGTCACTAGTGGTAGAAAAGCGGCCGTGCGACTGGCTCTGTCCAACGCTTCACGCTCAAACAAAACGCCTAGCCACTCCGTGGCGTTCGAACCTCCACCACGCCGTCGAAAAGCAAACGTCAAGTAATCGACGCCATCTAAGGACAACGCTCTATTGTCTTCAGAGTCGGTCGATACTTCCGAAACGATCTCGCATTCGGCATCTGACGACCAATCACAACTGGTCACCATCAGCCGCCCCTCTTCGATGACAGCCAACTGCGTATTGGTCATCTGAGCAATCGAGCGTATGACATTCTCGCTTAGCGGAAAATTGGACCTCTCAAGAGTCTTCTTGATCGAGTCAAATCGGACCTGAACATCAAGCCTCGCCTCCCTTCGTCCCCAGTACGCAGACACTGCGGCTACGGCCAAAGCCGAAACGAGGGCTGCTATCGAGATTCGCAAAAGTAAACGCGTCCGCAGACGCATCCGCAAAGGGCGCCCTGCAGGCGAGTCGACCGCTTCCTCGTTTGTCGAAGTTGAATAAATCTTCAGTTTCCTCGCTGTGCTGGAAGTCTTCTTCGTTGACGATTGATTCTGCTCGCATGGCGGCAGGGCCATCACGCCCGACGGATTTTTCGCCGGAATCCCGCCGCGATAACTCCCTTGAGCACGCGTTAGAAGGCATTTTCGGTTGGCATCTGATTTGCATTCCTAATTCGCAAGCCAGCGGACGCTCAATACCGTTGGTTACCAGAGCCCGCTACTCGTCTGCGGTCTGCTCACCTTGGATTCAACTTAGATACACGCGAACAGCTTGAGAGCGAATAAGGGATCGTTGATGGACAACAACTCAGTGGTGAATTCCCATGATAGTCGGTTCAAAGCCACATCTCGGCGGAAACCAAGTCGTCGGCTTTTCCACTCAGCGAAGGAGAAACGTAGCGCGTTCACATTGGTTGAATTGCTAGTTGTCATCGCAATCATCGGCATTCTCGTCGGTTTGCTACTTCCTGCCGTTCAAGCTGCTCGTGAAGCGGCTCGACGGATGAGTTGCCAAAACAATCTGAAGCAACTATCGCTCGCCTGTTTGAATTACGAAAGCGCCTACAGGAAATTACCGCCGTCCGCGGTTGTCGACTTACGTCTTGCAAATGCCTCGAACAACGGGTCTTGGGGGGTGCATGGACGGCTTCTGCCGTTCTTGGAGCAAGGCAACCTGTACGCCCAAGTTGACCTCGGCGTCGGTTGGGATTCTCAACAAGTCATTTCGGGGCTTCGTATTCCAACGTACTCTTGTCCCAGCGATCCCGGGGCTGATCAAGTGCGCGATCCGGGTAGTGGTCGTCCTTTGTTGTACCCAACTACCTATGGTTTTAACTTTGGTCGCTATTTCGTTTTCAACCCTCAAACCCGAAAGGGAGGAGACGGAGTGTTCTACCCAAACTCGTTCACTCGTCTTGGATCGATCACGGATGGTACCAGCAATACGCTGCTCGCTGCTGAAGTTAAAGCATGGACTCCGTACAACCGGAACGGTGGTCCAACCTCACTCACGATGCCTGCCAACCAAGCCGAAGCCGAAGCGATCATCGCGAGCGGTGCGCAGTTCAAGAACACGGGTCACACGGAGTGGCCGGATGGCAGAGTTCACCACACAGGTTTTACGACTGCCATGCCGCCGAACTCAGAAGCCCATTTCAATGACGGTACCACGACCTATCCGCAAACGGACTTCAATTCTTGGCAAGAAGGCAAGAATGGAATTAGCGGGCCGCCCAGCTACGCCATCATTACTTCGCGCAGCTTTCATACGGGGATCGTGAACGTGACGCTTACCGACGGCTCCGTGCAATCGGTCACCGACAGCATCGATCTCGCGATCTGGCGGGCCTATTCCACCCGCTCAGGCGGAGAGATCGCACAGTTCGATCAATAGTGTTCAGCCCGCCGTCTCAATGCCAAACTATGCTGGTAAGCGTCTTCTCTACGTATGCAGAGTTGACGCGTTTGCCTGCGAGCGCGAAAGCTAAGCCACCTTTCGCTCCACACCATACTTTTCTTCGTGCAATCGCTGAGCTTGGAGAATCCAGCCGTCGCGTTGAATGCGATCCTTGAACGCTAGTCGCTCGGAGAAGGCCTCAACGGTCGCTTCATCCCACTCCATGATTTGGCGGTAAGTGTAAACCCCGAACTCGTTGAGCTTGCCTTCGAGCACTTGAGCAATCCCATAGATGGCCTTCAAATCATCGACTTCGTCCGGAGCTTGCGTGTAGACGTTTCCGAGATCTGCATCGTGTCTCAGGTGCTGCTCCGACGACTGGGTCGGCCCATGTTCGGCCGCGTAGCGAACGACTTTCAATTCTGCGGTAGACGCCTGTGCGGCCATCGCGCGATTGCGAAGTCTTTCAATGACTGCCATCCGTTCACGCCGAAGATCGCGAATCGTATCTTCATTCGTCACATTGTGATTCTGCAGTGTCGACACTTGGCGTTCGAGTGTTCTTCGCTGCGTTATGTGTTCATCGCGTTCATCCGACAACTTGCGCAATCGATCCTTGATGCTCGTCAGTTGAGTCTGTAGTTCGACATGCTCTTGCTTCAGCGCCTCGAACTCCTCCAACTCGTTCTCAAGGGCCTCGACACGGGCTCGCTGTGCTTCAAGTTCTGCCGCCGCCAACGCATATTTCTCGCTCTCCAGCTTCAGCTTCGAACGGAGTTGTTCGTGCTGCTGATTGATGTCGCTGAACGATTTCGACTGCCGCTCAAGCTCGGATTCAAGTTGCTCGATCCGCAACTCGACCGCCGACTTGCTCTTCGCATAGCTGTCGCGTTCGGCAACGAGGACTTCCATGCGGCGATTTTGGTCCGCCAAATTCCGCTTCAAGTCTCCGACCTGAGTCAATTTTTCTCGCAGAGAGACGAGTTCGGAATTGGTTTCAGTCCGGATCTTCTCGAGCTGTTGGACTTTGACTTCGAGCCGAGTGATCTTCTCCTCAGCATCTTGATTCGTCGCAACTAATTCGCGCCGTGCATCCACAGCGTCTTTCAGTTCACGAGCTTTGTCTTCGTACTCCACTCGCATCGCGGCCAGATCGGCGTCCGTCGATCCGTGAGTCGTGCGAAGTTCCTCGATCTGGTCGCGAAGATTCTGAATCACGGAGTCTGAATCGCGGATCTGAGTCTCCGTTCCCACTGCGGTTTGAACGAGCTCAGCCACTCTCTGGTCGCTGCCTGACAAACTGATCTGTAAGTCCGTGACACGCGTTTCGAGTCCGGCCCGAAGCTGTCGTGCTTCGGCGAGTTGCTGGTCCATCTGCAACAAGTCTTCTTGCACCGATTTATACGACTCAACGACTTCGTTCTTCGCATGTTGGATTTCCGACAAATCCGCAGCTTGAGCATCGAAGCGCGTCTTGAGTTCATTGTAAGAACTATCCACTTCGCCTCGCGAACTCGCAATATCGTCGACTTCTTTTGTTAACCGAAGAATCTCAATTTCCGAGTCCTCGAGCTTGTCTGCAATAATCGCATTCTCGTCTCGTTGCGTCTCTAGATCATTTTTAAGAACGTCAATCTGCTCGGAGTAGGTCACCGTCATTTCATCTAACCGAGAACGCTCGCTTTCCGCGTCCACAATCTGCCGCTTCAGGTTGAGCACCTCCTCTTGGGAATCGCGGAACGATTCGGACACTTCGTCGCGTGAAGCGACCATCGCGGACAGTTCCCCGCATTTCGATTGGTATTTGGAATTGAGATCCTCAATGTCCTTCTCCAAGCTCTCGACGGCTTCTGTCGCCTGAGCATGCTTCTCACGCAATTCGCCCAGGTCACTGTCGCGAGCTTCTTGCACGTTTTCGAGAGCTTCGAGTTGCTGTTCGAGCTTGAGTACCCGTTGTTCAGCTCGCTCTGCAGTCGTGATCAGCTCATCGCATTCGTCCACAGCGTAGGCATGAGACTTGACGGCTTCGCTGTACTGCCCCTTCATCTCGTGCAGCTCTTGCTCAAGACTAGCACGGCTCTTCTGCGATGCGACAATGTCTTCTTTCAGCTTGTTCGACACGGCGGAAGCTTCTTGTAGAACTGCGTCCAGCGCGTCCTTCTCGCTGCAGGTCGCATCCAGCCGCTGCTGAACCGCAGTATGCTCTTCGCGAACTTGCTTTGTTTCTTCGACTCGCTGTTGCAAGTCCGCTTCAAGCTCCGAAACGTGCTTCTCGAACGACAGTCTCGCTTCCTCAAGTGCTTCTTTCTCGCGCACAAGATTGGCGATGCTCGTGGTTTGGTCCGAGACCTTGATGCGCAAGCTCTTCACTTCGGTGGCTTCCGAACTGAGGCTGTCACACGTTTTTTGCAGGCGATTGTTTTGTTTATTTAGCTCTTCGTGCTCAACCCGCAGTGACCCCAGAAGGCTGGATTCTTCGGTGAGCTTCTCGTTCTGCAAGCACATTTTCTGGAACGACGATTCGAGCTTCTCGATGTCCTGCATCAACGCGTCGTACTCGATCTTCCGACCATCCAAGACACTTTGCAAGTGTTCGCGCTGGTGTGTCTCGCGTATGCACTCGGCGTTGGCCTTCTCGAGCTCTGTACGAAGTTTGACTACTTCGCCTGCTTCTGCACTCGACTGCGCGTACTTCTCACGCACATTGGAGAGCTCGTTTGCTTGGTCATTCAGCTTCGAAACCAGTCCAGAACACTCGCTCTGTGATTTCCCCAGTTTGGCAACCACTTCATCTCGTTCGTGACTCAGTCGCTCGATCTGCTTGGACTGCTCTTCCAAGCGAATTTGAACGGCGTCTACAAATTGATCGCGCTCTTTATGGAACTCGCCAACGTGCGATTGCAGTTTGTCGGTTAACGTCTGAACTCGGGCTACGTTGTTCTCCGCAACCTGTAGAGAGGCGGAGAGCTTCGAGTTCTCGGCTCGCGTCTCTTCCAGTTGCCGAGACGTTTCTCGGAGTTGCTCAGAGTCTCTGCGATGTGACTCCAGCGAAGATTCTAGCTGCCCCAATGCTGAATTTTGGGTTCCGATTTCATTTTGCAACTTGGAATTGCTTTCCTGCAATTCACCCATGCGTTTTGCATCTTCGGCTTGACCTCGTCCCCAGATCATATGACCTAGCAACACTCCCGCCACAAGCAGCAGAATCGAGAGCAACGGAATGTTTAGAAGGAAATCCATTTCTTACTCCACAGCCGATCACAGCAGACGACAATCATCGCTACGAACGATTCCGCAAATCACGTCGTTCGTGGTTTGCGGTCAGCGGTCGCTTGCAAGATTCAGTGCGCTGTTAGCCAGCAATTGGGTGAATCGCTATCACAAAATAGGCAGACCTAAACGGTACTGCTTATTGTGCGGTCGGACTTTTTTAACAGGCGTCTCCAGAAATTCCCTTTGAGAGCCGCAGAATTCGTAAAGCCCGCCAAAATTGTGGCGATTCAGATTCCCGCGTTTAACTTGGGGGCTTAACCAGAGAATACGGACGCTAGCTAAACAACAGTCGTCAGTTCGAGAACCCGTGAACGACTTCATCGACTGCTTCCACTCCCGTCGGCTTCCAATCCTCAGCAATCTTGCTCCCCGACTCGAGAAGCAGTCGCACAGTACCAGCGAAGTCACCGCTGTCCTTGAACCACCCGGACTGGCATCCGTGGAACGCCCAGGA
>JBGCCZ010000121.1:0-43580 GCA_045105035.1 Pirellulaceae bacterium | reverse complement strand
CGCGATGCAATTTCCCTGGGGATCGACCGCATTGAACACTTCGTAGGTGGCGACGCTATGCCAGCCACCAAGTCGGCTTACCGCTCGTTACCCAACATTACACGCGAGCAGGCGGAGTACCTCAAGGCGGTCGAGTTGTTCATTGAGACGGGGACCGTCTTCGACGCAACCTTAACTGCCTATGGGTATTTCGGCTCACGACGAGAAGAGTACGAGTACTGGATCGACGAGTCGAAGTTTTTCACACCACACATGCAGCAAGTCGCCAAGGAACGTGGTCCAACAGATGCGGGGGAACAATTCGAACGTATTTACGAAGCGAAGCTGTCGACCATTGGAACGTTCTTCAAAATGGGCGGCAAGATTTCGCTCGGCACCGATCACGTTTCTGACGGTTACCACCTACCCGGTTTTGGGGCGCACCGAGAGTTGGACGCGTTTGTACGTGCTGGAATTCCACCGGCAGACGCCCTTGTGATCGGCACCCTGAATGGAGCTCAGGCACTGGGGCTGGAAAATTCTCGCGGTTCGATCGAAATTGGTAAAAATGCAGACTTGCTTATCGTGGCTGGAAACCCCATTGAGAACATCCGAAACACGCGCAATGTTCACACCGTGATTCACTCCGGTGAATTGCATCGCACAAGCGAACTACTGCAAAGCGTTCGAGGCAAGCTTGGCCCAGCCTCAAAGGATGAAGAAGGCAGCTGGTGAAGAAGTTCAAGAAATACGCCTCGCTAGTCAGAGGAGCCAGACCGCCACGAATCTCGCTGCCGGAGTCACCTCTGAGTCTTACACCCGCGAGGCTTCGGACGCATCCTTTAGACTGGAACTGCCCTTCGTCGCTTTTGCGTCACCTGAAAGAAGTTTGTAGGCAGATCACCGGATTAATGAAACGTATCAAAAACGCGACCGGTTCTAATGCCAATCACTTTTTCAGTTTGGGCAGGATAGTAGCCCAATTGTCGCAGCCAGAACGCAGCACATTCTCGGCTCGGAAATCCGAGTTACGTTGTGTAGCTTGGAAAGCGGATTAGCCCTGGGACCAGTTCCCATTCATCTCGAACAATCGAGTTTCGCCAGTAAAATCATGTGGCTATGACCACAAGCCACGTAGTAAGAACTTTCACTCACCAGCTAGAGACCGAGAATGAACAAGCGACAAACCTTTCCGTACTTGGCGATACTACTTTGGCTTTCAGTTGGCGCCGTCGCGGCTGCCCAACCTGCCGCTTCCTCTGCAACCACTGGGGCTAAGTGGCTCGAGAAGTTTGTTGGTAGCTGGGAAACCAGCAGCACCGCGGCCGCTGAAGCGGGCGGTGGAGACGCTCCCATGGAAGGCACTATCGAGTCCAAGATGGTCGGGAAGTTTTGGTTAGTCACCTCCATGACCGCCGAACTAGGCGCCTTTAAAATGAAAGGCCTGCAAACCATCGGATACGACAGCAAGAAGAAAGCGTACGTTGGAACTTGGATAGACAACTCGAGCGAATTCATGTGGCATTACAAAGGATCCGTCGACGAGAGTGGTCAGGTCCTATCACTTGAGGCGATGGGCCCCGACATGACGGACGCCAGCAAACAAGTACTCTACAGAGACATGTATGAATTTGTGTCGAAAGATAAAATCCAACTTACTTCCAGCGTGAAGGGCCCAGATGGCAAGTGGATCGACTTCATGACCGGCATCGCCAAGAGGACGCCTTAGCAGCGTAAACACCACAAACCGCCAGACGTTGTTAGCAGGTCAAACGTCATCAACTCGGGCAATTGGCGTCACACTGCCGTCTTCGAACATCAAGCTTGGAGCGGCACCCCGGATTGACTATAAAAAATGCAAATCAAAGGACATGATATGCATGAAAGCTGGAAAAGTAGTCTTTTGGATGCCGCGCGGCATCACGCGCCAGAGATAGGCTTCCGACAACTCGCGCACGATCTCGCAGTCCAAATCGATGCAACACATAGTTGCGTTTCGATTCGTGATCATGAGAGCGAATTCGTACGACTCATTGTCTTGGACACTCCGACCGTGCGTATGGACTCGGGGGTCTACTTCTTTGAATCCGAATCACTCGTTGCGAAGCTCGCTGCTGATTCTGCCCCCTTTACCTGGGAGGGAGAACCAACCTCGGAACTTCGAGAGGCTCAATTTCTTAGATGCAAGCATTTAATGGTGCTGCCCCTAGTCTTATCCGGAAGGGTTCTAGGAGCTCTCGTTTTCGGCAAGGAAGAAGAGAACTTTGACTTCGACATTCAACATGACTTGCAGCTTGCATCCTCCATCGCTGCGTCCATTCTCTCTGAACACTTGACCAACGCTCGCCGCGAGTCGGAGAGTAAAACCAACAAACGCTATAAGCACTTGGTTCTCGCCGTGGAGAGCTTGGGTCGCCAACCCACCCTCTTCGACATTGCATTGTTTGCCTCCCAGTCGATCGAGAAATTACTGGGTTGCGAAAAGGCACGTGTCCTGATCAAGCAAGAGGGGCAGTTCATCGAGCTCAACGGCGGCAAGAACACAGCAGCCGTTTGGCCAAGTATCCCGGCAACTTGGTCTGATGGGCAGGACAAGTTTGACGAATTGCCACTCAGCGAGTCAGCAAAAACGGAGACCAAACTCTACCCTTTGGTTCAGGGTAGAGAACTCGTTGGAGCCGTTCAAATTAAGGCCCCCAAACAGGTCGTCAGGGAATCAACTTCCCGTTTGATATTGAATCTGTTCTTGTCCGCCATGGCTACCACAATCAAGAAGCAAACGAACTTCGAAGACGCGGTAGATATGGGCGAAGCTGCAGAAACCGCGAACGCGTCAAAGACTCAGTTCCTTTCCAACATCAGCCACGAGGTTCGCACTCCCCTAAGCAGTATCGTGGGTCTAGCTTCGCTCATGCGCGAACAAGCCAGCGGAATTAACGAGGAGTACGTAGACACGATTCTACGGTCCGCAGATGTTCTCAAGTCTGTGATACATGATCTGCTAGACCTCTCGAAGATGGAGTCCGGGCACCTAGAACTGACCCCCGCCCCCGTCAACGTGCGAAAGCTTATTAATCAGTGCCATGAAATGGTGCGGGTGTCTGCCAGCCAGAAAGGGCTAAATCTAAGACTGAGTATTAGCGACGCGATGCCCGAGTGCATTTTGGTGGACGAGACGCGTTTGACGCAAATTCTGCTCAACCTTCTCTCAAATGCAATCAAATTCACGCCGGCTGGATCAATCGGGCTTGAGGCCTCGTATCTTCCTTCTACAGGCATGTCCAAATTCGTAGTCCGAGATTCTGGGCCTGGGATCGCAGACGAAAATCTCGAACAGATTTTCAAGCCATTTTTTCAAGCGCCAGAGACAGCGCTGGAAGCGGCTGGCGGTACCGGACTAGGGCTTTCCATTTGCAAACAGTTATGCCAATCAATGGGCGGAAATATCGTGGCTGGCAACACCCAACAACTCGGGGCGGAATTCACAGTTCGACTCCCGCTAGCTTCAGTCCAACAGGAGGCTCATTCACGCCCTGCCTCACCGGAACAAGAAACCTCTCAAAACGCCCTCGATAAACGAATCTTGTTCGTTGATGACAATGAACTCAACCGGAACACGGCCAAGGCTCTGCTCAAACGACTCGGAGGAGATGTTTCGTTTGCTTGCTGCGGAACGGAGGCCGTCAAAACCGCAGCGCAGATCCACCCCCATATCATCCTAATGGACATCAATATGCCAGACATGGATGGAATCGAAGCCAGTAAGTGCATTCGCGAGCTAAATCTCCAACCAGAGCCCTACATTGTTGCCGTGTCTGGCTATGTCCAAGAAGAGTACCGACAAAAAGCAGCTCAAGGCGGTTTAAATAGCTTCCTGGAGAAGCCCTACTCGATTGCGGAACTGCGCAACGAACTGACGAACGGCGAGAAATTCCTGCGATCGCAGGCCCCAGATACTTCCTCTGCCCATGGTGAGAGAACTCCCAGGACATCCTCGTCTCGCGCGACATAGACACGGACAACATCCTGCGACGATTGCTCAATCCGGAACAACCCTCCGAACCAGCCGCTCGATTGCGGCAAGCCGCTGTGGTAATTCCCTTGGCTGCCAGTGCGTTTTCCGCGGCTGCGACTTGAGCGTCTCCGAACAGTCCATCAGCGACTTTACCTCATCTTCCATTGCCGGCGACGCCCGCCAATCCCAAGTTGATTTTGCGACGCCAAGTTGATTTTGCGACGACTTGCGGAAATAGGCGATTTCAAATGGCGAGATTGGCCAAGTCAGGCAGCTTTCCCCATGCATCAGTAGCGATTGCTAGCTGAAGCGGTTAGATTTCATATAACAAATCGGTTACCCCTGGATAGGTCAATGCCGATTCGTGATTCTGACTTGGTCGAGAACTGCGTGACGACGGATACGCCCGACGCGGAGGGCGAATCGGTGGCACTGCAAACTTTTGCGGGCCAAAGCATCTTGATTGTGTCGGTGTGAGGTACTAGATGTCTCTTGAACAACCGGGACTGAGCGGGGGTAATCAAGAAATCAAAACGATTTCGCAACTTGTCGTTAAAAGTCATTGGTCAGCAGTATGAGCGATAGATCCCAGCCGCGCAAGGAAACCACGACAGGTAGCGAGCACCCCGACTTTGTCGTTGGAATCGGCGCATCTGCTGGAGGACTAGAAGCACTTGAAGGCCTATTCCATGACCTTCCCGGATCGCTCGGGATGGCTTACGTCATTGTGCAACACCTTTCGCCTGACTTCGAAAGCCTGATGGATGAATTGCTGCGTCGCAAAACTGACGTTCCGGTCTTCCAAGCTGAAGACGGCCTGAAGCTGCAACGAGATTGCATCTATCTACTGCCGCCCAGAAAAGAGATTGCAATTTCGAATATGCAATTGATCCTGAAGGAAAAGGACAGCTCCGCGGCGCTAAGCTTTCCGATTGATGGATTTTTCAGATCCCTCGCAAACGATGCCGGAGACAAGGCAATCGCAATTGTGCTTTCCGGAACCGGATCCGACGGCTCGCGTGGCATTTGCGATATTCACGACAACGGCGGCCTCGTCATTGTCCAAAGCGAAGACTCTGCGAAATTCAACGGGATGCCCCGCAGCGCGGCTGACTCGGGAATCCCCGATCTCATACTTCCACCTAAGAAAATCCGAGAGGCTCTAGAGCGGTATCGAGAAACTCCTAGAGCCGAAAATTTGTCGACAACACTTACCACGCGACTCTATGAAAACGGACTTCAAAAAGTTCTCGGCTTGGTACGCGACCAATATGGACTTGATCTGTCCAACTACAAACCGAGCACGATCATTCGGCGAATGGAACGCCGCCTAGCATTCAACAGCTTAGCGAACGTCGAAGAATACGCTGAGCTGGTCGCCACTAGCAGTCAGGAGCTTGAACAACTCTATCGCGACCTACTCATTGGAGTCACCCGATTCTTCCGCGACACAGAGGCCTTCGACTCGCTCCGTAAAGCAATGGCGGAGTTGCTCTCAAATGCCAAAGATGACACCGAATTTCGCATTTGGTCGACCGGTTGCTCGACCGGTCAAGAGCCTTACACAATCGCGATGATCATGGACTCACTTCGGACAGAACTGTGTAAGTCTTGCAAAGTTAAGATTTTCGCGACCGACATTGACTCCGAGGCGGTGGCTTTCGCGAAGCAAGGACTCTACACGGCTGAGCAAGTCTGCGACCTGCCAGAAGGCTATCTAGAGCGATTTTTCACTCCTGTCGGTGACGATTTTCAAGTCACAACTCGCCTCCGACAAATGATTGTCTTCGCCCCCCATAACTTGCTGCGTGACGCGCCGTTCACAAATATCGACCTAATATGCTGCAGAAACATGTTGATATACATGAATCCGAAACCGCAGCGAAAAGTACTCTCTCTCTTTTACTTTGGATTGAAGCCCAAAGGAATATTGTTTCTCGGGCCAAGTGAGACAACTACAGAGATCGCGGAAGAATTTGAACCCATCGATGCCCGGTGGCGAATCTTCACGAAAAAGCGTGACGCACGACTTCCAGCTGATTTTCGCATGGACCTACAACCAAGAATATCAACTACGCTGCTTGAACAAACGGAACGCCTGCAGGTAGCACCGAAATCACCGACAACCGCTCTTTACGACGCGTTGCTGTCCTCGGTAATGCCGCCATCTTTCTTGGTAACACCCGATGAAGGTCGTCTAAAGCACACGTTCGGAAACGCTGGCCTGTATTTGAAGTCCGAGAGTGGACGCCACACGAACATCCTAACCGAGCGACTTTCAGATGGTCTCCGATCCGCAACATCGGCTGGTATTCGAAAAGCTAGCCGTGACCGAGTGCCGATCGATTTTGGCTCTATCAAAGCCACGACATCGGACGGCAACACCGCAGTCGTATCACTCAGTGTTAAACCCATCATTGTCGGCGATGAACTGAACTCTATCCTGGTGCAAGTCAGCCCCGAAAAGACTATTAGCGACCCAGAAACTCCCGTGGCAGACTCAGGGGCTTTCTCGCGAGAACACATCGAAACACTGGAAGCTGAATTACAGGTCGTTAAACAAAATCTCCAAGCAACGATCGAAGAATTAGAAACCAGCAACGAAGAGATGCAAGCGACCAACGAGGAGATGCTGGCATCCAATGAAGAACTTCAGAGTACCAACGAAGAGCTACACTCGGTCAACGAAGAGCTGTACACAGTCAATGCGGAGCACCAAAGCAAGATCATGCAACTCTCGGAAGTCACGCATGACATGGACAATCTTCTCCACAGCACGGAAGTACACACAATCTTCTTAGACCGCGACTTACAGATCCGGAAATTCACCCCGCAAGTTGCCGAGACCTTCAGTCTAATCCCGCAAGATATCGGCCGCCGAATCGATAGTTTTACCCATTCGATCGACTGTGAAGCGTTAACCGCCAAACTCGAAAGCGTAATCGAGACTAGGCAGCCCCACGAGGAAGAAGTCTGTGATAGATCAGGCGCTTGGTTCCTCATGAGACTGCTGCCGTATCGCGCCGCCAACAAGTCCGATGACTCAGACAAGACCGAAGGCGCGCTACTCACCCTAGTCGACATTTCGAAACTACGAGCGACATCCGCGGCCCTAGAAGACTCCGTGCGAAAACGGGATCAGTTCCTAGCAATGCTTTCCCACGAACTGAGAAATCCGTTGGCGACGATCCTTAACGCAACGAAAGTCATGAGCCGGCAGGACCCGAAAGCCATCGGTGAATCCCTGGCCGTGATTCACCGCCAATCCAACCACATGGCGTTGCTGCTAAATGACCTACTGGACGTAACGCGCGTCAGCCAAGGCAAAATCCACTTGCAGCGACGTAAATTTGACTTGCAGCGTGCCATCTCAGGCGCGGTGGAATCAGTTCGTTCCCGATGCAACACGAGGGAACAGGAGATTAACCTCAACGGCCCTACAACACCTATTTGGATAAAGGGTAGCGAACCGCGACTACTCCAAGTCCTTTCGAATCTGCTGACCAACGCATCGAAGTACTCGGCTCCGGGCGAAGACATTGATATCCGAGTTCACGTCGACGACGAAAACGCTCACATCACAGTACGCGACTATGGAGTGGGGATTCGCAAGGAACAAATGGGAGGCATCTTCGAACTGTTTGTCCAATCAGACCACACACTTGACCGGGCGGATGGCGGCCTGGGGATCGGCCTGACACTTGCAAAATCGCTCATCGAATTGCACCACGGTAAATTAACGGTTTACAGTGACGGTGAGGGGAAAGGCAGTGAGTTCACGGTAACCCTCCCACGGAGTGGTGCACCTGATCCTACCCCTCAGCCGGAAAATAAACCGGGTGAAAAATCCGAGACCGGGCGAGTCGTCCTCGTTGAAGACAATATTGATGCAACCAAGATGTTGGCGTTCTTGCTAGAAGACGCTGGCTACCAAGTCTTCATTGCCAATGATGGCCTGACCGGCGTAAAGCTGATCCAACAAATACGGCCTGATTCAGCAATCGTCGATATCGGCCTGCCTGAAATTGACGGCTACGAAGTTGCACGACGCGTTCGGAGCGACAACGACGTAAACAGGACCCACCTGATCGCGTTAACCGGCTACGGTCAAGCTTCCGACCGTGAAGCCGCATTGAACGCGGGGTTTGACGAGCACTTAGTTAAACCGATCGACCCGGATCAGCTCGACCAGCTACTGGTGAAACGACGCTCGGTTTCAGGTCGCCCGTAGAAGCCGAAGAGTCTCTTCGCAAATGACTCAACGGCCCGCTCTGTCTAGGCACATAGCTTGGCAGCCACGTTTATTCACAATCCTTGACAGCTAATCGACGCGTGAGGCTGCCGTTGGGCGATTGCCCGGTTCGCTGTTCCCGAGTGTAACGGCTGCGTTCCCGCAAGAATTGCATCCTGGCAACATTTCTCTCATGCTCCAAGCGATGCGAAATTAACGTATCCCGTAGAGCTTCTATTTCAGCGAATGACACATCCATGGCTAACCGGTCTCCTCCTTGAGGTCGGTGGTACAGTGATGATCCGAAATCGACAGAGGTTCTGCTGCAGATTTGGAAGGCGGAAATATTGCCGAAGCTCCGCTCGGGGTCAAGACTTTTTTTCATCCAATTTTGATTTTTTGCAGCTCGACCTTTGCTAGCATTTCGAAGCGAATTTGACTTGCAAGCCATCGAAACCAAGTTGTTCTGCCGGTCTCAGGCGGGCTTCTCTCGCTCCACAAAACGGAAGCGTCTTCGCCAACAAGTTAGAGACGAAGAGACACTTCTAGTTTCGATCGGAAATACGACGACTCTCCAAGTTCCATCACTCAAAAAGCGCGAATCGCACCGAGCCTTACACCCCCAACCGCCCAAGCTAACGCCCCGGAAAGCGGCTTTCCGCCAAATTGAAAATAACGAATACATTTACTTTGCAATCAATCAGACCCCGTGGTCGACTCTGTCCTTTCCACGTTTGTGGCGAGACGGAACGACTTTTACATTGAACAAGGAGGCCTCAGGATGCTTGTACTGTCAAGAAAATCCGGAGAAGCGATCACATTCCCAGCTCTGGACATTACGGTCACAGTTTCCCACGTGCGAGGCAAAGCAGTGACTCTTGGAGTCGAGGCGCCTGACGAGATTCGAATCCTCCGCAAGGAACTTGTCCCGCAGCTTGAGAAGACATGTTCGTCCCGTCTCGGCAATCGCCTCAATCATGCGGTTCGCAATCGCCTGAACTCGGTCGGACTTTCTCTCAACGTTCTGTTACGACAAGTGGAATCAGGCAAAGAGGCCAATTTTGACATCCTGAAAAAGGCTCTCGAAGATCTGCATGTTCTCGATGAGAGCTTGGTAGAAGTTTCGGACAATCGCCGCGCATCCAAAGATGGGTCTCAACGACTTGCGCTTCTTGTGGAGGACAACGAAAACGAGTCAGCCTTGCTATCGGCTTTTCTGAGAGACTACGGCTTCCGCGTGGTTAACGCGTTGGACGGGCAAGCGGCATTGAACTTCATGGACTTTGCACCGAAACAACCAGACATTGTTCTCCTGGACATGAACATGCCAGGCATGAATGGCGAGGAAACCGTCGAAGTAATTCGGAAACGTACCGACTGGTCAGATTTGAAGCTCTTCGCTGTGAGTGGGATGGCACCCGAGGATACCCGAATCCAAATTGGAGCCGCCGGAGTCAATCGATGGTTCCGCAAGCCGATCCAACCTGACGAATTGGTCCGACAAATCGATCGTGATCTCGCCGCCTAATCATAGTCTGTACCGCTCTCCAATTACATCTGCAGTCGCGTTGTCGACCACTCACTTCGTTGCTTGAAAGGCAAGAGTAGATAACTGAACGGAGGTACCCAATGTACAGCAAGTCCACTAGCGGAACTTACTGGAGGAGTTGGATGGAAGCCAGATGGTAATCAAGGACGATTACCTCCTCCGGTATTTAAAACAAACAGGGGATTGCTTGGCACAGATCTCCTACAAGCGTTTCGCATTCTTCTTTTGCGAATCCGACTTAGTCGCATCTGCCGTTTCGGAAGTCTCTGCCCTAAGGCTGCCAGGTCTGCTGAAGTGTTCCCGATTTCTAGCATGTCCCCGAGTTTTCTGCGTTCGTAAAGCTGGCTCGACGGCAACGCGCCAATCTTCGGAAAACACCGATCTCTTGCGAATAGACCCAACGCTTGGTTACACACAAGCTGTGTAAAAAAACACGCACCGTCCAGACGCCATTTCGCTTAGCAACTCTTGGCAAGATACCCTATAATCTGTTGCTCATCTGGGAGGTTGTTGCCGGCCAGCCTACGCAAGGCGATGCCAAATTTAACCTGCTGGCTTATGTATTGCATTCGGTTCTACTTTGCCGAGTCGCGCGAAATCCCCGCTCGAGAAATTTCGCCACAGTCCGCAGAGCAATTCGACTCCTAGTCTGCGACTTGGATTTGAAATAGTTGCGTGTCTGCTGGCCGCTTACGGGGATTGGGGCGTCCGCATTTCGTTGAGAACGCAGGCAGCGGAATCCATCAGCGCGACAGACACGTTTAGAAATTAAGCTACGTTCAAAGGCACTTGGTTCCATGGCCGATCACTCAGACGATAACGCTACACAGGACGATTCCAAAACGGAACCAGACTCGCCCAACACGACTGAATTTCCCGTTGTCGGTATCGGTGCGTCGGCGGGTGGCTTGGAAGCCTTAGAGTTGTTCTTTGACAACATGCCTGCGACTAAAGACATGGCCTTCGTTGTCGTTCAGCATTTATCTCCAGACTTCAAAAGTCTGATGGATGAGCTTCTGGCACGCCACACTTCCATGCCCATCTTCCGCGTGGAAAGCGGTATGCGAATCGAGCCAGGTGGGATCTACTTGATTCCACCTAAGAAGAACATGGTTTTAGAGCAAGGCTGTTTGATCCTTACCGATCAAGACTCTTCTGGGGGATTGAATTTACCAATCGATATTTTCTTTCGATCACTGGCCTTTGATTGTGGGCAGAACGGAATTGCAGTCGTCCTGTCAGGGACCGGCAGTGACGGTTCCCGAGGAATCAATGACGTCCATGAAGCCGGTGGTCTAGTAATTAGCCAATCTGTTGAATCCGCTGGCTTCGACGGAATGCCACGCAACTCGATTTCAACTGGCGTGTGCAAAGTAATCTGTAAGCCTCAACTGATGCCAGACGCAGTCTGCCGCTACGTCGCAGATCCTGATGGGTTCATGAAGGACGGATCAGACGTTGACTCACCAGTTTCGCCTGGCGGGGAACTGGAGGCAATCTTCTCGCTCTTTCGCGCTAAGTACGGGTTGGACTTTACGCAATACCGAGAGGGCACCATTGAGCGCCGTATTGAACGTCGGATGCAACTCGTTCGATCGCGAAATCTGCTCGACTATGTCCAGGTACTTCGTGAAAACAAACAAGAACTGGATGTGCTATACCGCGACCTGCTAGTAGAGGTCACGGAGTTTTTCCGTGACACTCAGGCGTTCGAACGGCTTCGCGATGACATCATCCCTAAGTTATTAAGTGCAAAAGCTGGTCTCCGCGAGGAATTCCGTGCTTGGGTTGCCGGATGTGCAACTGGAGAAGAGGCATACTCTATCGCGATCCTACTAAACGAGGAACTGGAGTCACACGACCATAGCCCGGTGGTGAAGATATTCGCGACCGATATCCACCGCAGTTCTTTGGAAGCTGCAAGCGCGGGTGTTTACTCGCCTGAGGCCTTAGCAGGAATGCCTACCCGTTACCGAGAAAAGTACTTCAGGTTGCACGGCTCGCTTTACCATGTAAGCGCGGAATTGCGAAAAATGGTGATCTTTGCTCCGCATAACCTGGTGAGCGATCCACCGTTTACGCGGCTCGATTTAGTGACCTGCCGCAATGTGTTGATCTACCTCAAGCCCGAAGTGCAACAGCGAATTATCGCCTTGTTCCATTTCGGTTTGCGAGTGGACGGCTGCCTCATGCTTGGTTCCAGTGAAACGGTTGGCGATCTCGCACGCGAGTTTGTCACTGTTGATCAGCACTGGCGAATATTCCAAAAGACGCGAGATGTGAGACTAAGGCAGATGACCAACATCGCCTTGTCACCCGCACTGACCGGCCTCGTGCAGAACACTCCAGTCATGAACACGATGCCGCTCGCAGAGACGTCCAACGCCGCAAGCTCTGCAGTTTTAGAGGACTTACTTGAAAAATACGTGCCGCCCAGCTTCCTGGTCGACAGTAACTTTCAACTCGTCCACTCTTTTGGTGACACTCGTAGTATATTGCTTCAACCTAGGGGACGTCCGACGCTGGAGATCATCCGCATGGTAGAGGGCGACCTTCGGATGGCTCTCCACACAGCGCTCCACCGAGTCGTAAGAGAGAAAGCAACAGTCGCACTGCAGGGCGTCCGCGTCCCCGCTTCAGACGGTCAAGACATTTACGTTCGAGTGGTTGTTGACCCCTACAAGATGCGAAACGAAGAAATGTTCCTTGTGCATGTTGAGGAACAAGAGCCTGAAGTTGAAAACCTAGAAAATCGGCTAGAAGACTTTCATGCCGATGATCATGCGGCGCAGCGCATCGTTGACTTAGAACGAGAGCTCGAGTTCAAGAAGGAGTCTCTCCAAACGACGGTCGAAGAACTCGAGAGTAGCAATGAAGAACTGCAGTCCACCAATGAAGAGTTGGTTTCTTCCAACGAAGAGTTACAGTCAGCGAACGAAGAGCTGCACAGCGTCAATGAAGAGCTCTACACCGTTAATGCAGAACACCAACGAAAGATCGATGAACTGACTTCGCTGACTGCAGATATGGATAATCTGATTCGCAGTACAGATATTGGGACACTCTTCCTCGATCGCAACCTGTGCATCCGGCGATTCACTCCGTCCATTACTTCCGCGTTTGAAATAATGGAGCAGGACATTGGGCGACCGATCCACCAGTTCGCCTACAATTTGGACTATCCCGATTTGATCGGTGATGCCAAAGAGGTCATTGAAACGGGGCGACCGCTCGAAAAAGAGATCAAGGTTCGCGAAGGCAAGAAAGTGTTCCTGAAACGAATGCGTCCCTACCGAAACGCGGAGGGGATGGTAGATGGCCTCGTAATTACCTTTACTGACATTTCGATGATGGCCGTCGCCAGGCGGGAGGAAAAACGGCGCAGAGAGCATCTGGAGCGAGTTTCACGCGACCTGCAAGATTTTGCCTACGCCGTTAGCCACGACTTACACACACCACTTCGGCATCTCAAAGCCACCACCACAGCAATTGCTAAAGCATACGACGCTGATGACGACCAAATTCGTCTTGCCAATCAAAAGGTCGAAGAGTTGCAGGCGATGTTAGATTCCCTACTTGAGTACTCACGCGTAAACACACGCGGCGGACGAATTGAGGAAGTTGATGTCAACGCCGTACTGGAATTTGTTATTAATGATTTAAAGGAACCGATAGAGACCACACAAGCAATGATTATTCGGCAGACTCTACCGCGAGTCCTGGCTGCACCTAGACAGTTAGGGACAGCTCTCCAACAGATCATCGACAACGCGTTGAAATACGTCGCAGACAAACCACCCAAAATTGTTGTCTCAGGGGAAAGTGACGACGAGTTTGCCACGATCGCAATCAAAGACAATGGAATTGGTATTAAGGAGTCTCATTGGCATGAGGTATTTGTCATTTTCCGTAGACTTGGATTTGTCGAAAATGTCGCTGGCGCTGGGGTGGGCTTGGCAATAGCGAATCGAATCCTCGACCGTTTTGGTGGCCGAATTTGGGTTGAAGGCCGCGAAGGCGAAGGATCTACTTTCTTTGTCCGTCTGCCGCTGGCAGCGCCCGTTGAATCCGCTTAGGAACTGCCTAGTGAACCACCAGATCCGCCCATCGTTGAGAAGCATCCTTCGCGAAAAGACGAAGTCGGCTCACCAGAGCTTAGATGGATCGATGGCCACGCTCGATCCGTTCAGCTCAACTATTGGTTACGCCATCTATCTCAGTGGCATGCATCATTTGTACACCCAGAATGCTGGTGACCTTCTCTGGACATCACGCGAATCAGGCCTACAAGACAACACTCGTGACCTGTGCATGCTCATTGAGAAGGACCTAGACGCGTTGTCGATGGCAGTTGCGAAAATACAGAACTCACAAGCTCAGGTCGATCGAGCTGGTACTGAGGCCTGCCGTGCCGCCAGTTCACCGGAAGTCTCGATGGAGAAGTCTTGGGGCGTTGCCTATGTCATCGAAGGCTCATCAATGGGAGCACGGCATATCGTACGTCAAGTTGAATCGAACAACGCCTCAAATTCACCGACGCTACCCACCGCGTTTCTTGCCAGCGTGGCCACCGAGTCTTACGAGCGATGGCCAAAGTTTACAGCAGCCCTCGACGAATCCAATTGCGAATCAACGGAAACGGTTGCAGCCGCTTGCGAAACCTTCGCTTCAGCTAAGGCAATTTTCCAAGACCTCACCCGCAATTGCGAGAGAGAAATTTCGACGAATACCACCACCAATTGAGCGAGCTACTTCTCAGATCGAGAGACAGTCTCCGCTATCCCATGACTTACTCGCTCAGATTATCCAATTGCAATCCAACATGAATAACACGGAATCCGTCGCACTTTCAAACTGTGACCGAGAACCAGTTCATATTCCTGGACGCATCCAGTCGTTCGGAGCGATGGTCGGTTTCAATCTTGAATCCGGGCTTATTCAGTATGAAAGTGAGAATTGTGCGGCGGCCTACTTTGGTCGTAATTCTTCACTTCTTGGCACCGAATATGGCGAGCTCTTTGAGTCGTCTCAGATCACGCACAGCATCCGTGGGGCGTTGAATCTCCCGACGATTCGCAGCCAACGAGATCGTATTGGTTGCTTTGAGAAGCAGGGAAAACTCACCGACATCGCGGTGTATAGCACTGGGCAAACTGCCGTCATTGAATTTGAGCCGGCAACTGTAGCCAACAGCACTCAAACGCCGGTTGCTATGGTGCGTTCGATGATGACTGCTATTCGGGATGGTGAGGGATTACTTCCGCTGCTCGAGACAAGCGTTCAAGCGCTTCGGCATTTCACTGGTCACGATCGTGTGATGGCATACCGCTTTTTTGAAAACGGTGACGGAGAAGTAGTCGCGGAGGCTAAGGGGCCGGGAATTGAACCTTATTTGGGCTTACGCTACCCAGCTTCGGACATTCCGACCCAAGTGCGTCAAATCATGCTGAGATCTCCATTCCGTATCATCCATAACATCCACGAAGATCACGTGGCGTTGGTGCAAGCGCCTGAAGCACCGCCCCTGGATATGACTTTCAGTCATCTTCGTGGTATCTCACCGATCCATGTTGAGTACCTTCAGAACATGGGCGTCAGAGCGACCATGAATATCTCGATTATTGTTGCGGGGCGTCTGTGGGGCATGTTTGCATTTCATCACTACCGCCCGCTAGTTCTGTCGCCCGACAGCAGATCCATCTGCGAACTATTCGGACAACTCGGCTCCATGCTGGTTCAGCAAGAGGAGGAGCGAGAGAAGATCGACTACCTACGCAAGTGTTGGTCGACGGTTGCCTCGGTTTCGGAACGCGGGACGGATCTTAGAGAGGTCATCCAAGAACTGGAACACGACCTCCTTAGGCTGTTTCAAGCAGACGGCCTGGCGCTCGTTTCTGGCGAAGAGGTGAAACGCTTCGGCGATACTCCAAGTGAAAGTATCGTTCATGAGCTCTGCAACATGACGGACAACACTCTGGCAATAGAGAGCTTGCAGCAAACCAAAGACTGGACAGCAAGCGGTGAAGACTTGGGCAAATCAGCCGGAGTTCTCATTCACAAAATTGCCGCAAAAATTTGGCTTGCCATTTTCAGAGACGAAATTGAAACGAAGATCCGGTGGGCGGGTGGCAAGGAGAAGGTGATCACCCAAGGCCCCAACGGTCCGCGTCTCGCCCCCCGAGGTTCGTTCGCTGAATATCAAGAGTCGATCAAAGGACGCTGCCTAGCCTGGAAAGAACCCGATCTCAGTGCCATTGGAGAAGTTGGCCAGGAGTTGGCGAAGCTCGTGCAGCTAAATACATCAGAGATCTCTGAGACGCTGCAGAAACAGCGTCGCTATCAAGATCTCTTAATCGCTGAACTAAACCACCGAGTTCGGAATACACTCGCCCTCGTAAGATCGATTTCACGACAAACCCAATCTTCTTCTACCTCGCTTGAAAATTATGTTGATGCGCTGGAACGACGTTTGGCTGCGCTTTCCACCGCACATGAACTTTTGGGTGGTAGTGGTCTCCAGTGGGCGCGCATTGAAGAACTTCTGCTTGCAGAACTCAAACCGTTTATGTCAGTCCAACTGAAACTCGATCTCGAGGGAAAGAATCTAGCAATACGCGCTGACGTGGCCCCACTCATTTCTTTGCTCTTTCACGAAATGACATCGAACGCCGTGAAGCACGGCGCACTTTCACCCAGCGGTGAATCTCTATCAGTCAGATGGTACGAGGATGCGGGAGGTGTAGCCATTGAGTGGATCGAGCAACTTAAAGATCCAATTCGAAAGCCAGATCGAAATGGGTTCGGATTTTCGCTGCTCAAACGCGCTTTGCCATACGAGTGCAATGGAAAGTCCTCCATCGAGTTTGATTCTCACCGTCTGTCGATCCGATTTTGGTTGCCGAATGATTCGATTTGCCGGCTTGCTGATGGAGAGTCAGAGCCGCTGCTTGGTCGAGATGGAGATAGCGAACCTTTGAAACTGGACCTAAGTCACCTCGAATCAGCCTTGGTCGTTGAAGACAATCTGGTTCTAGCAATGGAAATGGAGAGGATTTTGCGAGAGTTAGGCATCTTGGAAGTGACTGCCGTCCCCACGGCTGAACTTGCCAATCAAGCGATGGAAACCTCAGAATTTGCCGTCGCTGTTCTTGATATCAACCTCGGAGCGACGACAAGCTATCAAATTGCCGAAGCAGTTGTCGAAAAAGGAACAGCGATCGTACTCGTAAGCGGCTATACCAGTAAGTTCGAACTTCCACCCCACCTATCTAAGTGGCCGCGTTTGTTGAAACCGGTGGGTCTAGCCGATTTGACAGAGGCCGTTCTCAGATCCACCGGCGAGCGGCATTGATGCAAACGATATTGCTAGTCGAAGACGATCAGTCTCTATCCAATCACTGGCGGCGTTTGTTCGAATCGCAAGACTTTCGAGTCATTTGTGAGCGAAGCGCTGCGAGCGCTATTTCTGTGTTGGATGAGCTAGAGATCGACTTAGTCGTTGTAGATATCGTGCTAGATCCTGAGAATCCAGACGTCCCTGAGGCAAGTGGATTGAGCGTGATTTCGTATATCGCGCTCAATGTCCGTCCCGAACCTCGAATCATTGCCACAAGCGGACAAACTCATAAGTCAACATTTGTCGATCGCAATTTCAAGAAGATGAGTGCCTATAAGGCTATACGGAAACCAATTTCTGATGAGCACTTACTTGAGGCCGTCACCGAACTCTTGAGATCGCGGTGGAACGAACGCCAGGCATTTGCAAAGGCCGACGCCGCTCTGCACGAAGCACAACACTCGCAGCAGGCTCTGCTCAAGCTGCTTGAAGCCACCGATGGAGTCTGGGACTGGCGCGTTGGCACGGACGAAGTCAGCTTTGCACCAGGCTATAGACGACTATTGGGATATGCAACCAACGACAAAGACGGCTTTCCTGACCGCTTGGAGTCACTTTCCGAGCACATCCATAAAGACGATCGCGATCGCGTTTGGGCGTTAGTCAATCAAGGTCTCAATGACCAAAAGCCAATTGAAGTCGAATATCGCGCTCGTCAGCAAGATGGTGCGTATATTTGGATTCGAACGCGTACGGCAACTATTTTTTCCGAAGATGGTGAGGCGATCCGCATGGTCGGCTCCTCCCATAATATTTCGGCCCAAGTAGCAGCCAACGAGGCTCTCGACGCCAAGTCCAGAGAACTCGAGCATATCTTTCAGTGGATGCCTCTCTCTCTGGTCTATGCGAACACCGAACGAAAAATCACGCGTGTAAACGAAGAGTTCACCAACATGTTCGGCTACTCCGCCAAGGAAGTGGTCGGCCAATCGACGAGAATGCTCTACGCGAGCGACAACGACTACAAGCGACAGGGGGAAGCCCGTTTCAACACCGACGCGGGCATCAAGAAAGACGCTTACGAAACCCAGTACATACGCAAGAACGGCGACACGTTCCCCGGACAAACCATTGCTTCCGTCTTACTAGACTCCGAAGGAAGCCCGCAGTCGTTTATCGGCCTAATAGCAGAAATAACGGAAAAAAAAGAGACCGAGTCTCGGCTACTTTTAGCACGCAAGCAAGCGACTCGCAGTCAGTTTTTCGTTGATCATTCGAATGAAGCGATCTATTGGGTCAATAAAGAAGGTCGATTTACGTACGTCAACAACGCGGCTTGCAAAATGAATGGCTACACTCGGGGCGAATTGCTGGATCTGTACGTTCATGATGTCGACCCGAGCTTTCCCAAAGCAGAATTTCAGCCGCTTTGGAATCGACTCCGCAGCTCGAAGTATGAACGGATTGAAACACGGCACAGGCGGGCGGATGGAACTTGGCTACCCGTCGATGCAAGACTTCACTTTTTGAATCTCGAAGAAGAAGAGTTCATTGTTGCAGTCGTCAGCGACATCACTGCAGAAAAAACTTCAGCGCGCAAACTCGTGGAAAGCGAGGAACGACTCAATGCAGCAATGGTAAATGCGAACATCGGACTTTGGACCTGGGAGGCCGCTGACGGCAGCATGACTGCCAATGCTACGTTAAAAGCGCAACTCGGACATGCACCCGACGAGCCCTGGTCTTCGCTGAAAGATTGGTCCAGTAAGCTGCATCCCGAGGACAAAGACGAGACGCTCCGGCAATTCGCAGTCCTTCAAGAGAATTTCCAAACCGCAGTGGAATCGACCTTTCGTCTACGAACCGCAGATGGCAACTATCGGTGGATTCGCTCTGTAGGAAAAGGAGTGGCGGATGAAAACGGAACTCTAACGCGATTGATCGGAGTGCACATCGACATCCACGATCAGCAAGAGCGCACCGACAAAGCGCTTCGGGAAAGGGATCGGCGAGTACGTGAAATCAATCAAGAATTGCGAAAGTCCAACGAAGAACTGGAGCAGTTTGCTTACGTCGCCTCTCACGATCTCAGGCAGCCGCTCCGTGGCATCGACAATCTAGCCCATTGGATCATGGACGATGCCGGAGAATCCCTGCCCCAGCAATCGAGAACGCATCTAGAGCAGATCCGGGGACGAACGCAACGCCTCGAGTCCCTACTGGATGACCTCCTCGTATATTCACGCGCTGGCCGCATGCGTTCGTCTGCCGAGGAGGTCTCCGTACAGGAACTGACGGAAGAATGCGTAGAACTACTGTCTCCGCCGGTGGGTTTCTCAGTCGATTTTCTAAATATGGTACCGAGACTGAGGTTGGAACGAACACCGCTACTAACCGTGCTCAGGAACTTGATTGGCAACGCAATCAAACACAACCAAGGTAAGAATGGTAAAGTTGAAGTACTCGCCCGTGTCAATGATAATTGGTTGGAAGTTAGTGTTCGCGACAACGGTCCCGGCATTGAACCCGAGTTCCACGACCGAATTTTTGGAATGTTCCAATCACTTCGTCCCCGTGATGAAGTCGAAGGCAATGGAATGGGCTTGGCCATGGTCAAGAAGCAGGTGGAGAGTCGCGGCGGTAAAGTCTGGTTAGAATCTCAATTAGGCGAGGGGACCACTTTTTCTTTTACTTGGCCAACTCAATAGCCTCCCTCACTTCAAGCTCTCTTTTTTTCGCCACAACAAGAATCGCCAAAGACGCACCATGCAAGATAACACCGTAGCTGTTCTTCTAGTTGAAGACGATGACATCGACGCAGAGTCTGTGGCTAGAGCATTCAAGAAACAGCGAATTGCAAATCCCATCACCCGAGCTCACAATGGCCTGCAAGCACTTGAGATCCTTCGCGGCAGCGAAAATCATCCGAAATTGAGTCGTCCTTATCTGATTCTCTTAGACCTGAATATGCCCAAGATGAGTGGTCTGGAATTTCTTGAGGAGGTTCGAAACGACGCGAGTTTGCGAGACAGTATCGTTTTCGTTTTGACGACCTCCGATGCCGATCGGGACAAGCTAATGGCTTATGAGAAGAATGTCGCTGGCTACATTGTGAAATCACGAGTTGGCGAGGACTTTGTAAATCTAGTTAATGTCATCGACCACTATTGGCGATACGTGGAATTTCCACCCGAAAAAGAATAGCCCTGCGTGAACTCGCACGTCAGATGGCAACTCTTAAATTCATCCTTGCTTCCTTAGGCTGTCTGCACCCATGTCGTCCAACATCACACCCGACCTTCTTGTAGAGTGGCTGGATCAAGTCCTAGAAATTTCCATTGAGGCGGGCCGAGAGATCCTGGAGGTTTACAACGACGAGGCTTCTTTCAGTGTCGAAACAAAGGGCGATGGCTCTCCATTGACCTTGGCTGATCGCAAGGCCCACGAGCACATTGTCGGCAAGCTGCCAGCAGTCGGAGGTGAATCACATCCGACGCCTATCTTATCTGAGGAATCGAGCGGCAATGAGCACGAAGAACGACTGGGTTGGCCCAGATTCTGGCTAGTAGATCCACTCGATGGCACCAAAGAGTTCGTCAAACGTAACGGGGAGTTCACAGTCAACATCGCTTTGATTGACCAGGGAGTTCCAGTCCTGGGCGTGGTTCACGTTCCAGTCAAGAACGAATCCTACATCGGTGTGGTCGATAAAGGCGCGTGGTTTGTCGACTCGGATGGCAAACGAAGTGCGATCCGTACGAACCCGTTCGTGAAAGACAATTCAGGTCCACCAACAGTCGTAGCAAGTCGCTCGCATGCGGGAGGATCGACCGGCGATTATGTAGCGAATCTCACCCAAGATCTCGGAGATCCCGAAGTTCGTTCCATGGGAAGTTCACTGAAAATCTGCCTCGTTGCTTCGGGCGACGCTCACATCTATCCACGCCTGGGGCCGACGTGTGAATGGGACACCGGGGCGGCCCACGCGGTGCTCGCGGCTGCGGGTGGCGCAATTCTCGCACCCGACGGGCAAGATCTAGCTTACAACAAAGCGGATGTACTCAACCCGTGGTTCTTCGCGACGGGTGGCGGCCACGACTGGCTGCAGTACCTGAACGGAATCGAAGTACCAGAGAAGAGCGCTTAGGTTGATTTTTCGATCACGTTCACTCTGCGAGCTTGAATATCAAGACGGCCTTCGGCGGCCGCTTGGAGCACTTCTGGCAATAACTCACACTCGTTTTCGAAGACACGACGCTGGAGAGACTCTGGCGTATCTTCCGGCAGAACCGTGACACTTCGCTGCGCGATGATCGGCCCATGATCGTACTCGTTGTCGACGAAGTGGGCAGTGCAGCCGCTGATCTTGGCACCGTATGACAAAACAGCCTGGTGGACTCGCATCCCATAGAAGCCTTGGCCGCTAAACGCAGGAATCAACGATGGATGAATATTGATAACCCGATTGGAAAACTCATCTGGAATCAGAAGATGCTCCAGATAACCACCCATCACAACGAGTTGCGTCCCACATTCTCGACAGGCTTCGAACACGGCAGCTGAATGCTCTTCGGGCGTAGCGAAGTCCTTCTTCGCAATCACGCGGGACTCGATCCCTGATTCATTCGCGTACCGAAGCCCGCCTGCAGTTTGCTTGCTACTGACGACGAGCCGAAAGTCGACGTCAAGCTGCCCAGCCTGTTGCTTTTCGATCAAATTCCGCAGGGTCGTTCCGCCTCCGGAAATAAGCACCGCTACGGGCAGAGGTTTCGTGGGCATCGTTTGGATCATCGAATTTCTCACCTAAACTGCCGCGGCCGGTACAACTTCGATACCGATCTTAACTTGCATCTCTGCCACTTCGAAAGAGTTCACTGTGACGTTCGCCGGTATTGAACCATTCAAACGCAATTCGGAACCCAGCGTTTCGCCGACAATATATCCCTCGTTTTCACGGATAGCTTCAAGCAATTCATCTGCCTCAGTTGCAACATAGAGCAGGATACGATCTGTAAAATTCAGATCCATTTGCTTTCGCGTATCCTGAATCAACCGCACCATGTCTCGAGCGTAGCCTTCGCGGATTAGCTCAGGTGTTAGTTCTGTTGAGAGAACTACGACACAGTGCTTGCCTTGCGACGCGGTCCACCCACTCTTGGCTTGCAGTCGCACTTCAAGGTCGTCTCCGTCCAACTCAATGGCAGAACCCTGAAGATCCAATTCAACTGTTCCCGCTTCCTGGATTTGAGCAAGCATGGCAGCGCCATCCGCGTTGGCCAAGGCTTGCTTTAGTGCCGGCAACTGCTTGCCTAACTTGGGGCCAAGCTTCTTGAAGTTGGGGAGTATCTGGTACTCGATGTACGGGCTGTTGCCAGCGCTGTAGGCGATCTCTTTGACGTTCAGCTCCTGGCGAACAATCGAGTCATGATCGCGAAGCCAGTCGATATGCTCGTCGCTCGAAAGTGTAACTTCCACACTAGCCAGAGGCTGTCGCACCTTCAGCTTTGCATCCATCCGAGCGCTTCGCCCCAGGGAGGCGATTTCTCGAAGCACGCCCATCCTCGCGCCCAGCAGCGGATCGCAGCGTTCCGAATCTTTCAACGGATAGTCGCAGAGGTGTATACTTTCGCGAACGCGTCCCTTTATGGATTCTGTCAGCGTCTGCCAAATCGCTTCCGAAACGAACGGGACGAACGGAGCCACCATCTTGGAAACTTGCAGCAGGACTTCATAGAGCGTCCAGTACGCGTCCGCTTTGTCTTGACTTTCCGCCGCCGTCGCCTCACCCCAATAGCGATCCCGGCAACGCCGCACGTACCAGTTGCTGAGTGCGTCGACCAATGCCGTGATTTTCTGGCAAGCCGCGTAGTTTTCGTACCCATCCATGCTCTCCACTACGGCACCAAGAGTGGAGGACAGTTCGCTCAATATCCAGCGATCCAGCTCGCCGCGTTCTGCGACCGGGCGGTAGGTAGCCGCGTGCGCCAGCTCGTCAGATCCCAACTGATCCAAATCGCCTTCAATCTCGGCTGGCCCCTGAAATTGATCGATCTCCGCATAGATCGTGAAGAAACTCAACACGTTCCAAAGACGCAATAAAAACTCTGGAATGCTGTCCCGAATCGCTCGCTCCGAGTAAATGATTGAGCTCCACGGCGGCTGGTTGGCGAAAAAGTACCAACGCAGCGCGTCCGCACCATGGTTATCAAATATTTCTTGCGGACTGCGATAGTTCCGGAGGCTCTTAGACATCTTGCCTGTCTTCGCGACACGCTTCTTGCCCAACGCTTCGTTCGCTTCTTCCTCTGTCAAGAAACGTTGTTTCCCATCCTTACTTTCGTACCACTCGGCCAACATGAGGCCTAGGACGATACAGTTGCGATACGGATGTGGCGTTTCCTGAGAGTCACCAAAGAGCATCGTGCTGATGGCGAGCTGGCTGTAGAACCAGCCTCGAGTTTGGTCGATGGCTTCGCTAATAAAGTCTGCTGGAAACGACCTCTCAAACTGTTCTTTCCCTTGATGTGGATAGCCCCATTGCGCAAAAGGCATTGCGCCGGAATCGTACCAGCAATCGATTACTTCCGAGACACGCCGCATTCGCGCTCCGTCTGCAAAAGGCGAGTCGTAAGTAATGGCATCGATGTACGGCTTGTGAACCTTAAGATCCTCGGCCAAATCCGGATCGGCGGCTTTCGCATCCAGCCACACGTGCGTTCCGTCCACACCGGGCTTCTTGAGCACTTCGTCGTAGGAATCAACGGCCTCCCGTTTGCCGGTTTGCTCGCACTCCCAAATCGGCAACGGTGTGCCCCAGTAACGCTCGCGTGACAAAGCCCAATCGACGTTGCTTGCAAGAAAGTTTCCAAATCGACCGTCACGAATATTTTCCGGCTGCCAACCAATCTTCTGATTGTTCGCCAACATCTTGTCTTTGAACTCGGTTGTACGAATAAACCAACTCTCACGCGGATATTGAATCAACGGATCTTGATCGGCCCGCCAACAGAACGGGTAATCGTGTAGGTATTGATCGAGAAAGAGCAAACGTCCATTCTCTTTCAGCGACCGGGTAATCCCCTTGTCCGCATCCTTGACCCACACGCCCTCTTGCTCGGGATAGTCCGCAGTGAATTTGCCGTCCGGTCCAACCGCACACAGCAGTCCCGGAACGGGTCCTTCGTCATCAAAACGCTCCAACTCGTTCACTAGCAACTCGTAGTCAACTTCACCGAACGCGGGTGCGATGTGCACCAGCCCGGTCCCGCTATCGAGAGTGACAAAATCTGCGGGCACCACGCGCCAGTAAAGCGGCTCATCGGTTCCGTCCGTCAGTTTTCCCTCGGCCTCAAAGTGCTCTTTGGAATAGGTCTCGGTTGGCGGAAGGTAACGTTTGCCGACCAATTCAGCGCCCTTCATCGTTCGCTCGACTGTCCATTCACGTTTCGCTTTTTCTGCCAGCCCTTCCACCAGAGCTTCGGCCACGATCAGGCGCTCCCCCGACTCAGCGTCTAAACAGACTGCGTAATCGAGATCAACACCGACCGCCGTAAAGGTGTTCGAAGGCAGAGTCCATGGCGTCGTTGTCCAAATGACTAATGAGGTCTGCTCATCGTCGACCAAAGGAAATTTCACATAGACGCTCGGGTCAGCGACTTGGCGGTACCCCTGTCCAACTTCACCGCTGGACAAAGCCGTTCCGCCCTGAGCCCACCACCAAACTATCTTGTGGCCTCGGTAGAGACGGCCTTCGTCGAAGAGTTTCTTGAGAGACCACCAGACGCTCTCGACGTAGCTTTGATGATAGGTCACATAAGCTTCGTTCAGGTCGATCCAAAAACCGATCCGCTCTGTGAGCTTTTCCCACTCCTGCATATAGCGCCAAACACTTTGTTGGCACTTTTGTACGAAGGGTTCAATACCGAACTTCTCGATCTCCTCTTTACCGTGAATCCCCAATTCCTTGCAGACTTCGACCTCAACCGGTAAGCCGTGCGTATCCCAGCCCGCCTTACGTTCACAGCGGAAGCCGCGCATCGTTTTGTAACGAGGGAAGAGGTCTTTGATGGCTCGGGTGAGGCAGTGCCCTGGGTGGGGCATTCCATTGGCGGTCGGCGGCCCTTCGTAAAACACGAAGGACGGGGCGCCCGAACGCTGCTCAAGACTCTTGCGGTAGATCTCCTGGGTTTTCCAGAAGTCTAAGATATCTACTTCTTGCTTCGGAAATTGAACGTTCGTGCTTACTGCTTTGAACATAAATTCGTCGCCAAATCGTCGTAACTAAGTTTCAAAAGTCGAGGAAGACGCTTCTAGGTCGGCGTCGCCCATATAGGTGAAAACCTTCGCAATAGCCGCAGTCGGGTACCAGCTACTATACGGGAAGCTCCGAGCCGGCCGATTTTCGAAATACGGACCAAAGCCAGCCTTCTAAGTCGGAGTGACACGTTTACCCGCGAGCTCCCGCGGCGAATTTTCCCAGGAGCACGCCCAATCTCAAAGCCCTCTTGGGGGAACTTTCCGTAGACTTCCGCTCAAAGCTGCCGCAATATGCCAAAGCAAGGTGATTCTGAACTGTGGTTCCTCCGATTTTCCGAATCCCGTAAGATCCATCACTCTCCATTCAGCGACCCACGTCCCGGAATCTCAACATGACCAGCGAAGACGATTTCAGCAAGTTCCCTCAGGCACAAGGCGAAGACGTCAAAGAACGCCCACAGCCTGCGGATGACCCAACCGAAGCAACGCTGTCGAGCGAACACGCTGACCTCATTGAAAAGATGTCCAAAACGCTAAAGCGACTCGACTCTGATGACATGAGCCGCGGGGACCTCAAGATCCTCAGCCGGACGTTGCACGAATTGGGGATGGCATTTCGAGTATTCCAACCCTACCGACGGAGACGCAAAGTAACCGTATTCGGTTCAGCCCGAACGCCAACCAACGACGGGGCTTACCAACAAGCTCTCGAGTTCGGCCGCGCGATGACACGACAGGGCTGGATGACGGTCACCGGAGCAGGTGGCGGGATCATGGAGGCCGGCCACGTGGGAGCGGGTAAAGAGCTGTCCATGGGGCTGAACATTCAACTGCCCTTTGAGCAAAGTTCCAATCATATTATCGAGGGCGATCCAAAACTGGTCACGATGAAGTACTTCTTCACCCGGAAACTGATGTTCCTAAAGGAGTCGAGTGCTGTTGTATCACTGCCAGGTGGATTTGGAACACTGGACGAGACTGCGGAGGCTCTAACATTGCTCCAGACTGGCAAACAAACAATGCTCCCCGTAGTGCTGCTTGATGAACCAGGTGGCGACTACTGGCAGCACTTTGGCGAATTCATCACCAAGACACTCTTGGCCGACGGGATGATTAGTCCCGAAGATGTTCAGCTGTACCGCATCACCGACAGTGTTGATGAAGCCGTCGAAGAGACACTCAAGTTTTACCGTGTGTACCACAGCATGCGATATGTTGGGGACACACTGGTCTTGCGAATCAGCTCGAAGTTGACGGAAGAGCAGGTTGAGGGCCTCAACGAGTCATTCAGCGAGATTCTAGTCGAAGGCAAGATCGAACAGTGCGCGGCTCTGCCAGCGGAATCCAACGAGCCCGAACTGACCGAACTGCCGCGAATCAAGCTACGCTTCGACCGCAAGCAACTTGGCAAATTGCGAATGCTTATCGACGCCATCAACGACACATGCCCGACTTGCGTCACCAGCCCTTCCACCGGCAGCTAAGTTGCTGAAGCATGAAGCACTGGGCTGAGCCGCACCTTCAACAAACGTCGGCTCGGTCTACTCGTGACGCAGAGCTTCGATCGGATTCATCTGCGCGGCGCGGATCGCGGGAAAGAGCCCGAAGACGACACCAACAATGAGTGAGATGACGAACGAAACCGGTATCGACATAGGAACAACGGCTGGGACGACATTTCGAATTACCTCCGGCAAGGACTCTGGATAACGCGCCGCTGCGAGCTCGCGGACCCAAACGAATCCAGGCACGCAAGACAAGCCAATCAGAATCCCAATCGCTCCACCTACAACGCTAAGCACTGCGGCTTCGACGAGGAACTGCGAAATGATGTCGCGTTGTTTCGCTCCCAGGGCCCGACGGATACCGATCTCCCGCGTCCGTTCGGTCACTGTCGCCAACATGATGTTCATAATGCCGATACCCCCAACCAAAAGAGAAACGGCTGCGATAACCCCGGCAAGGACGAGAAACAGCCGACGCTGCTGCTCGGCTTGCTCGATAAGTTCTAGTGGCACGACAACGGAGACGTCTTCCATGTCATCGTGGCTTTCCAAAGCGGCTTCAACCAACAAGGCCGTGGACTTCACCGTATCGACGCTTTCGACAGTCAACGTGATTTGATTCAGCTCTATCTCTTCACCGCTAAAAGAACCGCCAGCACGCCGGACGATGGTGTCCCCAATCCGCTGCTGCAGCGTCTTGATCGGAATGTAAATATCTTCCTTAAAGCTCTGGGCCTCCATCGACCCGCCGATGGCAGCAGAGTCATTTCGGAACTCAAGAACTCCGACAACCCGGTAGTAGTCCGTGTGCTCAGGCAAGTAGACGCTTTTGCCGATTGGATCCTCGAAAGGAAACAGTTCTCCGGCCACATTGGAAGCGAGAACGCAGACGGAGTCACGCCGAAAGTTCTCCGCGTCACTAATGAAGTGCCCGCGGTCTACGGATAGCCGTGTCATCTCAGCGTACTCAGGTGTACAGCCGACTAAACGCCCTTCCACCGTGCGATCTTTGTACTTGAACGTTCGCTTCATCTCCCGGATAGGAATGGCGTTCTTGACCGTTGGAATCGTACTCACGAGCATATCGAACTCAGCTCGCTTCAAGCCAAACGGAGTCACGCCGGACTGCGCTAACTTGTCGGTCGGTGGCTGGACGGATCGGATCATGATCGTGTCCGCTCCAAGGCTTGCGATCTGCCGCTGCGCCTCCTTACTGATCCCTTCGCTGATCGCCAGCAAACAAATCACACTCGCCACACCAATCAGAATACCGAGTACCGTCAAGAACGACCGCAGCGGGTGGAGAAGTAGACTTTTGATGCCTAAGTTGAGTGTTCGAAGGAAAAGCATCGCAAGGAATCCGTGAAAATTTCAGTGGGGGCGTGGCAAGGTGGAAACCGGCAGTCCTGCTCGATTCAAAATCGGCCGGCAGTTCGTCGCAAAGTGTCAGAATCTAAATCAGTCGTCACCGATCGGTACTAACTCTTCGGCGCGTTTCTTAGCGTCCTTGCGTGCCTCTTCCGAGTTCAACTCGTCGGACTGAAGAAGACCATCACGGAGCCGTACAATACGCTTCGCGCGCTCGGCAACTTCATCTTCGTGTGTCACCATGATGATCGTTCGACCTTCGTTATTGAGCTGGTCGAACAGAGCGAGGATTTCCGCCGTCGTTTTCGAGTCTAGGTTACCTGTCGCTTCATCAGCGAGGATGAAGTAGGGATCGTTCACCAAACTTCGAGCAATGGCGACACGCTGCTGCTGTCCCCCAGACAACTGGGCGGGACGGTGGTCGAGGCGATCTGCTAAACCCACTCTCCCGGCCAGTTCAACACATCGTTCGCGTTCAGCTGCCCCCAACTTCCCTTGATAGTACAGAGGAACTTGAATGTTCTCCGTGACAGTCAGTTGCTGGATTAAGTTATAGGACTGAAAAACGAATCCGATTCGGCGAGATCGGATCTCCGCCAACTCGTCATCCGTCATCGTCGCAACATTGTCTTTCCCCAGAAGCAATTCACCATCAGTCGGTTGATCTAAGCAGCCGAGTAAGTTGAGCAACGTACTCTTCCCCGAACCGGATGGCCCCATGATGGCAACATAGTCACCTTCCGGCACATCGAAGGACACGCCCCGCAACGCGCGAACCGTTTCGCTCTTCAGGACATACTCTTTTTTCAATTCGCGGATCGAGCAGGCGTGCATAAAAGGCACTCTCTAAAAGGAAATTAGCACCGAAGTGCGCGGGGGCCATTCAAATCAAGTTGCCCAAGAAGTCTTAAGTACCCGATCCATGGCCCGACTTCATATTAGGGACGAAAAGGGAGCCTATCGACCAGGTGGGCCACCGCGACCGCCGCCGCCTCCGCCTCCGCCTCCGCCTCTATTTGAAAAGGACTTAAACACTTTCATGACTTCGGCCTTTTCTAAAGCCCCATCGCCATTCGAATCATATCGCGACATCCCATCTTTCATCCTGCTGTCGAGTGTGTTGATTTCGTCGCCCGCGATCTTGCCATCACCGTCAGTATCAGATTTCGCAAACATCGCGTCGACGATTACACTCGGGTTGAACCCGCCGCCAGAGCCTCCACGCCCAGCAGGCGCTCCACCTGAAGTCGCTGGCTTGGTAGCTCCGACTGCAGCTGCAGGCTTGCCAGCTTCCTTGCCGATCTCCTTGAGTTTCTCTCGATCGGTTACGTCTTCAACCTCAGGTAGCTCCATTAGGTTGAGGTGATTTCGAGGGTTCAGAGCGATCTCATCGCCTTCTCCCAAGCCCGATTCGATCGTTACCATTTTATCGTTTGTGGCACCAATTTCTATTTCCGCGGTACTCCAGGCTGCCGGTCCATCCTTTTTCAGGCAAAAGTGATGTCCCTTGTACTCGTAGACCCCGTGAACCGGAATCTGCAGCGCATCGGGTAGTTGAGCGACAAAGATCTGCACTTCAGCCGTCATCCCTGTGCGAATTGTTTCTGGAGGATCGATGATCTCGATGATCGTTGCGTATTCCTTCACCGAAGAGCTGAACCAGCTACCCGGCTCGGCATATTTATTCACGCGAACCACCCGAGCCAAAAGCTGGCCTGGCACTGCCCCAACTTTGACCTTCGCTGCCATACCTGGATTAATCAACGTAATTCGCGATTCGTTTACGTCTGCTTTAACTTGCATCTTGTTCGGGTCAGGCAATTTGATAATCGTCTGACGTTCCCGTACCGAAGCGCCCTCTTCAACGACAAACTCGGCTCCGCCGCGGCTACTGAATTTATTGTTGTATACAACAACTCCTTCCGCCGGAGAAAGCATGATGCACTTGGCAATCTGGTCTTCGGTTTCGGCAAGCTTCGACTTCTCTTCCAACAGCACGTTTTCGTCCGACTTGAGCTTGGCCTTTGCTGCTTCAATGTCGCTCTCGAACTGCACCTTGTTTTTTTCTTTGGTCAGTTCATCAAGCACTCTGAGTTTGGCCTCGGCGGCATCGAGCTTATTCTTTGCGTTGACCACTGCGAACTCAGCTGCTTCAACTTGCAATCCTTGAATCACACCCTTGGCGGCCAGCCTTTCCTGACTTTCAAGGCTTAGCTCGGCCTTTCGCAGTTCCTGCTGCGACAACGCGACCTCGCTAAGGATGGTCTTCCTTTCCGACTGATACGTTCCCTCGAGATACTCTTGCAAAGAAATCTCAGCGGTTCGAACGGCTGCTTGCGAGCTAATCACGGTGGCTTCCGCGCTGGAAACAGAAATTCTTTGGGCGGTGACTTCGGTTTCTAGCGGGGCAGAGTCCAGCTCGACCAGCTTGTCGCCTTCCTTCACATAAGCCCCCTCTTCGATCACCCAAAGGATCGAAGTTCCGCCGCTACCGCGTGTTTTGATTTGGCAATTTACATCGATATTGCTACTACTCTCGACCTCGCCCTGCTCAAGCACGATGTGGTCGAATGGGCCCCGCATGACGACATCGGTGATGATCTCGTCGAAGTTATTGGTGGCCGTGCCATAATTGGCGCTGTAGTAGGCATAGCCTCCACCAGCCAGTACCCCGAGCAGAATCAACACGGTTAAGACAACTCGGCCCTGAGGCGGTTGCGATTTAAGACGCTTACTCATGACGACTCCGGAGCGCCCAAGGTAAAGGGCGACAATTGTGAGAGACAAACAGGTAGGTATTAACGGGGTAGGAGGCTGAGAGATCATCCAGCACAGCGAAAACGCTATACCGGCAATCCCACCGAGGGTACGGAATCACCGGCGGTACGGCGAGCCTGACTCACCAGTCCAACATGGAGAACCACCCAGTTTAATTCGAGGCGACGGAAAGCCACAGCTTCACCGCCAAAATAGCGAGGGGAGTCCACCAAACGCCCAGCTATCAACGCATGGAACTGATTCATCAGCACTTGAGCCGGTAAGGCTCTTAGACCGTACGCGGACGCTTCCTAGCACTTTATAAACCCTTCAAGCTGCGGTTAGTTTCGCCGCTCCCCGGCTGTCACGAAGGCTAAAACCGCAGTTTTTGAGTAATTTCTTTTGGGGTGGACCAAAGTTGTCCATGAGCCCGCGATGTTATGGGTGTCGGCGGAACAGCACTTCGCTGAAACCCGCCCGCAGGAACCCCCATCAAGGAAGACTCACATGGCTAAGTTTTACGTTCAAAGCGGAAATGTTCGGACTGTAATTTCGGCCGAAGACCAGGAAAAAGCCGCACTCTGGGTCGTTCACAAGGCACTTCAACAGGTAGTCCCAGTCTACGAGGACATGGAACTGACTCCTGACGAGAAGAGCGAGGTCACCATCATCGAAGGCGTAATGGTGCTCGGAAACACGCTCGAGATTAGCGAAAAGGGCTTCGACCGCACCGATTCAGAGTCCCACGACACCTTTGAACTCCTTGTCCAATGGCATCAACTGATGGTGGCCCTCGACCGCCTGAGCGAGCAGCTCTGAGATTCCGAGGGTTAAGAATGCTAAAGTCCCAGGGGGTTCTAAGCCCCTCACCGGGTGACTCCAAGCGTGCTATTGCGGTCGGTGCTGACTCAATTGGCCGACGCTCGTTTGGAAATATCGGCGACGACGATCCTGCTTGATTTCGGCTTGCTCCGAATTCTGAGTCTTCAAGTCTTCAAGGTTTGCCTGGCAGAGCCGACAGCCGACTTCCTGCAAATGAAACCGAATATATCCAGCTGTTTCCTCGTCCATGGCACCAAGAATGAAGCTCCCGAGCTGCTCTCGACCAGGACAACTAAGGCGATTTTTGCGCCAGATCTCGCCCAAACTATGAACGCCCGCCTCGCGTACGCCAGAAACCTGGACCAACCGATTCCTAAGCGTTTCGTCCCCGCGCAGCTCTTTCTCTACGGCAGACATGACCTCCACCGGAAGGGACTCATCGAGGTAAGCCTGTAATTGCTGATCCGTGAATGTAGTGCTCAAACCTCGATTCCTACTCTTTCCTGTTTCGATGTGCAGAAGTGTTGCCCGAGCTGCCAGTGTAGCTACTGAGACCTACTTGGGGCCCGCCACCGGATGGACTGTTCGAATTCGCACGCGAGTCTCAGGACAACGATGGACGATTGGCTCGTTCGCTCCCGAATGTAGCCCACTTTCCACTTGTCAAATTGGCAGAACGCAACGACAAGTGCACGACGCACCTGATCATTGGCACCGATTCCAGCCAATTCGGGCGGTGGTTTTGATGAAAGTCACTCACGAATTCGACTTACTCGCCCTTGGAACTCCCGAGCTACTCCGGCCAATATCTTTGGCACGCATTTTGCTTTCGATCGATTTGCGAAAGGTTTGTGCCTTTTTGACCGGCCACCGGTCTACCCCAGCAAACCAGCCACCTACAAAGACTGTTTTATCGCGGGCCCTTTCCAAGTCCGCTTCAACGCGAGGTCAAGTCCGCTTCAACGCGAGGATGGCAAGACTCGCCTTGAGAGCAGCAATCCATAAGACAATTGAGTCAGTATCAATCAACTGCGTTTTACAAAGTGTAAGGAGTGCCTCGATGGCGACCGCTACCAAAAAGAAGACGAGTGTTAATTTGCAGCCTTTGGGTGATCGAATCGTCGTCAAGCGTGATGAAGGCAACGAAAAGACTGAAGGCGGCATTTTTCTACCCGAAAGCGCGAAGGACAAGCCGACGCGCGGGACGGTAGTCAGCATCGGCGACGGAAAGCTCCTAGACGATGGCAGTCGCAGCGAATTGCAGGTCAAGGAAGGCGATGTTGTTCTTTTCACTAGCTACGCGGGTGAGAACATCGAAATTGGCGATCAAGAGTACCTACTTATGAGCGAGAGCGACGTTCTCGCGGTCATCGAGTAGGCAGACCTTTCGGAGTTCGAAACTCCGCAACCTCAATACACCTTCCGAACATACAAATTGGAGTAACGATAGATGGCTAAGATCATCGCATTTGAGCAAGAAGCACGCGAAGCGATTCGCCGCGGTGTTTCCAAGTTGGCCCGCGCGGTCAAGGTAACTTTGGGCCCTAAAGGACGTAACGTCATTCTGCAGAAGAGTTTCGGTAGCCCAACCGTAACTAAAGACGGTGTTACCGTTGCGAAGGAAATCGACTTAGAGGACGTCTATGAGAACATGGGCGCCCGCATGGTTCGTGAAGTTGCTAGCAAGACCAGCGATGTGGCTGGTGACGGCACGACCACGGCAACGGTCATGGCAGAAGCTATTTTCAATGAAGGCTTAAAAGCCGTCGTAGCGGGCGTGAATCCGATCCAGATGAAGACTGGGATGGAGACCGCTGTCGAGGATATCACGGGCAAGCTGCACTCCATGGCGAAGAAGATTCGCGAAAAGGCCGAGATGGCCGACGTCGCAACGATCGCGGCGAACAACGATCGCACGATCGGAGACTTGCTTGCCGATGCGATGGAGAAGGTCGGTAAGGATGGCGTTGTGACCGTCGACGAAGGCAAGAGCCTGCATACGGAACTTGAGTTCGTGGAAGGCATGCAGTTCGACCGTGGCTACCTGTCGCCTTACTTCGTGACTGACATGTCTAGCATGGAAGCAGTTCTCGAAGATCCTTACATCTTAGTATTCGAAAAGAAGATTTCGAACATCAAAGATCTGGTTCCTTGCCTTGAGCAAGTCGTTCAGCAGGGTAAGCCACTGTTGATCATTGCTGAAGATGTCGACGGAGAAGCTCTTGCTACCTTGGTGATCAATCGTCTGCGTGGAACGCTCAACATCGCCGCTGTGAAGGCTCCAGGCTACGGCGACCGCCGCAAGGCAATGATGGAAGATATCGCGATCCTGACCGGCGGAACCGCAGTCTTCGAAGCTCTCGGAACGAAGCTTGAGTCCGTCGGTTTGGCCGAACTTGGACGTGCGAAGAAGGTCATTATCGACAAAGACAACACGACGATCATCGAAGGTGCTGGAAAAAGCTCAGACATCAAGGGACGCATCGATCAGATTCGTCGTGAGATCGAGAACACCAGCAGCGACTATGACCGCGAGAAGCTCGACGAGCGATTGGCTAAGCTCGCCGGTGGCGTCGCCAAGGTGAATGTTGGCGCTGCAACTGAGAGCGAAATGAAGGAGAAGAAGGCACGCGTTGAAGATGCTCTGCACGCAACACGCGCTGCTGTAGAAGAAGGCATCCTGCCAGGTGGCGGTGTCGCACTTCTGCGTTCAAGCTCAACCGTCAAGATGAGCACTGACTTGTCGCAAGACGAACAAGTTGGATACAACATCATCCTTCGTGCTTGCCGAGCTCCATTGATCATGATCAGCGAGAACGCCGGTAAAGACGGTGGCATCGTGTGTGAAAAGGTCGCTGCAGAGAAGGGCAACAATGGCTACAACGCTCTGACCGACTCCTACCAAGACATGGTCAAAGCTGGCGTCATCGACCCAACGAAGGTAACACGCACGGCTCTCGCCAATGCAGCTAGCGTCGCAACTCTCTTGCTCACCAGCGACGCTTTGATTGCCGAAAAGCCTAAGGATGGAAAAGCATCCAAGGGTCACGGCGGCGACCACGATATGTACTAAGCAAGTACATCAATCATCGTTGAGTCTGACTAAGTCGAGTCAGCACAACGTTGCAATAAGAATAGAACGGTGCGTTTCGTTTCGAAGCGCACCGTTTTTCATGCGCCAAGCCAGAGTACGAAGTCAATCGCGAATGGTAATCAGCCTATTCTCGTGAATTCTGCTACCGACGACACTCTACGCGCCCAAAAGATGCGGTACATCTGCCAAACTTAAAATCGAGAAAGCACCCGCCGCAGCCTTCCGAGTCCCAGGCGGAACTCATTAAGGACAACAACTCATGGCAACAGATCAATCGAATCCATCGGCCGAAACCCCGGCAGTCAAACCACTTAGAATCTGGATTCCAGTCTTACTTGTCGGCGGCATGATCTTTTGCCGTTTCGTCCCTGGACTGATTGAAAATGCGCCAGGTAGTATTTGGATGGTTGCTGCTTTTGGACCAATGCTACTAGGGCTCGGAATCATCTTGTGGTGGCTCGCGCTGAGTCGGGCTCGCTGGAGTGAACGTCTAATCGGAGTCATTGGACTCATCGGCTGCATTGTCGCCGCAGCACTGCTACTCCACCCCTCCATGCTTGGTGCTCCAGTCGTCGTGATGACGGTTCCACTCGGCCTCGCTGGCTTTGCTTTGGGCGGAGTGATTGCATCGCGAATGGCCGTTGGCACGCGAACTGGCGTGGCGCTCATGTTTGCATTTCTCGCAGCTAGCTCCACCGCTCTACTTCGCAATGAGGGAGTTTGGGGTGATGACTTCGCATTCGACGTTTTCTGGCGTTGGAGCACTTCGGCGGAAGAGACTTTTCTGGCAAGCAAGTCCAAATCGACTTCGACGACGATCGACGCATCAGAAGCCTCAAGCTTGGCCGATTCACCTTGGCCTGGATTCCGCGGGGCAATGCGGGACGGAGTTCAGCGCGGCCTGCAATTCGAAAAGGACTGGAACGCGAATCCGCCTAAAGAACTTTGGCGCATCGCCCTGGGCCCTGCATGGTCATCATTCTCGGTCGCGGGCAACTACCTGTTTACTCAGGAGCAACGCGGCGAAAATGAAGCTGTCGTCTGCTACAACGCCGACACGGGTAAAGAGGTCTGGGAATCAACGATCGAGTCTCGATTCTACGAAGCGCTCGGTGGTGTTGGCCCCCGAGCAACTCCCACTCTGTACGGCGATAGTCTTTTCGTCATGGGAGCTGCCGGAGCCTTACAGCGACTGAGTGCGACAGACGGCACAGTACTTTGGGAAGCCGACGTTCAGGAAATTTCTGAACGGAGTGCACCTCCCATGTGGGGCTTTTCCTCGTCTCCTTTGATTGTCGATGATAAGGCCATCGTTCACGCGGGCGGCAAAGGTGACAAAGGCATTTTGGCTTTCGACATTGAGTCGGGTGAAATGGTTTGGTCCAGTCCCATTGGCGAAATGTCTTACAGCTCGCCTCAAGTATTGGCCATTCAAGGCAATACCTGGGTTGGACTGCTTACCGAGAAGGGGGCGACCTTTCTAGATGCATCGAGTGGTGACATCCAGTTTGACTACGAGTGGGAGCACTCGGGCTACCGTGCCTTGCAGGCTCAGGTGATCGACGGTGACAAGCTTCTCATCCCAACTGGACTCGGCACCGGCACTCGGCTCGCCAAGCTATCAATGTCCGAAGATGGATTGAGTGCCGAAGAGTTGTGGACATCACTCGCAATGAAGCCAGACTTCAACGACGTTCTTGTCTTCGACGACCACGTCTACGGTTTCGACAACAACATCTTTGCTTGCATCAGCCTATCCGACGGTAAACGCCAGTGGAAAGGCGGGCGCTACGGTAAGGGCCAAGCGATGCTGCTCGAAGATTCCGGGCTGATCCTCGTGATCACCGAGAAAGGCAAGCTTGTTGTTCTTGGGGCAACTCCCGAGAAGCACACCGAGCTTTTCACACTCGATGCGATGGACGCGCGCACATGGAATCACCCCGTCGTTGTAGGCGACCGACTCTACATTCGAAACGCCGAGGAAGCTGTCTGCTACGAATTACCAACCGTGAAAGACGGCAAGGCGAATGACGAAGGGGCTACATCCGACGAAACGAACTCGGCGGACGCCAAGAATGCGGACACTGGATTTGTCCCGCCAACCTTGGCCGCTCCGGATTAGCCAGTAACTTTCCGACTCGGAAATTCAGGTTTCTTGCATTCGGCTCAGCCTAACGTTTAACTCGACTCGTCGGTTTTCGCTGGCCGGGCTTTCGCGGAGCTGCCTTGCCCTTACTAGCTTTCGATCCCGCTTTTGCATTCTGCTTCTTTGCCGCAGCACGCTTGCTGAAGCTGACTTCTTCGCGTGCCCCCTTCATGGCCTTTACGCGATTCGGATTGTCCGCCTGCCCAGTCATCTCATACAAGAATCGACTGACGAAAGTCGGTCGTAGTTTGCCCCACTTTTTTCGTGCAAGTGGAAGCGAGAGAGTGAGTTCATCTTCGGCTCTCGTAACGCCGACGTAGCAGAGCCTGCGTTCCTCTTCGACATCGTCAAAGTCTTCGGCTAACGAGCGACGATGCGGAATAATCCCCTCTTCCATTCCCACCATATAGACGATCGGAAACTCAAGCCCTTTTGCGCTGTGGTAAGTCATCAAAGAAACAGCGTTCTGCTGCTTGCGATCACTATCGCTTCCGAAGTCTTTCCCCTCTAAAGCGACATCCTCTAAGAATCCAGCCAGAGTAGGTTTGCGTCGCGATACCTCGTAGTCCGCGACAGCGTTCACAAATTCCTCCACCGAAGCCTGCCTCGACTGCACCTCTTCTGGATCAGGATAGAGCCGTTGCAACGCATTGCTATAATCCAGTGCGCTCAACAGGCTTCGAACCGCATCGCTGACTTGCTCTGGCTTCTCCTCGAGTTGTGCTCGGAGGCTGCCAAAGACCTGCCTCAGTCGCCCAACTCCAGCTTGAGCCGGCATCGGCAACTTTCCAACCGCCACTTTATCATTCAGCGTGTGCCCCAACGGGACACCCGCTTCGACAGCGGATGCGAGAAGTGTTTGAACAGACTTCGCTCCAATCCCCCGCTGCGGAACGTTGATGATTCTAAGCAACGAAACCTCGTCTGCCGCATTATCGACAACTCTCAGATAGCTCAGCAGATCGCGTACTTCCCGACGATCAAAGAACGACTGCGTACCAACCAATGAGTACGGGATCTTTAGCTTGCGGAGTGCCGTTTCGAATACGCGCGGCTGTTCGTTTGTTCGAAACAGGATGGCAAAGTCCCGCGGCTCTCGCTGGCCGCGACCTAAGACTCGTTGGATTTCGGCCGAGACCTTTTCCGCTTCTTCGACTTCGTTCTTGAACTGAAGAATTCGCGGCTGCTGACCACCCATCCTTGCAGGACGCAGCACTTTGTCGTGACGCGTTTTGTTGTAGGCAATGAGTGTGTTTGCCATGCTCAAAATCGCTGAAGTACTCCGGTAGTTTGCCTCAAGACGTACGACTTTGGCATCCGGCCAGTCCTTTGCGAAGTTCAGAATGTGCTGAACCTCGGCGCCGCGCCAACCATAAATCGACTGATCATCATCACCGACCACACAAAGATTGCGATGCCGGCCTGCCAGGGTCCGAATGATTGAGTATTGCGACTGGTTAGTGTCTTGATACTCGTCCACCAAGACGTGATCGTAGCGTCCAGCCTCCGCCTCCCGCGCTTCTTCGAATTCGGTAAGCAGGTGCTCGGTCAGCAGCAATAGATCATCAAAGTCCATCGCGCCGGCCAACTTGATCGCCTCCTGATACCGACGATAACCACTCGCCGCCACGTGTTCAGCGTCAGACCTGGCGGTTTGGGGCGCATCCTCTGGTCGGACCCCAGCGTTCTTCCAGCGGCTAACATGACTCAGGAAGTCACCTGGCTTGAGCATTCCGGTATGAACGTGCAACTGTCGCAGAACGTCGCGAGCCACTGATTCCTGGTCACCACGATCGTAGATCGCGAACTTCTCCGGATAGCCCAGCAATTTTGCATGACGGCGGAGGATTTGCACGCAATTCGAGTGAAACGTGCCAATGACTGGAATGTTCTGGTCACCTTCCTTGGGTCGTTTATGCTGAGCCGACTTGGGAAGCTTGAGCATACTTCCAATACGAGACTTCATCTCCCGAGCGGCTTTGTTAGTAAAAGTCACCGCCAGAATACGGTTCGCCCGAGTGCCGTGACGAATAAGATTCGCAATCCGAAAGGTCACCACTCGAGTCTTGCCAGAACCCGCGCCCGCTAACACCAGCAGGGGCCCTGTGAGCGTATTTACCGCGTCGTTCTGCTCTGGATTCAGTCCGTGATTCATGGACGGCATGATAGCTAGCACCACTCTTTCGAAAAGCCATAATTATCTCCAGTCGGAATACCGGCGGCGTAACCTTGATTTGAGCCTTGAGCCAGGGCACTTTTTGAGGCCAATAGGCGTCCTTGAATGGTCCGCCGCAAGAGACCCGGCGAGAACCTAGGGAATTTGAGGTTGCCGAATTCAACCGATTTCCTAGACTATCGAGCTTCTGTAAGGCGAGTCAGACCTGAAATTGCCGATGCCTGCGACTAGAAATCAGTCGAAGCAGGCTTATTTGGTAGAGTCCTAAGCATATTTGAGAATCAGTTGAGGCCGAGGCCATGAAAGTTGTATCTTCCATCGGAGCTTTAAAGTTCCGCCACCCAGATTGCCAAGTTGTGCGTCGACGCGGTCGAATCTACGTAATCTGTAAGAGCAATCCTCGATTCAAGGTCCGTCAGGGCGGCGCGAAGAACAAGAAGAAAAAGCGGTAGATCTGCCGTTTGCGATTGGGTTCACCCACTTGCGAGACTACGAACGATTTGAGCCTGGTTTTTCCAGGCTTTTTTCGTGCGCTCGCAATGAGTTCCACCTAGGCTAAGCAATAGAATCGGTTCTCCTTCGCCAACCAGCAAATTTGTACCCGGCCGTGTTATACGGAGTTTAACACAGAGAGTTACGTAGAAGCGTTAAGATGAACGAACCTAGATAATAGGAACCTAGCAAAATCTGCTTTTGCGATCCCGGCTGTCCCGATGATCCTTGCACCGGTTCTCTCATTCATCTCAAACTCTGACCCTGTTCGAGAACTCTCCATGTGCGGAATCGTTGGATACATCGGCAAGCAAGATGCATGTCCGTTTCTAGTTACCGGACTCCAACGACTTGAGTACCGAGGGTACGACAGCGCTGGCATCGCGACTCTGCGTCAATCCGACGGTATCCGCGTCACCAAAGTATCGGGACGCGTTGCCGAACTGGAATCAGCTCTCTCCCAGACTCCGATGGCGGCCAACCTCGGCATCGGCCACACTCGCTGGGCGACCCACGGTGGAGCCACGCAACCCAATGCTCACCCACACGTTGGCGGCAATGGCATCATCGCTCTTGCGCACAACGGAGTGATTGAAAATTATGAGTCGCTTAAAACAGAACTGTCGAACAAGGGTTACCGGTTTCAATCCGAAACGGATAGCGAAGTCGTCGCCCACCTAATTGCAGATTGCCTCAAAGAAGTCGCGGGTGACGAAGCGATTGCGATCAACCATTGCACCGAAGCTGTCCAAGAAGCAGTTTCCCGTCTACGAGGCACGTATGGTTTAGTCATCGTGTTCCGAGAATTCCCCGACCTTCTCATTGCGGCTCGCTGTGGCAGTCCGTTGGTTATCGGGGTTGGAAACAACGAGCAATTCGTCGCTAGTGACACATCTCCGCTAGTTGGATTCACAGAGAAGATTGTCTACCTCGCAGACAACCAGATCGCCGTGATTCGGCCCGACAACATTCAAGTCCTGCACCGAGACCAAGGACGCGTGCGGCCCAACATCCAGACGCTCTCAACGCAGTCGGTTGATGTCCAACTGGAGGGCTACGAGCACTACATGCTCAAAGAGATTTACGAACAACCTAACTCCATCGCTAATGCAATTCGCGGGCGCATCGACCATGACAACGCAACCGCCAAATTCGGAGGTCTGAACCTCACGACTCAACAACTACGTGGCATTCAAAGAATCGTATTGACCGGCTGTGGGACCAGTTGGCACTCTGCCTTGACCGGCGAATATTTGATTGAAGAGCTAGCCCGCGTTCCAGTCGAAGTTGAGTATGCCAGTGAACTGCGTTATCGGAATCCTCCTGTCGACCACGACACCATCGTGTTCGGAATTACACAGAGTGGAGAAACCGCTGACACGCTTGCGGCGCTGCGTGAGATGAAGCGGAAAGGCCACCACACGTTGGCTATTTGCAACGTGATTGGCAGCAGCATCGCGCAAGAAGCCGATGGGGGTATCTACCTGCACGCAGGTCCGGAGATAGGTGTCGCATCGACCAAAGCATTTACTTCGCAATTGACCGTGCTCAGCATGCTCGCGCTGTACTTTGGCAGGCTCCGGCACTTGAGCTACGAGGCTGGCACTAGAATCATTCGCCAACTAGAGCAGCTGCCGGACATCATCGAAACAACCCTGCAAACGCACGCTCAAATCAAAGAGATCGCCGCCAAGTATCAGGAGGCGAATAACTTCCTGTACCTCGGTCGAAAGTTCAACTTCCCAACCGCCCTAGAAGGCGCACTGAAGCTCAAAGAAATCAGCTACATCCACGCCGAAGGCTACCCGGCAGCGGAGATGAAGCACGGCCCGATCGCGCTGATCGACAAAACGGTTCCCGTGGTCGTCTTCGCGCCGAAAGACGCGCTGTTCGACAAGACGATTTCCAACATGCAAGAGGTCATGGCCCGCGACGGCAAGGTCTGGCTGGTCACCGACGCCGAGGGCGCAGCACAGGCAGGCGACGGCACATGGGCCACCTTGGTGATGCCCAAGGTCGATCCGATTTTCGCGCCCATGCTCTATGCCGTGGCCGCGCAGCTGATCGCCTACCACACCGCGTTGCACAAGGGCACGGACGTCGACCAGCCGCGCAACTTGGCCAAATCGGTAACGGTGGAATGACCCTAGGCCCCGTGGATCTGACCCTAAAGGGGCAGCACGTCAGCCTTGTGCCGCTGAGCCAAGACCATTGCGATGCGCTGGCCAAGGCCAGTGCGGCGGGCCAATTGCACAAGCTGTGGTACACGACCGTGCCGTCTGCCGACGCGATGGCCGCCGACATCGACCGCCGCCTTGCCCTGCGCGACGCGGGCAGCATGATCCCGTTCACGCAGATCGACGCGACCGGCTCGCCCATCGGTATGACCAGCTATATGCACATCGACCACGATGCGCCGCGGGTCGAGATCGGCTCGACCTGGATCGGTCCGAACGCGCAGCGCGGGCCGTTGAACACCGAGGCTAAGCGCCTACTGCTCGGGCACGCGTTCGAGGTTTGGGGATGTCTCGCGGTCGAATTTCGCACCCACCGCCTGAACCTGCAAAGCCGCCGCGCGATCGAGCGGCTGGGGGCGCAATTGGATGGCATTTTGCGCGGTCACATGCGGTTGGCGAACGGCACGATCCGCGACTCGGCGGTGTATTCTGTGACGGCGGATGACTGGCCAGCCGTGCGCGCGCATCTCGATTGGCAGATTGCGAAGCCACGATGAACGCCGATGAAGCCATCGCGGCGTTACGCGCCCATGCCGACCCGGAACGCGCCGCTGGCATGGCGTCCTATCACAAGGCGGATCGTGAATATCTGGGCCTTTCCAACGCGATAACCGGAGACTTGGCGACCGGGTGGCGCAAGGAGGCGGCGGATCAAGCGGCGCTTGTGGCGCTGGCCCAAGGCCTGTGGGACACCGATGTGTTCGAAGCCCGCGTCGCCGCCGGGAAGCTGTTTGTGCAGGCCCGCATGCGCCCCGATGATGTCATCGCGTGGGAATGGATAACCTCTGCCGTCGCACAGTTCGACAGTTGGGCCATCGCGGATGCCGTGGCCCAAGGCGGGCAGAAGCGGTTGGCGCAAGACCCCACGCGGCTTGATCTGCTAGAAGAATGGACTCGGTCCGAGCATATGTGGACCCGCCGGGCGGCGTTCGTCTTCGCGTTGCCTTTCGTGAAATCCCGCCACCCCAATGACGTCGAGAAGGCCGCGCGCGGGCGCGTGTTGGGATGGGCCGACGCGTTGGCCGAGGACCATGAGTGGTTCATCCAAAAGGCCATCGCGTGGTGGCTAAGGGATCTGTCAAAGCGCGACCCTGAGGCCACCCGAGGGTGGCTCGACGCCCATGGCGCGCGCCTGAAACCCTTCGCGCGCAAAGAAGCGGCGCGGTACCTCGACGTGTCTTAGACCGCCGGGATTTCCCCCGCGATGACGGTCTGGAACCATGCCGTGTCGATGTTGCCGCCGCATAGGATCACGCCGACCTTGCGCCCTGCCATCGCGCCCTTTTCCTGCATCAGTGCCGCCAAAGGCGCCGCGCCCGCGCCTTCCGCCAGATTGTGGATGTCGCGGAAGTAGACCCGGATCGCCTCGGCCACTTCGGCGTCCGAGACGCTTACGATCCGCGCCGCCCCTTTGGAATAGATGTCATAGGCCGCCTGCACCGGCATCCGAACGGCCATGCCGTCCGCAAACGTGCGGGCCGTTTCCGTTTCCACCAGATGCCCCGCCTCGACCGACAGCTTGGCGGTTTGCGCGTTCTCGCTGACCACGCCCACCACATCGCAGGACGCCCCCAAGGCGTTGCGCGCCAGGATCGTGCCGCAGATGCCCGACCCGCA
>JBGCCZ010000120.1:0-6072 GCA_045105035.1 Pirellulaceae bacterium | reverse complement strand
ACGGACAACGCAGATGTACACCCGGGCGTGAGTAGCAGTCGCGAGGGCGATGCTATGCCGAAGAAATGTGCGACTCGTTCATGGTCTGCGTGAAATTGAGCTTCCCACTGCGATGCACAAGTACCAAATGCTTCCGAAGCGGCTTGCTGGACTTCTGCCGGCTTAGGCCAACTCGTTCCCGCATGGTTGAGGTAGATTGGCTTTGCGTCGTCTGTCGATGTGCCCGAAAGGGAAAGGCTTGCAGGGACCGTCATCAGGCTGAAGTTCAAAGAGAAATTTGGCTAGTAGCTAGAGCGGAATGCGTCGGCATTTAAGTACGAAGGTCAATTCCGATTTCCTCGACGGCCGGCTACTTTACGCATCTGTTTCGCTTCGAGTTCCGCGTCAAACTGGGGATTTGGTTTCGTCGGGACAGGAGCGTTCACACGCTTTCGCCAAGCCTGCATCTTTTCTCGCAACTGTTCCGCTTTCTTCGGATTGGCCGCACTGATATTATTCGACTCACCAATGTCGCTTTCAAGATCGTAGAGTTCCAAATCGCCTGATTCGAAATACTCATGCAGCTTCCACTTGCCCTCGCGAATCACTCCGACTGGGCGAGTTCGGAAGAGGGGATCGCGTTGCTGATCGATGCGTGAGTAACCTTGCAGATAAGCTGGGAAGTGCCAGTAGAGTGCCCGGTCTGAGAAACCGTCGGTCTGCTTAAGCAGCGGCAGCAAGCTCTGGCCGTCGAGTGGTTGGCTCGCTGGGAATTCGACTTGAGCAATTTCCAGTAGAGTCGGGAAAATGTCGACGTTGATGATCGGCGTTTCACAAGTCGTTCCCTCTTCGACCACGCTCGGCCACTTCACGAAGAACGGCTCGCGAATTCCGCCTTCGTAGTAAGTACCCTTGTAGCCCTTCAGTGGACTCATCGAAGTCGCTGGACCGTACCCACCGTTGTCGGAAGTGAAAATGACGACCGTGTTGTCCGATAGCTTGAGCTGATCGAGTTCCTCTACGATTCGCCCAATACCCTCATCGACGCTCTCGATCATGGCCGCCATGACCGCGTGGTTGTGCAGTTCGCCCTTGGGTTTCGATTCGTACTTCGCGACCAGTTCGGATTTGGCCTGCAGCGGAGTGTGGACGGCGAAGTGTGTTAGGTAGAGCAACCAAGGCTGCTCTTGGTTCCGTCCGATGAACTCGATGGCCTCGTCGGTTAGACGGTCCGTCAAGTACTGGTCTTGGGGCGAATCCCCTAATCCAGGAGCTTTGGAGTGCGGTGGAAAATAGCCCTTAGGAGGACTGCCCGAATGAGTGCCAGCGAAATTGAAGTCAAAACCATAAGGCAGTGGATCGTCACTCAAATGCCATTTGCCAATCGTTCCGGTGCGATAGCCGCTCTCTCGAAGGCAATGAGCCCAAGTCGAAATATCCGGACGGAGCGTAGCAGTGCCTGGGACATGTTTTAGGCGGCTGAACGCTGGATTTCCCCGGAGTCCCGTACCGACGTTGTAGATTTCATGCCTGGGAGTGTACTGCCCCGAGAGCAAACAAGCTCTGGAGGGCGCACAGTTTGCCGCCGTCGCATAGGCATTCGTGAATACCATACCTTGCGAAGCGAGCTGGTCGATGTGCGGAGTCTCGTAGAAGTCTGACCCCATGAAACCACAGTCTTTCCAACCATAGTCATCTAAGAAGATGAACAGAATGTTGGGTTGTCCGTTCTTGTTAACGGCTGCGTTCTGCGGTGCTGCTTCAGCAGCCAGGACATGGGTCGGATCTGCCAACACAATGGACAAACTGGCCAAGGCAACGAGAAGCGGAAAAAAATGGGGAAGTCGATTTGAGAACATCACTTATCCAATGTTGAGTGCTTCATCAATTTGCTTGGCTACCGTCGTGAGACGTTTGACGTCGCCGCCGCCGACTTCGGCCGCGATCCAGCCTTGAAAGCCGATGTCGTCAATCGCTTTGCGGACGTCAGCCCACGGCAAGTCGTCTTGAGCAATGTCAGCCCATTTGTCCTTGCCGCGATCGAACCCCTTGATATCGAACTTGTAGATTCTTTTCCCGAGAGTGCGAATCCACTGGGCCGGGTTGCCATACTTCCAGTGGTTGCCGATATCGAACTGCATTCCGACCCAAGGTGAATCGAACGCGTCGATGTAGTCCGCGAACAGCTTGGCTGATTGATCCGCCGGTCCGTTGTGCTCATAGCAAAACTGATTCCAAACGTTTTCAACCACAATAGAAACGCCTAGCTCTGCACAAGTTGGGAGAGCCAGTTGAATGTTCTCAACGGAACGATCCCAGACTTCTTGGAAGCCACCGTCTTTGCCGTGACCGACGACAAGTAGAACGCTGTGGCCGCCGACCGCGTGCGTTTCTTTTAGCGATGTGATTAAGTGCTCCAGTGCTTTCGCACGTACTGTAGGATCTCCATCGGAGTGTCGGACTTGCCAGTGTGTGCTACCTACGGAACCATCGACCGGTAAGCCAGTTGCGTCAATCGCCTTCTTGACCGCTTCGACATCAACTCCAGGCGTGCTGAGTTCAATACCGTCGAAACCCGCTTCTTTGGCGGCCGCGAACTTGGCCGTCATGTCGCCTTTGACCTTTACCATGCCATCCTTCAGCGTCTTCAACAATCTTCGAGGTTGCGTCGTGTGCTGAATGTCGTCTGCATGAGAAGCGGTCGGCAGCGATGCCAAGCCCACGCTCGCGGCCACGGCCGTTGACTTGGCAAGGAAAGCACGCCGGTTGGCATCGGAAGTTGCTGAAGAAGCGGTTTGAGTATCGGTTGGGTCGGGCAGGTTGATCATAGAGTATTGTCTAAAGTGCTTGAGGTGAGGTGGGGGCGGCATGTAGATCGTGGATCACTAACGTGACCCATTGTAACGCGCGGAGCTGAAGTGATGGTAGCTTGCGTCGCCGCCAACGAAGGCTAGTTGGCGTTTCGAACCACCCTGGAGCGTCATTTCGACGGAGCCCTAGCGACCGACGGATCCGTTTTCTCCTCGAACCAGGAGACGCATCATTCAGTCGCTTGATCTCCATTCGGAAGACTTTTGGAGAAACGCCATGCGCACACTCGCTGTAAACGCTGACCATCCTCCTTAGAATTGGATCGGAGTTGTTTCGAGCAGGCCAATCGAGTTCGAGCGTCCTAGAAATACATCGAGCGAATAAAGAGCGACCAACCTGCAACGAAAACTGCCACAACTGTCATTCTCCAGAACAGATCAGCCAAGTTGTAGTTCCACCGGCCATTTGATTGTGCCGTCTGAGCCCTAAGTTCCTCGTCTAGGATGTATTTCCCAAGCTTAGAATTGAGGTACCAGTGCGTACCAATAAAAGCTCCGCCAGCACCCAGTGGCGCTGTGATTATCGAAAGCACAATTAGGCCGCAGATGGCTCCGACTAGGCCGCCAGACAGTGCGGCCAGAAGGTACGGAAGTTTAAGCATCCGGAACATCCAGCAGAACGCAGCCAGGTGGGACATGACCAGTAGTCCGACGATACCCGACCACAGTGCACCAAAGACAAACCCGGCAAGACTCTCGCTCAGCACCGTCAAGAGTAACCCGAAAAGACTGCCTGCTGCGGTCGTACCCGCCCAGACAACAATCCAGTAGACGATCCAAGCATATCTAAGCGAACCGACGGTGGAAGTGGGTCCTTCGGCTGGACTACCGAGAGTATCGGATGGCTCCGATTCGGTCATCTCAAACGGATTTGCCTCTGGCTTTTGCTCCATGGCAGTCTCGCAGTTTGCAGCATCTAACTGTTTAAGACGCGGCCCCACCGGCTCGACCGCTCGCCACCTCCCCCGAGGGGAGGTAACAGGTTGATAGCTTATCGATTTGTAAAGCCCGCGACATCTCCTCGATGGAGTAACTATTCATTAGCTCGCGATTTGGGTTTCAAAGAGGCTGGATCTTTTTTCCAACGTCACCTTCCCTTTGGGAAGGTCGTGCGCGGTCGCACGGGTAGGGGGGCTTTCTCGCCGTTTCCTAGATCTCGCCTTTGAGACCACGCTCGTAGTACTTGTGCGTGATCTTGTCTTGGTTTTCCAGCAGCCAATCGATCGAAGGCTCGTTGTGCATGGCTTTGTGAATAGCTTGGCTCATCGCCTTGCGGTGGATCTCAAACAGGGCCTTGTGATCCAAGTTGTCGTCTGTGGAAACTCCAGGGTTGAGCCACACCGAGCAGATGATGCCGAGATCGTTTGCCTTTTCTTTTGGGATGTCGCCAGCACGCACTGCGTCTAAAACTCCGTTCGCAATGGCGGCCTGAACGGTCCCCATCAAGATATTCGTATAGCGACTGTTCTTGACCGTGACTTTGCTGACCATCAACGTGACGGGACGCACTTGAATGTCCGTGTTGAGGATCGCAAAAACTTTCGAGTGCCCTGCAGCTTGGTCGCAAGTCAGAGTGGCGATGGCGGTTCCGACTGGACCGTCCAATTCACCGATCACGACTTCAGGTTCTGCGGCTGTAAAAGGAGGACCACCGCCGACTAGTGATTCGCCTGTACGCATGATGATTCGTTCGCTCATGAATGTCGCCTTGGTTGCTGGATGTTGATTTCAAAGTGCGGCTAGCACTCGCAAGGCGAACATTATGCCTGAATCAATCTACTCAGCAACGATGGGCTATTCAAACAGCCCCACCGGCTCGTCAGCTCGCCACCTCCCCCGAATTCCTCGCTGAAGCTCGGAAAGGGGAGGTGACATGCAGGAACTCTAGAAACGTCTACTCATTGGTGGGCGTTGAGCGGGTAGACTTACCTTCGGAATCTTCGACAAGAGAGATATTGTTGTAGTCGAGGAGTGAGCCCTTCAAATAATGCAAATCGACGATCGTTTTGTTGTACTCGCAGACGGCTTGATAGTAGAGTTGCTCGGCACGCGAGCGTCGCTCTTCGGCTCTGAGTACGGTGTCGAGCAGTTGTCCTAGCTCGCCGGCATCGTCCTTAATGCGTTCGTTGTAAATCCTGACTTCGTCTTCATTGGCAATCCACTGATCCAAGTAGTCCTTCATCTGCTTGTAACCGGTGTCCACCTCACGATGGATCCGCGATAGTTCGTGGAGTAAGTAAACCTCCTTTTCTTCTAGTTCGATATTGAATTTCTTTATCTCGAGTTCGGCATTCTGAATATTTGCCAGAGCCCGCCGCCTTCCAACTCCCTGCGGAGTGTAGGACAAAGCGTACTCTCTGTATTTTCCTCCGGTCAGAAGTTCCAATGCGCTGGAGCCGTCAAGCCACCTGGCGTCCGAGTCGGATTCCAACTGCGGCAAAATCTGGCTCTTTGCTGACTGCAACTCCAACGCGCGCTGTTCGATAGCCCATTGATGCTGCCGTATCTCAAAGTTTCGTGCCAAAGCTTCTTCTCGAATCTCATCCCATTCGTAGACAACACGCACAACGGATGGATCGGTCGTCGCTCGAATGAGTTTGCCATTGGCTGAGCTCCATCCGAGTTTCTCGCGAAGGACTAATTCACGTCCGTAGAGGCCGAGTGGATCGTTTCCTGGAACCTTCGAGCCGTAGAGCGAACTGCGGAGTTGTGCGGTGAACTGGTAGTAGAGCGCACGAGCTTGTGTCTCGGCTTCCGGTGGTGTGTCTCCAAGAGCGGTGCTTGCCTTGGCAACTCGCCATAGATTCAACGCAGACGCTTGCGCCTCTTTGGCTGCTTCGAAACTGCGATAGCCGGTGTACAGATCCCAGTAAGCGTCTTCAACCGATTTCACCAAGTTGCGTACGGTGCCTTCGAATTGCAGTAAGGACAGGTCATCATTATTGGGAGAGATCAACATCGGGATCTTTCTTTTCAGCGCCCCGCGTCCCCTGAGTAAAACTGGCTGGCCGATAGTGGCTTCACCGGCGGGTGTTGCTCGCCGTTCGATAGTGGCAGATCCGTTCTTGCTTGCAACTTCGTAGCCGAATACGGACGAGAACTGAGCGTCAAACTCGTGGAGCGCGTTGTCGACGCCTCCTTCCGTGAACGCCTCAGAATCAACGATGAGAGTGCCGTCGATTCCTCGATCCGACTGAACCGTTCCGCCCAAAGCTGCTTTGCG
>JBGCCZ010000119.1:0-12846 GCA_045105035.1 Pirellulaceae bacterium | reverse complement strand
CCCGCTTGGAGACGCGCATACATGGTCCCGCTATCGCAGCTACAATGACCATTTCCTCTCGATGCTATCCTACAGGAGAACAGACATGCTCGCGAATGCATCTCGAAAGTACGCTTCCGCCGCGCGTCTCATGCGGGTTGTCATGCTCGGACTCCTGGCTACTCACTTCGCTCCAACGCATGGAACATCGGCCGCGGCCCTGTCTGCCGCAGAACCTGACAGCGACAAAGCGACTCAGCCGCCGAACTTCGTCTTCATCATCGCCGACGATCTTACCTTTCGCGACATTGGATGCTATGGCGGTCAGGCTCAAACGCCGAACATTGATCGGTTGGCGACCGAGGGCATGCAGTTTCTAAACTGCTTCCAAACGGCACCGATGTGCTCGCCCACACGACACAACATTTACACCGGGCTTTACCCAGTCAAATCCGGGGCGCATCCCAATCACACTTTCGTAGAGCCGAAAACGAAGAGTATCGTCCAATACTTGAAGCCACTGGGCTACCGAGTCGCGCTTTCCGGAAAAACGCACATTGGCCCCAAGACAGTGTTTGACTTCGAATACTCGGCCAAGCAAAAGAACCCCGATCTCGACGTGATCGAAACGCTGTTCACCGACTGCAAAACTGAGGGCACGCCGTTTTGCCTCTTCGCTTGTTCGAATGAACCTCATACCCCCTGGAACAAGGGCGATGCGAGCGAGTATCCGCCGGCCGACATCGTACTGCCGCCCTACATCGCAGACACCGAAGTCGTGCGTGAAGAGTTCAGTCGTTACCTCGCTGAGATCACGTACTTCGATAGTCAAGTCGGCGATATCTTGGAGAAACTGGACGCTGCTGGCTTGCGTAAAAACACGCTGGTCGTCGTCGTTTCGGAGCAGGGGAATTCGATGCCATTCGCCAAATGGACATGCTATGACCATGGCTTACAGTCGGCGATGATCGTCCGTTGGCCAGGCAAAGTGCTGCCTGGTTCCAAGAGCAATGCGATCGTTGAATATGCCGACATCACTCCTACTTTCGTCCAAGCCGCTGGTGGAGAAACCGACGCAAATTGGGATGGCAAGAGCTTTGTCGATATCCTTACGGGCAAGTCGACATTCCACAAGCAATACAGCTACGGACTGATGACAACGCGCGGCATCAACTCGGGCTCAGAGTACTACGCGATTCGCAGTATTCGCGACAAACGATACCGACTGATCTGGAATCCGCACCACCAAGCCACGTTCGAAAACGCGTGCACAACGAGCAAGGGCTTTCAATCGATGGTCAAAGCTGCGGCCCAGGGTGACGATGCTGCAGCCCAGATCGTGCAGCGTTACCAGCACCGTCCAGAGTATGAGCTTTATGACTGCGAAGCAGACCCAATGCAGCTCCAGAATCTCGCCGCAAGTGAAACGCTGACGGACGTTCGCGAACGTTTGCAGACAGAACTCGAGCGATGGATGAAACAGCAGGGCGACGATGCGTTGGAGACGGAGCGCAACGCACTGACGAGACTCGCACGCTACCAGGGACTCTCTGTCGAAGCCGCCAATGCGAAGCATGCCAAGACTTCGAAACCCAAGAGAACGACCAAGAAATCAAGCAAGCCGTTCAGCAAGAAGAATAAGGCTCGACAGTAGTCAATGTATCGTCATCGAGCGGGCTTCAAAACGCGAATATATTCACCTTCCGCTTCACGCGAGCTCCCTACGACAACTTGCCGACCGCTTTCCGTTTCTTCCAAGCAGCCCGCGATCTCAACTTCCTCTCCCACCACAGCTTGCGCTGTGTAGGTAGCTGTCCAGCAGAGTAGTCGTTCCGCTTCCTCACAATCGATCAACCAAGATGCCGGAGTGTCAAAGGCGAATTGATCCTCGGTGACAACGGCGCGGACAACTACCTCTTGCAGCTTTCGACAGTTAACTGGAAGCCGACAACCGTTGCGAATCCGACTCAAACTCAAGTCGACTTTAGTGCCGGCCAACCAAAACTTGTTCGCTTTTCTTTGCTCGTGCCACAGGAATTCATCGAAGCCTAAAGACGGACACCGCTTCTCGTAAGCGTCGCGCCAATGTCGCTGGTCTGTCGGACTGTTCAAGGACTCTCTCGCAAGCGTCCTAGCTACCGCAAATGCCTCCTGGCTATAAAAGACAAAGTCCAGGTCGGAACTCGCTCGATGGGCATTCACCAACATCGAGCCGGTGATGCCAAAGTCGTCGGTACTCATGCCGCGCTCAATGAACATTCGAACAACGCGCGCAGCTTTCTCTTCCAATGCAACTTCTCCGAAGCCTTCCGTCGATTTTTTCCGGTCGACTTCCAACGGCGTTAATTCGGAATCCGCGAGTATGACGCTAGACAGACGCGTCATTCGCTCTCTCGCAGAGTAGTGCTGTCGCACTTGGGAACGAGGCAGCATAGCGACTTCGCAGCCCAGAGCCTCGACGAACTGAACCAGCCCGCCACCTTCCCGGCTCAACAGTCTCTCGGCCGCTGCAGTATCGATTTTTCGCAGAACTCCACGTAGATCGCGTCGATACCGTAATGAAACGACCAGCGCATCCGACGAGTGTCTCGATTCTACGGGCAAGACGACGGCATACAGCCAGCCTCGATCGTCTTCCACAAAGTCGCGTTGGCGGATGATGGGCGACATGTCAGTTCCAGCGTATCGAATTCATAGGACGTTTAGAAACGGAATCCGTCCGAAGTGACGAGGGAAACTAAAGTCAACTGTCGAGAATGTCGACCGCCTGTATCGCAGATCCACTTGAAACAGGGTACTTTGGTGTTGTCCCGGGAAAATCCGACAAGCCAACATCCATCGCTTTGGAAAGTGCAAGAGCAGCTCAATGACGAACCTCGAAACCCGACCTTTCCTTCGAACGGCGACGATCCTCGCCCAACCGATTGTCCTGGCGGCGTGCCTCGCGACAAGCTTCCTGGTCGAAATCAAAGAGGTTTGTGCTGAGGATTGGACACAATGGCGAGGCAAGGATCGAGTTGCCGTTTGGGAGGAAGAGGGGATCTTAGAGAAACTCCCCGCTGAGGGCCTGCCAGTTTCCTGGCGCAAAGAGATTGGATCGGGGTACTCGGGCCCCGTGGTTTCCGCTGGCAAGATAATCACGATGGATTTCTTGCCAAAGCCAGATTCGAAGCGGGCCGAAGTCGTCGAACGCGTCATCTGCTTAGACGAAGTGTCCGGGGACTTGCTTTGGACCGACGAAGTAGAAACGAACTACCGCGAAGTCATGGCCTCGTATCGAACAGGCCCCCGTGCTACACCGACCATTGACGGAGATCGAGTGTACACGCTTGGGTCCGTTGGTCACATTCGCTGCTTGGATGTAAACACGGGCAAGCCGGTTTGGTCGATCGACTCGCGGGCGGAATACAAACTTGCCCCGCCGATTTGGGGCACCTCGACAGCTCCGATCGTTTTCGACGATCTAGTGATCTTCGCAACCGGCGGCCCCAACCAAGAGCAACTGCGAGCCTTCAACAAAGAGACTGGCGAGCAAGTCTGGGCTTCGTGTTCCGCTACCTACGAACTCGGATACTCTCAGTTCCTGCTCATTGAGCACGCCAATACGCCACAGTTAATATACTGGGATCCTTCATTTCTACGTAGCATCCAGCCTGCTACGGGAGAAATCTTGTGGGAAATCCCAATGCGAACCAAGTCATCGATGTCGGTGGCCACGCCGGTCAAAACGGGCAACAAGATCTTAGTCTCGTCCTTCTACAGCGGCTCGATGCTAGTGGAGTTGGACGACGCGCAGCCGGCTGCCAACAAACTCTGGCACGTGCAAGGTTCGGGCGAAATGCCTGACAAGACGGACGGCCTGCACTGTGTAATCACAACGCCGATCGTCGAAGGCGACTACTTCTACGGCACTTGTAGCTACGGTGAAATGCGTGGCCTCGAGCTCGCAACCTCGAAACGCCTGTGGGAGAACAAAGAAATGTCCCGACAAGGTCGCTGGGGATCTGTGTTCTTTGTTAAGCACCAGGATCGCTACTTTGTCTACAACGACGTTGGCGAGTTACTGATCGCCAAGTTCACGCCGGAGGGCCCCGAAATCCAAAGTCGAACGCAACTGATCGATCCGGATACAGAATCCGGCTGGGGGGCCCGACGTTTTGCAAACAGCATCGTTAATTGGTGCCATCCCGCATTTGCAAACAAACACGTGGTTGTTCGAAACGACCACGAGATTGTTCGCGTTTCACTCGCAAAGTAAATTTGGTCGAAGCCGACCCAATGCAAACCATCCCGAAGCTTCCTCTCCGCAACGCCCGCGACTAATCGAAGAATTCATCATGGCCTTCATTACCTTTTGTGGTGCCGCCGGCACCGTCACTGGATCTTGCTCGTTTGTCGAAGCCGACGCTGGCAAATTCTTAGTTGATTGTGGTCTCTTTCAAGGCAGCGCTGCAACGCGCGAATTGAACGAAGGGCCGTTTCCCTTTGAGCCCTCTGAAGCTCAGTTCCTAGTACTCACGCACGCACACATCGATCACTCCGGTTTGTTGCCGAAGCTCGTCAAAGAGGGCTTCAGCGGTCCAATCTACGGCACGCCGCCAACCATCGACTTGTTGCGTTTCATGCTCCTCGACTCGGCCTACATTCAAGAATCGAATGCGGAAAGGAAGAACCGAGACCGCCAACGACGCGGCGTCCCTTTGATCGAACCCGCGTATACGATTGCCGACGCGAAACAGACGCTCTCACAAATGGAGGCCGTTGAGTACGAGACGTGGCACACAGCCGTCGATGGCGCAGAATTCCGTTTCTTTAATGCCGGGCACCTCTTGGGATCAGCTTCCGCCGAGTTCAAGGTTGCGGATTCGAAGTCCCCCAACACGCTGCGTCTTCTTTTCTCTGGCGACCTCGGCCCAGAAGAGAAAGCGTTTCATCCTGAACCCGATGCTCCCGAAGGCTACGACTACATTGTTTGCGAGAGCACATACGGTGATCGCGAACGCGATGACTACACGCTCGAAGAACGACGAAAGTCTCTCAAGGCCGAGTTGCTCATGGGGCTCGACAGAGGCGGTAACGTGGTGATTCCATCGTTTGCGGTCGAGCGGAGCCAAGAACTACTACACGACATCGGAGTGCTGCTTTCGGAAGGCCTCCTGCCGAATGCGACGGTCTTTTTGGATTCGCCCTTGGCCCGCAAGGCAACGGAGGTCTTCGTCAAATACTCTTCCGACATGGAAGACATCGAATTGGACGAGTCGGAATTGTTTCGCCACGAACAGTTCCATATCGTCGAATCCGTTGATGAAAGCAAAGCGATCAATCAGCATCGGAAAGGCGCGATCATCATCTCTGCTAGTGGGATGTGCAACGCAGGACGCATCAAACACCATTTGAAGAACAACATTTGGCGGAAGGAATGCTCCGTCCTATTCGTCGGCTACCAATCGCCAGGCACGCTGGGCCACATTATTCGCGGAGGAGCAAAGCAGGTTCGCATTCATGGTAAGCACTGTAAAGTGCGGGCAGCGATCCGGAGCATCGGAAATTACTCAGCGCACGCGGATCAAAGCGAACTTATCCGCTGGATCGTCGAGCGAAGTCCGATTGCTGGTGGCTTGTTCTTGAATCACGGTGACGACGACGCTCGCGGTGCCTTAGCCGACCTAGTCGCGGCCAAGGGGATCGATCGAGACAGCATTTACTTGCCACAGTTTGACGAGCGATTCGAATTGGTTGCCGCATCCGCCGAACAAAAGGGCAGGGCACAGTCGACGGGTCGCGTCGTCGAGCGACTCGCAGATCCCAAGGTCCTGTCTCACGACTGGCATAACGATTACGCTGCTTTCATCCTCGAACTTGCAGATCAACTTGAGCAACTTGGCAGCGAACAGGAGCGGTCCGACTTGCTCAGCAAACTACAAACGATGCTGCCTGAGTAGTCAGCGCACGTTCCAGCTCGCTCACTTTGAACTGCCTCCGCTCGCTGGAGTACACGAAGTGGTTGTCACTTCGAGCTAGCGGACTATCGTTTTCCAGATCTTGAACACCATAAACAAAAATAAGGATTCGGTTTTGGCTGATAACTCTGATACCTCCAAGCCCTGGTTGGATACGATGTCTGACGAGCGTTTTCAATTGATGCGTGAAGTCCTCGATGCCCCGAGCCCAATCGGCTTGGAAGCGGCTATGACCCGCGGAGTCATCGAACCGCGTATGAAGTCGTTCATGCCGGCGGACTGGAAGATTCACACGTTTCGAGGTAACGCAGGTATCGTCCTCGACACCGCGCCAGAGAAGACGGACGCATTCACGGTCATGGTGATCGGTCACGCGGATAAGATCCGCATGCAAGTTCGTAGCATCAGCGAAGATGGAAAGATCTGGGTCAACACGGATTCGATGCTTCCAACAGTTCTTGTCGGGCACAAAGTCAAACTCTTTACCGAAGACCCGGAAAACCCTCAATCATGGCGCGTACTTCAAGGCGGAACCATCGAGGCTATTGGTGCGATTCACTTCGCAGACTCTAAAGTTCGCAGCGGCGATCGAGGATTGAAGGCGGAGCAAATCTACCTCGAGCTTCACATCCACGGCCCCGACAAGAAAGCTCAAGTCGAAGCACTGGGGATTCGCCCCGGCGCTCCAATCCTGTTCGACCGGCCAATTGAACGCGGATTCTCGCCAGACACGTTTACCGGCGCTTATCTCGATAACGGTCTGGGCTGCTTCGTTGCCATGGAACTAGCTCAACTAGTGGCAGAGAGCAAAGGCCTCAGCAACGTTCGGTATTTGGCCGCGATGGCATCGCATGAGGAAATCGGGCGTTTTGGCAGCCGAGTTTTGGTGGAGCACTTTCGCCCAGATGTGAGCATCGCCGTGGATGTTGCCCATGATTTTGACGCGGCGCCTGGTATTTCTGATCGCCGCTACGAACCTCTCGCGATGGGCAGCGGCTTTACTTTGACGCACGGTGCGATTTGCAGTGCAGAATTGAATTCGCTGATTACCCAAGTAGCGACGGAGAACGAAATTCCGATTCAACATGAATTGGCGGGAAGGGATACTGGTACCGATGCAATGGCCGCCGTTTTAGCAGCGATCGACAGCGCCGCAGCCTCTATCGGATTGCCGATTCGGAACATGCACACCATCTCAGAATCGGGGCACACCGGAGATACCGACGCGGCAATCCATTGCCTCCATCGTTTGCTCGTGCACATGGACGAAGCAAACGGCGGAAAGGGTATCACAGCGGATGACTTGCGAGCTGGACATCCGCGGCTGGATCAGTCGACTGCGCTCACCCACAAGCCACTCGATGAGAAAAAGACAGAGTGACAACCGTCGTTGGGCCTCAGGCGAATTTACCCTAGAGCAATTCCTAGATCGCTTCGGTGCGAACCGCGTTCCGCCCAAGCGCCTTGGCTTCGTACAGCAATCGATCTGCGGCAGTGAGTAACTCGCGTGCCGTGCTCTTCGCATTCGTGCAGCAGACACCTCCTATGCTGACGCTGACGGATTGGTCCGCGAAGCCCTCGCCTTCACAGATGCATCGGCGTACGCGTTCGCAGACTTGCGCTAACTCCTCAGGCCCCACTCCAGACAGCAAAAAACCGAACTCGTCTCCGCCCAGTCGACCAATACAGACCGAGGCCTTGAGCTCACTTTCTAAGCACGAAGACACGAACTGCAACACATCGTCTCCCTGCACATGACCATGCGAGTCGTTGATGTGCTTGAAGCGATCCAAATCGAGGATGGCCAGGGCTAGCCCAGCAGCCAAGTTCAACTCAAGCTGCCGTTGAAACTCTCCACGATTGGCGATACCAGTCAGTGAATCGGTACGAGCTTCCTCCATCCAGCTTAGTTCACGGATTTTGCGTTCGTGACAATCGCGAATGAAGTCACAACACCAACTCTGTCCTTGAAAACGGAGCTGAGTGCGTTGAATTTCACACCACCGAAGCCCATGCAATTTGGTCACAAGCTGGACTTCAATCAGCTCGCTGGCTACAGCCTCAAGATTCGCTTCACAGTTCGAACCAATAAGCTCACGGTAGGCCTGGCCACTTCGCTCTAATGCGGAGGTTCCGAGAAGTTCTTCAGCGGCTCTATTGAAAAACTGCAAATGTCCATCTGCATCCGAGACAATGACTGCATCGGACGCATTTTCGACAATCTTTCGAAAACATACATCCGTCAGCCCAGTCACATACGGATTGTCTGTGGAGGATTTTACTTGATGATTATTCAACGCGAGTCAGTCTCGATCGGGTTATCTGGAGGGGCAGTAGCTGCAGTTGGACCGCTGTAAAGGATTGCACGATTGTTCCGTGTCCAAAACGCAGAAGTCTATTTGTCCTGGCGAATCTGTGTCAGTTGCTTCTGCTAGCATCGTCGGGCAGAGGCAGTCTACGCCTGAACTCGCTTTGGGAACTCTAACTAGGTTTACCTCTCCTAATCTAATCAACGCCAGGCTTCTGCAAGCATTCGAAGTCCTGAATGCCCCAGATGTTAAGCTGCGGCAAGTAACGAAACTATAAAGATTTCCCGGCACAACCTCGGTAGGGATGTTGGGACAGTTCTTTTCCGGTATCCTCTTTTCCAGAAGGTTAGTGGGTACTTTAGTTCCTCAAAACACCTTTGACTTTACAGAGTTCGTCTCCGACTACTGGAAAAAGCCTATCCGTAATAAGGGTGGAACTTTTGGGGAGCCAGTGAGTCTAAGCGGCGATCTCTGATTCGGACTGCGAAAGCGTCTGCAGTTCGCTCTTCTGCGGTGAGAAGAGTCCTAGACGCGAAATGGAGAATCGATTTTATGTCATCCGCCCCGATGACGAATGGCGGCTCAATAGCCGGTGTTCGTGTAGTCGGGTGCCCACAAACTTCCTTGGTTTCATCGGCTCTGAATCCGTCTGGAGAATCAGAAGCCTCACCGCAAACCAGTGAACTTTCGGCACCTCAAAGTCCCCAAACCTCAAACGCCAGTCCAACTCCTCATTCGGGCAATTCGCAGAATAACCCTGACGAGTTGAATGAGTTCGACACGCGTAGAGCTTCCGCTACACCGTCCGATAGAGATCCCGCGGCGTCTGAGAACAAGTCGGACATGCATCACCGCACGGACTCCGCCGCTCAGTCATCCCACCTGGTCTGTTCCACTCCGTCGGCGATCGGTAAGTCGAAGACTGGCGACGCTCAAGAGTCCGACAAGCCAGCAATGCACTTCCATCGAGTACGCGAAGTACGGTTGGAACAAGGCGTTAGCCCGAGAAGCATGGCACGCCGCCTGAACATGGATGTCCGTTCGTACAAACGCTTGGAAGAACCAACCGAAGATCTTCCACTCAGCACACTACATCGAATTCAGCAAGCTTTGGACGTTCCGCTTTGTGACCTGTTAGTCCAAAACGAGGGGCTCTCACGGCCCGTCGAAGAGCGTGCAAAAATGGTCAAGACCATGAAGACGGCGGTCGCAATCCGAGAAGCCAAAGGCAACGCAAGAATTCAACGGTTGGCTGACATGCTGTGCGAGCAGCTTGTCGACTTGATGCCTGAGCTGAAAGACGTAGGGGGTTGGCCCCAGTTTGGCGCTCGACGAGGAAAGAGTGCTTTGGGACGTGCCCTATGCGAACCGATCGACATGTCCCAACTCCGGACTGACGACTGAACCACATTCGCCTCGACGTCGACAAGCCTGCGAATTTTTAGCGCAAGAGACACCGAAACCGCGTTCAGATCGCGTTCAGATCGCGTTCAGATCGCGTTCAGATCTCTAGGCGGAAATGAAATTTGGCTTCTCGTTGGTTGGCGGAACTGCGTAGAACGGTAACGCCAATTCAACCGAAGCGGGACGATTGACTGAGTTCGCGTATTGCGGCGAGTTCTCTCGGTGCGCGATGCCTGCATCCGTCGCGCCCCGACAGGCTGAACGCACGCCGCTTACCCCACCAGCACTAAGTGGTTCCAGGCGGCATTTCCTGAATTGCGACCAACGGATGAGCAATGCCGTCGCTGCCGATTTCCCAGGGAATCCAGACTAAGGAAAGCGAGTTGACTTTCAAATCGCCTTTTCGACACGGAAACTGAATGGGCTCCAAGGTCAACGTTTCGATAGCGAATCGGTCCTTGAGCTCCGCGACCTCCCGCTCACATTCGTCGATTAGATCCTGCTTTTCACGATCAAGATCTCCGAGTGTCTCTTTGGCGTGGACCACATCCGTTCGTTGCTGTGCAGCTCGCCCCATACTGCGACCAGCGGTTGCTGACCGGCTGCTAATCTTGTTGCCGAGCAGGGCTCCAAGGACGGTTTGACCGATACTGAGCATCGAGGACCATTTCTGTTGGTCGTACTGAGCTTTCTCACGCTCTACGCGTTGTTCGGCCGTCCGAATCTTACTCTCCAGACTCTTCAATTTCTTGGCATACTTTGCCTGGAGTTTCTCTTTCTCTTCATCACGCAACTCTCGCACCTCCTGTTGCCAGCTCATCCGGGCCTCCAACTCGTCTTGCCCCGGTTCGCTGAATCGGTCTAGCTCCTTGCACTCGTAGAGAGTCATTGGCATATGGCGGTAGATATGATCACGGAGTTCTTTCTCCCAGGACTTGTACTCTTTCGCGTTTAGCATCTCAGCGGGTAATTCGGCAAAGCCATAGTCCTCTTCCGGATCCGCCGACATATCCAACTGTCGTGGGTCGACTCGCTTCGCCTCTTCCCAAACATTCCGCGCCAGCTTGCGTTCGAGTTGGTAGAGCATCGTTCGATCGAACCACTCATCCAAATCGGCCGCGGATCGCACGTAGTGACAGGACACTTCGGCTAGCACCCCTGGTCGATAACGTAGCTTTGTGCCTTCACGCGGAATCTGCGATGGCAACCAAAACTTCTCTTCGATTCCATTCGGAACAATAGGTCGGTCTCCACGTTCCGGCTCATTCGTAGTCTCCGCTACTGCGGATGAGTTAGTAGACTCCTTCGGCGTGAGTTCTTCGCGACGCGGATCCATCATCTTCTGAATCTGAGTCCGACTGAGTGGGCCACGCAAATAGGACATCGCCCATCGCGTTTGAAAGATCGTCGGGCCATCGTCATGTACGTTGTTCATCAGGAAGACACGATTCCCGAGCGCGGCCAAGGTCTGCTCCATCGCTCCACGATCGAAGTTACTCCCACTCTGCGTAGCGGCACCCTCTAGTCCTTCTAAAACGCGGTCTTTGTCACGCTGAGTTTGAAGGCGTCCGAGGAACCAAGTTCCAATGTTCGATAGGCCCTTATAGTCCAGGTCGACTGGGTTCTGAGTCGCGAGTGCAATTCCAAGTCCGAACGCGCGAGCCTGCTTCAGCAGAGTCAGCATCGGAGGCTTACTCGGCGGCTTCGCACTCGGCGGGAAATATCCAAAGACTTCGTCCATGTAGAACAACGCTCGCAAGCTGCTCGTACCAGGCTGGGTTCGCATCCAGCCAAGTAACTCGTTCAGTAGAATCGTGACGAAGAACATCCGCTCTTGGTCGCTTAAATGCGCAATCGAGATAATGGAGAGTCGCGGCTTTCCTTCGCTGGTGTACATCAAGCTGCGAATATCCAATGGCTGCCCCTCAAGCCACCCGGCGAACTTAGGACTCGCCAACAAGTTGTTGAGCGTCATCGACAATTTCAGCCGTTCCTTCGCTGGATAGAAGCTCTCCAAGTCGAATACCCCCACCTTTTCAATAGGTGGATTTTGAATCGACCGAATCAAAGCCGGCAAATCCAGATCCTGTCCTTTGCGCCAATGGGTTTCAAAGATGTTTGAAAGCAGGATATGTTCTTTACTGCTTAGCGGATCTGCTTCGATCCCCATCAGTGTTAACAAGCCCGAAGCCGCACCTGAAATACGCTCCAGGAACACGTCGTTGTCTTCCATGACAGCCGCTGGTGGAGCATTGAAGTTCTTCAACACAGTCATCGGGATGCCGGCACTGCTGCCCGGCGTGTAGATAGCGATGTCGACAGCGTCTCGATAACGCTTTACACGCTCCGCACCTTGGTCCCAAGACTCGAGTCCGTCTTTCCAAACGCCTGCGATATGCTCGGCGTACTCTTTGGTCTCCATGCCTTTACGCGCCGCCTCGGCTGGGTCTACCCAAGCCTCGAAGTCCGACGGCCGCAACTCTGGAAAGGCCAAGAGCAAGTTCCCCAAGTCTCCCTTGGGGTCGATGCAGATTGCTGGAATCCCGTCGATGGCTGCTTCTTCGAGCAACGATAGGCAGAGGCCCGTTTTTCCACTGCCAGTCATCCCGACGCACAACGCGTGAGTCGTCAGGTCTTTGGCATCGTAGAGGACTTTGTCTTCACCCAGCTTCTTGTTTTGGAGGTCATATTTCTTCCCGAGATAAAAGGAAGCCAATTTCTCGTAGTCGGGCAGTGAACTCATGGGCGTTCTACCTTCCAATCGCGCTGGAGATGAGGTTTTCTGGCTGCCGCCCGCAACGTATGGCAATAGGTCAAGCCGAATTGCCAATCACAGCGGCTAACAGCGGAGAGGACGTGTGGGACTCTCTACGACAAAGACGTTAAGATGGTACTCTTCATTCGCTTTCATTAGGAGCCCGAACCTTGCATCGTTTGACTGATGTCGCCCCGATTTTTCAAGATCGCTCCCCACGCCACGCACCTCCAGCGAGATCGGCCCCCCCGATGCTTGCTGAAGCTTCGGAACATACGCATGGGTCCAAGCGGCTGCCCATGCGTGCACTCGGCGTCTTTTCACTCGCGTTGTGGCTCGGACTGAACACTGTTGCCAACTGCGCCGCCCAAGAACCGCTTCAATTGAGCAATCGTCAGATTGAAGAACTCAAGCGTGCTGGCGACCGGCTGGCCGACCA
>JBGCCZ010000118.1:0-9340 GCA_045105035.1 Pirellulaceae bacterium | reverse complement strand
TCTGAGCTGAATGTGGGGCACGCCTACTATCGTGAAGCCCCATTGGATCGCGGGCCAAGTCGCCCCGTTGGTTTACTCGGATGCCGGTTTCAGATCCAAGATGACTCCATTGTCATTTCCAAGATTTGGCAGGGTGGAGTTTGGGACACGGATGCTCGCAACGGCTTAATCTCGGCGGGTGTCCAAGAAGGGGACGTGCTCGTTTCTGTCGAAGGTGTTGCCGTGGATGCAAGCCAGAGTCCCTATAAGCACTTTATGAACAAGCTTGGTCGCCCAGTTTCGATTGAAGTGAAGACGGGTGACGACGAGCCGCGCAGTGTCGTTGTCCGCCCTTCCGGCAGCGACTCGCAGTTGAGGTTCTGGGATGGCATCGAAGCAGTTCGAAGCTACGTTGATAGAAAGTCGAAAGGCACGGTCGGCTATATCTACGTCACCAACACTGGCATTAACGGTCAAAATGATCTCTTTCGCCAATTCTATTCACAGCAAGAAAAGGACGCGTTGATCATTGACGATCGCTGGAACGGTGGAGGACAGATTCCGACACGGTTCATTGAGTTGTTGAATCGCCCGGCGACCAACTACTGGGCGCGGCGTGACGGAACCGATTGGGTTTGGCCCCCGGATTCTCATCAAGGACCGAAGTGCATGTTGATCAATGGCTTGGCCGGGAGTGGCGGTGACATGTTCCCCGGGCTATTCAAGCAAATGAAGCTCGGAAAGCTCATCGGTCGCCGTACTTGGGGTGGACTTGTCGGAATCCAAGGTGAGCCACCGATGATTGATGGTTCGAGTGTGACAGCTCCGTCCTTCGCCTATTACGAAACGGACGGCACGTGGGGTATCGAAGGGCATGGTGTCGATCCAGACATCGAAGTCATCGACGACCCAGCGAAAATGGTCGCAGGCGGCGATCCTCAGCTCGACGTCGCTATCGAAACGATGCTTGAGGAAATCAAGGAGTATCCCAAGCAGCCCAAGCGTCCGGCCTATCCAGATCGAAGCGGGATGGGCATTGCAGAGTCTGACAAGTAGTGCTCGTGAGCTGCTCTTGACCACGTCGGCGTCCGCAAGGACGCCGACCCAAAGTAGCAGGCACACTCCGTGTGCAGTCGGAAGCGCTGAGATGCACCAAGCGAAGGGCGGACGGCACGGGCCTGCTACGCCAGTGGGGATGGTGGCGGACGGCACGGAGGAGCTAGGCTGCTACGTTGGTGCGGGGTAGGTGCAATGAAACGGCGACGCCTAATCCGCCATGCCTTTTTGGTAGGCGTCTGCCAGAGAGGTGTCCATGTCGACGGTCCATCGCATACCCTTGGATTCGAGAACGGCAAAGTCTTCTCGTAGGTTGATCTCAATGACCTTGGCTTTAATACTGCCAAGCTCGAATTCTTCGCCTTCGTTCAGGTCTAGAGTTCGGCCTTCGATGCGAGATCGAATCCACATCTTCTTGGTTCGGTCACGACCTTGAACCATGCCAGTTACCCGAGCTTGGGAAGCAATGTCCAGGTCCTCAGGCTCTGGCTCTTCTTCCTTCGGCTCTGCGACACTAATGACGAGCATTTCTTCGCTGGTTGCACTAGGCCAGCCCGTGTCTGTGACTTGAATAGGGAATTTGAATTCGCCGGCTTCCTTTGGCTCCCATTCAATGGTGCTGCCACTCAGTTTCAGTCCATCGGGAATGTCATCGCTGTCAGCGAGCTCGTATTGTACAGAGTGGTTTTCTGCATCCTTGTGTTCAAGTTCATGCTCTACCAACTTGCCTAGCTCGACTTCGATTTTCTTGTTGGCTACGGACGGCGCTGAGTTGGGCGGCGCGAACGGATTGCGGTCAAGAATCTGCGTCTTGTACTCCTCCACGGACATGGCCAAACGACCGGAGCTTTCACTCGATGCCTCTTGGTTAGGGGCGGCCGAAGTGAGGGCCAAGACGCGTGTATCCAAGTTCACCACAATCTTGTTGGGCTCTTTGGTCATGGTCATCTTGAAGTTGCGAAGCGAGTGGAGAACGTCCCGATCGTAGAACTTGGCCAATAGATCGATTGCACGATCCGTGCGGCACGTTCCACTCAGAGTAAAGTCATACGCGTTAAATGCGTCGGTTTTCTTGGATGGTTTCTCTGGACGCGAAACCAGCGTCTTCTCCATGTCGACTTCTCCCGCCAACTCAAATAGCCAATCCCGGTATTGGGACACGGCCATCTCGCCGTCGTTGGGCAGTGACTTTGGACGAAGCTGGTCCAGTTTTCTGGAGGCAATTTTCCCAGTGGTGATCTCGCGATCCATGTCTTCGCTCTTCGCGACTTCGTCGTCGATTGCCTCCTGCTTGTCAGCAAGCGTCTTACTGATCTGGTTGAATCCGTACTGCACCGCGAAAAGCGTGATGACAACACCGACGGCTATGGCAAGGAAGCGTTCTCGTTTGGTCATGATATCGTTTGCCGGAAAGGGCTCGAAAGTTAGGCTGTTTTCAATGTCGGGTGTGGGTTCGATCCACCCGACTGTTTCGATCAGGAAGAATGCGGATGACGCGGCGAGTTACAATCCAATGGAAGCAACTTTGCTGGAATCCGCGGGCGTCTTCGTCTCGTCTTGGTCAGAGCTCTCCTGGCTGTCTTTAGTCTCTTGTTCGGCTGGAGCAGCGTCTTGTGGTTGTCCTTGATCAGAGTCCTTCGCCGCGGTCGCTTCGCTCTTTGACTCCGCGTCGCTTTTCTCTGTGATTGGCTTGGCAGATGAAGCACGGCTCGAAGTGCTCAGGTTTTCAACGATGTCCCAGCCACGGTTGCGAATCTCGATGGTTTGTGTCGCCACCCATTTGTATAGCGCGGTGGGCTCGCGAGATTCTTGGGCCTGTTTTGCAGAAACCGTGTGGTCATCACTTCTCAGCGACTGCTCGAATTTACTGATGCTCGACGATTCATCTGCGGCAATGTTCACGACAATTTTTGCCGTACCATCACTTAGCGTGGTGAATGTCGGGCCTGCCATCATGATGTTCTCTGAACCCGGCATCAGCTCGCAGGCTCGCGCGAACTCGTCCAAGAATTGCACGGAATTATTGGTGAAAGATTCGACTTCGGCGAGCTGAGTCGCTTTCGTTTTGGCTCGTTCAACGAGTTCTTCCTTTTCTTCGTTGGCCAAAGTCAGCATCTCAAGTTGACTGTCTAGGTCATTGTTCGTTCGGACCCACCATGTGATTCCTGCACCGATGACGAGTACGGCTGCAATCGCTGCCAGGATGTACTCCTTCGTTCGGCTCTTCGGCGGTCGTCGCTTCTTCGGGTCTTGGAAGTCAATGAACGTGGCTTTGTCTGCACTGCCGAGCAAAGACGCACCGCAGGCTCCCACGACTCGGCTACCACCTTGCTTTGCGACTTCCGAATTGTCAGCCGGCAGCAAGCTCCCCAAGTCAACAAAATGTATCGGGCACTGTGTAGCGTCTTGAACCGCGTCCGTGAGGGCTTGCTCGTGCTCTGAAGCTGCGAACACGACCGCTTTCTGAATGTTCAACTCACCCAATTCAGTGGCGGCTGCCAGCATCGATCTTCGTAGCTCGCCAGCAACGGCTTGAGGTGCAAGTTGACCGTCGTGCAACAGCTTTGTGTGACGCAATAAGACGGTTTGCCCCTGCGTCGTAAAGATCAGATCAGCGCCTTGTTCAGAGACGCAGAGAGTCATCGCGGTACCACTGCGTAAATCTGCTTGGGCAACAGCCTGGCGAGCGACTTCCAATGGTCTTAGTGCGACATGCTGAATCGTCAGATTGGCTGCAGTGCATGCAGCCTGAATCTGTTCGATTCGAGCCGGAGCAATAGCACTGACCAGAGCCGTCTGCATCTCTTGTCCAGTGTCGGGCAGCATGACAAAGTCAAGGGTCCAGCCATCTCCCATGTTCGCGAGCTGGCGTTGCGCTTGGAAGCGAATGATCTCCGGAAGCTCGTCCGCATCCAATCGCGGCACCTTGATGGTCCGCACTTCGACAATGGACCGGCCGGCTACAACGGTAACGGGACCCTTCCCAATATTCGCTTCCTGTACACCCACGGCCAAGGCGGCACTCAGCCCGTCCGAACGTGAGTGATCGACGGACTGCATGCTCAGCGACTCAATCGTCCCACTACCGCCGCGATTTGCGACGCTCGCGACTAGGATGCTGTCGTCTTGCCAATCGATGATGTTGTTTCTAGCCATTCGATCTTCCGAAAGGAAAAAGCTGGATATGCTTAGTTGATTATTTTAGTTGCTCAGGCAGTCTGCGGTATGAGAGATCTTTGACCATCTTGCGTTCAATCCAAGGCTTAGACGGTGAAAAATACTGCAGGTGATGCCAGTTTAAGCGTGGACTGTTGGGAGGATTCTCCGATTTCTTTTCGGGCTACTGGAATCCACCCGGTAGGTTGCTTTGGACCGGGTTTGCACCGGGAGCCCGAACTCCGGTTCCGCCGCTCACGCCGGCATCAAAGCGTTGGCCAAGAGTCGTGATGTCGAAGCCACGACCGAGGTGATCTAAGCGTCGAAAGAACTTGATTTCAGGGATCTGACCGGCACCCGAGATAACCGCTTCCACTCTGGAGTACGCTGCGTCGCCTTCCATGTAGCCAACCACCTGAGCCTTGTAGACGTCACCCCCGCAGGTCACCAAAGGCAGAATCGCCCGCATCTCATCCATGGATAAAAAACCCTCGGCAGCCAGCCAAGTCTCGAAGTTTCTGGTTTCCGAGTCAGAACCGTCGACTCGTGCCTCCAAAATCTGCTCCGCGACTTCGTCCGTGATGCCAGGAATGCCACGTACAATCTCTTGCGGGCACTCCATGATGTTGATTCTGCCGGGAATGGACTCCGCATCCACTGTCGACAGTGTGTCCATGATGAGCGGAGTGACTAGGGCGAGGCTGACTGGATCCGACGAGAAAGGAGACAGGTAGGTTACGTCTTGGCCGTTTCCATTGCCACCGAGTGTCACCGTCGCGTCGAACAAGTCGAGAAGCTGACTGAACTTCACCGCGCCGCCTTGGGAGAGATCCGCTGGAAGCTTGTCCGCTGTCCAAGGTTGCGCATTCCCCAGATCCTGTGGTTCTTGTCCTAAACTAGAGAGTGCCCCAAGTTGCTCGCCGAGTGCACCATCGGTATCCGATTCTGCCGCTGCCATCTGAGCGAGGGTAACAAGCGGATTGGAACCATTGCCGCCGGGTGTTCCGCCCAACCGAAATGCGATAATGAAGCTGGCCCATTGGGGATTCGCCAGAGCCTCATTTAACTGGCCGTAAAGAGTTTCTAAGTCGTCGGAGTTGATGTTGATCCGCTCGAAGCCGTCACGCGTAGCATTGCGTTCTTCGGAGTGGATCGTCAGGTACGCGGCCCAACCGAGTGGTGGCGGTGGTTCCGCGCTCGGGTCCGTCATACCGATTCCCGAAGTCCCGGGCGCCGCGCCGGGGTCAATGCCGGAACTCATCATGTTCTGCTCATTCGCGTCCAGATAACCGTTGCGATTGAGGTCATATCCGAAGAGCAAGCGTGGCGTGACACCGCGAACTAGCAGCAGTTGTTCGACCGAATTAATTGGTCCATTGGGCGGCTTGTATGGCGTTGGCAGTTCGCGGTAGTAGTCGTCAAACTCGGCTCCGTAGGTTCTTGGTTCTTCGTCCGCGTCCAAAAAGTCGAGAATAGCGTCTGCGATTTCGTCGGTCATGCCGGGCAAAGCCAGCAGGATGTCGGCCGCCAAATTTGAAGTCAGACCGGCCGTCGCGTCCGAGGCGAGGCCGGCAAACATGTCGCTGCCGCCCTGCTCTGCCCCACCTCCACCGAGTGCTGAAGAGGTCATGTCGCCGGAAGCTGCGAGCTCGTCGAGTTGGGCGAGCGTGTTGAGATTCAGTTTGGCTGATTCATTTTGCAGGCCATACCGAAAACCGCTGTAATTCCCGAATTGGTCCAAGCTGGGCGATAGGATGGTGAAATTGCCGCGGCGCGACGGATCCGTGTCTGGGATCACGTTCAAGGCTTGGAACATGGAGGCGTTGTCATACGTTCCACCGTTTTCAATCTGGACCGTCTTCGGGTAAGCCAAAAAGAGGCGAACGGATTGCAGGCCCGATTCGGCACACATGCGGGCTTGGAGGCGACTGCTGGAGAACCGTGCGGTGGAATGCGACACCAGCATCGATTGGCTAAAATTAAGCGCAGCGAGAGAGGCGATGGCAATAACTACCACGACCAAGATCAGCAAGAATCCACGGCGCTTGCTCGAGGGCCGACGGTTCTCAGGAACGGAGGCAAGGCTGCCTGCCGTTCGCTTATTGGGGATTCGCGTTGTTCTCGGCTCTGTAGATCGTCGTGTCATGGTCTGGCCTCCTACAAGCCCAAGTTGCTCATGCCGGCTGCTTGGTCGGCAGAGGCAGCATCGGTGGCGACCAGGTTCGCGCCGGGAATGGCAACGACCAATTCGTAAATTTCAACACCGAAATTCTGTTGGTCTTCCAGGGAGATCATGGAAATCTGTGTTCCCGGTTGAACGGGATTTTGTGCAGCCGCTTCTTCGGTCTGCAACGCGAGGGTGATTTGCACCAACCAAGGCAGTGATTGTTGGGAGGAATCCCATTCGTAGACCCACTGTCCGAGACTGCCATCGAAAAATGCGAACTCTAGCGAAATCGCTTCTGGCGCCACTAAATCGCCCGTCGCCTGTAGTTGCATTGATCCGCCGATTTCCTGCGCGTAATTAGTGACTGCCCGATCCAATGCTCTGCGTACCAGCCCGCCACTGAAGCCCGCTGCCGCTTGAGCGTCATTGGGATCTGCCCCGAAAATGCTCATGTCATCCGATACGCCAGAGTTTGTCTCTGTTTGTACAAAGTACTGCACTGTCTTGATGTCGCTGGGGACGTCTGCGAGAGAAGCGTCCGTAAGGCTGGTCATTTGTTGCGTGTACTCTTCTTGGCGTGGGAGTCGGCTGACTTCAACGAGTAAAGAAAACTGGTCGCCGTAGATCCCGGGCGGATACTCGGTGGAAAGTGCGTCGGTCGAGGATAGATCGTCAACTCCGCCGCTATCCGCCGAACTCCCCGAGTCGCTGGCGAGTCCCGATCCGGTATCGGACATGTCCTCGTCGAGGGCCGTCCCTCCGCCCGATCCGGCGCCGAGTTGCTGTTCAAGAACGGAGCCGTCGTACTCTTGTTCAAGGACTACAGAACGAATGTCATCTGCGATCATGGTTAGAATCGCGCGGGCCAGTTGCTTCTGCCGGATTTCGTTGGAAGTCTCAGTGAAGTTCCTCGCGTAGTTCTGCATAATGAAGCCGATAAGCGCGGTCGCGACCACAATTAACGACAGTGACAGAAGCAGCTCTATAAGTGTAAAACCGGCGCGTCGATTGCCTTGCGAGTTTGGTACACGGATTCTCATTAGCCACGCCCTCCTCGTCCGCCACCGCCGCCAGCAGCACCTCGTCCTCCACCGCCACCGCCAGCAGCACCTCGTCCGCCACCGCCGCCACCGCCAGCAGCACCTCGTCCGCCACCGCCACCGCCAGCAGCACCTCGACCGCCACCGCCCCCGGGACCACCAGGACCGAATCCTCCTCCGCCAGCGCCGCCTAGCGCCGCGCCAGCACCTGCCGCTTGAGCACCACCAGTTGAACCTGTACTGCCACTGCTCGAGGTCGTTCCGCCGGTACCTTCCGAGCCGTAGCCCTCGTCGCCGTAACCCTCTTCTTCCGGAGGTACATCGAGCTGAAGCTCGGGATCAATGATCCAACGATTCGCAAATAGATCGGTAGTTGTTGGTACCACAGCTTGGCCGGTATTCACCTGCTGGACGGCGACTTGGAATCCAACCATGCTTTCAAGTTCAGTCGGGACCTGTTGGATCTGGTACACCCACTCTGTCGGCCCTCGCGAGTTGGAATAGGGAGTCCAGGAGACAGGGTCCGACGGAATCACACCGGCAATGATCTGATTGACAATACTTTCAGCAACCAGTTCCGCTTGAGTCAGTTTTTGTGACTTCAAACCATTTGTCGTTGCCTGCTCCATCGTGGAAGCCAGATAAGCGGTCGCGACGGCAAGAATCGCCAAAGCGAGCACGACTTCGAGCAATGAAAGTCCACTCGAACCCTTTGGCTGTGGTCGCAAGCCGGAGTCCATCTGCAGTCGCCGATTGGAAATCACTTTGATTCATCCTTCTCTGCACCCGAGGCAACGTTCAGTAGTGCGACGATCCGACTGTGACCGGTAAGGCCACGAATGCGTACCGCGCGTACATCACCGCGGCTGTTCTGCAGCTGAACTTCTGCCGTACTCGTGCTGCCGTCAGGGTAGAAAATGACGCGTTGACTCAAATTCTGAGTCGTCACTTGGGAAGCACCTGTCGTCTGAGATTGTTGGGCAACCGCGTAGGCTCGTAAGTCACTGGCGACTTGGCAGTTTAAGAAGTTGATGCCGTCTTCGATTGTTTCTGTTTCCGTCATTTCCGTCGGATCTGCAGCGGTTGCGAATCCGTTATCCTGGGTCTCCACTAGGGTGCCTACGTTGGTCATCACCGTGGCACCGCCGGCTGCATTGGAAATGTCTTCGCCCAAAAGCAAGGGTTTGATCGAAAATTCTCCGCTACCCAGAACGCACTCAAAAACTTGCGATTGCCCCGTCCGCATTGCTTCCAATCGGGCTTTATCCCAAGACAAACGAATATTGCTCGCCGAGCCGTTGAGCTTCTGGCGTTCGAAAACGTCCGTTAGTCGGGGTGCGGCAATCGCGCCGATTAGCACCAGAATCGTCAGCACCAACATCAACTCCAGCAAGGTAAACGCGCTGCGTCGCCTGCTTATTGGAAGTCGATTTGGGTTGAGATTCTGGGGGTGCATAGAATGCTGACCAGTTAACGGAGGTGCAGGTGGGCTCGGTGCGGCAGTTACCTTTCGTTTCGCGAGACAAGCTGTCACACGTGACAAGTTCTGCAACGTTGAACGGGAACCTGCGAAAGGATTGAAGTGCTAATTCGTTTCGTAGAATTTTTTTTATGCCCCACCGGCTCGTCAGCTCGCCACCTCCCCGGAGGGGAGGTAACGGGAGTCTTGTCGCGGACACATGGTCCTCTCTCGAAGAGAAAATTCCCGTTTCTGTCACCTTCCCTTTGGGAAGGTCGGGCGCCCACGCCCGGATAGGGAGTTTTCTTCCTTAGCCACGTGCTCTAGCTCGTCTTGCTGCTGATGTCATCTTCGTCACCCATTTTGCCATTGGGGCCGGCGCTGGTAATGACAAAGTCGGATCCCGCGTTCTCGTATTCGTACTCGTTGCCCCATGGATCTGGCTTGACGGGATCTTTGCGAATTTGCATCCACTTGGTTGGA
>JBGCCZ010000117.1:0-5285 GCA_045105035.1 Pirellulaceae bacterium | reverse complement strand
TGGATCGCAGTCCTTTCTTCGGCTCGCAGCAGCCATGCCGTTACTTTTGCCAGCGAGAGCGGGGGCCGACGTACGAAGAAATTACCGCCTCGGAAACTAAAGCGACTCCTTAAGGACTTTGCTAACGAAGAAGGTAGAGTTCGGTGCGTGATTATTCAGAGCACCAACGAACTACCGGATGAACTAGGGCAAAGTGCGGAAGCGATGTCTCCCTTCAACCGATTGTGGCAACTGGTTAGACCTGAGCGCGGGGACATTTGGAATGTCGTCATTTTCGCCTTCGTCGTCGCGTTGTTGATGCTCGCGACTCCGATGGCAGTGGAGGCGCTAGTCAACACCGTCGCGTTTGGAAGGTTTTTACAGCCGATTATCGTGCTCGCCCTCATCCTGCTGATGTTCCTTGGGTTCCAGGGTGCGATCCGCGGACTCCAGTACTATGTCGTGGAAATTATTCAGCGGAGGTTGTTTGCACGGGTGGCGGCGGATCTTGCCTATCGGTTGCCGCGTTTTGAGGCGGAGGGTGCAGACGGGAAATATGTTCCTGAGTTGGTCAACCGCTTCTTTGATATCGTGTCGGTTCAGAAAGTTGCTGCTCAGTTATTGGTAGATGGCATCGGCCTCGTCCTTACAACGTTTATTGGTATGGCTGTTCTAGGCTTTTACCACCCTTGGCTACTGGGCTTCGACCTGTTTTTGATCGCGTCCATCGCGGTCATCATCCTGCTGCTCGGGCGGGGTGCTGTGTCCAGCGCGATCAAGGAATCCAAGCACAAGTATTACATGGCTTCATGGTTGGAGGACATCGGTAAGTCGCCGGCATCGTTCCACGGTGATGGGGGGACTGAATTTGCTTTGGAGAGAGCCGATAGACTAGTACATGAGTACTTGATCGCTCGGAAGAAGCACTTTGGAATCGTGCTACGTCAGCTATTGTTTGCGCTTGGGCTTCAGGCGATCGCTAGTACTGTGTTGCTTGGAATAGGTGGTTGGTTGGTCGTAGCGGGAGAGCTCACTTTGGGCCAACTCGTGGCGGCCGAACTGATCGTCACCGTGGTAGTAGGGTCTTTTGCGAAGATTCCGAAGCACATGGAGAGCCTCTACGATGTGCTAGCTTCGGTCGACAAATTGGGTGTACTCTTTGACATGCCGATTGAGCGAGAGGACGGAATGCTCGGAGTCGATCCAGGCGAATCTTCGAGAGTTCGCTTGCACTCGGTTAGCTACTCTTTCGGTGGTGGCAATTCGGTGATCAACAACTTGAGTGCGGACATGCCCGCTGGCGATAAAGTGGCGGTTTTAGGAGGCTCGGGATCCGGCAAATCGACTCTGTTAGACTTGCTTTATGGCTTCCGCACACCTTCATCCGGGCACTTGACGTTGGATGAATTCGATCCGCGGGATCTACGACCAGATATTTTAAGGACGCGGGTGGCGCTGGCTCGTGAGGAGGTCTTCCACGCGACGATTGAAGAAAACATGCACATGCACCGTGATTCGATTCGTTCGACGGACGTTCGCGATGTGCTGAATCAGCTGGGGCTGCTGCCAGTCATACTCGGATACCCCAAGGGCTTTGAGACAGAACTGATTAGCGACGGACAGCCGCTTTCAAGTAGTCAACGCAAGCTTTTGAGTTTAGGCAGAGCCTGTGTTGGCCGTCCTGGTCTGCTGCTTGTGGACGGCTTGCTGGATTCTCTCGGTGGACGAGAGCTGGATACAGTACTCAATTACTTGACTTCTCCAGAGCAACCATGGACGTTGGTTGTTGCTACAAGTCGAGCGGATATCGCGTCGCGTTTGGATCAGACCATTTCACTCAGTGATTCCACAGCGGTGGTGTAAGTATGAGCACAATAGTTCCAGAATTTGAAAAAGACTCGCCGCGAGAACCGCGTCTGCTTTCACCAATCGCGTACAGCGAGACCGCGTTGCCTTCATTGCGGCTCGCTCGCTCGTCGCGTTTGGCGAAGACCATCGGGCGGATTCTGTTCTACTCACTGATCGCCGGGACATTACTGGTATCCTTTGCTCCTTGGCAACAGTCAGTGAAAGGTTCGGGCAGTGTCATCGCGCTCAATGCCAATCAACGGCCTCAAACAATGGAGGCGCCGATCGAGGGGCGCGTCATGATGCTCGGCGAAGGGATCCAGGAGAATGCCCGTGTTAAAAAGGGTGATCTCATTATGCAGTTGGCGGATATAGACCGCGATTATCAGGAGCGATTGGACGGCCAGTTTGATGCTACTGTCCAGGCGAGAGATGCAGCCAAGAATATTGTTCAGCAGAATGAGTTCGCGCTAACTGCTGCGAAAGGCGTAGTGGTGTCTTTAGAGGCCAAACGAGAGTCCTATGTCGTCTCGCTAAAGGATATGATTCGATCGCTTGAGGCGGGAATCGAAGCGGCCAGAAAGAAGATTGAGTCTAAGGAGCAAGAGTTGGTGCAGGCTGAGGCAGCACTGGCTCAAATTGAACCTGATGTTGAACGAGAGAGGCAGATATACGCTAAAGACCTCTCTTCTAAGTTGAAACTGGATCAGGCTGAACGAAAACTGATCGAAGCGAAAGCCAAAGTCAAGAAGGCCCGAGCGGATATCGCGGAGGCGAACTCTCTGCTGTTAGAAAAGCAAGAGAAGCTGAAGTCGGAAGTCGGTAAATTCCAAGGAGAAATCGACTCCATTCAGTCCTATGTGAGGAAAGCTGAGGCGGAGGTCAACAAGGCCGAAGCGGGCATCTCAAAGGCAAAGGCAGATTTGAATAAGGCGGACAAAGAGGTTTTGGTTATGAGAACCAAGGTCGAGCGCCAGGACAATGGCTCCGTCTACGCTCCATTTGACGGAACCGTCACCAAGATCACTCCTAATAATGAAACACAGATCCTGAAAAAAGGTGATCCTCTTTGCGTTGTCGTTCCTGACACATCGGACCGAGCTGTCCAAATTACGTTGAGCGGTTTGGATTCCCCGCTTGTTGAGCCAGGGCGGCATGTTCGTTTGCTCTTCGAAGGTTGGCCTGGCATCCAATTCGCCGGCTGGCCTAGCGTTGCTGTCGGGACGTTTGGTGGGCAGGTGCAATCGATCGATGCTATGGACAACGGAAAAGGCAAATTCCGAATCCTGATTACGCCCGACGAGGCAGATGTCCCTTGGCCGAACGAGCGATTTTTGCGACAGGGAGCTCTTGCGAATGGCTGGGTGCTACTCGACGAAGTTCCGCTCTGGTACGAGATATGGCGAAATATGAATGGCTTCCCACCGGTCGTATCCATGGAAGAGCCTGAGGAGAAGGGTAGCAAGCCGCCTAAACTTCCGAAGATATAGCCGCCTATCTACGCGACTCCTCATTCATTCCTTCACCCAACAAGACCTGTGTAACCGCTAAAGGTTACGCAGGTCTTTTTCTTTGAATGACTACTACGAAGGTAAATGCCCAGGCATGTTGTAGGGATCCTTGCAATCGCGCCGATCATCGAGGTGGGTCTGTACCGTTTCTACCTAATATGGCAGCAATGCAGTGAACCGATCATCGGTATCCAACAACACTTCCCGGATTGTGGTCTACGCTTCGATCGCCGCGTTGATTGGGGGAAGTGCTGGCTGCTCGAGCGGATATTCGCTGAGCAAACGCGTTGCGATGCACAATCAGGCTTCGTCCGGAATCGGTGCCACTTCAGTCGTCGAGCCTGCTCCGACGCGACAGGTCCATGAAGCGGATTTGCGAAGCGGAGAGCCAACTCAGACGGCTCGACTCGTCAGCGGTGCCACGGGTGGACCGACCAAGATTCGATCGGCCAGTTTTCAGCGGCAGATCGATCCGCCGACAATTCAAGATGTCCAGATCCCACCGCCGACGGTTGAAATCGAGGCGAGTGACGAACTGAGTCTGTCTGTATCCCCAGACGCAGATCCCAAAGCGTCCCTGACAGGAAATCCGGCGCCCGGGACTGCGGAAATCGTCGCAGCAGAAAACGTCGACCTGCCAGGTACGGCTGCGAGAGCGCCGGCGCTCTTCGACGTTGCCGTGTCGATCCACAATACCTTTCCGTTATTGGAAGCGGCCCTTCAACAGAACGTGATCGCTGCCGGCGACCAGCTCGCGGCATGGGGTGCGTTCGATACGAAACTCAAAGGGCTTAGCGAGAGTGGACCGCTTGGTTTTTATGAAACCTATCGGAACAGCTTTGGGATCAACCAACCGTTGTACGGCGGTGGGGAGGTCTTTGGCGGCTACCGTGTTGGACGCGGCGATTTCCAACCTTGGTATCAGGAGAGAGAAACCAACGCGGGCGGCGAGTTTAAAGCCGGCATCCGCGTCCCACTCGCCAGAAACCGGGAAATTGATGCTCGGCGAGCAGAGTTGTGGCGAACGAGCTACGAGCGGCAACGCGTGGTGCCTGAAATTCAGGCCAAGCTCATTAAGTTCGTCCGAGACGGCAGCATTATCTATTGGGACTGGGTCGCCGCGGGCCTCAAAGTTCGGATCAGCGAACGGGCTCTGAAGCTTGCCCAAAGGCGAAACGATGCGATCGCAACCTATGTTGAGATTGGTCGACTCGAACCACCGGAGAAGACGGACAATGACCGCTCGATAGCGTCGCGTGAGGCTAAACTGGCCGATTTGAGACGCAAATTGCAGCAGACTGCCATCAAGCTGTCGCTCTTTTATCGGACGCTGGATGGCCAGCCATTGGTACTCGACGATGAGACGGCAGGTGTTTTCCCTGTGCCTGCCTTGCCAGCGCAACCGCAACTGTTGCAAGACCTGGCGACGGCGGTCGAAGTGCGGCCAGAGCTAGCCGACATAGACGCTCAACTTCGGCAGGTACGCGTTGATATTGCCGAAGCGCAGAACAACTTGCAGCCACTGTTGGACGCTCAGATTGTGGGTTCCGAGGATATGGGAGCCCCGACCAGCAGCAAGCGAGATAAGTCACAGTTTGAATTGGAGGCAGCCTTCATCTTTGAAATGCCTGTCCAGTTCCGCAAGGCCTTCGGTTCGCGGCAAAAGGCATTGGGTAAGTTTCAAAAGATTAGTGCCGAACGTCGGTTCTTCGTCGACAAGATCCAGGCAGAAGTTCGTGCCGCGTTTGCAGCCCTCGTAAATGCTTACGAACAGTTGGAGCGAGCGGGCGAGTCACGCGCCTTGGCGGAAGAACTCGCAGAGAATGAGCGGAAGTTATTCCTGTTAGAGAGAAGTGATCTCTTTCAAATCGCACTACGAGAGCAGATCGCAGTGGAAGCCGCCGAGGCCGAGGTCGATGCCTTGCTCACCTACTACATCGCCAAGGC
>JBGCCZ010000116.1:0-4402 GCA_045105035.1 Pirellulaceae bacterium | reverse complement strand
AGCCTGGACGCGAAACGTCTGGAACAGGTGTACCTCGAGTGCTGGGCGGATGTGGAGCAAGGGGTTGGATTTACCGAGCCGGGACGCCAGATCCTTCACTGCACGTTCGGTTCGACGCTCACCGATCCCGAACTAGGCCCCGCAGTTCGGAGTGTGTTGGAAGCCCATCCGGACACCTACCGTGAAGTACTGGCCGACCACTTTGGCCGACACTTAGATGCTTTGCGCTCGGGCATGTAGAGCGGCTATAGGCTTCCTTCAAGCGTCCGAGCATGCAGACTCGATTATGCCCGTGGGAACACACGTTGGTCGCCGCGTATAATCTTCTTAGCCAGAACAGGGCTTGGCCGTGAGTAGAAGGGGCCAAGCCTTGTTTGCAGCGCACTGCAATTTCGCAGGTTCGCAACTTCTTAACCTGGGATCGTCATGCACCACCGAACACTCTCTTACCTGCCCTACTGCTTCTCGCTCGGACTACTGCTCCCACTAGCTTTTAGCGGCTGCAATGAAAACGCTTCAAAAACTGCGGATAGCACCTCTATTGATGCAACAGGAGCGGAGTCCCCACTCAGGATGCAAGCTCAACAAGCCCTCGCAGGAGTAGGTAAAGAGGGGCAACGTTTCAAGGATGACACCGGGGTCGCCAAAATGATGACGGGTCCACTCTCTGCACTCGCCAACGTAAAACAGAAAGCAGTCCTGGAAATCCAAGTCAAACAAGCAATCGATATGTTCAGAGCCCTGGAAGGACGTCTGCCAAAGTCTCATGCAGAGTTCATGGAGAAGTGCATTAATTCAAATCGAATCCAACTACCAGAACTTCCTGAAGCGCACGTTTACCGCTTCAATACAGAAAAGGGAGAACTCTGGGTCTACCCAGAGGATGAGGCGCCGCCTGCCAAGTAGACGAGCTGTTCGGCGGAGCTCCACTCGCAGGCAGGCCGAGCATGGGCACTCACTGGAGTGCACCCGATTTGCACCGAAGAGATTTTTTCGTCCCCAAATTTTTCCGTCCCATGATTGTCGAACTTTCACGTCAATTCAGAATGAACCGAGGAACCAACGATGCGGTCGATGCAACATAAGTCCACAGCTGTTTTCAATTCTCATTGCCTCAGACGCGGCGCACAGCACCTTCTGCTGAGTTGCTTTACCCTCATTGCCATTAGCAATTGCGAGCCACAATCGCTCCGAGCTGCTTCGCCAACTGCTTCGCCTCAAGACACCCCTGCAACCGCGTCCCCATTGAGTGCGGAAAAGAAGGAGTTGTATACCAAGTTCGAAAAGCTGATGACTGGCGCAAAGCTCCGCGGCCAGTTCACCGTCGACGGTCGACCAATGGGTAAACTGACAGAGGAAACGTATATCATAGAGAAGGCTGTAAAGCAGCCTGAGGGCGATTACTGGGTCATCACTGCGCGTATCAAGTACGGCAAGTGGGATCAAGTTTTCCCATGTCCAGTTGAAGTTAAGTGGGCTGGGTCAACCCCCGTAATCACATTGGACAAAATGACCATTCCAGGCATGGGAACTTTTGGAGCCCGCGTCGTTTTCCACAAGGACAAGTATGCGGGTACTTGGTCCCACGACGAAGTTGGCGGCCACATGTTTGGCAAGATCGAGTTCGAAAAGTCTGGCAGTTCAGAAGACCCGAAAAATGAATAGTTTTTGTATTTGGGATCTGGCTCTATCCTGAAAGCCTGCATTACCCATGGAAACCATGCAGATTCCCGAGGTCCAATGACCCTAGTCCAGCCACACAAGCCCCAAGCTAGATTGTCGGTCCGAGGTTGCCGAAGTCTCTTCGGCCGTTAACATGAGGCTATGGGAATTGATGTTGGTGAACACGGCGATGAGCCAATCAGTGCCTTTTCCTAGTTTACGGCAACGAAAACCGGGCATCTCGCTCTCAGCGAACTCCGAAAGGGAATCTCAGCAAGTGGAGCTCAGCAAGGAATGCGTTAGCGTTCCCCGCAATTCGGCCGGCTAGCGCCGCCGAAGGGAACCATTAGCTTTACCCGTTGCAATTCAAAGCGTCCGCACACTCCACTCCTCTTTCGACCCCCTAAGCGAACGCTCTATCGCCGTGCATGCTGCCTCGAAGATGGCAAGGATGTACTCTCCTTCACACCTAGCTGCTGGGCGCATCTTACCCCAGGCTATTCCTCGAAAACGAGCTGGAAACTTGAGCCAAGAATCAAATTTAGACCAAGAGTCAAAGCATCTTTCGAACGACCAGACAACAGTAGTCGCAGAACGAAACCCTGAGTTTCTAAGAGACGTCGTCGAGGGCCTTTCCCTCACGCACAAGAGCGTGCCCTGCAAATATCTCTACGATGAACGCGGATCCAAGCTATTCGATCGAATCTGCGAGTTGGACGAGTACTATCCGACACGTACCGAGCAGAGCATTATGAATGAGTACGCCGAGGAGATTGCGGCAGTGCTAGGTGTCGGAATTGTTTTGGCCGAATTTGGGAGCGGAAGCAGCACCAAGACACGTGTGCTGCTAAACCACCTGAAGAAGCCTGTGGCCTATGTTCCCATCGACATTTCGGAAGATCATCTATTCTCTACAGCCGATACGTTGCAAGAGTTGTATCCCGATCTCACAATCCGTCCTGTGGTAGCCGATTTCAGCGAGTCATTCGAGCTTCCGGAAATCTGCGAGGGAGAACGCGTCTGCGTTTACTTCCCAGGCTCAACCATTGGTAACTTCGAACCCGACGCAGCTCACCTACTGCTGAAGCAAATCGCCCAAGTCGTTGGCCCTGGCGGCGAGCTTCTGATCGGTTTCGATTTGAAGAAAAGCAAAGCCGTGCTGGAAGCCGCCTACGACGACGCGAAAGGCGTGACAGCTGCATTCAGTCTGAACATCCTCCGACGCATGAATCAAGAGCTGGATGCAGATTTTGACTTGGCATCCTTCGCGCATGTCAGTCATTACAATGAGGAAGCCGGCCGTATCGAGATCTACATTGAAAGCCTTGACGAGCAACAAGCCACCATTGGCGAACATACGTTTCGCTTCGCAAAAGGCGAACGCATTCACACCGAGTATTCGCACAAATACACCATAGATGGCTTTACTGAGCTCGCAGAAAGTGCGGGTTTTGAATGCAGCAATTTCTGGACCGACCCGAAAAACTACTTCGCGGTCAAACTACTTACCGTCGCATAGAAATTCTGCAGTCCTAGTTTCGCCTTTGCGTGAGTCGTCGTTCAGGCGGGAGTTCATTCAGTCGTCTAGAAAAATGGCGGCCCCGGAAGATCTTAGCACGCCAGCTTTGGGAGCATCGACATGAACACCAACACAAGATGCAACGAACACGAGACGCAAGCCAAGCCTTGCGAACAGCAAGCCTTGGCCGACCGTTTCCGAAGGGTCCGCCGATTCAGCGAAACGATCGCAGAACCACTGTCGGCTGAAGACTGCTGCGTTCAAACGATGCCAGACGTCAGTCCGACGCGCTGGCACTTGGCACATACGACTTGGTTCTTCGAAACGTTTTTGCTGAAGAGCACGCGCGGATATAAGGTTTTCGACGAAAGTTTCGAGTATCTGTTCAATTCTTACTACAACACCGTCGGAGCTCAGTTCCCAAGGCATCGACGCGGCACCATCTCCCGGCCAGGAATCTCTGAGACCCTTGAATACCGGGCCCATGTGAATGAGTGCGTAAGACGTTTGTTCGATCAGCAAGAATTGACCGAGAGACAGTTGGAAATCCTGGAAATCGGTTTACAACACGAGCAGCAGCATCAGGAATTGATGCTGACTGACATCAAGCATGTCTTGTTTTCCAATCCACTCTTTCCTGCATACCAACGCTGCCGAAATGCACCGCAAACAGAATCAGTGTGCATGCCCATGGACTGGCACTCCAACGAGGAGCAAGTTGCAGAATTCGGATATTCGGGCGACGAATTCCACTTCGACAACGAAGGCCCGCGTCACAAGCAAATCGTCCCAGCTCATCACTTCGCTGCTCGTTGTGTGACCAACGGTGAGTTCCTGAAGTTCATTGACGACGGTGGTTATCAAGAGCCTGCGCTTTGGCTGTCGCTCGGTTGGGCTGCAGTGAACCACGAGCAATGGAAAACTCCCCTGTATTGGATACACACGGATCAGGGCTGGTCGGAGTTCACGCTTGCGGGTCTGAAGCCACTGCGGCTCGATGCTCCTGTGACACACGTCAGCTACTTTGAAGCCGACGCGTATGCGCGTTGGTCTGGCGCTCGCCTACCCACGGAGTACGAATGGGAATTCCAATGCGAGAGCATTGACTCTGCGGAAGGCGCGGCTGCAAACTTCGCGGATCGACTTTTGACTTCAACCGGCATTCACCCGCAACCGGAACATTCAGTAACACAGGCAAGGCCCCGCAATCTCTTGGGCAAC
>JBGCCZ010000115.1:0-12953 GCA_045105035.1 Pirellulaceae bacterium | reverse complement strand
GGGGCCAATACCGTGTCCATGAAGGCTATCACAATTGGTTTCGCCACTTTCCTATTCGCATTGCCTGCGATGGCTCAGGATCGGCCACTTGGTCCGCGAAAAACGCAGGCTGCAATCCAGGATGGTGATATCCATCGCGATGTCGTATTCGGCACGGGTGGTGGTCGAGACCTGAAGATGCACATCGTATTGCCGAAGGAAGCGGCGTCCGTGCCTGCACCCGTTTACGTTTGGATTCACGGCGTTGGATGGCAAGCCGGAACAAAAGAAGGCGGCTTACGGAAGGTTGTTCCCTTAGTTCGAAACGGCTTTGTGGGTGCCACGATCGAGTACCGCCCGACCAACGAGGCTCCTTTCCCCGCCCAGATCGAAGACTGCAAGTGTGCAGTTCGCTATCTGCGTGCTCACGCGAAACAGTACACCATCGACCCTAATCGGATTGCCGTCGGCAGGAGTTTGGCTGGCGGACATCTTGCTGCCTTGATGGGAACATCCGGCGGAGTCAAAGAGCTCGAGGCCAACGGCGGCTGGGCGGAGCAAACCAGCGAGGTTCAGGCCCTGGTTGATCTGTACGGCCCGACCGGTTTCATGGCGTTTGTCACCACTCACGGCTATGAAGGACACAATCGAGCGGGTTCTCCAAAATCGAAATTGATCGGAGGTGGTGACGTTGCTGGCAACGCCTAAGGTATCAAACGCGTCAATCCAATCACCTACATTGACCAAGCCGATCCACCCTTCTTAATCATTCACGGGGCTGAAGACAAAACGGTTCCTGTCAATCAAAGCGAATTACTCCACCAAGCTCTCGGTGGAGCAAAGGCCAGCAACAAGCTGCACATCATCCAAGGAGCCGGTCATGGTGGACCAAAATTCTCCCAAACCGGTGTCCGCGCGATGTCCGCCCGATGTAAAAGGATTTTCTCACGACGACATTTGAAGTGAAGCGGTAGCAGCTCACTACCAACTCCGCCTCGCCCCAGATTCATTCCGTTTGAGCACCGGCGGCGATACTCGGCTCTAGAATCTGCAGAGAAACCGACTGCACTAAATCTTTAACTTGAGTTCGGTACTCGAGCATATGCGGCGCGACCAAATGGCACTCAAGGGACTCAGCGTCTTCCCACTTTTCGATCACGACGACCACGTCTTTCCGCAACTCGCCTTGGGCCGCAATGGAAGTATCTAAGTCAACATTTGGCCCATACTCGATACAGCCATCTTCTTCTAATACCTTTGGCACCAGAGCACAGAAGTGCTTAAGGAACTCGTCTCGTTTCCCTGCAGCGACTTCAATGGTTGCGATCACGTAAATCATGCTTGGCTCCAGCACTTAAGCAGTGAACATCGTAGAAAATCCGGCTTTAGCCCGCCGGAGGACAGCTCCCGGGGCGGGCTCATTGGAAACGACCGTGATAGAAACGCGTTGGCGTTCGCCTACATTTCCTTGATGCTGATATTTTTAAACTCAGCCCACATAGCTTTTCCGGCGTGCAATTGCAGGGCGAGAACTCCCTCAGTCAAAGCCAACTCATCGGAATCCGTAAAGTCCAGAACGAGTCGGCCATTCATGTAGTGCTGAACTTGCTTGCCCTTCGCCACAATGCGAACTTCATTCCAGTCATCCAACTTGAACAGCTTTTTGTACTCCGCTTCGTCAACCAGCGTTTCGACAACCTTCTTCTTTCCCTCCTCCATCACGGCCTTTTCACCAAGCAAGCAGATCCGGCCACGTCCGATCCCTTCTCCGTAGATAAACCCCGACACGTTGGGAAATCCAACTTCGTTGCGGATCTCGTGCTGATAGCCACGCACGACCCACTTGTTGCGAACTTTGCCTTCGGTAATATGCTTTGAACGATACTGGATACCCGAGTTGTTCGCGGCAGTACAACGGAAGGTAATCCGAAGATCAAAGTCACTTACTTTCCCGCCTTGCCAGATTAAGAATGTATTGCCGCTGGCCTTGTTCTCTTCGGTGGTTTCACCATGAATAACACCATCTTGCACCTTCCAAAGCCGAGCATCTCCGTCCCAGCCATCTAGATTCTTACCATTGAATATGGTCTTGAAGCCCTCTTCTTTTGCATCCTGCCCAATCAGCGCGGAGCCAGATAAGCTAGCTAGTAAGGCAGAAGCGAGTACAAGAGGCGCTTTCAATTTCGAAAACATCATGGGGTTCCTTGGAGGGTGAGAGGTTTGGCGAGGCAAGTTCGCGTCGCGAGTACATTCTACGGTACTCGAACCGCAATTACAGTCCAGGCTGAGGTCACGATGGCAGCTCTTTCCTTTCCGGCCATGCCGCTTGACGTCAGACCAGTACCGCTTGACGTCAGCCTGCGTCACGTGACATAAGATATTGCGAGAAATTCACTCGACCGGTTTGCCATCTAGCACAACGAATTCGCCATTCGCGCCGGAATATGTAACTTGGCATTCGTGAAGGGCTCGACTCAGTCTAGTTGCGTCTGCAGAAGAGATGCTGGTTTGATCAATCGATATCTTCTCGGCTTGCGTCAACTCGACGTCTTCGTCGGAAGGACGCACCAAACCAAAATCAAGGAGCTTTACTTGATTGTCCGGAGTCTCACCCCAAACGTTATCGGGCTTTACGTCCCGATGCACCAAATCTTGATCATGCGCCGCGGCCAGTCCATCAGCAATGTCTGCCCTTTGCATACAGGATTCACAGGACTCAAGATGTTCCTCTAAGTCATGCGGTAACCACGACGTCCTACAGCCCAACAAATGCTGTTGCAGATCGTTTTGGCTTGGGCAGTCCGTACTTCTTTGAGCCGTAATCTTCCTGTCTCCATCTTCCACATTGGACAAATGCGACGCTCTCTGCAGCGGCATATCGAGCAGTCGAGAACCGGATTCCCAATGGAGTACGTGCGGCGTTGGGAAACCTGTCTGGTCTTATCGAGAATCTCGTGGCTGAGCATTCTCTCTAGTCTAGCAAGCCTTCCAACTCGCCACGCAAACGCCTGAGAACCCGGGACTTTGCCAGGTAGACCGCATTAATCGTGATGCCAAGCTCATCGGAAATTTCCTTGACTGGAACTTGTTCAACAACGGATAACCAACAGGCACGCCAGGTTGAATACTCGAACTCCGTCTTCATCAGGTCGACGGCCTTCCGCACCAGCTGTCTAGCGTACTCCTGCTCCGACAGGAATTCGATCGCATCATCATTGACCGTGAGCGTCTCAACCTCCGACGTTGTTCGTCGAACTTTTGCTCGTCGCAGCAAGTCGCGGGCCTGGTTGAGGCAAATCGTTTTTAACCATGCTCAAAAGCTCCGGTTTCGATCGTAATGAAATTCGCGCATCCAAGTAATCAGCTTAGTTAGCACGTCCTGAGTCAGGTCTTCCGACGCCGCCTCATCAAGCCCCAGACTCTTTCCCCACCTAAAGATCATCGGTGTGTAGAGGTTCAGAAAGCGATTCCAAGATGCCTCGTCGGACGTTTTCAATCCCTGAAGAAGGGTTATCGACGTGCTGTCAGCCTGTTCCACGTAAGCGTCCCGAAACCGATCAGTACATGCCAATGTGGATGAGCAGCGACCTGCGAATACAAGGCTCGACAGCAATTTCATGCCGTTGCGAATCTCAATCCCCGAGACGCGTTCTTGGAATGAGTTCACTACCGCGAGGCGAATATCGAGCTTCGCATAGAAGTTCTACAGCGTCTATTCCCGCATCTCCAACCTAACCTGCATTCGATTTTCGATTGTTGGAAAATTTCGGATTCTTTTGCCAGGCTCTCCGACTTCAGGCGTACTCCTCCCACAAGCACTTGATCCTACGTCGAGATGGCTCGAATGCGAGGTGGCTCGAATGCGAGGTGGCTCGAATGCGAGGTGGTTCGAATGCGAGTTGGTTCTTTCCACTTTAGAGTCAATGACGTGAAGCTGTTCCAAAAGATACCATTCAGCCGCGAGATGCTCCGTCTGGATGGAAGCTAGATCGAACGCACCGCATCGGGCAAAGTGCTGTATCAGTTCGAAAGAAGTGACGCGGGAGGAGCTACTCGCAGGCGGTAGCGTCCCCACACCCAAACGAAATCTACGTTGCAAGCGCGTGCTTGCCGATACTCCAAGAATTTTCATTGCTGTGTAAACATGAGAAACTTAACGCCCAGCCCCCTCCATAATCTCGTCCGTGTGCTGATGCTTGTTGGATTCGCATGCTGGTCTGCCAACGCCCAATCCATAGCCAAAGCCGATTTTGTGATCGGTTTCGACGGAATGGCCGGATTGCCGGGAATGGATACTAACGGCATCGTTAGCCCCGGATCTACATTCATTGAGAAAGAAGGCTTCACGCTCACCGGAGCGGATGCTCCGGTGCAATTTCTGAGAGATTGAGGGAACGGCGGAATCGGCGTAACCGGCCAGTTGGCCAACTCATCGCCGGTTCTGCGGTTCACCAAACCGGGTAGCACCTTTCAGTTCATCAGTTACGACAATCTCTGACCACTGAATGCCGCTTTCGTCCCAGATCAGATTGTACGCGGCTACTTAGGAAATACGTTGGTAGGAACAGATGTCTTCACACCATCGACTCCAAACTACCAGACTTCTTTCGCAGCCAATCTAGCGGGCATAGAAATTGACCGTTTAGAAATCAACGCCCCGGTGGCGAGCCATCGTTCGGTGTACGACAATGTGCGTATTGGAAATGTCACCGCCGTACCGGAACCGTCTAGCTTGTTCTTCTTAGGTATGATTGGAACGGCTACTGCTCTTAGCAGGATGAGAAGAGTCCCCAACGTCTAACAACTAGTCAGTCGATCGTTGAAGAGTCGTCTCCCAGTTCCGTACCTCCAGTTCCGTACCATCAGTTGAATCGAGGGCGTGTTCTAACGGCGGAGTAGTTCCTGGACAGCAACGCCGATATCTTGTTGTCGCATCAGCGATTCGCCAACCAACATCGCTTTCACGCCGTTCTTCTCTAGCATTAACGCGTCCTCACGCGTGTAGATACCGCTCTCGCCGATAACGACCTTGTCTTTGGGTACGTCAGCAGCGACGCGAACGGTGTGCTGAAGATCCACTTCAAAAGTATTGAGATCGCGGTTGTTGATACCGACCAAATCCGTGCCCGTGTTTAGGACGTTTTCCAAATTTCGTTTGTCATGCAATTCGATCAAGGTCTGTAACCCAAGATCGTGAGCCAATTGCGAAAGACCTCGGAGCTCCTGTCGATTGAGACATTCCGCAATGAGCAGAATTGCATCGGCGCCGGCGACTCGGGATTCGAAAATTTGGTACGGGTGGATGATAAAATCCTTGCGGAGTAGCGGGACTGATACCGCTTCACGAATCTGACTCAGGTAGCTCAAGTCGCCTTGGAAATACTCTTTGTCAGTCAACACGCTGATGCACGAAGCACCGGCGTCTTCGTACTGCTTCGCGATTTCGACCGGCTCGAAGTCCTCGCGGATCACACCCTTGGACGGACTCGCTTTTTTTACTTCCGCGATCAAGTTGATTGAATCCCCAGCTCGAAGCGCCGCCGTAAAATCACGCGCCGGCGGGCAAACATCGGCCTGTTTCATCAACTCGCGAAGTGGCCGAGCGCGAATCGCGGCTTCGATTTCTTCTTTCTTCGACGCAACGATCTGAGTCAGTATGTCCGACATTTGAGTAGCAGTACTAATCGCTAGGTTCCAATCGTTGATTAAGGCGCCGTGACTTTTCGTTGGCCCGGTGTTTCGTATTCCGCTTTGCAAAGTCGCTGAAGTCGGCACAGCTCCACAGACGAATCAATTGTCGTCTGTAGACCGAATGTTCAACGGACCTCGAGGAATTCCGAACGAACGCGAACCTGCCCGCAGTGCAGAGCAAACCACGAAAAGGCCTGGCAACAGCAGATCGCCTCAATCAATGGAGGCGAATTCCAGCCAGAAGTCACGATGCTACAGCGGAAAGATAACGTTCCAGGCGGAAAAAGCTACCTTACAACCCAGCCGCAGAACGAACCTGAGCCTACCCAAACACTGGTCGCGTTGGGAAAATCAGACGGCCAGGCCACTCACACCGAAAATGCCAATTGTGCGGCCGAATGGAGTGAGGCGAAGACCGCAAGAGAGTCAAGTTGTCGCCGGCAAGCGTATCCGAGAATCAATGTCGGAAGTGACGTGCGCCGGTGAATACCATTGGAATGTCGTACTCGTCGCAGGCCGCGATCACTTCGTCATCCCGACGCGATCCACCCGGCTGGATGATGGCCACAATTCCAGCATCGGCAGCGGCCGCAATGGAATCCGGGAAAGGGAAGAACGCATCCGAAGCCAACACACTGCCTTCAGCTCGCTCACCCGCTTTGCGGATAGCAATATCCACACTATCAACACGACTCATCTGCCCCGCTCCAACTCCGACCAGCGCTGTGTCTTGAGCCAGAACAATTGCATTGCTTTTAACATGGCGAACCATTTCCCACGCGAAATCAATGTCTTCCCACAGATCATCTTCTACCGCGATGTCCGTCACCGTTTCCCACTGGCTGTGAAACGCAGGTAGCGAGTCCGATTCCTGGACCAAAGCGCCACCGGAAACAAAGCGGATCGCCATTGTTGGTTCGCTCGGTGCAAGACTTCCGACTTGCATCATTCGCACGTTGTCACGCCACTTAGGTTTTGTAGTCAGCAACCCGACGGCTCCAGCTGCGAAATCCGGTGCAATGATGGCCTCGATGAATCGCCCCGGCTCACACAGGACCTCCGCCGCTTCCAAGCTCACCGTGCGGTTGAATCCGATGACACTTCCGAAGGCCGATACCGGGTCGCCGTCGAGCGCGTTGCGTGTGGCAGTTGCTAAGTTCTCGTTTGACGCGGCGCCGCATGGATTGTTGTGCTTAATCACGGTACACGTCGGCTGAACGAAACTACGTGCCATCGAAAGTGCGCTGTCGAGGTCCAGAATGTTGTTGTACGAAAGCTCTTTCCCGTGAATGTGCCGCGCATTGATCACACTCGCTTCACGCGACTTAATATCTCGATATACGGCAGCCTTCTGATGCGGATTCTCGCCGTATCGCAAAGAGTTTTTCCGTACCAGTCGCACCGTCAGGTTGGAAGGCATCTCTTCGCCCCCCTGCTCCGTTCTGAAATAGTCGGCGATTGCCTGATCGTAGGCGCACGTCATTGCAAACGCTTCCCCCGCTAGTTCACGTCGCTGAGAGAGAGTCGTCGAGCCTTCGTCTTCGATGGCCATCAAGATCTCGCTGTACTGCTCAGGCCGAGTCGCAACGGTAATCCAATGATGGTTTTTTGCCGCCGCCCGAATGAGGCTCGGTCCACCGATATCAATCTGCTCAATCGCCTCTTCCCGAGTGACTCCGGGGCGAGCTATGGTCGCTTCGAAGGGATACAGGTTCACGACAATCAGATCGATAGACTGGATGTCCTCTTCTTGCATCGAGCGTAAGTCGTCGACATTGTCTCGCCTCGACAGGATCCCGCCGAAGACTTTTGGATGGAGCGTCTTTACGCGACCATCCATCATCTCTGGAAATCCCGTGTATTCCGACACATCGATGCAGTCGATCCCATGGTCGGCTAGATGGCGTCGTGTCCCGCCAGTCGAAAAGATCTCGACTCCGCACTCAACCAGTCCAGCCGCAAAGTCCACCAGCCCAAGCTTGTCACTGCAACTGATGAGAGCACGTTGAATTCGTTTGCTGTCGTTCACAGGGTTCAGTCGCATTCTCAGGAGGATGTTGGTTGCATGGTGCTGTCTGCCGATTCGGATAACCCCCTAGGCAGCCATACAGGCTAACTCAAAGGAACACGTTAACAAAATCTTCCGGCTGTTCGGCTGCCGAGCAGAATCAAGAGCATTGTTGTATGACAACGAGCACTGGGGTCAAGAACGGATCGCAGCGATGTCGCCCGTCAATCAAACATCAAAGGCACATCGACAGATCCTAACGAGGGCCATTGGAACAGGCCGCAAAGCAATCGTTGGAAATTCTAATTCCGTGGCAGTAGAAGAGCCGCTGCCTTGCCTTGGTCGTTGTTCTCCCAAGAAGTCGGCCAAGTAGAACAGCGAGTAGCGATCCAATCAGCGTCTCGGCCAACCTGATTTCGCCCACCCAAGTCGTGGATTCGTGTGAAAGACCGAGTGAGAATCTGAGTAACGCTTTGGCACGAAAAAAGGGTGCTGGACGTTTGCCCTACACGATCACAAGCTCCTCTCCAACTTGCAACCAGTAAGGCTCGGTCCAACACCCTCGTATCAATGTTCACTTAATAAGTGCTAATTCTGGTCTCGGTCCTCTGAAGTCTCCTTTTCAGCAGTAAAGCCAATAGTGGCCGTTCCGATGCCCTAGGTCTAAGCTCTCACCCTTTCGACCTCCGTTGCGTTCCAGGGAATGCAGTAATTGTGCCAGAACTGCTCCAATTTGAAGAAAAAAACTTCAAGACCCCACAAAGACATTGCCGGCACCACTAAAGCCCCCCAGCGTGCCATAATCTACCGCTGAATCGCGAGGCAGTTTAAGGGGCACTTTCCCCCCGATGCTCTTTCGCACAGAAAAGATGCTTTAGCTAGCAGCAGGCTGCTGTGAAACTGTGCAACCGCCTAGTTTGAGCGCGGTTTGGAATCTCAAATCGCGGAAGAAGGCCCGGAATATGGCAACAACGATTCAGACAAGTTCGATTGATGGTCGAAAGGACAGGCTAGTGCCCCACCGGCAAGCAGTTCCCTTGAAACAGAGTCACTATGGTCATCGAATTGGACGGCCAGAGGGCAATTGCTCCAAAATGAGGCCGGGTGGTTCCAAGAGCTTGCAGAGCTTTAAAGCAGCCGGAAAGGGAAATCGCCGCTGCAAGTTGGCCTCAGGCACCGAATTAGGACTCGACGAGCTGAATCTGGTCGCCTACTATCATCTGTTCGAGCAAGATGCTCTGCACACCGAAGATTTAGATAGAGAATAGAGATGTACGCAATAATTTTGGATGGCGGACGCCAGTATAAGGTCACTCAGGGCCAGCGACTCGACATTGATCTGCGTAAAGAGACGTCGACTGGAGATGTCATCGAGTTCCCCGAAGTGCTGGCGATCGGCGGAGACGAAGGACTGCAGCTCGGCTCACCTTCCATCTCAGGCGCTAAAGTCACCGCCAAGGTGATTAGCACGGAGAAAGGTGACAAGATTTTTGTCGAGAAGTTCCACCGCCGGAAGAGCTATCACCGACGCAAGGGACATCGCCAACAGTACACACGCGTCGAAATCGATTCGATCGCCAAGTAGCAGAGTCGCAAAGAGATCGGACGCTCTGGCTCCAACGAACAATGAACCGAGCTGACACCTGCAAGTGTTAGCTCGGTTTTTTCGTGCGCCTATCCCGAGCAAAATAGCCTCGACTGCCAATCTCTTCGTCCCCGCACTGTCCGTTCGTGCGAGGGACAGTTTCATTTTTCTCCAAGAACTGACATTGATTCAGGAGTGGACAGCCGATAAGTTTTGAGAAACCAAATTTGGTTATCCAAATACGGAGCACAGCCAGGGAGGTCACGCGTATGGTTCGCCCAAGAGCGAAAGAACTGACGGATCGAGAGTTAGCCGTCATGCAGGTCTTCTGGGATTCAAGAGAATCCAAGACTGCAGAAGACGCCCGACAAAGCTTGGCGTCAGCCGGAGAAGAACTCGCCTACGCTACTGTGGCAAATGTCGTGCGCGGGCTTTGCGATCGAGGCTTTCTAAAGCAAGAAAACGACAAACGCCCGTTCACATTTGTTCCCGTGAAATCGTTCGAAGCTGTCTCCAATCGCTTGCTCGGTGACCTCCTCAGTCGCCTGTTCGGTGGCTCTCGCGAGGCTTTATTGGTGCAGCTACTCGAGCGGAAGCAGCTCACCGACAGCGAGCGCGAGTATCTACGCAATGTTCTTCGCGAAGAGGAGGAGCAATCATGAACTCACTCCTCTTTCTCCTGCAAATCACCTGCGCACTAGGCGCTACTTCCACCCTACTCTCGCTCGGGAAACACTATCCACGCTGGACGAGCCTGCTCGGGCCAGCCTTGCTCGGCCTGACGGCTTGCTTTGTCGCAGCGACACTCGTCGGACTGGATCCCAGGATCGCCTTCACTGTTCCAAGCTCCTCTGATGAGTACGGAAACAATCCAAACACGTCCAAGTTAAGCCCCGTTATAGACAAGAGCCAAAAACAAACAGACGCTTCGCAGGCAGACGATTCAAATTCCAGACGTGCAAAAGGTTCTGCCCCCAGCGTTCCAAAGGGGCCAACACTACAGCAGCTCAAACAGTTCTTGTTCCGTCACGCCGATTCGACGACTCACACGAATTTTAGCTCCGGCGTTGCCAGATTCACGTGGCTCACGATCTTGAGCAGTGCACTCTTCTACTCAGCTCGATTTCTAATCGGAACGTTACAAGTCGAAGAGCTGTGCCGAACCTGTAAGCGATCGAATCCAATCGGCGAATTGTTGTCGCAGACGATTCCTGAAAGCAATGGAAAAGACGCTGATATCTGGGTTGGTGATCGAGTTACTTCACCGTTCGTCGTGTGGCAACACCCGAATCGAATTTACCTTCCCGAGTCTTTTGAGACATTTTCGCGAGACGACCAAGTTGCCGTACTCGCGCACGAGTCAGTTCACCTCAAGCGTAAGGATCCCGGGGTGAGACTTTTTGTTGACTGCACGATGACGCTCCTGTGCTGGCACCCGCTGGCTTGGCGAGTTCGTCGGCAGATTGAAGAAGCCCAAGAATTGGCGGCCGACTTCGAAGCGGCAACCCTTTTAGGCGACCTCACCCAGTATCGAAGAGCCCTTTCACATTGGTTGCTATGGATGGATAAGCAGCCGTGGATGGGTGTTCCTTATTGCGTAACTTTCACGACCAACACAGGGGTCAGGAGGATCCAAATGTTAAAGAGAATTACAGGCACCACCGTCAGCAAGCGATTTGTTGTGCTATCAGCCATGTTGATTAGCGTCGGAGTTCTATGCAGCGGATGGAAACTACAAGCCGACGACAAAACCAAGCTCGCCTCGGTCCGAATTTCGAAGTCGACCGAAAACGATCAAGCCAAGTTCGCCGGCCCCAAAAGCACGCCTTGGAAAACAATAGGCGATCGAAAGGGCTACTACCGCGTTCGGAGCGGCGAATTCACCAAGTCTCCGTTCGTTCAAAATCTCTTTCTTGCCAGCACGATTGGCTACACCAAGAACGCTTCGCAAGAAATTGTAGCGGAGCTATTTGGCAAATTTGAATCGGTTGAAGGTAACCTATTGCCGCAAGCCAAGCGTTTACCATTGGAAGAAACCCAGAAGACTGGGAACGAGCATCAATTCATGTTTGGTGCTTCAGCCTTCAATTTCGAGTTCAACGACTCGATCGATTGGTCAAGTTTCGCCTCAATTTTGAATTTTGAAGCAATCTTGGGTTCTCCCGACTACTCAGAGTGGGCGGACGACATCCAAAGCGAAATCCGAAACACAGGCGATTCAAAGATTCTCGCCATCGGACTGACTAAGCCACCTCACTTCGCTGAGACGCTTGCCCACCAACCAGCTTTGGATTCGCGAACCAAACGACTTGCCGCACTCTGGAGTTTGGTTGAAGGCGGCCAAGTGACATTGGCGGCAGAGAATCCAATGACGTCCGAGCTTCTAGAACCGACGACAGACAAAGAGCGGGGTCCGATTGCACAGGTTGGACGCGCTCTTGCTGGCCAAGTCGATCTGATCGCTGCGGGAGCAGATTGCGGAGACAATATTTTCCATCAGGACGTGCGTATCGCTGCCTTCCCACGCAACATTCCAGCTGAAAAACTCGTCGAACTCGTCGTGAGTCTCCGCGATAAAACACTCGACGTACATAAATCGGCTGCAGAAGCCGGTGACGAGCCCGAGGACTACTTGGCAGCTCAACGTCACCGCTGGGAAACGATGCAAACAGAAGTCGTTCCAACTCAGGAAGGCGACGCAGTATATGTGACGTTCCAAAACGTCTTCTACATGCTGCCACCGGGTGCAGAGTCGAAAGAAAATGCCGCACCAGGGAAACAACTTCCAACTATCGAAGGCAATGTTTCAGTGTCCAATGAGAAGACGTCTGAACGACTGAAGTCAAAATAGGAACGTCCACGCTCAGAACTTTTGAGTATTGCCTTCGCCCCGGTCTCTTTCGTCGATGCACGTTTCGACTTCAACCACGATATACACCCCTGTGAAAACTTCGCAGGGGTGTTTTGCGTGGTATTCTTGCTGCAGAATACAGCAGCCGAGTCGCGGCATGCAGTTTACCGGCTCATGTCTTCATAACCTGACGGCTTCGCGGGTAACTCGATCGGTTTCCGTGCTTCAACACTCTTGAGCCACTTTGAGGGTTCCAAATCTGGCTCCACAATGCGCCAGACCAATTCATCTTTGGTCAATTTGTCGATGACAAACATAGTCGGCTCGTCGAGATTCGAAAAACTGACCTCGATGACTAACTTGCCTTGAACTTTCCAGACCCCGGGCTCCAAGAACTTATCGTAGTTCTTGTCTAGATGATCGATGTATACTCCAGCACTCAAGTTCGATCCGTCCTCCGCTTTCTCGTGCCAGCCAACGAACAAGAATTCGCCGTCTTCTTCGTCACGCGTGTACCAACGGCCAAGCAGCAGATTCTTGTCGATTCCCGGTCCAGCCATGGCAGCTTCCAATTCTGCTTTCGCCGAAGGAATGGCACCTGCAACGACCTGAGGAACGCGTGATAGTAGCGTGCTCCGTGCCCGCGCCTCCTGCTTTGAAATGGAAGCACGGACGAGCAACCGCGCTAGCATCTTGGCCTGCAGATCAAAGTACTTTTTACCCGCGGCCGTCTGCATGAATTCGGCGATCTGTATTTGCTCTCCAGTGTCGAACTCCTTCAAGATGAATGCAATGAGGCTCTTCTTACTTGTTGCCCAGTCTGTAGCCTTTAGAAATTC
>JBGCCZ010000114.1:0-26213 GCA_045105035.1 Pirellulaceae bacterium | reverse complement strand
GATGCCATCCGACATCACGGGCACGGAAATCCTGGAACAGAATGAAAGCGGCCAACGCTCGATGCAATTTGTCCATGGCCCGGTTTTCGCAAACGTCATCTTGGCTGATGAGATCAACCGGACGCCGCCCAAGACCCAAGCGTCGCTGCTCGAAGCGATGCAAGAACACCAAGTCACCGTTGCCGGAAAGCGTTACGTTCTAGAAGAGCCCTTCTTTGTACTCGCTACTCAAAACCCAATCGAAATGGAGGGCACCTACCCGCTACCAGAGGCGCAATTAGATCGCTTCATGTTCAACGTATTGATCGATTACCTGCCCCACGAAGAGGAACTGGACGTCGTGCTGCAGACTACTTCAACACGTCCTGAGCAGATCGAAAAACTCTTCAGTGGTGAAGACGTGGAGAAATTCCAGCAGGTCGTGCGGCGCGTTCCGATCGCTCGAGAAGTCGCCGACTACGCAGTTCGACTTTCCGAGTCGACGCGACCAGGACGTGAAGCTGCGACACCTTTCGTGAACGAGTGGGTTAGTTGGGGGGCTGGCTTGCGTGCGGCACAAACACTGGTCCTCGGCTCCAAAGCGAGAGCGCTACTCGAAGGCCGATCGCATGTGACTCATGATGACATCCGTGCTCTTGCAGCACCCACTCTACGGCACCGAGTTCTGCTCAACTATCGTGCGGAGGCGGAGGGTGTGAGCGTTGAGGACTGCATCGCGAATCTACTGGAAAGCGTCACTCCGTAATCATGCAATTCGTTGCCAGCACTCCATGCTACAGATCCACGAGCTTGCAGTTTACGGAACGCAATCCAAACGCTCCAAACGCACTTCATCAATCCAACGCAGAGACCCGCCAGTGGCTTCCAACGCCAACACTGACTCAACGCCGAGTAGCAAACGCCCATCCCGGGGATCGAGTATCGACCCTACAGCTCTGATGCAAATCAAGAGCCTTTCGCTACGTGCCAAAGCAGTCGTCGAGGGTTTCAATAGCGGGCTGCACCGAAGTCCGCTCCATGGGTTCTCGGTGGAGTTTGCTCAGTATCGCCCCTACACGCAGGGAGACGACCCTCGCAATCTTGACTGGAAGCTCTTGGCGAGAACGGATCGCTGCTACGTCAAGCAGTACGAGGACGAGACGAATCGCCGTTGCTATCTGGCGATCGATCAAAGCCGGTCGATGTCGTTCGGCAGTGGAGAACATAGCAAAGCCGAATACGCCCGAACTTTGGCTGCCACGCTCGCCTATTTCCTGCACTTACAACGCGACACCGTCGGCTGCATGCGACTTGGGACGGACTCTGACGAGTACCTTCCGCCGCGAAACCGCACAGGCCATCTTCAGCAAATAATGCGGCTTCTAGAATCGGAGAGTGACGGACGTGATTCGGATCTATCCGCCGCGTTAACGGAACTCGCCGGCTATTCGAAGCGCCGAGGTTTGGTTGTTCTACTGTCTGACTTATTGACGGAGCCCGATACGCTTTTCCAACCGCTGGGGTACTTACGCGGCCGGCAACATGAAGTCGTAGTGATTCGAGTGTTGGATCCAGCTGAAGTCAATTTCCAGCTCACCGAGAGTACGATGCTGCAGGACTTGGAGACAGGCCAAGAGCTCTACATTGATCCATCCGAAGCGAAGGCCGAGTACGATCGGCGTTTCGCCGTTCACCAACAGCAGTTGATCGACATTCTCCATAAACGAAATGGCCGCCTCCTAACGGTCACGACCGACCAACCTCTCGACGGCGTATTGCTCGAGCTTATCAGCAACACCCGAACACTCGATGCCCAGGCTTCGCAGAAGATTCGCGAAAAACGTCGTGAGAAAAATCGCGGAAGCAGCTCTGAATTTTCAAAAGGAGCGAGTTAGTTATGGGGCTCCTCACACCACTGTATGCACTAGCAGCACTTGCTATCGCTGGACCGATTCTATTTCACTTGATTCGGAAAAAGCCCAAAGGCCAGCAGACCTTTAGCTCACTCATGTTCTTGCGACCTTCGTCGCCGAAACTCACTCAAAGAAGCCGAATTGAAGACTGGTTGCTCCTCTTCTTACGCACCTTGGCCATCTTGCTCATCGCCGTTGCCTTCGCGCGACCTTACCTTCGCCAGGAGAGCACACTCAATATCAACTTGGAAGGCCGAAACGTCGTCTTACTTGTGGACACCAGCGCGAGCATGAGACGCGATGGAGTTTTTGGAGACACCGTCGGCGAAGTGCAAAAGCTTTTGGATTCTCTGTCCCCCGGCGACACAACCTCGCTTTACGCCATCGATCGACAGCTAACCGCAATCGTTCCCATGGCAAATGACAGCTCCATGGACCCGCTGGCCAGCCAAGACGCAGTGCGAAATAGTCTCAGTGAATTGTCGCCCACCTGGCACTCCACAAGCTTGGACACTGCATTGATTTCTCTCGCCGAGCAGTGCAATGCCTCGGACTTGAAAGATCAAGCTCGGGGTTCGACCGAGATCGTTCTTTTTAGCGACTTACACCGTGAATCAGGTATTGAGGCGTTACAAGGCTTCGCATGGCCTAAAGGAATTCAGTTGGACGTGCGCCCGATCCACGCCAGTGATCCGGGCAATGCTTGGGCGAGCTTGATGGCCTCCGAGCCGCAAGAGTCCGACGACGCGACCTACCGAGTGCGTGTGCAGAACTCTGCCGACGCACGAAACAGCACACTGGAGCTAGCATGGGCCATCAAAGACCAAACGCTAGGCAGAGCGTTGGCCGTTCAAGTCCCGCCGGGACAGGTTCGAGTGTTCCCATTGCGCGACAAGCCGCTAGCGGCCGACCGTATCCGAATCAATGGTGATCCATGGGATCAAGACAACACATTGTACATCCCAAAAGAAGAACCAATCGTTCGACAGATTGGCTACTTGGGACCGGCCAATAAGCCAGCAGAAGAGGACGCGGGCTTCTTTCTCAACGCCGCACCGCTGGATTCCACGTCCATCCAGTGGAAGGTGAAGCGTTTCGAACCGCAAGAACTGGAGCAGCGACTCTTACGAACTGAGAACGACGATGATCGACCATTTTCGGCGGAAGGCAGTCCGGACGTCGAGGGCGTTCTGAAGTCCGTCGTCGTCGACTTGGATTCCGATCAAACGCCTCTCGCCGTTCCTCTGCGAAGATTCGCCAGTGCCGGTGGAAGTGTCATCATTCTACTTTCAAAGCCCGACATCAACGGCGCTGCCGATTTCCTGGCTAGCCTCTTGGAGCACACCGAGGAGTCAATTCAAGTCGGCGATTCGCAAGGCGACGATTTCGCACTACTGAGTGGAATCAACTACAAGTCTGCTACCTTCGCTCCCTTCGCCGACCCACGCTTCAACGACTTTAGCAAGATCCGAATCTGGAACCACCGAAGGGTGGTCCTACCTGATGCGGACGATCTAGATGTTGTCGCGAAGCTGGACGACGACAGCCCACTGCTCATCCAGCAGACAGTGGGGGACGGGAAGATTTCCGTCTTAACGTGTGGCTGGCAGCCCTCCTCAAGCGGCTTAGCACTCTCCAGCAAATTCATTCCGATCCTCAACTCGTTGGTCGACCCAAGAGCCACCGCGCGAAATCCGCTGGCGGTAAGGTTCGTCGGTGATTCCTATCCCGAGGGCACTAGCGAGCTGGAGGTCATCTCTTCTCCGGAGAGCCTCGACGCCTCAGGTACAACGCGTGATCCCATTTTCGAATCACCCGGACTCTACTCGGCTACGATCGACGGAGTGAGCAAGACCATAGCCGTGCAGATCCCCACTTCGGAAAGCATGGTCGTGCCTGTGGATCCGAGCATCTTTGAGCAGTTCGGCGTGCAGTTGGGAACCGTCGAATCCGACGTGGATCGGACTGAAACCGCACGGCAATTGCAAGTGGAGGAGCTCGAACGCAAACAGCGATTCTGGCAGTGGTGCATACTGGCAGCCGTGTTGGTGCTGATCCTAGAGTCAGCCATCGCGGCCTGGAAAGCCAAGACAATGGGCCGGACCTCGTCAGCTGAATTAGCAAACAGCTAGTCCAAGATGGCGAAACTAAGAGCAAGTTAGGGCAGAAGCATAATGGATACTCGACTTAAGATTCGCCTGCACCGCGTGGCACGCCGCTTACGCACGCTGCGTTGGGGCTGGTCTCTTACCCGAGCCTGGTTCGTCGCTTTGGTAATCGGCATCTTGCTGATGCTTGCCAAGCAACAAGGCCTCATCCAGTTGGCCGACATCCACTGGTGGTGGATCGGGGCTGTCGCGGCTCTGTCGTTGATCATCTCCGTTCTGGCCATTCGCCGCTATCGCGACCTAGAGAACATCGCGAAACACATTGAAAGTTCGTTCCCAGGTCTCGACAACCGTCTGGTGACGGCGACTGAGATAAAGCCCACGGAAGGCCGATTTGGATTCCTGGAACGCAGCGTCATTGCCGAAGCGATCCGCCACGACATTACCCACCATTGGCCAACTCTCGTTTCGAGTTCTGCACTTGCGTTCGCTTGGCTTACGAATCTCGCGTCGTTGGCCCTGTTAGTATTCGTCGGCTTCAACCTGTATCAAACGCCTGTGGGTGAACCGATTGTCGCGTCGAGCAGCGTGAAGAAAACGTTGGCACCTTTGACTGCGCCGATCGTTGCTCCCGGGAATGCGGAGATTGAGCGGGGAACGAGCGTGATCGTCACGGCGACGTTTGATGGTGAACTACCCGATGAAGTGTGGCTGCTACGGTCTCCCGAATCGTCGGCAAGCGACGAACCTAGCCGAGTGATGATGCGGCAATCGCTTCAAGACCCGATCTTCGCGGCTTACCTCTACGACATTCAAGAGCCGACGCTGTACGAAATCGAGTACGACTCACAGAAGACGGAACAATACCGACTTGGCGTTTTTGAGTACCCAGAACTTGTGCGCTCGGATGCTGTCCTCGAATTCCCCAAGTACACCGGCATGCAAATCAAGACCATTGTGGATACGCGGCGAGTGTCTGCCGCCGAGCAGACTCAGCTGACCTGGAGGTTGACCCTGAACAAAGCCGTTGAGGTGGCTGAGTTGGTTTCGAGCGAAGATTCCGAGGAATCCGAGACAATTCAACTGCTCCGCAGCGCAGAAGATCCACTTCTCGTTGAGACAACTATCAAGCTGTCTAAAACGACGACATGGAGTTTACACCTGGTCGACGTGGATGGCCGCGAGAATAAGGTCGAAGTCAGACTGCGTGCGCGTGTCTTGCCTAACAGGGAATCGATCATCCGCCTGACTTCGGGCGGAGACCAGCAAGTCTCGCCACTGGAGGAATTTGAAGTCGCGGCCAAGATTGAAGACGACTTTGAAGTCGGTCGTTCGGGAATCGGCTATCAGTTCGGCGCCGAGGACTTAATCGAAATCGAAAGCGGCTTCGATAGCGATGCTTCATCAGGGGTAGCGAACTCGGATGCCGCAAAACTCAGGCGGAAAAACCTGCTCAGCGAGATCATTGATTTAGAAGCGCTCGGCGCGAAGCCAATGGATCTAGTTTCGTACTATGTTTGGGCCGAAGACCGAGACAACGAAGGGGAAATACGACGCACGGTTAGCGACATGTTCTTTCTTGAAGTTCGCAGCTTCGAAGAAATCTATCGGCAGGGAGAAGCTCAATCGCAAGATGACCAACAACAAAATCAGCAGCAGCAACAACAACAAGGCGGCAATCAACAGACGGAAGAGTTGCTGGAGCTGCAAAAACAGATCGTCTCGGGAACTTGGAATGTGCTGCGGAAGTCACGCGAGGACGAACTGCCTGGACGACTCGCTCCGGATGTGGTGGTTCTCCAAGATTCACAGCAGCAGGCCCTCGCATTGCTGGATGAAAAATCCCAAGAACCAGGCATGGAAGAAGCACAGGACTTCATTGCCGCGGCCAACGAGAATATGCAAAAGGCGGAAGATTTGCTAACAACCGCCGCGGATTCGCTAGCCAAATCTGATTTACAACAGGCTTTGAAGTCAGAACAAGCTGCTTACCAGAGTCTCCTGCGACTCCAAGCCCAAGAATTTGACGTTGCTCGCCAGCAGCAACAGCAAGGGCAAAGCCAGTCGGCAAGGTCCCGCAATCGTCAGCAGCAAATCGACCAACTCCAGTTGGACGCAGAGCAGAATCGCTACCAAAATGAGCGGACGGCTCAAGACCAACAAGCCAACGAGCAGCAGGAGATGCGACAGATCATCAGCCGACTTCGCGAGTTGGCCGCACGCCAGGAAGACCTGAATGAGCAACTCCGTGAAATCGAAGCCGCTTTGCAAATGGCAGAGACAGAGGAAGAAAAGAAGGAGCTGCAAGAACAGTTGGAAAGACTCCGCGAACAGCAGCAGCAATTACTAGAGGATAGCGACGAGCTGTCGGAGCGGATGGATTCGAGCGAGAACGCCGCTTTGCAAGAGCAGCAAGACAACGTCGAAGAGGCCCGCGAGAATATCCAACAGGCGAACGAAGCACTGCGAAAAGGGGATACTTCGCAGGCACTGGCGTCCGGTACCCGAGCTCAAGAGCAGTTGGAAGACCTTCAGGAAGAAGTGCGGAAAGAGGCCGCGAACCAGTTTTCGGAATCGCTGCAAAGCATGAAAGAGCAGGCAACGGAGCTCGAGCAAACACAAGAGGAACTAGTCAATCAACTCAGCCAGCGAGACGAGCCGGACGAGAGTCAAGGACTTCGACGTGAGGAGAACGACAACGCCGATTTGCCGGAACAGTTTGCAGAACAGCGCGAGAAACTAACGGAGTTGCTCGAACAAATGCAGGACACCGTTTTAGATGCCGAAGATGCCGAGCCGCTGTTGGCTCAGCGACTGTACGATAGTTTTCGTAGTACACGACAAGAGCGTGCCGAAGAACGGCTGGACGTCACGGAGCGCCTACTTGAACGCAACTTGAACCCTCAGGCTCTGGAGCTGGCCGAAGAAAGCCGCCAAGATCTTTCCAACTTGCGAGAGAGAATCGACGAAGCAGCCGAATCCGTGCTCGGCAGTGAAGTCGAGTCGCTCGAACGGGCACTGAACCAACTTGACCAACTGTCATCGGAGCTCGATTCCGAGATCGCAGACGCGACTGGCCGTGGCGAAAACGAAGCGAGTGAACCTGGAGACGAACCAAGAGACAGTTCAAACAACCCGACTGGAGGTAGTTCGCGCCCCGGAGAGGAAGACACGGAGTCGGAAACCAATGCTGGCTCTCAGCAACCTGCTAGTGGTAGGGAGTCGGACGAAGAGTCGCAGGACGGTGACTCTGGTGAGGCCAATCAGTCTGCGGAGACGCAAGGGCAGGGCAGTGATTCTGAAAGCGAGAACCAAAGTCAAGGTCGGGGCAGGGGAGAGTCGCAAGACCAGGCAGGCAGTGGCCAACCGGGTTCCGAACAATCGGCGGGTCAGCCGCAGCAAAGCCAGTCCGAGCAGAGCTCAAGCCCTCAGGAGTCCCAACAACAAGCCCAGGGACAACGGAGTGGTCCTCAGAACGGATCGGGCGGACAGGCCGGCCCCGGATTGCGATCCGAACCAAACTCCAATCCGAATACGAGCCGGGCAGCAGCCAACGGAGACACGGCCCGCCCAATCACAGGCAACGAATTCCAGGAATGGTCAGACCGTCTCCGTGATGTTGAAGAGCTAGTCATGGAGCCGGAACTCCGCTGGGAGGCTACTCAGATCCGTCAGGCGGCGCGGGAGATTCGACGTGGACAAGGGAAAAAAGCGGCCGATCCCAAGTGGGCTGAGGTAGAGGATCTAGTGGCAACGCCACTTCGAAGCCTCGCTCGCAAGGTACGCGATGAGCTTCTTCGCAGAGCAGCCAAAAAGACAGAAATCGTGCCTATCGACAGCGACCCAGTACCCGTCGAATTCGACCGCAGCGTTCGTAAATACTATGAGAACCTGGGGGTGGGACAGTGAGCTTTTGGGCACAACTGGAAGCCGCACCGCAGTTTATCGTCGGAGCCAGAGACTGGTTCGTCGTCGCCTGCGCCTTAGCAGTCATCGGGGCGATTGTGGCGATATGGAGCTATCTGAGCCACAGCCGACTCAAAGGCCTAAGACCATGGTCCGCTCTGGCTAAAATCTTGGCGTTTGCCGCGTTGGCATTTTGCCTGGTTGAACCCATGCAACGAACCGAACGACCGCGTCCGGGCGCGAATGTCTTTGCTCTAGTGACCGATAGTAGCCAGAGCATGCAAATGAAGCCGTCGGGTTCCAGCCAAAGTTTCGCAGATCAAGTACTCGGCCGACTGAGGAGCGACTCAACGTGGCAAAAGCGACTTGGACAAGACTTTGATGTCCGACGCTACACTTTTGACGAACGCCTCCGGTCGGTCGACGACTTTACCAATCTGGAATTCGATGGGATGGGTTCAGCCGTCGCAGAAGCCATCGACACGATTCGCCAAAGATTCGCCTCGAGACCCGTCGCAGGAATGCTCTTGTTTAGTGATGGGATCTCAACGGACCAAACACGCGAACTTCTTGAAGCCGAGTTTAACTTCCCCGTTCATGTGGTTGTCGCGGCAAAACAAGATTCGGTTCGCGACATTTCTATCAGTCGCTCGACGGCGACGGTTTCCGCATTTGAATTGGCGCCCGCTAGTATCGAAGTCCAAGTCGTAGCGACCGGCTTTGCAGGCGAGTCGCTTGCTGTGCGTCTATTCAGCGAAGTCGGGGAAGCATTGGACAAGCAGACAATCCGCTGCGACTCCAACCAGTTTTCGCAGAAAGTTCGTTTCCAGTATCGACCGAAAGAGCCGGGCGTTCAAATTGTGAATGTGCGAGCGATGCTGGCGAGCGAGGACGAAGAGTCTCTGAGCGCAACCAGTCGGAAAGAAATCACGACGCTCAACAACACGAAAGTTGTCACTATTGACCGTGGTGGAGGACCGTACCGAGTCCTTTACGTCGGTGGCCGCCCAAACTGGGAGTTCAAGTTCCTGCGACGGGCGCTTGAAGAGGATGTCGAGATTGAGTTTCACGGATTGGTTCGCATTGCGAAAGAGGAACCGAAGTTCAGTTTCCGTGATCAAGGCGTCGAAACGTCCAATCCACTGCTGGCTGGTTTCAGTGATGATGAAACCGCAGAGCAGTATGACGAACCCGTGCTGATGAAAATCGGAATCAACGAAGGCGAGTTGGCGGCCGGTTTCCCCAGCGGCGAAGAGGAACTCTTTCACTATGATGCCATCGTACTGGATGATATTGAAGCGTCCTTCTTCACGCAGCAACAGATGCTGCTGATTCGCGAATTCGTTTCCCGCCGAGGTGGTGGGCTCATGATGCTCGGCGGGAAAGAGAATTTCCGAAACGGAGCCTATGAACAAACTCCGCTCGGTGATGTTTTGCCAGTTTATCTCCGCGGCAGAGAATCCCAAAGCGGCCGTGACCAACCCGTACGATATCGACTCACAAGAGAAGGCACTCTCGAACCCTGGTTGAGACTGCGTTCCAATCAATCCGATGAACAACGGCGAGTCGGTGAGATGCCCGACTTTTTCACTTGGAATTCAATCGCTGATGTGAAACCCGGAGCAACCGTGCTCGCAAGTCTTGAAACAGCGACCGGTCAACAGCCGGGTTTGGTTGCTCAGCGTTTCGGAAAGGGTCGCGCGCTGGCACTCTTGGTCGGAGATTTTTGGCGTTGGAGCATGCGGCGTGCCACGAAGGAGACGGACGACTTGGCACAGAGCTGGCGGCAGATTTCGCGTTGGCTCACTTCGGATGTTCCCAAACGCACTCAGATCGATATTGAAAAGCCAACTTCGCCGAACGACCCGACGCAGATCCGAGTAACCCTGCGCGATGAGGGCTTTAAGCCACTGGACAATGCAGAAGTTAAACTGCAAGTCACCGAACCGGATGGAACCGTCGTAGCAACCTCTACCATTGCGGATACCAAAGAGCCTGGAGTCTACTCCGCCGAGTACTGGTCGCGAAACGATGGCGGCTATCGCTGCGAGGTCGAGGCAATCGGCCCGGATGGATCGGCGCTTCCGATTGCCCAAAGCGGCTGGGCGGCCCAGCCAAGTGCCGAAGAGTTTCAACAGGTTGAACCCAATATGGAGCTTTTGAACGCACTCGCTTCGAAGTCGGGGGGCGAGGTCATTTCGCTGAACCAGTTGGAGTCGTTCGCAGAAGCCCTGCCATCGAAGAGAGTTCCAATTACGGAATCCCGCGTAGAACCACTTTGGCAGCGCCCTTGGCTGATCGCATTCGCTATCGGTTGCCTGTGTATCGAATGGGGACTTCGACGTTGGAAGGGCCTCCCGTGAGAAAAGATCAAAGCATGAAGTTTCGCGGAAGCGGGTTCCTCCCACTACTAACGAGCGCAGTCCTCATCTCATTCAGCCTTGGTGTCGTGCCACTTGCGGTGCAAGCCCAGGATGAGCCCGTCCCCACACCGGATGCGACTCGAGCAACGGATAAGAGCGACAGCGACACAGACTCGGCTAGAGAAGCCGAAGCGCCCAGGACCTCTCTTCTTTTAGCTGTCGGTGCGTCAGGTAACGGAGAGTACGAGGAAGAGTTCGCGACCGCTGCTCAAGCTTGGCGTGATCTGGCAAAGCGAAAAGGCTGGAAGCTCGTCGAGATCAAACCGACCAAAGATCAAGACGCGAAGCAACGGTTTTCCGATGCTATAGAATCGACTAACGCCGCGTCGGAAACTTGGATCGTGATGATCGGACATGGCACTTTCGCGCGGAACGTTGCCAAGTTCAATTTGGTCGGGCCCGACGTTTCCGCCACTGAGATGAAGAAATGGCTCCAACCTTCGTCAGGAAGTTTGGTCCTTGTGCACGCTTTTTCCTGCTCTGGTCCTTTCCTGCAAGAGCTGTCTGGAAAGAACCGAATTCTCCTCTCTGCAACCAAGAGCGGCGCTGAATACAACTATGCAAGATTCGGAAAATTCTTGGGCCAGTCAATTGCTGAACTTGGCAACGATCTCGATCATGACAATGCGGTCTCTTTGCTGGAAGCATTTCTGGCCGCTCATAACCTCACGCAGCGTTTCTATACAGAACAAGCTCGGCTCGCAACGGAGCACGCGTTGCTGAGCGATAATGGCGATCAGTACGGTACACCTGGCGATTTCTTCACAGGCGTCCGTCCATCAAAAGACGCTGAAGGAGGCTCCCCGATCGACGGAAGACGAGCATCCCGAGTCATCTTGCTTACGTCGCCCGACAGCCCGGTCTTTTCCGACGAACTTAGTAAGCAGCGAAAAACGATTGAAGATTCGATCGACCGACTTCGGAAAGAGAAGGAATTTCTAAGCGAGGCAGACTACCTCACCGAACTTGAAATCCGCATGCTGAAACTAGCGGATCTCTACGAAACGGCCGAATCTAATTCAAATCTTCTAGATTCTTCGATCGAACAGTCGGAGGCCGTCGCGGAACCAGGGCCTGAGGAGGATTCTGTTGACACTTCAACAGATTCCGACGCCACGTTGCCCGACGAGCCTGAGTCGCCGAAGCCACTAGTTTCCGACACATCTTCTAAGTAGAAGCACTCGTGGAAAAGTTGAACTAAGACTATTCCAACATTCTAGAATAACGGGCTCACAAACGTCATTCAGTTCAGAACGGAAGTCGCCCGCCCGAGTAGCTTTCGTTGACTCCGTGCTGAAATCATGAAGTGCGCCGGACACTTCTGCTTTCACACACCGCTGCATCAACGGTGCACCTTAATTCCGAAGAACACAGTGTGGGTGCGTTCCAATCCAACGCGCAGTAAGATGACGGCAACGCCCCGACGAACAATCGGAAAATGCAAATTTCATCTTAGCATTCAAAGATCTATCAGTTGCCTCAGTTGAAAGGACAACGATGCTAGACGGCACTCATCCACGTCAAACGAAGACTACAGGCATACTCGGCCACACGCGACACACTGTGCTTGTCGCAGTGCTCGCCATGTCGACGGCGGCCATACCCCCAGAACCAACACTCGGACAGGAGTCTGCGAACGACATGAGCAGTGATCTTTTGAAGCCTTGGGCCGGACCGCACGGCGGCGTGCCTCCCTGGAATCGTGTCCGCCCCGACGAGTTCGTGGTAGCATTCGAAGCCGCGATCGCCATGCACGATGAAGAGATCGAAGCAATCTCGAAAAACCCCGATACGGCAACGTTTGAAAACACCATCATTGCCTTGGAGCAGAGTGGAAAGACACTGAATCGTTTGGTCGCCATCTTCGGAGTGCACTCCTCCAACCTCAACGTCGGGCCCCTTCCCGATATTGAGAAGACCGTGATGCCGAAACTGACTGAGCACGAAGACTCAGTTGTACAGAATTCGCAGCTCTTTGAACGGATTCAGACCGTCTACGAGAGCGAAACGTTGAAGCAGCTAACTCCCGCCGAGCAGCGTCTCGTCGACGACCGCTACAAGCAATTCGTGCGACAGGGAGCTCAACTGAGCTCGGAAGACAAAGTACGCCTCTCGAAAATTAACTCCCGTCTCGCGAGTCTGTTCACCGACTTCTCCCAAAACGTACTTGCAGACGAAGGAAGCTGGGTAACCTGGATTACGAACGCAAGCGACCTAGCTGGACTCCCCGCAAGCGTACAGTCCGCGATGGCTGCCGCAGCAGAGTCGAAAGGAAAGCCTGGGCAGTGGGCGGTCACCAATACTCGCTCGTCAATGGATCCGTTCTTAACCTACGCTGAGAGTCGCGAATTGCGGAAACAGGTTTGGACGAATTACTACAACCGAGGTGACAATGGCGACGAACACGATAACAACGGCATCATTGCAGAGATCCTCAAACTGCGTGCCTTGCGTGCGAGGTTGCTCGGTTACGAAACGCATGCCCATTGGCGACTAGAACCGCAGATGGCGAAGACTCCTGAAAACGCGATGGCATTAATGCTGAAAGTCTGGCCCAAGGCGGTCGCTCGTGTTCGCGAAGAAGTTGCCGACATGCAACGCATCGCTGACGAGAACGGAGACAAAATTACGATCGCACCTTGGGACTATCGCTTCTACTCGGAGAAAGTCCGGAAGGCAAAATTCGACTTGGACTTCAATCAGGTCAAACCTTACCTACAAATGGAAAAGCTCCGCGAAGGCATGATGTGGGCCTCCGGCGAAGTCTTCGGGTTTCAGTACCAAGAAGTTCATGACTTGCCAGTCTTTCACCCAGACGTCCGTGTGTGGGAGGTCCTGGACAGTTCGGGCGAACATGTCGGACTATGGTATTTCGATCCATACGCACGACCCGGCAAACGATCCGGGGCCTGGATGACTGACTATCGTGCACAATCCAATATCGATGAGCCTATCACGACGATCGTGTCTAATAATTCGAATTTTGTGAAAGGCGCCGAAGGCCAACCCGTGCTCATCTCTTGGGATGACGCCGACACCATGTTCCACGAGTTCGGCCACGCACTCCACGGTCTATGTTCGAAAGTGAAGTACCCGTCGCAGTCGGGAACATCCGTCGCCCGCGACTACGTTGAATTCCCATCGCAACTCAATGAGCACTGGCTGATGACTCCCGAGATCCTTCAGACTTATGCCGTCCACTTCGAGACAGGCGAACCGATGCCCAAGGAGTTGCTCGAAAAGATCGAAGCCACTTCCACATTCAACCAGGGCTTCGACACCGTTGAATATCTAGCAAGCGCACTGATTGACATGAAACTGCACCTAGCTGGCAACGTGGATATTGACCCCGACAAGTTTGAAAGAGAGACGCTCGAGGAACTCGGAATGCCCAAAGAGCTTCCCATGCGGCACCGCACGCCTCAGTTCCTGCATCTCTTCGCTGACGACGGGTACTCGGCAGGCTACTACAGCTACCTTTGGTCGGATGCACTCACGGCGGACGCCGCTGACGTTTTCGAAGAAGCAGGGAGCTACTACGACAAGCAAGTTGCGAAGAGCCTGCACGACAACATTTTCTCTGTCGGCGACACGATCGATCCGGCCGAGGGCTTCCGCCGATTCCGTGGACGCGATGTGGATACATCGGCACTACTCCGCAAACGCGGCTTTCCAGTCGATTAACGACGCCGGGTGAGGAGCCTACGCATCATTCGACTCGAGCTGCAAGGAGTTCGCGGAGGGCTTCCCCTGTTCGCGACTCTTCAGATTCACCAATTTGTTCGGGCGTGCCTTGTACAACAACGGTGCCGCCCATCTCGGCGGCGCCGGGCCCCAAATCAATGACATGATCTGCAGAAGCAATAAGGTGCAAATTGTGTTCAACGACGATCAAGGAATGCCCGTTTTCAATAAGCACATCAAAACACCGCATGAGCTTGACGATGTCTAAGAAGTGCAAGCCGGTTGTCGGCTCGTCCATGATGAAGAGCGTTCTTTTCTTCGTTGCACTAGCTAGGAAGCCGGCGAGCTTCAGTCGTTGAGCTTCTCCGGAACTGAGCGTAGTCGCGGACTGCCCAAGTTGCAGATAGCCGAGACCTACATCGTCAAGGTATTTCAAACGCTGCTGAATTTTGGTTTCTCCGCGAAAAAAGTCCTGCGCATCGGTCACTGTCATCGACAAAACCTCAGCGATGGATCGATCACGATAACGTACCGCCAAGATGTCCTTTCGGTAGCGTGTCCCGCGACATTCCGGGCAGACCATCCGAACGTCCGCCAGGAAGTGCATATCGATCTCTAGCTGCCCGTCACCGTTGCACTCTGGGCAACGCCCCAAATCACTATTAAAGCTAAAGTGACCTGGCGAAAAGCCGCGGAGCTTGGCTTCTGAACTGCCAGCGAAAGCGGCTCTGATTTCATCAAATGCTTTTACAAAAGTGACTGGGTTACTGCGTGGCGAACGACTCACCGGACTCTGGTCAACGAAGATGCAGTCCTCGATGGCTCCGGCCCCTCCGAGCGACTTGAAGGGTAGAGGTGGTTCCGATTTTTTGGATGTCGATGCCTTCGATTTCAGCTTCTCCGCTAGGCCGCGATACAGCGTGTCCTGCACAAGCGAGCTTTTACCGCTGCCGCTTACGCCCGTTACCACACACAATAGCCCCAACGGAAAGGCCACATCCAATGAATGCAAGTTATTTCCAGTACACCCTTTGAGGGTTAACATTCGTTTTGATTCACGGCGGTATTTGGGCACGGGTATCCGTTTCGCACCCGAGAGAAAGTCCATGGTCAAACTTGTGCCAGCAACGTACCCAGGGTCCGCTGGATCGCCTTGGAAATTGAGATTCCCCCCCAACGACCCCGCGCCGGGTCCGATCTCAAGCAGTTGATCTGCCGTCTTGAGCAATTGGTCCTCGTGCTCAACGACGAGAACCGTATTTCCACGATCTACCAAGCGACGAATCGACTTGCACAGCCGCTTCACATCATGCGAGTGCAAACCAACAGAGGGCTCGTCGAGCACATAGAGCATATTCACCAAATTGGAACCGAGAGCGGCCGTCAGCGCAGTCCGTTGCAGCTCACCTCCGCTAAGGGTTCGCAGCGTCCGATCCAGTTGTAAGTACCCGAGGCCGACTGCTTGCAGATAGCCAAGCCGCGTGAGAAGTTGCTCTACGGGTCGAGCCGCTTTTTCCCGCTCGGCCGCCTCCCATTCGATGCCCTCAAGGTAGTCAACCAGATCCTCAATCTTCTTCTTACAGAGCTCGGCGATATTGCAGTCGCCTAATCGGTACGCCAATGCGTTCGAACTCAGCCGCGAACCGTCGCAGGCATGACAAGTGTTATACGAACGCCACCGCGAAATAAAGACGCGGACATGCATCTTGTATTTCTTGCGTTCCAGGGCCTTGAAGAAGCCAGCAATCCCGTCGAATCCAAGGGAAGGTTCCCCTTGCAAGACCTTAGATTTCTGCATCTCCGTCAGTTTTCGAAACGGTACTTGGACAGGAACGCCAAGCGCGTCAGCCACATCAATCAACTCATCCAAGTGATGTGCATAAGCGGGCGTACTCCAAGGCGCGATTGCTCCGTCTTCGATCGCCACATCTAGGTCGGGAACAATGAGCGACCAATCCAGATCGATCGTGTCCCCAAATCCCTCACAGACTTCGCACGCTCCAAGTGGACTATTAAAACTGAACAAACGAGGTTCGGCTGCCAAGTATTCCCGCTCGCAACTATCGCAGTAACTGTTTTGAGACAAAGAGAGAGACAGCCAACTCTGACCATCGATCTCTTGATTCATGCACGCAACCTCCTCAAGTGACTGTTGAAGCTCACGGTCATGTTGCAAAATCAGCCGAACCGTTCCGTTGCCGTGATCAAAGGCAGTTTCGAGGCTCTCCGTTGTCCGTGAGGGTAGGTCACCTCCCTTCAAGCGATCGACAATCACCGTCGCGCCACCCGATTCGGGCAGCAACTCAGATAGCCTCTCGCGGTCGTCGTCTGTAATCCGTAGTAAACTGTCCCCACTAACCAGTCGCACAAACCCCAACTGTTGTAGTTCAGCGAGCACACTCGCCCGCTCACCGATGTCCTCCCAATTGCAATCGTAGCCCAACATCAGACGCACTTTGGGAAGTTCGGAAAGTAGACTTGCAACGGTCTGTGGGGAATAGGATCGAACTGGCTTACCGCATTCGACGCAGATCAAGCGTGCTGCTTTGGCGAAGAGTAGGCGGAGGTAATCCAAAGTCTCGCTGGCTGTACCAACCGTACTTCGATTCCCCCGCGGCGCAGACGCTCGAGTCACGGCTAACGCGGGTGGCAGACCCTCAATCGAATCGAACTCTGGTTTCTCGAGGCGATCGAGAAATTGTCGCGTATATGCAGAGAAGCTCTCGATATACCGACGCTGTCCCTCAGCGTACAAAGTGTCTAAGGCAAGTGAGGTCTTGCCAGAACCACTCACACCGCAAAGAGCAACAAGTTGACCACGCTGAATATCGACATCGATATTCTTGAGGTTGTGGACGCGGACGCCGCGAGCACGGATTCGATCACTCATTCAGGTGCCTAGAGGAAGAATCACGGCGGCAAGATAGCTGAGACATGCAAACCACATCTCAGCTTTTTTAGAGGGGACTAACCGATGGAAGCCGCGTTGCCCAAGCATGGCACCAGAGTACCAACTTCCATTTCAGCCGCTTTACACTTCCTTCGAATCAATCCAACTCATGAGCTTGCGAAGACGGCGGCCTACAACTTCGACTTCGTGATCTCTTTCGCGACGACGAACTGCCTTGAAGGAAGCAGCACCGGCGCGGTTTTCAAGGATCCAATTCCGAGCGAATGTACCGTTTTGAATCTCCGTCAGAATCTTCTTCATTTCCTTCTTGGTTTCCTCAGTAATGATCCTGGGACCACTGCTGTAGTCGCCGTATTCGGCCGTATTGGAAACGCTATACCGCATGTAGTTTAAACCGCCTTCGTAGAACAAGTCGACGATCAGCTTGAGTTCGTGCATGCACTCAAAGTACGCCATCTCCGGCTGATACCCGGCCTCGACAAGCGTCTCGAAACCAGCCTTCACCAACTCGCTGACTCCGCCACAGAGCACCACTTGCTCGCCAAAGAGGTCAGTTTCGGTTTCTTCTGCAAACGTTGTATGAATCACACCACCACGCGTTGCACCAATCCCCTTGGCATACGCCAAGCCAATTTGGAAAGTCGTGTCGGAAGCATCGTCGCCAACGGCAATCAAACCAGGTACTCCGCCACCCTTCTCGTACTCGCTTCGCACCAAGTGCCCTGGCCCTTTGGGTGCCACGAGCAACGCATCGACGCCGGATGGAGGCTCCACTTGGCCGAAGTGCAAATTGAAACCGTGCGAACACATCAGCACGTTACCTTGACTCAAGTTCGGCAGAATGTGCTCCTTGTAGATGTCGCCTTGGACTTCATCTGGCAAGAGAATGTTAATGATGTCCGCTTGCTTGGTCGCCTCGGCCGCAGAGACGGGCTTGAACTTGTGGCTGACGGCCAAATCATAGTTGGCACTTCCCTCACGCTGCCCGATGATCACATTGCATCCACTGTCTCGTAGGTTCTGCGCTTGCGCGTGTCCCTGCGAACCATAGCCAAGAATCGCGATCGTCTTATCTTTTAGATGGGAGAGATCAGCGTCGTTGTCGTAGTAGATCTTTGCAGACATAGAATCATCCTTCGGAGTTTTGGGGGCTTAAACTGGGTTGCTTTCGCATTCGGTTCCGTCGACGACGCGACCTAGCGAAGTGCTTTTCGGACCGGCCTTCAGTGGCCTAAGCTTCAGGGGAGTTGAGGTTCAGATTAAAAAGGCAGGTGCAAGGCGTGTGTGCGAATCCGAAACGTTGTAAGCGTTGCGTTGGCGAACTCAAGCGTGCTCCGCCGTCGCTTCCGGCTCACTTTACTCTTCTTCGTCACCCGTGGACTGCCCACCGCGAACGAGAGCAATGCGCCCAGTTCGAACCAATTGAGTGATGCCGTAAGGTCGCATACGCTCGATGAAAGCCTCCACCTTGCCTTCGCGACCAGAAATCTCGATCATCATCTCATCAGGCCCGACATCCACGACTTTGCCACGGAAGATCTCGACCAACTCGCGGACTTCGCTTCGCTTGGCACCACGTTCGGCCTTCACCCGCATGAGCATCAAGTCGCGTTCGACGAAGTCTCGCGAGCTAATGTCCTCGACTTCAACAACCGTTACAAGTTTTTCCAACTGCTTCCGCACCTGGTCCAAGACATCGGCTCCGCCCACGACAACAAATGTCATGCGGGAGAGTTCGGTTTTTTCCGTTTCTCCAACAGCCAAAGAATCGATGTTGTAGCCCCGAGAAGCAAGCATGCCAGAAATATGCGAAAGCACACCGGGGACGTTCTGGACGAGAGCCGAAAGAACATGGCGCATTGCTGAGGGACCTGATTCAACGCGGCGATTGTTGGTAGTGACCTTTCGGAAAGCAGTTTGACACTCTCCGTTAAACGCCACCGGGAAAGGTGAGCATCTTACTTATATCGGTGGGTTCTCTCAAGGACCGAAGGCCACCACCTGGGTGGCACGATGCGAACCAGAGCGGCCGTAAAACAGGAGTCCACAAGAGGGAATCTGGGCAAGTGATGCAAGAGCCCAGATCCCGACAATGGAAGAGAGCCTTGCTAAGTTAGCCAGGTTCGCGCTGATTCTGCTGTCCTGCTCAGCCCGGGACCTACGAAAAAAGCCGTCCCATGCGGAACGGCTTCTTGTGAATCGATGTTTGATCGTCGATCTGTGTTCTGGAGCAACCCAGTAGTCGACTAGTTCCACCACCAAGTGACATCACCGGCAGACGCTTGCTCGCGTACTGCTTCAAGTTCTTTACTTGGCTTCGCCTTCGTGGAAACCATCTTCCAAGGATTGATCTCGACGCCACCGCTAGCGGTTACCGTCCAGCCAGCCGTACCCCGAACAAAACTGCACTGAGGATCAATGGCCTTCGCAGTTCGATAGCTTGGAGTCTGAACTCCATTGCGAAGCAATCCCAGGTCACATCCCGCAGCAGCCTCCAGCTTGTGTGCGTCGATGATCGTCGCGACCACATTCAGGTCCATGACATTTCTCAAATCACCCATGACCGCATCTTGGCTCGCCAAAACATCGAAGTTGCGAGTGAAGCTGTCCGCCCAGGTCTGAGCAGCCTTGTTTGCCTTACCAGTCTGCGTGCGCTGCCCAGATGCAGCTACCAACTCGTCCTCAGTCATTGCCTTAATACCGAGTCCGGTCAATTGCCAAGCCGTTCGATCTGCACTGTGAAGGATGGCTTCATAATCACAGGCCATCCACCAACGCGGCTGAGTCTTTGAGGCCCCAGAATTCCGAATCATCTGCAAGTAGCTCGGCATGCCTTTCACAGGCGACTGATCCAGTCCCATCGCGTAACGTTTCATTTGATAGTCAGCCGCAACCAAGGTGCTCGCCATCCGCGAGTCAGTTGGTACGGTGCTCAATGAAACAACTTGCGGCCCCATGGCCTTCTTCATCATTGGCTCCGCCTGCGATGGATTGAAGTTGCGACCATTCAAGCTGCCTAGCAACTGTTGCAGGCGTACTTCACCTTCAGGAGTCGGATCGATCGAAACCGACATAGGACTTTTTTGGGTCTCGCCCGTGTTTCGCAGCGCGATCAGCAGGTCTTCCAACTGAATCACTGGACGCCCCGTGGTCTCACCGACAACCGAAGCATCGTCTCGAACAACCCAACCTTCGGCAGGTCCGGCTAAAACGATGTCTTTGCTGTTCGGGTAGACGAAGATGTATTCGATTCGCTGTAGTCCAGCAAGGTAGCGAACTTCCTCAGTCAACGGCTGACCTGAGGCTACAGCCGCCTCAACAGCGGTTTGCAACTTTGTGAGCGAGATCATTCGCAGATCAGCTGGCTCGTTCACAGCGCCGCTCGGCGCACGAACAGAGTTGCGAAGCTCTTTAAGTAAACCACTTCGCTCTCGCGCAGTTGCCGTACGTAGCGTACCCTGCGCATCGATAGAAACACCACCGACAACCCCATTCTGGTTGCCAAAAAAGTTGCCGAATTGGGCAAAGGCCGTTGAGCTTGGAGCCACAACAACGCAGCACCCCAACAACGCCAAGGCGCATCGCGTAACATATGAAACTGGCTTGGTTCCGCTAATCATTCTCGGACTCCGGAGAAGATTTCCCTGTACCACGAGCGCACTCCGCACCCGAATGGCTAAGATTGAGGCTGGCAGTTATAGAAAAGATAGGTCTAGAATACTTGGGCACCATCGGCAATGCAACAAAGCCTGACCGCTTACTTGACCATCCAACAAGGGAATCGCTGGTCCGATATTTTGCGACTTTCGCCGGAGCAAACGGTCCTCATCGGCCGCTCATCTGAGTGCGAAATTGTCGTGAAAGACGAGAGAGTTAGTCGCAATCACGCCGAAATCGCCCCCCAATCTGGCTCCTGGGTAGTGCGTGATCTTGGTTCAAGAAATGGTACTCTAGTCAACAAATCCCCCATCGAGGGGGAGCATTTACTTCGCGACGGAGAATGGATTGAGGTCGGTGAATGTCGCGTCACATTCTCGCTTGGACTCTCTAGCACAGGCGGGCCGATCGGCGACGATGCGGTAGCCCAAGACCAAGCAACTCGAGAAATCCGGCCTACGATCGTCAATCGACGCGCGAACTCTCAATGGAGTGCGGAAGGTATCGAGCTGCCGGCAAGCTTCGCGACTGGCAGTGACCACTCTGACCAGTGGAGTTTTTTTTACAGGCTGATCTCCGAGCTGGTCTTAACCGACTCGCGAGAAGCTGCGGCCCAAGTCGCGTTGGATCGTTTGTTGGAGAAATTACAACTCTCGATCGGTGGAGTTCTCGCCCTCTCCACGGATTCCAATTCCACTCCGGAAAACATCAGCGTCTTGGCAACGAAACAACCCCAAGGAGCCAGCTATCGGCGCATCAGCGATTTCCTCCTACGTACCGTTGCACGCGACAAGCAAGCTGTCCTGGCCCGAAACGTCCAAGATGATTCCAAGTTGTCAGTAGCGAGAGCTTCGGGGCAGCGTGATATCGTAAGCATCATCTGCGCTCCACTGCGTTCGCCTCGCGACACGTCAGAGGATTCGACGCCAGCCGATCAGACCTCAGAAGTCTTTGGTCTTCTTCACGTCGTCTCGATGGGCGATGAAAGAATGCTGTCTGATACAGACTTAGAAATCGCCGTGGGGGTTGCCGACAATCTTGCGATTGCTCTGAGCCGCCAAGCAGGACAAGTCGCTTTGGAGCAGAACTTAAAGGCATCTAAACGCCGCGTCAAAGAGCTCGAGCAACAACTGGTCGAAGGCTCCGAAATGGTGGGCAAGAGTGCCGCTCTCACCGAAGTTCGCCAGTCGATCCAGCGGGCGGGTCCGACTTCGGCAACAGTCCTGGTCCGAGGAGAAAGTGGCGTTGGCAAAGAGCTCGTTGCCCGGGCCATCCACGCCGCCAGCCCAAGAAAAGATGGGCCGCTTGTCTGTCTCAACTGTGCCGCGCTCGCTCCAACTTTGTTGGAAAGCGAATTGTTCGGGCACGAGAAAGGTGCCTTCACGGGAGCAACGGATCGAAAAATCGGCAAGTTCGAAGCAGCCAACAAAGGTACGTTGCTGTTAGACGAGATTGGCGAGATGTCTCCGGAACTTCAAGCCAAGTTTCTTCGCGTCCTTGAAGGCCAGCCCTTCGAACGCCTCGGTGGCAACAAACAAATAAAAACCGATGTGCGCGTCATTGCCGCTACGAATCGCGACTTGGAAGAAGCAGTAAAAGAGAAGACGTTCAGAGCTGATTTGTTCTTCCGACTACGCGTCATCGAAATTTACGTTCCGCCGCTGAGAGACCGAAAAGAGGACCTTCAGCCGCTGGCCGAACATTTCATTGAACAACTTCGCCACCATGCGGCGCGGCGTATCCAAGGAATCGATCCCGAGGCCCTCGAACTGCTGACCCGACATAACTGGCCAGGCAACGTCCGTGAGCTGCGAAATGTCCTCGAACGCGCGATCGTATTGGGTATAAGAGAGACAATCGTGGCCGACGACTTGAGCTTAGTCTCCTTCGGCTCAGAACTGGGTTCGGAAAACGAACCAGGCGGAGGCTCAGAGCAATTTCTTCCCATTCCGTTGGCTGAGCTCGAGAAAGCTCACATCTTCGCCATGCTCGAGCACACGGAAGGCAATAAGACGCGTGCTGCGCAACTCCTGGGCATCGAACGTTCCACGCTCGACCGAAAGCTCAAGAAGTACTAGCCTGAAGTTGGACAATCACCCAAGTCCGTTACTTGTCTTTCGGTTCCCAGTCGGGATCTTTCCCGAAGAACATTAAGTGTTGCCATGGCAGCTCGTCATACTGCCGCACCAATTCGAAACCGTTCGCCGTGTACTCCTTCATAATTTGCCGCTTCGTCATTTTGTGCAACAGTTTGATCGGCACCGACCGGTCTTCCATCCGATACTCGAGCAACGCAATCACTCCGTTATCGCTGAGACTCTCACGAATCCGAGCCAGCATTTGCACTGGATGCGAAAATTCGTGGTAGACGTCAACCAACAAGACCAAATCCACTCTGCCGGGCGGCAGCTTTGGATCCACCAAAGTCCCTAGCACTGGCTCGATGTTTTCGATCCCAGCATCTTTCGACCGCAACTCGAGAAGGTGCAGCATCTCAGGCTGAATGTCGACGGCCAAGACTTTGCCATCTGGCCCAACGCTTTTGGCCATTTTCAGCGAATAGTAGCCGTTGCCGCAGCCTAGGTCGCAAACCACCATCCCAGGTTTCAGTTCCAATTGGTCCAGTGCCTCCGACGGACGTTCCTCCTGTTCACGCTTCGGTCGAATGAGCCATGGAGCTCCCTGGTGCCCCATCGTTTGAGCTATTCGACGGCCGAGATAAGTCGTTCGAGCGCGCGGAATGGTCTCCTCCGCTTTTTCTTGCGAGTACGCAGGAGCAGCGATCGTCATGATTCCAACAAAACCAACTCCGGCCGCGATCATGCCCACGAACGCCTGCGTCAAACTTCGTATATCCATCACTCACCTCAATGAAATCGGTTTCGGCCACAGCTTCCAGCCTAGCGGTTCGGAACAACCGGACAACGGGTTTTCAGATTTCATTCCATGATTGTCCAGCAGGTGCGTCTCACGTAACCTTCCTTTCCCGAACTCTAGGAAAGGAATTCTGGACGGGACGAGATCCATCGCCCGTGTAGGATTCTTCCATGGGAAAAGTACTTCTGCGGGCAAAAACTTTAGCCTGCACAGCCCCACCGGCTCGTCAGCTCGCCATCTCCCCACGAAACGCAGGTAGGTAAAGGGGTTCGGTCAGCTCCGGTTCACCCGTCACCTTCCCTTTCCGAGCTCTTAGCGAGGAATTTTGGGAAGGTCGGGCGCGGTCGCCCGGGTAGGGTTCTTCAATTGGAAAAGAAACTCCGCGATCGACAATTTGAAGCGTGGGAAGTGAGGAACTTCAGAACGACGTTGACTTTCCGAGTTTTCTTGAAAATCAACGCGTAAGATTGAGTCAGGATGGGTGTTACCCACTTGGAGACGATCATGACTGCTTGGCCCGACACACGACAAACCCTACTTGCTCGCCTGCACGATCCCAACGATCAGCAGGCTTGGGAGGAGTTTGTACACGTGTACGGTCCGCTCATTTTTCGTGTCGCTCGCCGACGAGGCCTTCAACCGGCTGATGCCGACGACATCACTCAGAAAGTCTTAGTTGCCATTGCTCAGGCTGCATGCGACTGGGAGCAAGGCAACACTGCGGGCAGACTCCGAGGCTGGCTAAGCCGCGTCACGACCAATGCCGCCCTCAACTTACTCGCACGCGACGCCAAGCATCGAGGCAGCGCGGATTCAGGAGTGCAAATGCTGCTTGAGCAAACTCCAGACAACCCAGAACTAACCCAAGTCTGGAATGAAGAAAGACAGAAAGAGCTATTTCGATTCGCTGCCAAGAAAGTACGACCCAAGTTCACCGCTGAGAACTGGAGCTGCTTTTGGCGCACCGCAGTCCAAAATGAGACTGTTGAGTCTGTCTCGCAAGAGCTTGGCAAATCCGTGGGAGCGATTTACGTGGCCAAGAGCCGGGTAATGGCACACATACGGAAAGTGGTCGAGCAAGTGGAAGCCAACGAGTCGTGGTCGGAGACTGTCTATGAGTAACCATATATCCGATGCCGACTTGCTCGCTTGTCTTCGAATCGATCATGCGAATTCTGCAAGCAATGAGGTCGATGAACCGTCTTCCGATGAAGTGAATTGGACGGCGCACTTGGATCGATGCAGTTCATGCCGTAAGCGCCTTCAGCGTTTGGCTGCGCCTGACAGCGATTGGCAATCGTTGGAGACGGCCTTGTTGTCCGCAGCAGACGAAAATGCCCCGAGTCGCGGCAATGGAGGCAACCGCGTTGGCGAGTCGAATCTCGACTTGTCTCAGTTCACCTGTTTCTTAGCGAATAATGACCTCGGACCGAAATCAGAAGTCGCACGCAATCCGCTTGAATCCCTGATGCGCATCTTGGCTCCCACTGACGAGCCAAGTTCGGCCGGCCGAATAGGGAACTTCGAAGTTACCGGCTTGATCGGTCACGGAGGCATGGGAGTCGTACTGAAAGCTCGAGAACCATCGCTCGACCGTTTCGTCGCGATTAAAGTCTTAGCACCTCACCTAGCGTCCTCCAAGAGTGCTCGCAAGCGATTTGCAAGAGAAGCCAGAGCGGCCGCGGCGGTGATCCATGAAAACGTAGTTCCGATCTACCAAGTCGCCGAGTGGGAGAGTCTTCCCTATTTTGTAATGCCGTATTGGCCCGCTCCGTCGCTAGGCCAGCGTTTGGAAGATGACGGACCAATGAGTCTCCAAGCTACGTTGGTGATTGGCATGCAGGTTGCCCGAGGATTGGCAGCCGCACATACGCAAGGTCTCGTCCATCGCGATGTTAAACCTGCAAACATTCTCCTGAGCAAAGGCACGGACCGCGCGGTGATTACCGATTTCGGACTTGCACGCGCCGCTGACGACGCTTCCTTAACGCAAGCAGGCACTCTAGCCGGAACTCCCCACTACATGTCACCCGAGCAAGCTCGCGGCGAGACCGTCGACCCAAAGAGCGACCTGTTTAGCCTAGGAAGTGTGATTTTTGCAATGCTCTGCGGCTCTCCTCCCATCAGCGAGGAGTCGGGGACAGCCACGATCAAACGCATCCGCGTTGGCAAATTACCCGCACTGAACGGCAGCGACAAATGCCCGGACTGGATGATTCGGCTCGTCGCTTGGTTACACCACGACGACCCTGCCAAGCGTCCCAAGTCGGCAGGCCAAGTCGCCGACTTGCTCGAGCAATGCCTAGCGCACCTTCGCATGCCGGAAAAAACCCAAGTTCCCGAGGTTCTCCGCAACTCATCGAACCAAAAATCGAAAAGCGGAATTTGGATTGCCGCTGCCTCGCTGCTTCTGGCTTGCGTTTTCATGGTTGGCTATCGCTGGATACCAAACGACGCAGCACATCTTGAAACCAACAAAGACACAAGCGGCCACGTCAGCGATTCAAGCGTGACTGTTGATCTTGCGAGCGACAGTGAACAACCGGACTCCCCGACAAACCAGCGTCGAAATCAGGATCCCAGCACTCTCAACGGCCCCAACACAGGAGACATCTCGCCAACGGGACTCGATTGGCATTTAACGGAACTTCAACTGCGTGCCTTGGAAGGCGATATCGAGTCTCTCGAACAGCAGCTAAACACCTTCGATACGAACGAAACAGTGGATCAACCAGGAGATCAGCCGTGACCTCAA
>JBGCCZ010000113.1:0-30236 GCA_045105035.1 Pirellulaceae bacterium | reverse complement strand
TGCATCTCAACGAATCGCCGAACTCGACCAACTCCGCGAGCGAACAACCTGTGAATGAAGAAACGATTGTCCGCAGTAATCAAATTCTGCGTAGCGACGGAGCTCACACGATGAGCGACCCAAGCTCGTCCGCTGCTCGCTCAACAGGTCTCAGGCCACGAGCCCGAGCCAATCGCTCCGCGACATAGAGATTTATTCTGTCGATCTCAACTCACTTTTCTCGCGCGGGCAGTCGCCGACTTGAGAGCAGCCGAAGGGGTCGGCCAGGGCTCATCAGAGTCTCAAACTACGCAACGAAGACGTAGATTAGTCATTCTCCCTTTCCGAGTTTTGCGAGGAATTCTAGGAGAGTCGGCCTCTCAGGGCCGGAGAGGGAAATTTCCTAAAATCAAATTCTGATTGGCTCCGAGGGGCCTAGGCTCGTTTAGTTGCCATCCACTCGAGACGCGTGGTTCGCCTCATCGTCAAAGGAAAACTCGGGCTCCTGGAATCCCTCATCCCTTGGATCCAAGAACACGCTATCGGGAACCTCGGCTCCAAGTAGCCACCGGATCGAATTGGTACACTCGATCTCTTCGTCCTCGTTCAACACAGAGAACGACTTGATCTCTACCGGCAATTGCCAGGTCTGCGTTTTCCCTTGCCGATCCTGTGCCTTGAACGTGTCCCAAGAAACCTCTCCGAACTCAACGGGTTTGAATCGTCCTTGCCTGATTTCCTCAATCGAAACTTCGGTGCTCTCGTGCGCATTGAGCCCGTAGTATGTGATCACACCTCGATCAACGTCAAACCGCGCTTCAAAGTGGTAGGCTGGGAAACCCGGAGGCGACTTCTTCTTCGTGACCCAAAACGTCACCAGTAGCCCGTCCTTATTGTACTTTGCTACCCAACATTCTCTTCCAACTCCGTAGAACATCTTTCGCAGCATAGATGAATCGAGTTTTCCCATACGAGCAGTGTTTAAGAACCCTACACACCAGCTAAACGGATCCGAAGTGGAATAGCCAATATTCGGGATCTTGTCGACGACTTCCCAGGGTTTCGCACCGGGTTTGTGCAGTTTCTTGGTTGGACCTTCATACGAACAAACCTCGAAACCCAAGAAGGCTCGTGATGAATCGATATTCTTCGCTTTTCCGCCTGTGGTAAAGCGACCGTAGTACACTCGGTTCTTCGGGTTTTCTGAGGTCCGTTCTGCTGAGACTTCCAAGACGTTTGTCTCTGTGATCCTGAGGTTGGCCAGGTCATAGGTATTCACCAATCGACGCTTCTGGGCCGCAGCCCATCGCGCGGGGAACTCCTGTCGGGACGCGATCAAATTGTTAGCCAACTCATACGCCAACTCGATATTCTCAGACTCGACCCTCTCTCGAATCTGAGAGCGTGCAGGCTCCGAGGCGAGCACACTAACAACAAGCGCCGAGCAAATAGGAAACCAAACACTTTCCATCTTGTTCCCTTCGAAGCTGAGATTTCTATGGACTCGCAACCGACTCTCTTAACGTCTATTGCAGAACGCTACCAATACACTCTTGACCTCCATTCGGAGGAATCGTTCCGTAAACCAGCACAGTTAGATTGTCCTGGGTTGTCGAACCGCCAAGACCGCAGTAGTCCTTCCCGTCGAAGGGTTCCGTATGGCACACGCAATCCTGCGTAGCGGTACAAATGCGAGTTGTCAGAGTGCCTTCGACGCCGAATAGTGGAAAAAGGGTCTCTTTCGCTTCAGTAACCTTATCGAAGTAAGTCGAAACGTTTCGCAGCTCCTTCTCCGGGCCAGGGCATCCGGCGATAGGATCACACTCTTGACCATTGGCGCAGAAAGTAGGTTGAGGCGGTGGCCCATGCAAATCAGCACAGCTCTTCTGGTTTCCCAAATCAATGCAAATGAGCGGTGCAGGTGGATTACCACCTCCCGAAGGACCTCCTTGCGCCTCACACCTTCCTGCCAATACAATCGTTGCGAATGCGATCGCAAATAGACTTGTGGTTGTTGTGCTTATGGTCGATTTCCCCCAACTAAGACGATCGGAACAGTAATCTTGTCACTTCTTCCCTCGAAAGTGACCTCGAAATCAAAATCTGCGGCGTCTTCATTCATCAATCTTGGATCTGACGTAGTCACTGAAGCAAGTGTTACCTCGTCTGTGGTGCTGAACAGCACTGCCTTCAATTCGAAGGAAAACGATTCCTTGCCGGAAGCTGCCTTTGGAATTGCCTTGGCTTTCATCACAACCTCTTCGCCGCGCACCTGCGATTCAGTGAAGCCCTCTAGCTGAACAGCAATTCTCCCGCTTAACTCACCCCCGCTTTCCTTCAAAAGCAATCTGGATGGTCTCGTAAGTGGTTCCGACTTACCGCGAATTTCGAGAAAGAGTTCGCCGACCGGCTTGTTCGACCTTGTATCTCTCACGCGAACGATCGCTCTGTTGTTGAGGATGTTTTCACCTCGCACGATGTTCAACGTCAGAACTCCCGATTGCTTGTCTTCGCTGATATCTGAAACGAGCCAACCAGTAATGCGTGAGTCGCTTTGGGTATAGCTGAAGTACTCAGGATCTAAATCGCCTGGAGCGAAGAATATCTTGGTCTTGTAGGTAGCCATACCGGAGCCTTCGCCCGAAAAAACTCGACGTCCCAGGCGAACCGCTTCTTTGGCAACGCCCTTCATTTCGACGCGCAACTGACTTCCTGCGTCCGTGTCGACCAAGCTAATGACTTTTCCGAAACGCTCCTCCGTTCGAGGACTTCGAAACTTGGCCCGCAACTCAAGCGTCTCTCCGTTTTCGAACAAGACACGTTCTGGCAATCCACTTAAGCAACCACATGAAGTGGTTATCTTTGTAAATCGGCGTGGACGTCCCGACTTGTTGACTAGGGCGATCGAAATCAAGTAGTCGGAACTCGTTCGCACCGTACCAAGGTCTAGTTCGATGGAGTCTGTGTCTGACTCAATGATCGATTTGAACTGCTTGTCAGGTTCACCTGCAAACGCAGGTTTTTCTTGGCCTTTAACAACGCTTTCAACGGGATTAAACGGATCTTCGACTGCTCGCTGTTGGCACAACGCAAAATCAGAAAGCGCCGCCACGATCGACGCAAAAAATATCGCTCGAGCCATGCTTAACATTGCTAGCACCTCCTCGCACTGATTCCTCGGTTCAACACTTTGAGAAAGTCTTTTAGAGGTTTACGACCACGTTGCAAGTTTTTTTTTGGGGGGGGGGATTTTCCCAAAAAAATTCGTCACTTCTCGGTGATCGCCAGCACGGAAGGGTAGCAGTGGGTTTGAGCTTTTATCAGCTTGCATGCTCACGATCTCAATGAGCCGTCGAAGAAGGGGAGTTCGAAAAACCAGGTGAATTTCTGCTTCGTGAAGATGCAATTAGAGAGCTACCTACAAGCTGGCAGCAGAACAGCCACACGGGCGAGCCCGTGCCACACTTGAATTAATCCGGACTAGGCTTCCGTCTGAATAGGGTATTCTTTCGTCCGAGCGACGTAGGTAGCGACTGCAAGGCAGGCCGCTGCGTAGCAAAAGATGACTGCGATGTTGAACAAAGAGGATTCGGTACCAAACAATCCTTGATCTTCTGTTGAATCTCTAAGCACGCTGGCTGCGGTCCAATCAGAATGCAGCGTTCGCAGACGGTAGCTCACCGTGATCTGGTTGATGGTTGCCGGAATCCAGCTTATCAAGCCCTCGAGAACGAGCGAGTAGACGACGGCAGCCACAGTCGCTCGACGATAGAAGGTCGCGCCGATGAGCAGATACAAGGCTGAGTAGGCGATCGACGAAAGCACGACCAGAGTGCATAGACTGGCCATCAGCGCCAACATTTCGTCAACACCTGCCAACAAGCTGACGACGATGGAACTGAGGATTCCGTACGACGCTGTCCAGACTACCGCGACCGCATACTTGCCTATCGCGACGGCAGTCCTCCCGTGAGGCCGAACCGCAAGGTTAATCCAGCTCTGCGCCTCCAATTCGGCACCAATCGCAGGCGTCGCCCACAAGACCAGTCCCAACATGCAGCTCACCTGAGGCACCAACACGTAGCAGATCATTGCGTACGCCTCATCCGGGATGTTCCCTCGACTTTGAATGCGCAGCATGGCGACTAGCAAGCAGGGAAAAAGGCAAAGCGCAGACCATATGCAAATCCGCCCAACCGTTAGCGAGCGGCGCAGTTCAAAACGAAAAACAGATAGGGCGGCTTGAAACATAGCGAGCTTGGTTTTTGAAAAGGGCTTGTTGATCAACTCTGTGAGTTGGAGGTTTTCCTGGGCTTCTACGCCTCGACGGTGTCTTCGCTTTGAACCATTTCGCCTCGGTGAGCCCGCAGTAGGAGATCAAAGGCCGATTCGAGGCTTCCATCCGGCGAGTCGATGCTGGTTAGGCGAATTGCTCCTTCGCTGGCCAAGCTACGAAGCTCATCCAAGAAAGCCCCTTTGTCACTTACACGGACCGCCAGCGAATCTCCGCCCGCGGTGAACTCAAGACCGCGAATCCAGGGTTGAGCGCTTAATTGCGAGGCGAGTTGATCAAGGCCTGAACCTTGCACGCGCACTTCGACTGGGAAGCCTCGCAACATCGAACGCACTTCACTCGCATCACCACTGGCCAAGAGACGACCACCGTGAATCAATAGGAAGGAAGAGGTAATCGCTTCGACTTCGTGCAGGATGTGACTCGCTAGGATGAGACTCTTGCCACGTTCATTCCAACGGTTCAGAAACTCGGTTAGTTCGTGGCGACCGATTGGATCCAGTCCATTGAATGGTTCATCTAGTATCAGCAAATCCGGCTCGTGCGCCGTTGCTTGAGCAAGCTTGGTCCGTTGTCGCATTCCGAGGGAATAGCTTCCAATCGGCCGGTTCATATTTGCTTCCATACCGACTTCGCGAAGACTCAGTACAGCGCGATCGGCCGCTTCCGACTGACTGAATCCATGCAGTTCCGTTAGATACGAAACCCATTGGAACGCGGTCACATTTGGAAACAGAATATCGCTGGCTGGACAAAGGCCGATGCGTCGCAAAACCTTTCGTTTCTTCGTAGGGTCGGCACCAAACACGCTCACCCTACCAATTGACGGCTTGAGCATGCCAGTCAGAAGATTAATGAAAGTCGTCTTGCCTGAACCATTCGGCCCAACAAGCCCGTAGGCTCCGCGTTGGAGCTGGAAGTGAAAGTCTCCCACTCCAATGACAGTGCCATAGAACCTCGAAACGTGTTCGAGTTCGATGATCGTTTCCGAGGCAGCTTCGTCAACTGGATTACTCATGCTCTTAGCCTCGACATTACACGATTACGAACCAACCAGAATCCGAACACTGTGATCAGTGTGAGCACTACGATGTAGGGAACAATGGAGAGTTCTCCGCCGTAGACTCCGAACACGTACTGCTGAACTCGTCCAAGACAATGAAAAGGCGATAACAGCTCCCAAAAGGATTGTGTGATGATTTCCACATCCGGGATCTCGCCATCGCCGCGGATCCTCCGAAAACGTGGGCGTCCTTCTCTTCCCGCGACCTGTCCAAAAAACAGCACGGTGTAGGACAGCCAACCAACTAACCAAATCGCAAACCAGCTAAATGCCGCATAACGCGACTCGATAGTGATCGAGCTGCAAGCCAATGCGATGGCGGAAACAGGAAGCATCAGCACCAGGGACGCGGCGAGGATCCGGAATGGCAGATCCCATGTGCTCGCCAGGACGTTGAAGTCTGGCGATAGGCAAAGCCCAAGCACGTAAAGAAAAAGAGCGGGTGCCGTAGTGATTAGTGCCAGGAATGTCCAAACAACTAGTGCTTTTCCTGCGACATAGCCGGTGGGCGTGACTGGACGCGAGAAGTAGAGCAGATAACCGCGGTTCCGAAGGTCCGCCGATATCAGCCTGGGGGCAACGAGTCCAACAATCACCAGCATCGCGACCGACTGTGGGTTTCGAAAGAAGATGAGCAGCAACGAGGCCCAAACTTCATGACGAACACTGGCTGGATCTAGGGCCACGGACCTTGCCATCTCTGGTTGCCCGCCGGCCGCCATGACGGCGCCAGCAAAAAACTCGCGATACTCGGGGATGACTACCGACTGCTCAAAAAAGAAGAACGCGATGGCGAAGGCGATTGCCGGTACAACGGAGAGTATCAACGTACGGCTAAGCCAAGTGGACCGAAACGCGAGAGAAACTCCCGTCTTCGCGACGACCGACCATCGTCCAAAGAGCGACGTTCGTTTACCTTCCCAGCTTCGATAGCCAACATCATGCAGTGGCATGCTCAGCCTCCTTTACTGCGTTAAAGAAGACTTCTTCCAGCGAGTTTGTTGCGGAGCCCATCCCACAAATCGTGACATTGGCCTCCACCGCTTTTTGCCAAATCGACTGAACGTTCGAGTCGTCAATTCCGGAGACCCACAATGTCCCTTTCTGCCTCGACTCGACTTCGTATCCCTGCTGCGTCAAACATTGAGCAAATCGAGCCGACTCGGGGAACTGCTCTTCTGCCGTTGAGGGCTCGCGCGAATCGAGTTCAACAAGAACTCCACTACGCGTCGGGCGACTCAAATTCTCTAGCGTATCAACGAGCCGAATTTTGCCTTGCGACATGATGACGACTTGCCGGCAAACCGTTTTCACATCGTGCAAGATGTGTGTGCTTATCAATATGGACTTGCCGTGTTCGTGCGCGAGGTTGCGAATTTTTCGTAGCATCGAGATGCGCTGTTCAGGATCCAAGCCGCTGGTAGGCTCATCGAGGATAATGAACTCGGGATCGTGCACGATGGCCTGGGCAAACTTGAGTTTCTGTCGCATACCGGTCGAGTACGTTTCAACGTTCCGATAGCGTTCTTGACCGACATCGGCAAAGTCGAGTGCTTCGTGACTCCGCCGAAGAGCCTCCATGCCCGGCAAGCCTGAGAGCTCGGCCATAAATCGGACTGATTCAATTCCTGATAATCCCGCGATAAAGCAATCGTCTTCCGGTAAGTAACCGACGGCGTCGCGAATTTGCCGAGCGTCTTTCGGCAGTTGAAACCCCATCACCGATGCGGAACCCGATTGGATTCTCAGCAGCCCCAAAATGGACTTAATCATCGTGCTTTTACCGGAACCGTTGGGTCCGAGAAGTCCAGTAATCCCGGTTTCGACCAGGAGCGTTACGTCGTCAAGCGCTAGGCGAGTCCCGTAACTCTTGGACAGATTGTTTAGTTCTAGTACTGGTGGCTGCGTACTCACGTTGTCTTTCAGATCGAAATTCGGTTCGTTTGGCAACTTAAGGCGAAAGAGAGCATGCTAATTCAGATTGAATCGACATGCAGAAGTGGACCGAACCGCCCATCTCAGCGTTGACGCGTTGCGACGCGTGTCGACAATGATCCAAGGCGGAGAACGTGCTTCGCCATGATTTTCGAAATCTTTGCAAGAAACGCAGAATCCCGTGAATATTGTGGCCTCCCAAGATCCAGAAGTCTGGAACGCAATTGACGCAGAAATCACTCGCCAGCAAGACGGACTCGAGCTGATCGCCAGCGAGAACTACACTTCGCCGGCAATCATGCAGGCCGTCGGAAGCGTGCTTACGAACAAGTACGCTGAAGGCTATCCAGGACGCCGCTACTACGGCGGTTGTGAGCACGTAGACGTTGTTGAAGAACTTGCCATCCAACGCGCCTGTGAATTGTTCGGAGCCGAGGCAGCCAACGTCCAAGCCCACTCGGGCTCCCAAGCAAACATGGCTGTCTACCTTTCTTGCCTCCAGCCAGGCGATACAGTACTCGGACTTGACCTCGCCCAAGGCGGACACCTCACGCACGGTATGCGGCTCAATATTTCCGGAAAGCTGTATAACTTCCTGTCCTACGGAGTGGATCGCGAGAATCACCGAATCGATTTTGATCAGGTCGCTTCGCTGGCCAAGGAGCACAAACCTAAGCTGATCGTAGCCGGAGCGAGTGCCTATCCGCGGGAAATCGATCACGCTAAGTTCGCCGACATCGCCAATGAGTGCGGTGCAAAGCTGCTCGTCGACATGGCCCACTACGCTGGCCTAGTTGCCGCAAAGGTTCACAACAGTCCCATTCCAGTGGCCGACTACGTGACCACGACCACGCACAAGACTCTCCGTGGTCCGCGCTCTGGTTTGATTATGTGCAAGAAGGAATACGCAAAGCCCATCAACAGTGCCGTCTTCCCTGGACTGCAAGGTGGACCACTCATGCACGTGGTCGCCGGGAAGGCAATTTGCTTCAAGGAAGCCATGCAATCCTCCTTTGCCGAGTACGGCCAAGCCGTCGTCGAGAACGCCAAAGTCATGGCACAAGAACTTGCAGCAGACGGCTTACGTATCATCAGCGGCGGTACAGACAATCACCTTATGCTTGTCGATGTAACAAGCATTGGTATGACCGGTAAAAAAGCCGAATCGACGCTCGACGAGTGCGGAATCACTGTCAACATGAACATGATTCCTTTCGATGAGCGTAAGCCGATGGACCCTAGCGGTATCCGGATTGGAACACCCGCACTGACCACTCGGGGAATGGGCCCAACAGAAATGCGCTCCGTTGCGGCCTGGATCGGCAAAGCTCTGCGAAGCGAAGGAAACGCTGAAACGTTGGCTTCGATTCGAGACGAGATCCGACAACTCGGTCAAAGCTTCCCGGTCCCCGCCGCCGCAGTTGAAGTTTAATAACTTCGAAATTCACAGAGTTTTGAAAAGTTGCACTGTGCCCAGCTGGGCATAGTGCAACCACTGGCTAGCAAAATCGTCCCACATCATTGATGGCTAAAAGTATGGCAAACCGAATCTTGATCGCCGATGACAATGCTGCCAATCGAGAGCTCATGGAAGCCTACTTGGATACTATCGATTGCGAAACAGAGCTGTCCGTAGATGGCCAAGACACTTTAGACAAAGTCGCCAGTTTTCAGCCTGACTTAATTCTGCTCGACGTCATGATGCCCAAACTCTCGGGCTTCGAGGTCTGCCAGCGGGTGAAGGGCGATGCTAGTACGTCGCAAACGATGATCCTAATGGTCACGGCGCTCAACGAATTGGGAGATATTGAGCGCGCGGTAAAGGCTGGAACAGATGACTTTCTGTCGAAGCCGGTGAACAAGGTGGAGCTGATGAAGCGTGTCGAAAACATGCTTCGTCTGAAGGATACGACGGATGAGCTTGAGCGTTTACGTCAGTACATCCGAAGCATGGACCACCAAACTGAATCTCCAGCCAATGAATCCGGCGCGTGAAGCTCCCCGCAGCCTGCAAACTCCCCCTCTCTTGACTTGCTGTTAATCTAGGCAGCACCTGCAGGCTTAATTTTCTCCAATCAAGCCCTCGAAGCGGTCCAACCGATTCACCCCTCATGCCGACGCCCTGGGAACAGTGCGCGGAGGTTGACCCAATAAAGTGACGGCCACTCGAGCGACCCAGCCAGAGTGTACGGTGCCACCGAATACCCGCTCGGAAGGGCCTCTATGACGATGCACACAAGAAGTGCCAGCCTTTGGAAATCCCGCAAGCTGGGAAGACTCGCTCTCTGGAGCCTGGCTCTCGGAGCCGCGTTGCCGCTGCAGGTTTCCGGGAAATTCGCCTCAGCTGGCGAGCTGTCTCCACAGCGAAATACACGCACGGTCCAAGCCATTCGTACAGCCGAACCGGCTGTCGTGAACATCGAAGGCAACAAACCAGCATCTTCCGTGACTGGAGCCAGCTCCGACCGGCAACAAGTCAACGGGATGGGCGCGGGGGTCATCATCGACTCTCGCGGGTTCATCTTGACCAACCAACACGTCATTCAAGACGTTGGGCGGATCGAAGTCACACTGAGCAGCGGTCGGCAATATGTAGGACGGCTTATTGCTCGCCACGCTGAGACGGATCTAGCACTCGTCAAAATCGATGCTGGTCGCCAATTGCCAGTCATCGAGTGTGGCACTTCTTCCGACTTGATGCGTGGTGAACCTGTCATCGCAATCGGCAATCCATTCGGCTACCACCACACAGTCACCGAAGGCATCATCAGTGCTCTGCATCGTGACATCCCAGTCAACGGTGTGGAGGATTACCCTGATTTGATTCAAACCGATGCCAGCATCAACCCGGGCAACTCAGGCGGACCTCTGCTGAATGTGCATGGCAATATGATCGGCATCAACGCGGCCGTACGAATAGGAGCCCAGGGAATCGGTTTTGCCATCCCGGTCGACAAGGCCCTAGATGTTGCAGCCGACATGATCGCACGCTATCGACGGTCGGTTGGAACTGAGTCGCTCAACGTGCGAACAAAATACAACGACGGCGATTCACAGCTGGTCGTTCTCAGTTCACGCAAAGACGACATCCGACGCGGCGACGTCATCACGAAGATAGACGACCGTACCGTTGCCAATCGGTTAGACTTCGAGCTAGCCATGGTCGGCAGACGACCCGGCTCGAAACTTAGCGTAGAGATTGAGCGTTCGGGGGAGAGTCTAGTTGCCTCCATGCCTTTGACTCGTGGCTCCTCGCAACCCAAAGTCAAGCTCGCTTCGACTGGCAGTCTGAGCAAGACCGTCTACTCGACGCTCGGAGTCCAGCTTGAAGCTGCCAACCCACGAGCGGTCAGTAGTGTTGATTCGAGCTACAAAGGCGGCTTGGTAGTCAGATCTGTTCGCAACGGCGGCCCGGCGGATCGCGCTCAGATTCGCACCGGCGACATTTTGGTAGGCTTGCTGGAATGGCAAACCCCCAATTGGGAAGACCTCGATTGGGTCATGAAGTCGAGCGAGATGCGAACGGCTTCGACACCCAAATTCCACATCATTCGTGGTAACGACGTCTTCTGGGGCAACATGGAAGTCCGCTAGGCCGGCGACCGGCAGCAGAGCATTTGCGTCACCAATCCGTGACAGCAGACTAATTCACCAGGAGGGTAGGGGAGGGAGAGCAAAGCTCTTCCTCCCCTGGCCATTTACCGGTCGGCGTAATTTGCAGCACTCTAAAGTTCAACTCCAGAGTGAGAATCTCGACCGAAGCGAGAAAAACCGCTTCGAGCAGCGGCCTGAATCGTGAACGAACTTTCGGTCGACGCTTTGTAAAACTGAGTAGCGTTACCTAGTACCCCGTGGATAATTGGGCTCTCCGAACCATAACCAAAGAGCGCCCGCTATGAAATTGAAGCCCGCAGAAGTCGCCAAGCGAAATCCACTCTGATATCACTGCAAGATAGTAGAGCATGTCTTGGAGAAAACGAAGCTACGATCCGGCTCAAGCGTTCTGGATGTTGGGTGTGGGCAGGGCGTAGCATTACGACATTTCGTTGATGCCAAGCTCAAAGCCAAGGGCATTGCTTTGGGCGATGATGTTAATGCCTGTGTTGAGCATGGATTCGATGTCTGCGAGATGGACCAGTCCTTTCTTGACTTCCCAGACAACAGTTTCGACCTAGTTTGGTCCCGACACTGCCTAGAACACAGCGTTATGCCGTATTTCACGCTAAGCGAAATGTCGCGAGTTCTGAAAGAAGGGGGCTACTGCTACGTGGAAGTTCCGACGCCAGACACGAGCTGTCGACACCAGCAAAACCCAAACCATTACAGCGTCCTCGGAAAGAGCATGTGGCTAAGTCTAATCGCACGAAGTCACCTTCGAATCATCGAGGATATCGATATCAGTTTTCGTGTGCCTGCTGGGCCGGACAATTATTGGGTATTTCTTAGCCAGAAGAAATCAAAAACTGATTAGATGCTATGGTGCGTTAAGCCGCGCGACGAATTCGGAGCTGTGAATCTTCCTGCGTTGAAGCGGCTTCGTCAGGCTGTCGCATCACATTGCGGATAGCAAACGGCCGACGTTCGTTGCGACGATAGTAGAGGCGTGTATTCGCTTCTCCGAGCAGACCAACGCTGAACAGTTGGACGCTGACGATGCACATCAGCGCGCCCAGAATCAAGAGTGGATTGCCCGTCATGTCGAAGCCAGAAGTCAGCTTCATCAACACTGTCGCAGAAAACATCGCTGTGGCGAGCCCCAGGAAACCTACTGCCGCACGACCGAACAACTTCATTGGGCTACTGTAGTAGTCCAACATGTATTTCACGGTCATCAAGTCTAAGACCACCCGTAGCGTTCGAGATAGCCCGTACTTGGTCTGCCCAAATCTTCGCGGGTGATGCGTGGTTACGACTTCGCAACATTGCGCACCGCGCCAATGCGCCAAGATAGGGATAAAGCGATGCATCTCGCCGTAAAGCTCCAACTCTTCAGCGATCTCTGCGCGCATGGCCTTCAAGGTGCAGCCCAAGTCATGAATCGGGAACTTGGTTACTTTCGATATAATCCAGTTGGCGATTCGACTCGGTATCTTCCTAGTGACCAGAGTGTCTTTTCGATCCTTGCGCCAGCCGTGGACGAGGTCGTATCCCTCATCAAGCTTGTCCAACATCTTCGGGATATCCGTAGGATCGTTTTGCAGATCGCCATCCATAGTGACCAAGTACTTGCCCCGAGCCTGTTCCAGCCCAGCCTGCATGGCAGCCGTCTGGCCGTAGTTCTTTCGAAAGTGAACCACCACGAGCATGGGATTGTCCGCGGCCAAGGAATCAAGGAGCTCCGTCGAACCGTCGGTCGAGCCGTCATTGACCAAGATCAGTTCACTTTTACCGTCTAGACGCTCGAGTACCGCAGTCGTCTGCTCAACCAAAATAGGCAGGTTCTCAACTTCGTTGTAAATCGGAACAATCAGGCTGGTACGCATTGTTGTATGGCTCGCGTCGAAATCTCGCACGGAAAGTGATCTTGGGAACTGAGTCCGTCCACCTGGCTCTCGATGATTCAAGAAACGCCAGGGACAAACTCAAAAAGGACCTTAGCGAACCGTCGCTGCGCGGAGCAATGTAGAATGAGCTGATTGAGTGCTAGCAATGCGGATTCTGAACAACATCAACACCACATCTCTTGGCAAAACCGGAACAACTTTCAATGCATCAACCGGGCTCTCGCTACTCCCGTCAGATTCGTTTCGGACCGATCGGTGAAGCAGGCCAAGCGAGTCTGCAGAACGCGTCTGTTTTGATCTGCGGTTGCGGCGCGCTGGGAACCACCATTGCCGAACGGCTCGCCCGCGCCGGAGTTGGGCGACTGCGCATCGTCGATCGTGACTGGGTGGAAGAATCGAATCTGCAGCGACAAGCTCTGTTCACTCAACAAGACGCTGACCAGTCGAAGCCCAAGGCAGTCGCAGCAGCTGAGGCGATCCGCGGCATCAATCCAATGCTCGAAGTTGAGGCCCTTGTCGAGGATATCCACTTTGAGAACATGGCGTCTCTTGCTGAAGGTTGCGACATCCTGCTTGATGGAACCGACAACTTTGAAACGCGATTCCTGATCAACGACTACTGCATCCAAGAGTCGAAACCCTGGGTGCATGGCGGCTGTCTCGGTGCGAGCGGGCAAGGATTGACGATTCTTCCCGGCGAGTCAGCGTGCTTTCGTTGTCTAGTGCCTGATCTGCCTGACCGCGAAGCCATGGAGACATGCGATTCGGCTGGAGTGCTCGGTAGCGCTATCGGATTGGTCGCAAGTTGGCAGTCTGGCGAGGCGCTGAAGTTGCTCTCCGGGAATGTGGATCAGGTCTGTGATGGTCTCTGGGTAATGGATAGCTGGACCAATGACTTCCGAATCGTCAAACTCCGACAAAATTCAAACTGCAGGTGCTGTGTCCACAAGGAGCTGCCTTTCCTGTCCGGTGACATTCGCACGCAGGCCACCGTGCTCTGTGGTAAGAATGCAGTTCAAATCGATAGTCCAGGCGCTAGCCACGTCGCACTCGGTGAAATCGCAGATCGCCTGTCTGCTGTCGGAGATGTTCAGCAGAATGCCTACTTCGTTCGTGTTCGCATGCCAGAACACACTCTGACTCTCTTTCGCGGAGGCCGGACCGTGGTGGAGGGCACAACGAGTGAGTCAGAGGCGAAAGCGATTTCGACCCGCGTCCTCGGAGGCTGATTGAACTCTGACGTTAACACATGCCCCTCGTTCATTTCTTCACCACCCAAAGCGGCGTTGGCTCACGAATCGGACAAGTTATGAGAATCGATTGTGAAAAATTGAGATAGTGACTAGTTTTCTGCACCAAGGGGGCTTAATCTTACATTAAGTTACTAACTGCTCGCTTTTCTGCGTAAATCTCTTCCATTTTCTAGTGACTCGTAAGAAACCGAAGACTTCTGCTGATGCGATATGAATTCAGACTAGCTGAATTGCTAGGGCACACACCGGACCGCCGCAAACGACCTGGCACGATCAAGGCCATCGTTGAATACACCGGACTCGACCGTCACCAAGTCGCGTCGCTGCTGAAGAACGAAGCCAAGTACATTCCGTTGGAGGCTCTTTCCCGCTTGTGCGACTATCTTGTCGAACACGGCTACGCCAGCGCGGATGAATTGCCGGGCGTCCTGTTCTCGGTGAAACCAGAGCACTTTTGGGAGTTACTCGCGCGCAGAAGGCGGCTTGAGATTTGCCTTGGAGTACGCCGGTCCGAAGGTGAGGGGAACGTGCAGAACGCGATGGTCGTCGCCTCAGACGCAGTCCTCATGGGCGAAGTTCTCAATGGTGTGACGACGCTAGGTGGAACCGACAAGCTCGCTCAAACGCAGAGCCAGTCTCGCGAAATGCCAACACACCCCGAACTCTTGCGTCAGACACTCGTCTGGAGCCCAGGAATCAACGATTCCTCCGTGGCGATCGAGAGGTCCAACGCGGTGTACGAAAGTTTCACCTCTTCAGCGGGTGATAAGGCACTTGTTTGCCTAGGCAGCGTGAAAAGCAATCCTGTCGTTGATAAGATCTTCTGTGATACTTTTCTCGCTAAACCATTTGAAAGCCAAGACAACGTCGCCAAGGCAACGGATCGTAGGTGTCCGTTCTTCCTACGCTATCGAGACAGCGATCCGCATATCCCCTGTTCCTCAGCAGGCCTTCAGTTGAGCCAGTCCGAGAAAGCCGAAGAGCCAGGCATCTACTACGAGCAGGCCGATGGCACCTGGACGTACGCTGGCGGACAAGATTCGGCTCTCGTCTTTTACATCTACCGAGAATCTCTCGGCCGGTTGGAGATGGTACTCAGTGGATTTAGCGGGCGTGCAACGCGACTCCTCGCTCGTACACTCGCCAGCCGTAGTGAAGAATTCTGGCCTCCGGTCTTTCAACAGAACTACTTGCAGATCGGCGCGTTCATCGTCAAATACGACGCACTCACCGAAGCAAGTCTTCCAGATGATATTTTGCGAACGGATGAAATAGGCAATCCAACGATCATCCCGCTACCAACCGAGGCCATAGCTCGACGCATGACGTAGTGGCTCGATCCAGAAGTTTAGGGCGACCCAAGATCGCTCAGCCGTTCGCGCGCTTCGGCAACTTGGGCCTCTACCTCTTCTTTCTGTGCGTAGAGCTGCAGAATGGATTCCCAAGTCTCTCGAGCCTGTTGAATACGAGCCGCATCGTAGTCTTCTTTGGCTTGCTCCAGTCTCCGTTCGACAAACTGCTTCAACTCGCTCGGAACCTGCCCCTTGGCATTGATTCTTTCGAGCGCCTCCTTCGACAAGTAACAGAGATCCACGGCGTCCTCCGACTTGGAGAACAGCTTGAGAATCGCACGATACTTATCACGTGCAGTCCACAGATCACCGAACTGCTCGAACTCCCATGCTCTCCAGTACTGCCGCTCGGGGTCAGTCCATTTCGTCTGGCGATTCAAACGGTTTTCTCGCTCGAGCTCTCGCTGGCGACCGCGAGCATTCACCCATGCGATTCGCTGGTTAGCCCAATCAGCGTTCTCGCCCTCCGGAAAACGATCAACGAGTTGCGACATATAGTCACTGCGGGCATCCTGCCAGTCGCTCCATTCGTCTGAATTCGGAGGCAACAGTGCTTCGGCCTTTTTGCGTAGCGTCGCTTCGCTGAAGGGAAGAAGAAACCAGACCACGGCTGCAACGGCACCAATGAATCCGAGAAGGAGAACCCAAGTCTGATCGAGAAAAGAAGTCTCCCGCTGTTTGCGTTTCTTCTTCTTTTTGACGCCGAGGACCTTTTCGGCTTCTTCGCGGCTCGTTTGCAGTTTGATTGGGCTAAACCCGCCTGTAGCGTGTTGCAGCACTCCCACCCCCTGCGATTGTCGCTTCTCAGCTTCCTTGAATGCCAAGAGAAGCGCAGTTGCGCTATAGGGCCGTTCAGCTGGGTCTTTACTAAGAAGTTGGCCAATAATCGCGCTCAGCCAAACCGGACAATCCAAAACTGATTTACCAACATCCGGAACGGGATTCTCGACGATCGTCCGTTTCAAGTTTTGGTCGTCTCCGCCAAAGGGCGGCTGTCCGGTAAGCATGAAGTACATCAATGCACCAACGGAATACAGGTCTGCTTTTTCGTTGCCCTCACCGCCATTCAGTGCTTCCGGTGCGGTGAACTTAAGTTGATCTACAGACGGCCTCCGCTCGCCAAGGGCAAATGAGATTGCCTCGCGACGCCAGTCACAGACTTTTACCACTCCATCGCGGGCGACCAGAACCTTGTCAGGCTTCAACCGTCCGTGGTACCACTCGGACTGGTGAGCATGTTGGACCGCTTCAACGATCTGCTGGCTATATTCCAACGCGGTTTCCCAAGGCAGACGTTCTCGACGATCGAGCAGAGACTCCAGTGATTCACCTTCGACCAACTGATACGCCAAATATGCACTCCGAGTATCGAAGCCACCGCCAAAGCAGCGAACAATTCCTGGGTGCCTTAGTCTCTTCAGCTCTTCCAACTGATCCGCGTAGGCTTGGCGACTCTCCGGAGTCATCCCCATCGGCACTTTGAAGACCCGGAGTGCGGCTAGTTTGCGTTGCTCAACGTGGACTCCGCGAAAAACCTGCCCCGTTCCCCGCGCGGGAGCAAGTGGAACTTCGAGTGCGAAGGGACCGATGCGTGATTTTGCCATAAACAAATCTGCTTGAAGAAACTGTCGCGGAGAATGCTGCATGCCCGCGAACCAATCTAAACCGAGTCGGCTCTATTCTAGCTGCCTGCTGGAAAAAGGGGATTCGCTCTAAAACCCCCTTGCTCTGCGCAAATCGGGTCCCTGAGACCTTCCAAAGTAGTCGAAGATCGATCAAAGTACTCGCCCGTTTGATTGGCCTGCTCATTTCGCTGATCGAGTTCTCCTTCGTAAAAGTGAACCGACGAAAAAACAGCCCACGACTTAGTACTTCAGCTTGAATGAAATTCCATGGCGGACACTCACCTACTTCTCGTTCGAATCGGAGAGCTGCTGCACTACTACGGTACTCCCTCCTACCGGCTCGAAGGCGTGCTGACGAAAGTCGCGAGTTCGCTCAACATCCCTGGAGTTTTCCTCTACACCCCAACTGCGTTGCATTGCTCACTTGGAAAAATTGGGGAGCAGCAGACTTATCTCAAACGCATCGCGCCGGGCGGCGAAGTCGACATTGCCAAGCTGCTGGCCTTTGATGAAGTGCTCGAACAACTCGAGGCCGGGAAGATTCCTATTGATGAAGCGAGTTTGCGCATCGAGTCCATCGCCGGCTCTCCGCCGCCCTACTCAGTGGCTGCCACCATGCTCGCCAGTGCGGTTGCTTGCCTCGCCGTCGCTTCCATCCTGGGTGGCGGTGCCGCAGACTTGGTCTTCGCCGCCATCTTTGGTGTATTCATCGAAGCCTTTATGCGGGCGACTGCCAAACTCGAATCGCCCACGGGTTGGTCGGAACCCGTCATTGCCTTTCTCATCGCGCTTTCCGTTTCGCTATTAGGGCGATGGCTTCCGCTTAACGTACGACTGGTGACTCTAGCCGCTTTGATTCTGCCAATTCCAGGGCTGACACTAACGATCGCTATCACTGAGTTGGCACTAAGCCATTTGTCGGCAGGTACTGCCCGTTTAGCGGGAGCGACAAGCAAACTCCTAGCAATCGTCCTCGGTGTGGCCATAGCCTGGCGGATTGTCCCCACCGCGGAGACAACTGAGATTCTATTACCTCTTCCGGAATATTTGCCTTGGGCGATCACCTTGGTCGCTCCTCTTGCCTTCGCCGTCGTTTTCCGTGCACCACTTCGTCAGTGGCCAGTTATCGTTGCGGTTTGCATTGCCGGATTTACCGTCGCTCAAGCTGCCGGCGCCGCTTTGGGACCGGAAATGGGGGCGCTTCTGGGTGCCTTTGTAGTCGGGTGCAGCAGCAACATTTACGCTCGGGTTTACAACCGGCCCGCCATGGTCCCGCAGACTCCTGCGCTCCTCATTCTAGTACCGGGATCCATCGGCTATCGTGCGCTGACCGCCATGATTGACGCTCAAACACTCCGAGGCATGGAGTTGGCGTTCTCCATGGTGATCATTGCGGCGGCGCTTGCCGGCGGTTTATTGTTGGCTAGCCTCTTTATTCCTCCGAAACGCTTTCTGTAGCAAAGAGCGTCTCTCCTTTTGCCTGCGACAGTATTTCGAACGTTGGATTCAGTTTCAAGTTGGGTTCTCGCGCCGCTTTCGATAGGCCAACTAGCATAGAATAGAGTAGTGCCAGATGACCTAAGACGCTTAAAGAGGTTCTATCGTTCATGGAGTTTGACCAACTTCGTTACTTCTTGCAGGTGGCTCAGTCGAAGAGCTTCACTCGGGCTGCCGAAGAACTCGGAATCTCCCAGCCTGCTCTCAGTCGAGCTGTTCAAAAATTGGAAGAGGAACTGGGTGTGCCTGTCCTAGTTCGCAAGACTCGAGTCGTCGAGCTAACGGACGCGGGCCTCACGCTCCGCTCTCGAGCAGAGCAAATTCTGTCGATTGCCGAAGACACCAAGGCTGAGATCTCGGACGATGGTCGCACAGGACGTTTGCGAATTGGTGCGATACCAACCATTGCACCATACTTTCTGCCACATTTTCTAAAGCAATTTTCTTCAGAGTTTCCCGAAGCTCAGATAGAAATCTACGAGGACACGACCAAGAACCTCCTCCGGCAATGCTCGCAGGGTGAAGTCGATATGGCCGTCATGGCTTTACCTGTCTTTCAAAAGTACCTCGAAGTGAGTTCGTTGTTCTCCGAAGAACTTTGGCTTGCCTTACCCAAGAATCACTCACTTGTCGACGCGAAGAATGTCCGCTTGAAGGACTTGGAGAACTACACATTCGTCATGCTCGACGAACCTCATTGCTTGTCAGACAACATCCTCAGCTTCTGTCGCCAACGTTCGTTTCAGCCGGTCGTAATCGGCCGCGCAAATCAACTCTCTATGGTGCAAGAATTAGTTGCTCTAGGGCACGGTATCTCGATGGTCCCCGACATGGCTCGTCGGCTCGACAAATCCAAAGCACGAGTCTATCGCTCCCTGGCAGGACAGCCGCCAACCCGCGAAGTAGTCGTGACCTGGGATCCCTACCGATTCCAAAGTCGACTTGCCAAGCGCTGCCGTGAAAGACTGACTGACTTCTGTCAAAGTTTTACGGCGTCGTAGGCGCTGAGGCAGGCGCTGAGGCAGGCGCGAAGCCTGGCGTCGAACTCTTTAAAGTTGACGCGGAGCCTATGCCCCCGCTCGCTGGCCTGAGAACTTGGCTCGCTGGAGCGAAGGCCTTCGGTCCTTGCGGTAGGACGCTGCCGCTCGCACGACGAAGCATCGGTTGAGGTGGTGGGTAGTGTCTCGGGATCGTTAGCTTCCCCTTCGGCAGTGCGTTTCTCGGTCCCGGCGTGATGGTGGAAACAACCCGCGCCGGAATGCGACTTCCATGATCGTGATCGCCCGTTGCGCTGGCGTAGGTCGCCATATGTTCACCACGCAGTTCTTCGAGATGTTGCAAGAGAATGCGACGGACTTCAAAAATTGCTCTTGGATGTCGGTGGATCTTTTGGTGGATACTTTCGACAGCGATTTCGCTTTCTACCCCAGGTACTTCAGCACTCTCCTGAGACACGACGCCGTCACCTTCAGGTTCTTTCTCACCCAGCCAGGTCTTGGTTGGAACTAGGCCAATGATATTGTGATAATTGACCCAAGGCGCGGTGGGTGCTCGCCACATCGCCGGGAAGACTGGCGAATCGGGACTTAATGAATCGATGCTCGTGCTTGTGGTCAGCAACTCGGTATTGCGAAAAACACCGGGATTCTGGCTAATCAACTGCTGCCCCGACGCAACCATCATCGAAGGCAATTTGATCAGCTTCCGACCCAGCCAACGTGTCGTATCGTTCGCATAGTCACTACCACGGTGCGGAGTTCCAATGGTGACGACGCGGCGAACGTCTCGATTTGGCGTAAAGAATGCCGCCTCCCGAAGTCGATCGACGTGCTCGTCTTTCCCTTGCACCTCTTGGAAAGGTTTGTCGCTGAGGATCTTCCAAAAGTCGTCAGAGCTTTCAATCGTCTGCATACGACTGACTAGACCGCCCATACTGTGACCCACCAAAACGGTATAGTCCAACGCTTCGTACAATCGATTCGGGTCTAGAGTCTGCCGCAGTTCGCTTAAGTCCGCGCGCATCTGTGTGGCACTTAGCCAAAAAGGTTGCCCAGTCGGATACTGATAAAACCAGAACTGATAGTTCTCCCTCAGCTCCTGAAAGCTCCGTAAGTCATTGAACATGGGCATCCACGTAACTGGACTCGACCAAAGTCCGTGCACCATGAGGACTGGTACCCTCTGCGGATCAAAGGGCTCCAGCATGTAGATCCCCCGATGCTCCTGTGTTTTTTGTGGATTCAGTAGCCCAAGGGTTGCTTGGCTAGTCTCCCGAAACTGCGGGCTGTCCAGGAAAAATGCCAGCGAGGTACTTAAGTCAGACTCCAGCGGAACAAGACGATCCCCAATCCGCAAGTCATTGGAAACCAAGGGATCGTGCAATTCGAGTACACAGTGGTGCCGGTGCTCTGCGCCCTTACCCGGCATTGATCCAGGTTTCACCACCCGCGCCAGAGCAGTCACTGGGAAGCTCAGTCCCTCTGGATAGTATTTCTCCCGAGGGTCGTCCATCTTCCCCTCTCGACGAACCGCAATCAGTGGCACGCCCAAACCGTAGCTCAAACCCGACGAAGGCAGTCCCTCCACCTCATAGTCGCTAACGAATTCAAACCGTTCAAAGTCATCGGCACTCCACTGACCTCTTACAACCGTATGAATTTCATAGGTCTGAGAACCAGTCGATATTTCGTAGCTCTGCCCCGGTTGCAGTTGTCCTTTCGAGTTCGCGATGCGTAAGGAAGCCTCTAACGACTCGTTGTAGAGATCGCAGGCTCCACGAAAGAGTGGATCGTAGGGATTTCGCCGCGTATCAAAAGCTTCGTGAAAGAGGAACATGTAGGCGTTGGAGAGCGCGACGCTATACATGTCTAAGGCGCGTGCTTCCTCACCGTTCTGACTGGCTTTGGCACCGAGGATATATGCGATCTCGCTAATGGCATAAACAAGCCCGCTTTCAACTTCCGTCTCGAGCAACTCTTGCATGACTTCTAAACAGAGTTGCGGATCATCCGCATATACGTCTGCCAAGGCGAACCGCCGAAGCACCGACTGTGTTCGTTGACTTATGCTCGGACCTTTGGAACTGGTCAACTGCAGCGTCACCGCCAAAGGATTGGCCGGCGTGTCTCGCCGAATCAAGAACCGCTGCGACGAACAACCCGTGAGCATTACGAGTAAATAGAGGCAGACGAGCAGCGCGCTAGTTCCACGCAACCGCCCTATCTCGAAGCTTCGCGAGTGGCCCATTGGGAGCGGTACGAACCGCAGGCCATGCAAAACTCTCTGAGGCGGCTCAATGCATGTAGCACAAGCTTTAAACTGCGACTCCATTCCGGTACCGATATAGACGACCTATTCCAACGCAAAAAACCAGAAAATAGGGCTCAGGCAGCGAGAGCTTAGGAGACCTTAAGTTTGCCAGTCAATGGCGATGCTGGCCCCAGATCCTCTGAGTCATCAGTTGGCGACTCTCGGTAAATTGGGCGACAATTTGCAGCGGCCGACACTTGGTCGCGACTCATCCTCGCCAAAAGTCTTCGGCAACGTAGCTCGAACCGAGTACGATGGAGCTTGTCCAAAAGGCGCAACCATTTTTGAAGTCTTCTCCCGTGAACAATGACATCATTAGGCTGGAGCAAGAATTTCGGGAGGGCTGGAGTCGTTATGATCCAGCACGTTGGAACAGATTCATCGACAAGGTTTCCGACTCCGAACTTCGTCTTGAATTGACTTTTCGCCTGGCAACGGCGGAACTTGAATTCGCCTTTCGCCAGCCCGTGGATCAGCAATCAGAGATCCAGGGCGAAGTTTCGCAGCATGATGATGAAGACGAACGAGTCCGTCCTTCAGTCCATCTCTTTCTGTTCCGCTATCCAGAGTTAAGAGACGAGCCGTCGTACCTGGTGCAACTCTGCGTGCTCGAATATGCCCGTCGCCTACGACATGACAAGATTCCGCCAAGACCGGAGTCCTATCTGATCTACAGCGATTGCGTGGACGAGCATCTAGGACGGTTGCTTCAAAAGATCGAGGACACACTGCCAGCTGGCAAAGTGCATGCGCATGCCGACCAATGTACAGTCAGCCAGCCGGGTGATTTGACGGTTAAAGATGATTCCGAAAAATCAATTTCGCTCGAACCACTCCCACAGAACCTGGGCTGCTTTCTTTTAGTCGAGCTAATCAGCCGAGGGGGCATGGGCTTCGTTTATTCCGCCATCGACCTTCGCAGTGCAACGCCTGTCGCCGTTAAGGTCATGCGTCGGGACGATGCTTGGAGCGTGTATCGGTTCAACGAAGAGTTCTCGCTACTTTCGGCAGTGAACCATCCGAATCTCGTTCGTCTGTATGAGGCCAGTGTCGAAGGCGATCTTCGCTACTTTTCCATGGAGATGATCGAAGGCAAGACGATCGACGAGTGGTTTCAGTTCTCAGTGCGCCAACGATCGGATCGCTGGAAGGTCCTCCGTCGCGCACTTCGCCAATCGGCGTCGGCTATTCACTATCTACACCGTGTTGGCGCGATTCACTGCGATATCAAGCCGACCAACATAATGATCACTTCTTCCTCCCGGGCTGTAGTCTTGGATCTCGGACTGGCCGTCAGCGAGAACAGTCCGGAAGAAGGGATTGGTACGATTCCGTATTCCGCTCCAGAAGTCTTGAAGCACAAACTGCATTCTCAATCCAGCGATTGGTACAGCTTCGGACTCTTAATCTACCAGGTCGTCTCGGGGTGTTTTGAACCGAAGTTCCTGAATGACAAGAACAACGAGCATATCGCTGACACCGATGATCTTCGCGAGCAGTTACAAGACGCCCCCAGCGATCTGGTAGATCTTTGCTGTGATTTGCTCCGAACCGACCCAGATCGTCGACCAACGGGCAGCGAAGTGATTCGTCGTCTTGGTGGGAAGCCATCACAGTCCGCTGTGGCAACGAGATTTTTCGGTCGCGAGGAAGTGCTCGCCGAGCTGAATTCAAAAATGGAATCAGTGGAAGCAAACAAGAAAGCGGAAATTGCGGTTCTAACCGGTGAATCGGGAATCGGAAAAAGTACGGTATTGGCCCAATGGCAAGAGTGTCAGACTGCCCCTGAACAACAGGCGATGGAATCCCAGCGAGCAGAGGTCGAGCGACTTGTCTGGCACGTGCGATGTTTCCGCCAGGACAAAACACCTTTTCGACTCATTAACGGGCTTATCCAGCAGATCGTAGCTTCGCTCAAAACGATGCCAAGAGATCGCTGGCAAGCCAATCTGGAACTGCATCTTGCATCGATCAGTACACAGTTCCCTCAGTTGCGTCATCTCCACGAGCCTACCGTCAGACCGTCCCAGAAGATCGAACATGCGGCTTCTTCCGAACTGGCTCGGCGGACCGCCATGGAAGAACTCGCCGACTGGCTTACAACGCTCAGTCACGATTTCCCCATCGCAATTTTGGTAGACGACGCTCAGTGGGCAGATGAGTCTAGCCTCGAATGGCTCGCCGGATGGCTACAAGATTCGACTGCGAATGTCTTGCTGATCGGGGTGGATGAGTCGCCGGAACAGCGAGTGCTTCAACTTCTCGAACGCAATAATGACTCGACGAATTCTAGCTGCAACATTCCCGTAGCCTCCTTGTCCGAGACTGAATGTGAAGATCTGCTCGATCACTATTGCGCAGATCGCGAGATTTCCATTTCGCCGCAGATCCGAGAAGACATGCGTGTGCGCTCGAACGGTAACCCCTTCCTGCTGCGCGAGCTTTTCTACGTCTACTCAAATCATGTAAAGCAGTTTCCAGTAAAGGATGAAGAATGGCTTTCAAGGCGATTCAGCCCGAGTTTCGCAAGCCGCTTTACAACACAGCACCCGAATGCCGAGTTGGTTCTGCAGTACCTTGCGGTATCAGATCGTCCCATGGGATTTCACCAAATACACACTTCTGCCCGTATTGCTCCAAAGTTGCTTCAGTCATTGCTCGTGCTCCTTGAGTCACAAGGTTGGATTACCACACGTCACTCGGGATTTGAATCACAAATTGAGATCTCGCACGATCGCTTCCGCCAAGCGATTCTGGCGTCAATGCCGCAAGCCAGACTGGCTCGCAGACACAACCGTTTAGCGCGAATCCTGTCTGCGGAAGTTCCGGCTCCCTGGTCTCGTATGGGTGCTCATTTCTGGGAGGCGGAACTTTACCGAGAGGCTGCAGCTTGCTACGCCCAAGCCGCCCGCGTCGCGCTCAACTCTGGCGGGTACGAGGAGACGTTGGCATTTCTCGAGCGAGCACGCCACTCGAGCGCCGATCGAAATGAGAAGGAAGTCTACGAACTCGATCGTCTCGAAGCAGCCGCACTAGCTGGAATCGGCAACTCCATTGAGGCTGCGAAAAAATACGAAACGCTGATGTTTCGCTCCGACGACGCTCAGAAAATGGTCATGAAGGCTTTAGCAGGGGAGCAATGGATCTACGCGGGCCGTTTGAACGAAGGAATGGCGAGCCTGGCTGACGTCTTAGCTGAACTCGGAATCGGAAAACGATCACCTCTGCAGCCAAGACGTTGGAAGCTATTCTTCGATCTGATTAGGGGTGCTCCGGTTCAGAAATTCATTGGCAAGGTCCAAACCGACAGCGAGCCGTTTGACGAGCTGTACGCAGCGCTAAACCGAATGAGTTTCGCACTCACCTTCCTGGACAACAGGCTGGGCCCTGAATTGACGTTGTACCTCAAAGACTATGCCGCATCCCACGGAAGTAAAAGCGACCGCGCAATCGCCGTTTTAAACTATTCGCTTGTCCTGCTTTTGGCCAGCCGCAAACTTCGGCGCGTCGCAGTCGGCTGGCTCCGGTACGGTCGCGACCTGGCAGTGGAAAGTAACTGTCCAATTGCCATCGGTCGATATCACTTTTTTGCGTGGCTCTGGAAAACAGAACGGGGTAGGGGACAGACAGCATCCGATTCACTTCGGCGTTCACTCGAAGCGCAATCCAAGCGGAAGCAGAGCTTTGCGTGGGACGCTCAAATGACCCACTGGTGCCGTTTGGCAAACTTCAATGACAGAATGGAACTGAAACAGTTACGAACCCAAACGATGCATCTGAGACAATGCGCGGAGCAGCGAAACGATGTCTTAGCTCAGTATTTGACGCACGTTATGGGCGGACACCTTTCTGACTTGGTAGGCGATGATATCGAGGGCGGTCGAGAGTCGCTAGAAATTGCACGGCTTGCCATCAGAAGTCACGCGTTCCAAATGCCGCGTTTCTATCTTTGGATCTCTCGAGCAAACCAACACTTATACGAAGGAAATGATGTTAAAGCCTTTGATCTGCTGCACTCTGATTGGCCGAGCATGAAACAGGCTTCGCTGCTCAGCCACAACACAAACCTCTGGCTCGCCCTTTCGGCTAAAGTATGTTGCGCACTCGTACGCAAAAACTTCGCCGATGCCAAAGCGTTGTCCATACGGATCCGCGCTCTTCGAGATGCCCCCTATGTAGTTGCTGGTACCGCCTTTGAGCTTGTCAGTGATGCTGGGCTTGGCGCTCTCGCTAGCGAAGACAAATGGCTGAGCACCGTCCAGAGTCTGGAGAGTTTTCAACTCCGCCAAATGGCGAATGCTCTACGCTGGCACATGGGCCTCCACTTCGAAAATTCCGCGAATGCAGACACAGCCCGCGGCGCCTTCTTAGCCGAAGGTTGCGTCGCACCCGAAAAACTAATGCGGATCTTGATTCCGCTGCCGTCGGAAAAGCACTGAAACAATGAACCTGTTCGCACTTCAGCGATCGTCGATCCAGCTTTGTCAGTGCGCCGGACACACTAGACGGTACCGTCAGATCCGGTTCGAATTGTCGGCTATGAAGTTCGACTCACAATTCCTCTTGTCTTGAGATCATTGAGCACATGGCGCGTTTCGAGCACACTCGGCACCGACCCCCGACAGCCCTGGAGCAGCCAAGACCGATTACTCTGGTCGTTGCCCCCCTCCGAAGCGCCGTCAATCTGAGCCGTATGGTGCGATTGGCGGGCTGCGCCGGAATCACCAAAATCGTCTATTGCGGTTCGGGCAAGGTCGACCCAAAAATTGCCCGAGATGCTGCGGATGTAGTCACCGTAGAAGTTAAGCGAAGTATCGATCCGGTGCTAAAAAAGTTGAAACAGTCGGGCATGCAAATGATTGGCCTCGAGCAGACAACCAGCTCCGAGTCCTTGCACTCGTTCCGCTTCGAGAAGGAGACAGCGTTAGTGATTGGAAGCGAGCGCGAGGGACTTGCTCAATCGACTTTGGATCTGCTCGACCGTGTAGTCGAAATCCCAGTCTACGGTCCACCAGCGAGTTACAACGTGGTTACAGCAACCACGATGGCCGTGTATGAGTATTGCCGTCAGTTTCCGGATGGCTGAAGTTAGCATTCCGCCACCTTCAACCGTCTGCGCATGACAACGCCCACCGAAATACGATGGGCGCATCGAAAAATAGAATCTGGACTGTAAGTGGTTAGTGGTTCTTACAGCATCTTCGATAGCATGGAGCAGAGGTCCGCCGTGCGGCAGCTATAACCCCATTCGTTGTCATACCAGCTGACAACTTTTACAAGATTGCCGGAGTCGCCGAGCACTTGAGTAAAGTCGGCAGCGAAAATCGAGCTGTGTGGATCATCGATGATATCACTGCTCACTAGTGGATCTTCGGAGTAGCAAAGGATGCCCTTCAAAGGACCTTCTGCGGCAGACTTGATGGCTGCATTGATTTCCGAAACCGTCACTTGCTTGCCCAAGTTGGCCGTCAAATCAACGACACTGCCGGTCGACACTGGCACACGCATCGCGATACCGGTCAGTTTGCCTTGGAGATCAGGGATGACCAATCCAACAGCCTTGGCAGCACCCGTCGAAGTTGGAATGATGTTCTGGGAAGCAGCCCGAGCACGGTACGGATCCTGGTGAGGCTGATCCTGGACGTTTTGGTCGTTAGTGTATGCATGAACGGTCGTCATCAAACCGCTCTCGATACCGAAGGATTCGTGCAACACCTTCGCAACAGGAGCAAGGCAATTTGTCGTGCAGCTTGCATTCGAAACGCACTTCATATCAGATGTCAACTTGTCGTCGTTCACTCCGAGAACGCAGGTTAGGTCTGCACCATCTTTGGCCGGCGCACTTAAGACAACTTTCTTGCAACCCGCTTCGAGGTGCGTGTCGTAGCCAGGTTTTCCACCTGCGGCTCGACCGGTGAAGATACCAGTACTCTCGATCACGATATCAATGTTGTGATCCTTCCAAGGCAGTTGAGCTGGATCACGCACAGCCAGTGCAGCAATCTCTTTCCCATCGACAACAAGGTGGGTGTCGGTGGACGTGACTTCGCCAGGATAGCGGCCGTGGATGCTGTCGTACTTCAATAGCGTTGCCAGCATCTTGTTATCAGTAAGGTCATTGATGGCAACCACTTCGAACTCATCGCTGCGTTCCATGAGATTGCGGAACGTAAGCCGCCCAATGCGTCCAAAACCGTTAATCGCGATTCGAGTTACCACAGTATTCTCCTATGGTTTTCAGATTCCAAACTTGCGACCGAGCTAATGCGTTATGCACGCCCAGCGAGAGGAAAAGTAGTCGAGGAATGATGAACTGTCAGGCGTTGCTCGGATTCTGCACTCGGTAAAATGGTCCTTGTGCCGCTCAACTTCGACGCCCGCGCGGGCAGATTATACTTTTGCCCCCTCGAACCGACAACGACGCCTCGAACTGATGGTTACTTCCCTGAACAACGGCTAATTCGTCAGTTCGCCGGGGATCACAGAATCGTCCGAAGCGTTCAGTTATCTGCCTGAAGGTCAGCACCCACGGTGGATCTGAGAGGATATGGAGCCGTATTGTCCAATAGCTGCCTCTTGCGGGAGGACGCTTCCCTTTACCCGGCGGTTCGAAATGTTTTATCTGAGTGAACGTTCATGAATCGACCGTCTTGGCAGCTACCGAAAGGCGTCGATCGGGGCACCTGGGACTATGTTCAGTCCTCGACAATCGCAACGGAATATGAGTCGTTTCTTCGAACGCACCCGCTCTTCCAACTGGACTCGGATCTAGTGGCTCAGCAGGTTGCGGCTCTGAGCCTAGAATTAGGACAGCAGACTCTTATTGCTGCCGACTTGGGTTGTGGCACCGCCAGGATTGCGCGGCAGTGGTTGAGTGCCTCGGAAAAATCCGATTCGTCGAACCGACGATGGCGCTGGCTGAATGTTGACTTGAGTTCACACATGTTGCAACAAGCTCGCCAAAGTCTGAGCGACGAAGTAGGGATCCATTGCATCAATCACGCTGGCTTCGTCAACGCCAACCTCGCCGAACCAGGATTCATCAGACCAGGCTCCATCGCATTGGCCGTGAGTCTATTCAGTAGCCTTGGGATGGTTCGTGGAAGCGCCAACCGAACTCGGCTGCTCCAAGGCGTCTACGATTGGTTGAGCGACAAAGGACAATTGATCGTACACGCGCACAACCGCTATGCGTGCTTGCGTGATCCAGGGGGCCTACGCTGGCTTCTTTCAAGCCGCGTACGGAGTTGGTTTTCAACGGCCGAGTTTGGTGACCGTGTGTATCCTTACCGCGGACTACCCGCCATGTTCTTGCATATCTACAGTCGCAGAGAGTTGGTGCGCGAACTGCAGTCTTCTGGATTCTCGCAGATTCGCATCGTTTGCCATTCCAAGAACGGCGACCAAATCCTTCCATCAGGTCGACCTCTCCGCAATGCGTTCTGCGGCGGCTTCTTCGCAATCGCAACCAAAGCAGATTCATAATCGCTGCAGCGGAATGGACGGGGCGGGGCGGGAATATCTTCAGTACCGAAGACCGCGACTGTTCTGTGCAGGTATCAGTCGTATCGATTGCATGGTTTCGTACCTCGCCGGATTGTCACGCCTCTTCAACCTTGCTGCGATATGCAATTTAGCCTCGCTACATGACGTAGCTTTCAAGAGTTGAAAAAGAACTCTGTACCAAGCCAAAGAACATTCGCCCGAGAGTCGGTCATGCTAGCTCGGAAATCTCGAGATCGCGAGCGAACAATTATACGTTGGAGAGGCGGTTTCTCGCTCACTGAGCTTACGGTTACCGTCTTGATCATCTCCATCATCGCGGCCACGGCTATACCGAGTTGGTCGCGTCTTGTGTTAAATATGCGGGCGAGTTCGGCAGCGATGGCTCTTTCAAGCGATATCCAAGCGCTTCGAAGACAAGCCTCGCGAACGGGACAGTCCATCATGCTCAAGATCACGGCCGGGACCAGCCATATGGAGATCTCCCCGTCGCAGCCAAGACTAATCGGCGATTCAAATGGAATCGTGGACTACAGCCGTCGCTATCCAGGTGTCGTTTTCCAAACTGCTGGTTTTGATGGTGATGACAGCGCGATGCTCAACATGTGGGGTGACATGGTATCGATGACCGACGGTCAACCTGTCAGCAACGCGGATGCTTCGATGGGAATGGGTTCCGGTGGTCCAGTCATTAACGTCGACATTCTTGATGCCCTGTCTCTGGGAACCGCTCCATGATTGGCCAAAAGCTCATGCCCTCTCGCGCTGGGATTCAACTGCTGGAGCTCGTTTTCACTTTGGCAACCTCCAGCATTTTGATCGCGGGGATTTCTTCATCGCTTTTCCTGGCCGCGGAGAGTCGGGAAAGATCCGAATCTTTGCGAAACAACTCGCAAGCGTCTCAAAGCGGCATAGAACGTCT
>JBGCCZ010000112.1:0-83959 GCA_045105035.1 Pirellulaceae bacterium | reverse complement strand
ACAACCCGCATGAGACGCGCGGCGGAAGCGTACTTTCGAGATGCATTCGCGAGCATGTCTGTTCTCCTGTAGGATAGCATCGAGAGGAAATGGTCATTGTAGCTGCGATAGCGGGACCATGTATGCGCGTCTCCAAGCGGGTTCGCTCGACGGCTGGTGAAGGAAAAAACTGGATTTCAGAATGAAACTGAATCGAAGATCGTTTACGACTAGCGTGGTGACCGTGGCGAGCGCGGGAGTTGCAGGTTTGGCCGGTGGGGCTACGCAGTCGGAATTCAAATTGAATTACATGCTGGCGTCTTGCTTATACGGATATCAATATCTTGGCGAGATCTTACCGCAGGCACGACTGACCGGAGCGACTGCCGTCGATATTTGGCCTAAGGTGCACGGCAACCAGCGCGAACAGCTCACGGATTTGGGGGAAGCGAAGTTCTCCGAGATGCTGTCTCAGCACAATGTTCGATTGGGCTGCATAACGCAGTACCAATTGGGGCCGTTTGGTTTGAAGAGTGAGCTTGAACTGGCAAAGCGACTCGGCTGCGGCACGATTGTCACTGGCGGCAAAGGACCGAAAGGGCTGAGTGGCGCAGAGTTGAAAGCTGCCGTGGCCAAATTCGTTGAAGCCATGAAGCCACATTTGGCAAAGGCGGAAGAATGCGGAGTTCGAATCGCGATCGAAAATCACGCGAACAACCTTATCTCCTCGGCAGATTCAATGCGTTGGCTAATGGAACTGTCGCCAAGTAAGAGTCTGGCAATCGCGTTCGCACCTTATCATCTTGCGCAAGAGCCGGAGGACTTAGCAAAACTGATTCGACAACTTGGAAACCGAATCGCGGTTTTTTATGCTTGGCAGCACGGCGATGGTTGCATGAAGAAGTTGCCGAAAGAAGAGGAGCTATTGCAATTGCCCGGCCGGGGACCGTTGGATTTCACTCCGCTTCTTGTTGCACTCAAAGACATCCAGTATGAGGGTTGGACAGAGATCTTCATGCACCCGGTCCCGCGAGGCATTCCCATCTTGCCAACTGCCAAAGAAGTGACCGACGAAGTTAACCGTTCGCGGCACTACCTTGAATCCTTGATCTAGCGTGCAATGATCTAGACGCCGCTGCGAGGACCATACTCTTCCTTGGCCAAGGATTACTTCAATCGAAACTTGGCGATAATCGGAGGATGGTCGCTGAGGTCTTGTTCACCGGTATCTGGTAGCAAACGATTGTCCCAATGCTCATCGCCGTCTTTGCGGCCGCGGATAACGGCTTTGTCGAGCACGCGAACGTGTTTGCTATCATGATAGCACCTGTCGCCGCTCCGCGGCATGTGCGTGTTCTTCGGGTTGCCTCCTCGGACTGAAGTTCGATGCTGTCGCCTGACGTCGCTCCGCGACGGGATTGAGTCGCTACCATTTTTGTTTAGTTCGATATAGATGTTGAGAACATTCTGCATGAGACATTTTTGGGTACTTGCTTTGATAACCGTGTGCCTGGTTCCTTCTGTAGTGGCGGACGAGCCGCCAAACATCATCTACATCATGTTGGATGACGCGGGCTACGGTGACTTCGGCGCGTTTGGTTCGAAGAAGGTGAAGACGCCGACTTTCGATCTTATGTGCGCGGAGGGGATGAAGTTCACGCAGCACTATTCCGGTTCATGCGTTTGTGCTCCCACACGCTGTGTCTTGATGACGGGTATGCACACGGGGCATTGCCGACGCAGAGACAACGCGGCGAAGGGATTGAAGAAGCAACTGAGCGCTACGAATGGGCGACCGCTTGTCTTTCTGGAGGACAAAGACGTCACTGTCGCCGAGTCACTGCAGGAGGCCGGGTACAAGACAGCGGGCATCGGCAAATGGGGACTCGGCAACCCCGGTTTCGACGGCGCGCCGGAGAAACAGGGGTTCGACTACTGGTACGGTTACCTTGATCAGGTTCATGCACACAATCACTTCCCAGACAAGATTTGGGACGGCGGCAAAATGGTGGCTATCCCCGGGAACGCGAACAACGGGCGCAAGGTTTACATCCCGTACCGCCAGGAAGAAAAGGCGCTGGAATTTGTCAGGGCCAACAAGGATGAGAAGTTCTTTCTGTATCTGGCGCTGACGCCTCCTCATGGCGCGTACGAAATTCCGACCGACGATCCGGTCTATGCACAATACGATCACCTTTCTGGGATCGTTCGCCACTACGCCGCCATGATTACTCGGACGGATCAGACCGTGGGTAAGGTGATGGCGTTGTTGAAGGAACTGAAGCTGGATGAAGAGACGATTGTCTTCTTCACCTCCGACAACGGTCCCAATCCACCGTTCATCAAACCGCTTAACAGTGCCGGTGGATTACGTGGGGGGAAGCGAGACCTCTTCGAAGGGGGCTTGAGAGCCGCGATGGTCGCTCGCTGGCCGGGCAAGATCGCAGCGGGAACCACCAGCGATTTTGTCTGGGATATGCGAGACGTTTTCCCGACCGCATGTGAACTTGCCGGAATCAAAACGCCGTCGCATCTGGACGGCATGTCGGTGATGCCAACATTGATGGGCAAGCAACAGACGGGGCGCAAGTTCCACTATTGGGAGTTCTACTCGCCGTTCCAGCAGGCAGTGCGAATGGGCGACTGGAAGGGCATTCGATTCGGAACCGAAGAACCGATCATGCTTTTCAATCTGGCTAACGATGAACGAGAAACCAAGAACGTCGCCGCATCCAACCCTGAGATCGTCAACCAGCTGGCCAAAGTGATGACCGATTCACACGTGGAGTCGAAGTACTTCCCATCCAAGGCTCACGGCAAACCGCGAAGTCGAAGTGAGTGACTGGGAGTGCGACTGGTGTATCCATCAAAAATGGATGTCGCCCGTGACCGCGATTTCGACTGACAAGTAACCTACTCGGGCTCTGAGTATGCACTCCTTGCAAATTGTCGCCTTCGCGACGATCTTATCGAGCGTTTTACTGGGCCCCAGTGCAGGTTGTGAGGCTTGAAGTGTCTCGCTTGCTGACACAGCAGCCGATAGAGCTGTCCAGTTGTTAATTTCAATTGAATTCTTGCTGTGGCATCTGGTTTTGTGGCCGAGGCCATCAGATTGGCGCACGACATGTTTGGAACGAGGTCTAAGATGAACACAAAGCTAAGATTCTATTTGGTTCTGTTGGCGATACTGTCGACCGGATGCCAACAGCAGGCCAGTGCGGACGACGAGAATAGTCCGGGGGAAGCATTGGCTTCTAACGGCGATGCGGTGATGCCGCCGGAGTCGACTTCGCAGCCATCCGAAGCGGCGTCGTCCAATCAGCGCCATGTTGTGATTCGGGGCGATCTGCAAGCGGTCGATTGGAAGTCGATGATTGGAAAGCAGGTTCGGATCGAAGGCACTTTGGAAGTCGTCGATACCTACGACCTGGTTCGTTATGGTGAAGTCAAAGTGGCCCGAGAGCGGTTACGGATTCCGACTAGCTACATTGATCCCAACGACGCGGATGCGAAGGGCGTTTCGTTTAACGGTGGTAGCAACGTCGCGAAGGTCGTTGCTGCTCAAAAGTCGAACGACAAAGGGATACTGGTAATTGATGATGGAGCCGGAGGGGAGAATATCTTTCCGCCAAAGCTGTTTCCTGAATTGGGACGTTCTGAACCAACGGTTCGCATCGGTTCGGTTGTGGAAAACGTGTCCGGACGCATTGTTGAGCAACGCAATACGATCTTGCTGGTTTCGAATGGTCCCCTGAAGTGGACGCCGGCACGGCGTCCCGCTCGACCAGACCTTGGTGCGGCCGACATCACGATTGCCAGCTTCAATGTGCTGAACTATTTCACGACCATCGACAACGGACGCAACAAGGCCCGCGGTGCGGATTCGAAGTCTGAGTTGGTCCGCCAGAATGCGAAGGTTGTCGCGGCAATCAATCAGCTTCAGGCAGATGTTGTTGGTCTGATGGAGATTGAGAACAGTCCTGAAGCAGAAGAGCGGCTCGTTGAGGCTTTGAACAAAGCGAGTGGAAAAAATGTGTTCAAAGGGTGCGGAGTTCCAGCTGGCTTTCGCAACGCCCCCGGTGGCACCGACGCGATTCGAGTTGCGTTGATTTATCGGGCTGATCGAGTCACGCCTGCTGGCGACGTGGAGATGATTCGAGACAACGCGTTCTATGCGGCTCGCACGCCTGTGGTTCAAACATTCAAACCGAAACGGGGCGGAAAGCCGTTCACTGTTGTCGTAAACCACTTCAAATCCAAGGGCGGCGCGAAAGATGCAGATGCAGCGAACAAGAACAAAGGCGATGGGCAAGGTGCCTACAACGCGACTCGATTGGGCCAGACGATGGCGATTGTGAAGTTTGTTCAAGGTCTGAAAAGCAAGAAGCGACGCGTACTGATTCTGGGTGATCTCAATGCGTACCAGCAAGAAGATCCCATCGATGCCTTGCGAGCGGGGGGGCTTGTTGATTTGCACGAGGCCGAGCAATCTGAAGAACAGGGCGAGGCGTACTCGTACGTCTATTACGGCCAGTCCGGCAGCCTCGACCATGCATTCGCGACAGAAGGACTGGCCCAGGATGTGACCGGTGTTGCGACCTGGCACATCAACGCAGATGAACCTCGGTTCCTCGACTACAACGAAGAGTTCAACCCGAAGTCACTGTTTGAGCCAGATCCGTTTCGGAGTTCTGATCACGATCCGGTTTTGATTGGGATTAAAAAATAGTGCGTTCTGTTTGGGGTGCGTTGGGCCGAGGGCGTTGTTTTGTAGGCGTTGGGTCGGCGGAACGATCGACGCATTAGGTCCAGCGTTTTGGAGGTGGACATCGAAGCAGCGCATGCTGTTGTCGGAGCAGCTAGTTCGAAGTCGCGATAATGCGATGGAAGTGCAGTTTTACTTCGCGTGCTACGACTCTCCGAACCCCCTCAACAAGGCAGGCGGGCTCGTTCTCCGTCTGACCTTGAGCGATGATCTCTTCCAGCTTGGTGCCGGGGGCGACAGAAAAAGTCCTTTGATTGATCGTCTGATTGCCAGCGTCTAACTCGGGGATAATGAAGTGACAGGTAGCGCCGTAGGTTAGCATCCGTCCGGCAAAAGCATCATGGTAGGGCCGGAAGCCAGGGAAGCCCGGGAGCAGACCGTGGTGCAAGTTAATGATCCTTCCGCCGGCGTACTTCCAGCAAGTATCCGGTGGTAGGACACGCATGTAGCGTGCGAGCACAACGTAGTCGACTTGGTATTGGTCAAGCAGCTCGACGAGCGCGTCATCGTTGGCGCTGCCATCGGAGCTACCAATGTTGTGCCAGGGAACATTGAATTCCTCGGCTAGCTTCGAGCACTTGTTGCGGTTGCCGATCATCACGGCAACTTCGGCGTCGATTACTCCATCCCGCACTGCCTCCAAGACGGCCCGCGGCGTAGGTTCCTGGTAGGTCGCACAAATCGCGATCTTGGGTTTCGCTTGTTGTATGCTAGGTAGATCTGGCGACCAAACTCGCACGGAAAGACTCTTCTGTTTTCCGATTTCTAACATCGTGTCGTGAACACTGGACCAGCGACTGGCGTCCATGTTCACACGGCACATCATGGCGAACACACCAGCTTCGTCATGGTCGTACATCTGGATCTCAGCGATACTCGCGCCCTGAGCGGTGACTTCGTGAATGATCGGGTCTGCTAGTCCAACATTGTCCGGGCCGACAGCCGTGACGACGATTTCCATGGAAGTTGAAACCTGTTCAAGAGAACTGGGAAGTTTTTGCCCGCAAGAGTCTGACCACAGTTTTACGCAAATCGAGATGAGGGCATAGCGGGGCTCATGCTCGGATGTACACCGAATGTCCTCCAAAGAGCGCAGGTAAGCCTGCCGAAAGGAAGATCTCGGTAGGTAGGGCGGTTTCGAATTGGGGGCTCATCCTGAGCAGCGAAGTAGCTAAAATGTGGCGGGTCCAGAATTCCTGAAGTGATTCCGCCGGAGTGTCAGCTTTGAGTACCGTTTTGCCAGTCACGAGAATCAAGCGAGAGGACCTGCCAGAGGGCGGGAATCTCTGCGAATATTGCCCTGCGAAATGCTGTCGCTACTTTGCGTTGCCTATCGATCCACCCGATACGGCCAAGGATTTTGACTTCATGCGTTGGTTCCTGCTGCACGACCGGGCGAGTGTGTTTGTCGAGGAGGAGAGTTGGTACTTGTTAGTCCACACGGTCTGCAAGCACTTGCAGCCCGATCATCGCTGCGGCATCTACGAGACACGGCCTGAGATCTGCCGCGAATACTCGACCGACAATTGTGAATACGACGAAGACAGTACGTATGAAAAATACTTCGAAACTCCTGAGCAAGTCGTCGAGTACGTGGAAGCCACAGTGCTGCAGGGAACGATGAAGAATATTCGATCTGCTGAGCCTCCGATGCTGCCGGTCATTGGCTGATACGGCCGACTCTTTGCACGACTTGATCGTTCGGAGCGATACGACGCCGACGGCTGAATCCGAAATGAGGAATCCAGTCCGGCTGCCGAAATGGAAACAACGCGTAATGGAACTAGGTACGAGTGACTGAACAGAACTCAAAGTCGAAGCCTGCGAAGGCGAAATTGATCAAGCCTCGAACGCTGAAGGGATTCCGCGATTATCTCCCCGAAGTCATGATACCGCGTGAGCGGTTGATGGAAGTCGCGCGAGCCGTCTATCGACGATTTGGTTTTTCGCCGATCGACACTCCCGTGCTCGAGTACTTGGAGATCCTGACGGGCAAAGGTAGCGAGGAAACCGATCGTCAGTTGTATCACTTTGAGGACCATGGTGGTCGTGAAGTTGGTATGCGGTTTGACCTGACCGTCCCCCTCGCGCGGTTTGCGGCTCAGCATATCAATCAACTTGGAACTCCATTCAAGCGTTATCACATCGCTCCTGTGTGGCGAGGTGAGAATACGCAGGCTGGTCGTTACCGTGAGTTCATGCAGTGCGACTTCGACACAATTGGGACGGAGTCTGTCGCGGCGGACATTGAAACGGCGCTAGTGATTCACGACCTGCTTGTGGAGATCGGAATCGAGCGTTTCACCATCCGCATGAATAACCGCCAAGTGCTTTCTGGTTTGCTCGAGTTACTTGGGGTAAGTGACCAGACAACACCGATTTTGAGAACCCTCGACAAGCTGGACAAGATCGGCCCTGAGGCGGTTGCCAGTGAATTGCAACAAGTGGCTACGCTCGATGAAGCTCAGTCGCAAGAAATCCTCGCGCTCTCTGGGATTAAGGGGACATCAAACGAGGTTTTGGAGCAGGTTTCGGAACTCGTGGCTGACAGCGAAGTAGGGCGAGCCGGAGTCGAACGCTTGCGGCAGATTTCAAGTGCACTCCTTGCTGTTGGGGTGCCCGAGAGCCGGTTCAAGCTCGATGTTTCTATCGCCCGAGGATTGGACTACTACACCGGGGTGATCTTCGAGACCGTGCTCGACGACTTGCCCAGCATTGGCAGCGTTTGTTCGGGCGGAAGATACGATAACTTGGCGGGGCTCTACACGAAGCAACACTTGCCCGGGATCGGAGCGTCGCTTGGCCTGGATCGACTCTTGGCTGCCATGGAGTCGCTCGACCTGTTGGGCTCTGTTGCAACGCCGGCTCCCGTCCTGGTTGCCTATTTCGACAAAGAGTGCTTGCAAGACTACTTGCAACTCGCTTCTATCGTTAGAGCTGCGGGAATTGGGGTAGAGCTGTATCCGGATGCAAAGAAGCTCGGTCAGCAACTAAAGTACGCCGACGGAAAAGGATTCCAAGTTGCATTGATAGCCGGCAGTCGAGAGTTGGAGGCCGGAACTTGCCAAGTCAAGAATTTGGCTGACAAATCCAGCACTGAAATTCAATGGCGGGATTCACAGCAGTCGCTCGTTGATGCGATCCAGGCAATCTTGCAGTAGAACTGGTGTTGTTAAGCAGGATTTCGAAAGAAGTGCTGTGAGCATCCAGCGATACGCGCCCCGTTCTCTTGCAACGACGAGCTCTAGCTCTGACGTCGTCTAGCTTTAATAGGCCGTTCTCGCATCATTTGTGGGCGACGAATCTGCAACTGAGGAACTTCGTCCGATGCTGCCGGTGGATCGTCTGCCTGTTTTGCGGCTTCTCTTTCGTCGAGCTCGGCAAGTCGGTACTCGCTATCTTCGTCGTCGGACGCTCCATCGCTGAAGCCGGGGGGCGTTTCATCAATGGCCATCGTACCGCCGGCCTCCAACAAGACCGGAGTACTTTGTCCCTGGTCCGCGGAGATATCTTTACTTGGCAGCATCGTGAAGATGCGGCCAAGGGGACTCGCCAACAACGCGGGCAGGAAGATCAAGTCGCCGACTAAAGCCGCGCCCAACAAAGTCAGCATCAGCTTGCCGAAACGCTGAGTCGGTGTGAATGTGCTGAGAGCAAAAACGCTCAATCCAAGACCGGCGATGATCGTGGTCTGCGTCATCGCTGGTGCGACGTGCTTGTAAGCCACGAAGATGGCTTCCCGCCGATCGAGGCCACGTTTGAGGCCCTCGCGGAACCAAGTCAGGAAGTGGATCGTATCATCAACGGCAACGCCCATCGCGACGCTGGCGGTCATCATGGTTCCGATGTCAACGAGAATCCTTTGCCCAATTAACTGATCAGACCAGCCGATGAAGCCAAAGATAATGACAACCGGAAACACGTTTGGAATCATGGACACGGCGCCAGAGCCTAGTCCTCGGACGAAGTTGGACGGAACGAAGAATTGCCCGAACGATCTCGCTGGGGAAAGCAGGCAGGTCATCACAATGGCGATCAGTACAAACGCCCAGGCTGTGCTCTCAATCAAGCTAACGAGCAGGGTGCGTTGGGCTTTATAAACGACTGGAACAATGCCCGTGTAGACGACATCCATCTCTCCCGGTCGTTTTGTGAGTTCGACCGGCTGATCCTCAGGTAAGCGATTTCCCGTTTGCACAAACGATGCTTCCGCGATCATCGGACGAGCATCGATAATGTTGGGTTGGATCGCACGAATCGCATCCCAATCGTAGTCCGGGTGGTCGCCCATAATCACGATGCAAGAAGACGACTCAAGATCTTCAATCTCAGGCTCTTTGTAGTCGGGATGGTACCAACTCGGCGGATTTGTTGTTTCGCTGATGAACACTTTTCGCAGAGCCAAAGCGAATTCCGTTTTGGCGTCCATGGCGAGACGCCCATCCTCGAAGGCAGCTTTCTTAAGCATCGTCTTGGGGTTAAACCCGAGTACGAGCACGTTGCTGGGCGTCTTGTCTGCGACGTCAAAAGTCTCCCTGCTGACGATCGCCTCGTAGGCTTCTTGTCGGCAACGATAGGCCGCTACGACTGGTTCGACCGCCGCTCTCAGCGACGAAACGAAATCACCATAATCGATATCATTGAGTGCCCCGAGTCTTAAACTAATTCGCCACAGCTCAGTACCTGCAGCCTCGCCCTGCGTCTCCATGGCTAGATAGTCGGTCTCTAGCAATTGATCCTTGTCTTCATGGAACTTCCTGTTGTACCCGGACCGATGTGGGCTAAAACCCGGCCAAGGATCCGGAATATCTTTGAGTAGCGTGACTGGCGACATTCCGCGGCCGACAATGTTCAAGCCTGCATAGCCGAATCGGTCTTGGAGGACTTCTTGGATTCGTCCTACGGCTTCCGCTCGCTCAAGCAAGCTGAGTTGAGTTCGATAGCCACGTCGATCCTCGTCGGTTGAACCATCTGGGGCCTCGACGGGCTTCTGCAGCTCAGTCGGGAAGCGGACGACTAGCTCCATTGGAACGAGACGTCCGAAGTTATCTTCCAGCCAAGCGTAATCCTGGATAATTTGAGCCTTCGAATCGAACAGCTTCAGGAGCTGAACGTCGGTCTTGATCCGAAACAGTCCGAATCCTAGTGCGATGAATGCTAAGATACATGCAGAGTTCACATACCAATGATTCTTCAAGACGAATCGGCCAATGGCTTCCCAGAACCGGAGAATCCCGGCAGCGGACTTGTCACCCGCTTCACGAATTGCCTTCATTGGCGGCGGGAAAATGGACAAAGCACTTGGCAGGAAGGTGTAGAGCAAGACTAGCGTTGCCATTACACCCATGGCCGAGAAAATCCCGAACTTGCGGATCGGCAGGATGTTACTTGAGCAAAGTGATGCCAATCCGATTGCTGTCGTGAGTGCGGCCAACGTGCATGGCATTACGGCGTGTGCGATTGCCCGCCCAGGTGCATCGGCTTGCCCGTTCTCAATAGCTGCATCGCGATAGTAGTTCACAATGTGAATGGCCCCGGCCATCCCAAGCACGTAGACCAAGGAGGGCATCGTGAGCAGAATGGCATCAATGGAAGCGTTGCTCCACCATACCATTCCGAGGCTTGCCACCGCGCTGACTCCACCAACAAAGAACACCATCATCATGAGGCGTGTTGAACGGAGGAGGATCCATGACAGGACGAGTCCAAGGATGAGCGAATAGCCAATGAGGCGGACCAGGGTGATGGTGCCTTCTTCGTCAATGGCGACGTTATCAACCGGTGGCCCACCGAGGTGAATGATCGGCTCAGGAATCGACGGCGTTCCAGCTAGCATGTTGAACGGAGGTGGCGCCATCGACGGCGTGGGAGGCGGAGCAATTCCACATTCCTTGGCGATCTGCAGGACTCGACCTTGAGTCTGTCCCAACATGCCTCTAGCGATGACCTTTCCGAGATTACCTCGGGCTGCGTCAGTTAGTGTGAGAATCACGCAAGTCTGTCGTGTGGGTTCTTCAACTGCAACTGCGTCGAAGAACGCGTACCAAACTTCCGATTGTTCGACTGGGTCTACTGCGAGTAGTTTTTCGAGGCTTCCTTCGAAGCGATCGGCTAACTCGCGTTCCAGAACCAGGTCCCAAATCGACTTCCAATCTTCCGGCAGCTCAGCTAGCTTTTCGCGGCTCAACTCTTGTTCGAGTGAGTCTGCCGTCCAGTCGAAATCGCCGGGTACGGGAGGCCCAAACATCGTTCCGGTCAGCCGGGCAATCGCATCACGCTCACCAGCTTTAGGTTCGGTCGAATTGTGAAGAGCTCCGTCCTTCTTCGTTAGCTGGGCGACGAGGTCGGGACCCGTTTCAACACTCTTGAAGAGAGGAGCCGTCAACAGCCTCGGATTGGCCCAGAACGGATTGGGTGCCCCGTCTGTGCCTGGATCGCCGAAGCCGGCGACAAACTGGCCCTCCAATTCAAAGCTGCCAGTTGCCCGCGTAACGCTGCGGAACGCGGCACTCACCATGTTGGAGTTGCCTCCCCAGCGGTAGAGTCGGCCGTTTGGAGTTACGTAAAAGTGGCGACCATTTCCGTCGACGAGCCATTTTTCGTTTTTGCCACCCCAGTTGAAGTTGTAATCTTCGGGTGCAAAAAGACCGTACTGTCCGCCTAAGTCACGGGCCGCAAAGTATTCGGATTTGGGGTCAACGTTCGGACCCGGCTCAAGCTCTTGTCGGAGCTTACTGACGAACATCTTGAGCCGCTGGTCTTCTTCTTCACAGCCGTCCCAAGTCGCGATGATGAACTGCTCGCTAACGAAATTCTTAGCAAACCAGGCCAATTCCTCGGTCTCGCGGAAGTCCGAGGGCAGCCAGTCTTTGACGTTATTCTCCGTCTTCTGCAGCGCCATTCGGGCACCGCGGAACGCGAAGGGAACAAAGAAGAAGACAAGCATTAAGAGGACTAGCGCGTTCGGTACGCCTAGCGCTGATTTCTTCGAGTAGAAATCTTCTCTTAAGCTCATTAGCGTTTCGATTTCAATGAGTAGTCGGGTGGACGAAGCCAAACGGAAGCCATTTGGTTGTCTGAACTCTCTGCCAGAATGATGACCGTAAAGCTATCTTTTCATGCAGTGGGGGTCTAGTTTGCAAGATCCCATTTACGCATCTCATTCCATCGACCATTCCCAAAGTAACGATCAGAAAACCTCTAGCGATCGAGGGCAATCGAAGCGAATTGGGAATCGATGCGTGTTATCTACTATGCATTGCTAGCCATTATAGCTGCCGCTGCCCAAGCATTCCGTCCAAGAGCGGGATGGCCCCGCTTCTGGATTGAACTTGGTTTTGGAATCTCGCAGAGGTCACGGCGCTCGCAAGGAGAGCGACATATGGCGACCCGCAGATTCTTCGCTGGCTCAATCGAGGACTTTTGCAGCTGAGATCAACTTAATGAACTCTGCGTTCGATTTGAAACGCCCGAGTTGCTTCGTCAATTGCTCCATGGCTTCGACAGGGTGCATTTGGTTCAGGGTCCGTCGGAGCATCGTCACTGCATGCAGAATCTCTTCGTTGTGCAGCAATTCCTCACGTCGAGTACCGGACTGAGCAATATCGATTGCTGGCCAGACACGTCGCTCGGCAAGTTTACGGTCGAGCACAAGTTCCATATTCCCGGTGCCTTTGAACTCTTGAAAAATCAAGTCATCCATGCGGCTGCCGGTATCGATGAGTGCCGTGCCGACGATGGTCAGCGAGCCACCTTCTGCGAACGCACGAGCCGTCGCAAAGAGCTTCTTCGGGATATCCATCGCCTTAATATTTACACCGCCACTCATTGTTGGGCCGGAATTACCCACCCATTTATTAAACGCACGAGCGAGTCGCGTGATGGAGTCCATCAGCAGGAAGACGTCTTGTCCCATTTCGGCCAGACGCTTGCAGCGATCGATTACCAATTGGCTCAACCGCACGTGGCTGTCTACGTCCATGTCCAGACTACTGGCGATGACTTCGCCATTCAGGACATTCCGGCGCATGTCCGTAACTTCTTCGGGACGCTCGTCGATCAGGAGCACCATCAAATGAACATCGGGATGATTCATCGCGATGCCCTTACTGATGTGTTGCAGCATGATCGTTTTACCGCTCCTTGGCGGGGCCACAATCAACGCGCGTTGCCCCTTACCCATGGGAGCTAGTAAATCAATAACGCGATTGGTTGCCGGTTCATCACCAATTTCAAGATTGAGCCATTGCTCAGGGTTGATGGGCGTTAAGGCCTTGTCATCATCAAAGTTCTTGACATTGCAATAGTCCTCCGGCTTCATGCCGTCGACGTCTAGGATCTCTCTAACGCGAGGTCCCTGCTGCCGTCGGGCCTGCTGCATCATGGCTTTCATCGAAATGCCCTGACGCAAGCCGAACTTCTCAATCATTGTGCCAGGCACAAACGGATCCGAGCGTTCGCGGTTGTAGTTGTTTTCGGCGCTTCGTAGGAAGCCATACCCGTTAGGGTGCATCTCCAAGACCCCGGTGAATTCCAGCAATGGGATATCACCGTTCTCGTCGACCTGCGGCTCCGGAAACGGCTCACTCTTGGTGTTCGGTCCTGAGTTACGACGGCGCCGACCGCGACGTCCGCCGCCACCGCCATTTCCACCTCCTCCACCGCCATTTCCTCCACCACCGCCGCCGCCCTGGCGGCTTTGGGAGTTCGAGTAATTTCCACCAGAACCACCATTTGAAGAACGTGGTCGATACCGCTTTTTCTTTGGCATTCAGTCTGTCCAAATTTAGATGTGCCGACGTCCGAAGGCTTGCAACCTGTCGAAGGGTCCGCCAGCAGCGGGGATTAAGAAAATACGAGGATGCGGCCCAAGTTCCGTGGCCCATCCAGGGAGTCACCATTCAACGTTCCGTGGTGACATAATCAATCTTTTCAGCAACGGAGTTGCTGGTTCGTTTCTAAGCGTGCTGTGCACGACTACTTTGTTTTACTTCTGCTCATCTGTTTTGCAAAAATCTTGAATGCAGCCAGCCATATTGGGACTTTTGTACTTTGACGCCCGCCCGACCTCGCTTCATGTGCTGTGGGATACTCGATGAATGCACTACGTGAAAACAGGGCACTAGGCTGCTTGAGCAGCTCGCTACAAGTCTTGGCTCTTAAGCCGCCAACATCGTTCCCGGCCAATCGGCTCGGCAGTAGGAATCGTAAACGCCAACTGCTGAAGCGGCCTTAGTTTGTAAATACGACTGCAAGGAACGAACGTGTCAGGGCGTCCTAGTGCTTCTGGAATTTAGTGCATCCCAAAGCAACGGTACGGTAGGCTCCATCTGGAAATGATGCTCGTGACCCTGTGCTCGTGCGGCGACATCCTCATCGCGGCCCCAATTAGCTGAGCTGCCAACTGAAAATCCAGCACATGGCCTATTTCTCAAGACTCTAACGGCAACTGCCGCCACCAATGCAAATTCGGCTCGGATTGGTCGGATCGTCCGAAGACGAAGTGGACTGATTTCGCGGAACTGCCGCCTCAAGGTGGAATGCACTCCGCTCGCCAAAACGATAGGCCAGCGGGTAATCGAACTGCAATTCCGGAGAACGACTGTGACAAGAATTCACAGTTAGAGCAGTCTTTTCTCGACGCGCGAAACCGTCGAAGAATCCTGTGTTTGTTCGCTCACGAATATTATCTGTGCGGCTCTAGGTGTCAAGTGAAAGGGCAAATGATAGCAAGGAAAACCGGAATTTTTCGAAAAGTCGGCAGTCTCGCCTCAAGTGGAATTCCTTTCCTATCCGATCCAAGCCGATGCCTGCGCTCTTGAGTGCGACGCCCAGATTTTCTTTATTGGACGTAGAAACCATGCGATTCGCTTACAACAAACTGCGTTGCATTTGCACGCTGGCGATCCTGAATATCCTCTGCCTTCAGGTCACCGTCCAAGCCGACGAAGCGATTCGCTGGGCACCCGACCTAAAGTCCGCGCAGCAGGCATCCGCGCAGTTTGGCGTTCCGGTGTTAGTTCACTTTTACGGCGATGACTGCCTACCTTGCAAAACTCTCGAGACTCGAGTTTTCTCACGGGTTGAGCTAGTGGACACGTTGAATAAGTACTTCATCTGCGTCCGCGTGAATGCATCGCACAACAAGCAATTAGCTGCCGACTACGGCGTACACAGCTGGCCCACCGATGTTTTCCTAAGCCCCCAAGGCCAAGTGCTTTATCAGGGCGTCTGTCCTCAGAACGCCGAGACTTATAAGGGCGTAGTGCAAAACGTCGCAATTATGAACCGTGATAACAACGCATTGCTAGCCTCTCAGCAAGCAGCTCAGCAGGCGTCGCCCAAAACGACGATGCAGCAGAACTACGCGTCGCAACCGATGCAACAAGCTGGCCTGGCAGCGCAACAGATTAGCAATCCTGCACAGCAGATTTCTCCTCCACGAAGCTACGCTGCCCAAACGGAGAATGGTGAACTGCCTCCGCGCAACAATGCGAACTTCACGCAGACGGCAGACGGTTCAACCAAATTGCTCCCGCCTCCGGAGGCAATGGGCAAATACGCTCAGCACGCATCGGAACCGGTCCCGTATTCGAAGCCTCCCGCTGACTCGGTAATCAGCGGCCCGATTGACATGCAGTCTCAGCCGCAGTCGATTCAAACGGCGATGCAGCCAGCCGTAAACCGACCGATGTCGAACAGTCCAAATCGGGCATCTGGTACCGGCAGTCTTGCGAGCAACCAAGTGCAGCTGCCTCCGCGTTCGACTGCCGGAATGGTACCGCCAGCGAACCCAATGTCCGCTGGAACTCAGGCGGAGCTGAGTCAAATCAGTAGCATGCCGGTCATGACGACCCAGCAGATGCCGCAGCCGAACAGCAGTCCTGTGTTTCAGCCAGCTTCGAACGTTGTTTCGAAACCAAGTCGGACGATGACCAATCCCTATTTCCAGGATACGCATAGCTACTCAGCTCCCAAGCAACCTACTGCAACCCAAACGCAAATGGTCGCCCAACCACAGAATGTCGGCCAGCAGGCAAATCTGCGAGAAACGCATACACCTACTGCGGACTACGTGGTAGGCAATGCACCGAACGCGGAAGACGCTAACGCTTCGCAAGCAGCAATGGTACCTGCGGGGGAAGCTGTAGTGAGTTCATCCGTACTCACTTCTCCAGCCGCTGCTTCTACTCAAGTTTTCGCACAGCAGGCCATGAGTTCGCTTCCCCCTTCGACGGAGCCCGTGCAGTCCACTAGCGAGTCCACTAGCGAGTCTGCGCAGATTGACTCTGCTCTCGCAATGCAGGCGGGTACGGACCAAACCTTGACGACTCCAGCCACGCAATCCAGTGTTAGCACTTCGCAGCCTTCGGGCGCGTTCCAACCTCGTCCAGGGGGTGCCAATGAAGGCCTGAGTGGCGAAGGCGTTGCCTTTGCCCAAGCCAGCAACAATGTTGTGGAAGGCGAGGTTGGGCTCGTAGAAGAGAGTCCAGCACTCGAAGGCTATTGCCCAATCGCTTTGGTGACGAAGGCAGATTGGGTAGAAGGCAGTAAAGAACGTAGCGTCAGACACCGTGGCAAAGTGTATTGGCTCAGTAGCGAAGAGGCGAAGCTGCAATTCCTAAAAGCTCCAGATCAATCCAGTCCGCTTGCTTCGGGATATGATCCGTACATCCTGTTGGAAGAGGGACGTTTGGTTGAAGGCAGTATTCAGTTCGGTCTGCATGAAGAAATAAGCGGCGTGTTCATGCTCTTCTCGTCTCCAGAGAACAAACAAAAGTACTGGGACGACTACGATCGCTACTCCAGGGCCTTGGAAGCACTCCTCAGCCGTGCTCGCCAACAGTAGCAGTCAGCCATGAGCCACAAGCGTTAGGGGAAACCAATTAGTTTCGCCCGACTTTTGTACGCAGGCTTTTGATGTTCATCTCGGGAAGCTCCTTTTGTAGCTCCCGAAGGATCTGGCGTCTTTGAAAAGAGAGTTCTTGCAATACCGTGTGGTTCTCAGCCAAGACCGTTAAATTGCCCTTGGAGATCTTGGTGGCCTGTGTCAAGGCGGCGAGCTGCGGACCTGCGGCTTTCGCCCACGCGGTTTGTAACTGTTCATGGCTTTCTGTTTCCCCGTAGCCGCGTCGGGCGACCAGTTGCTTCACCACTGAGCCGATCGTTTTCGCATTCAATCGACTTGGCCGCTGCTTGATTGAGGCCAAGTTCAATTCCTCATCGCTGAGCGGTTCGTTGAAGGCTTGCTGCCCTTTTCCTGGCTTGGATCGATAATTCATGACTAGGTAGGCTCGCTTGCGACGTCGACTGGCCAAATTCGCATTTTCCGTATGCCAGCAGTAGTGCTTGCAACCACGGATGATTTGCGTTTGCTCTAGTCGATCCGGGAACAGTAGATCGAAGTTGTTTTGGCGTACGTGTCTTAGTTCCGCCTCATCTCTGCGCTAATCGTATCCGCCATGCGTTCCGCTAGCCACACAGGATCGCCCGCCGGTAGTCCTGGGCGATTCTTGCCAGCGGCGGAGAGAAACGCGTTCCGTAGGATGACCATCTTGCGCCTCGCGAGTTTGACCACGTCGTCCGCTGGATAGTTGGCGACGAGTGATTGGGGAGCATCCAGTTGCTTCAATATCGTCTCTGCAACAATTCCATGAGCGACCGCTCCGAAGTGGACTCCATCAGGGGTGTAGTGCTCAGGTTCGGCTTGCTGCCGCTTCTCGCCGATAAGCGGCGTTCGAATGTCGATGACCTGATTTGCTTTCATAGCATTGGACAGGCACCATTCCGCCTGTTTGGCGAGGACGTTGTCGTAGTCCGCCGACGGGGCAAAATACGCGTAGCGTCCCTCGTCCGTGGGGCCGAGCTTATTCTGGACTGCCAGAGGCTCGGGCTCGAAGATTGGCGGCGTCAATACGATCAACTTGGCGCCGCTAGCCTTCACAATCGAAGCGAGCCTGAGCATGCCCAGCTGGTACTTTGCAAGGTTCTCCGGGTTGTACGGTTGGTAGATGCCGTCGTTCATTCCGTAGCCTACAAAGACCACGTCCGGCCGCGTGATACGCAGGACTTTCTCGATTCGCTCGTGGATACAAGGCCGTTTGAACGGATGGTCAACTTCCGAAGTACCAGCCGCAGTTTCGCTGGACATTCCCAAGTTCAACAGCTGCGGTCGATCGGGCAATCTACCGAGCCAGGCATCAAGCAGTGCCACGTAACCGCCGGAATAGGTGTTGGAATCCCCAAGGAAGACCCAACGCCGTGCAGAGAGCAGTTCTTCCCACTTGCCAGCAACCGGGGGCTCCAATGCCAAAGGTGCAGAGGCGACGAGTGGGGGCAGTGGAATCACCGGCTCCGCAGCACCGCAGCGTTCTTCAATGTTGAAAACAGAACCGAACATCAGGCCCAAGCACGCTGCGCCGCAGAAAACAAGAACCGTAGCGAAGTAGGGGGTTATATGCCGGGTAGAGTTGAACCGCATCACTGTTCATCCAAGAGTAGGACGCGGGCGGCGTAGAGCCTGGATGGATCGACGAAGCGGACTACGCCCCTACCGCGTTGGAGAGGAAGCGATCATTGTAGTATCTGATTCGGCGTGATGGGGTCCGATGGTTGCATCGCAGGAGGGGCGATGCATTTACAAGCAGGCGAATCGTTCAAAGGGCTAGACCTTGAGAACGCCCGTCGAGTCGCCAAAGCTATCGGCGCGGACGTCAAACTGATGCATCATCCACAAGTACAAATCACACAGTGGTGTTTGGCGTGGATACTCGATGTGTCTGCCGGTCTGAACGCGCCCACCGCCACTGCCGGCCATTAGAATCGGCAAATCGTCGTGGTTGTGCCGATCTCCGTCGCTGATGCCACTGCCATAGAGGATAAGACTGTTATCTAAGAGCGATCGTTCGCCCTCGCGAATACTGGCAAGTGCATCTAAGAAGTAAGCAAGCTTCTGCGCGTAGAAGTGATTGATACGCGATATCTTTTCTTGTTTCTCCTCGCTCTTACCGTGGTGCGAAAGCTGGTGGTGGCCCTCGGGAGCGCCGACTTGCGGGTGTGAGCGATTCGAGCCCTCGTTGGCGAACATGAACGACAGGACACGTGTGCTGTCGGTCTGCATGGCGAGCGTCATCATGTCCATCATGAGTTGGCTATGTTCGTCGATTTCCTTGGGTACACCCTTCGGACGTTCGTAGTTTCCTACATCGAGTTTCTCTGACATCACGAGTCGCTTCTCGACATCGCGCACGGCGTACATGTACTCGTCGAGTTTACGACGATCTGACGTTCCGAGTTCTTTATGTAGGCGTTTTGCGTCTTCCAATGCGAAATCCAGAATGCTCTGGCGTCGACTCTTGCGAGAACCCTGGGCGGACTTGTCCTCTTCCTCCTTACCGGAAGCGAAGAGGCGATCGAAGACTGCCGCTGGGTCCATTTCCTTAGCAAGCGGGCTATTTGAATTCCGCCAGGCGAGGTTTGAACTGTAGGCACAGCTATATCCGCTATCGCAGCTCCCGGATTGCGCACTGCCTTCGAGTCCCATTTCCAGTGACGAGAATCGCGTTTGATCGCCTACTGCCTGCGCGATCACTTGGTCAACTGAAATGCCATTGTGAATGTCCGCACCGTTCGTCTTCTTCGGATGAGCCCCAGTCAGAAAGGACGCCGCACTTCGAGCGTGGTCGCCTCCGCCATCCCCGTGTGCGCGTGCGCCGTCCAAAGTCAGATTTGTAAGCACATTGAATTGGTCTTTAAGGTGTTCGATCGGTTTCAGAATCGGTCCCACATCGAAGCCCTTTCCGACTTTCGACGGTCTCCAATCGGGCATGTGCATCCCGTTAGGCACATACAAGAAGGCGATTCGCAAGGGTGCTTCTTCTGCGACCGCCGCGCGTCCGAGTGAATGCATCGCGTCGAGCATTGGCAGAGCGATGGCGGTGCCCAAACCACGCAAGATCGTTCGTCGTTTAATGGCTGTAGCGTGAGTTTTCATGATCGATTCTCAAGGAGAGGTTGTGTGAGCAGGAGGAGCGATACCATCGTCCACTAATTGAGTGGATCTCGGACGCCCTTTTTTTGAAACGGGTCACTGCGAACGATTTCGACCAGTAATGTGCTGAATCGGCTATCGCTTTCAAGAGATTGCATAATCTTGTCTACCGCGCACTTATCGTAGTACTCCAGGCCTCGGCCAAGAGCGTACGTCAGCATTTTTTGCGTCAAGCACTCGACAAAATCCTCTTTGTGGCGCTCGACCAGGATGTTCCGCAATTCCGTCGCACCACGCACCACTGTGCCATCGGGCAATTCACCGGCCGCGTCCACTGGCAAGCCGCCATCGCGTTCGCGGTACCCGCCTACGGCATCGAAATTCTCGAGTGCGAAACCGAGCGGATCCATCAATTTGTGACAGTTCGCGCAAGCAGGATTCTCGCGATGCTGTTCAAGACGTTGACGAAGAGTACCAGTCAGCGCGCCCTTCTTCTCGTCGAGCTCAGGTACGCCGGCCGGTGCAGGCGGAGGTGGTTTGTCGAGCAGATTGTCCAAAATCCACTTGCCGCGTTTGACGGGACTTGTCCGAGTCGGATTGCTGGTCACGGCCAAAATGCTGGCATGCGTTAAGAGCCCGGCCCGTGGAGTATCTTTCAAAGAAACGTAACGGAAGTCATCGCCGCGAACCCCAGGGATACCGTAGTAGCGAGCTAGCTTTTCATTGAGGAACGTAAAATCTGCGTCCAGTAGCCGCAAAACGCTGCCGTTCTTTCGCATCACAGCCAGGAAGAAAAGCTTGGTCTCTGAGATCGCTAGTCTTCGAATCTCGTCGTTCCAGGCGGGGAACTCCGTTGGATCGGGTTGGAAATCACGGAGCCCACGCAGGGTTAGCCACTGCCCGGCAAAGTTGTTTACAAATTCAGCCGATCGCTCATCGTCTAACATGCGCTTGATCTGCCACTCGAGGTTCTTTCCCTTTCGCAATTCACCCTTGGAGGCCAGGGCAAGTAGCTGTCTATCTGGTGTGGAGGACCAGAGGAAGTAGGATAAACGCGTCGCCAACTCGAACTCGTCGAGGTCTCGGTACTTCGCGAATGAAAGTCCTGCTGGATTTGGCGGCTCGACGCGAAACAGAAACTTAGGCGAGATCAAAATGGCCTGGAGTGCGACTTGAATACTTTCCTCGAACGAGTCGCCGTCCTCCTGCACTTGCATCGCAAGGGCAACTAGACGCTGCAAGTCTCCGTCGCTTACTGGCCGACGAAACGCTCGACTGGCCCAAGTTTTAATGACGCGGGCAGTCTTCGCTACACGATCCTCATCGCTCGACGGCTTCGTGAAGATGATCTTCTTGTGAATTGCCGGCAGTTGAGCATCGGAAATCTGTTTTTTCGATTTGCGTTTACCAGACAGGGAGACGTGGTGGATGTTTAGGTTACGATCTCCACCCTGGGTCGTGTCATTCGTGAATCGAATGCCAATCTCGCGACTACCAGCGCGAAGTGGAATTGGAATCGTGATCTCTTCGGGAGCGTCCTTTTCAGCTTTGACTGGATACAAACGTCGCAGTGGCTTTCCGTCGTTAAGAACTTGCATGATGCATGGCTCGCGGCCTACTTGGTCACCGCTGGCGGTGATGGTCAGTAAGAACTTTCCACTGAACGGGATTTGTTCAGTCAACTTAGCGACCTGGTCTTTGCCGCTGCTGACTAGCTTCAGGACAGTACCCCCTTTGTTTTTCTTTAGCTGCAGTTGCCCACCGGAGTAGCTGCGTTCGAAGGGGCGGTCTCTTGGCGGAAGCTGGATCCACTCTCGTGTGATGCGTTCTGCTTCGAGGACATACTTTTCCATCAACAACGGAGGAAGCGTGAGAACGTCTCCGATATTGTCGAATCCATATCCAACATCATCTCCGGCGAACGCAGATTCGGGCGTGTATTCGGGAACTCCAAAGAGATCGCGAATTGTGTTGCGATACTCGGTCGCGTTCAGCCTTCGCAGGGTGACTTGGCCGGGATTCGGCTCCAAGCCACATTCGTAGTCCTCGATGGTGTTGGTGATCCAATCGACTAAGTACTTTCGATCTGCTTCCGACAAGTCGCTAGAATCCGGTGGCGGCATTTCTTTGATGCGAATTTTTTGCGCCGCATGCTCCCAAACATCTCGGCCTTTGAGATAGTCGATCGGCTTATCGAAGTGGTCGAGTGTGAGACCTGCGTCGGGCTCTGCGCCGGAGTGGCAGTCCAGGCAGTGTTCTTCGAGCAGCGGCAAAACGCGGGTTCGCAACTCCGAGAGTTTAGCGGCCTCATCTGCTTCGCAAATGGGCAGTGTCCTGCTCGCTTGCAAAAGCAAAATGAAAACGCAGATCATCAAATGAGACCATCGGTCTCTCATTGTGAATCGATTCACGAACGTCCTGTCGGCTAGCGCGACGTTTGGGAGCAATTTCGAAAGATGTTGTAACATGAGGTCAGAAATTGAGTTCTACGAGGAAATTCTGAGACATACTTCAAGTATATAGGTCCGGGTTGAATAGAGATACAATTACTTAGCTCACGAGCGATCAGCTTGTACTCGATCGTTTAACAACGAGATTTACAGTTCATTCGCAAACCTTTGGAATTCTACCTTGACGAAGGAAGATTCCTATAATTACGGTGGATCCTACGGGGGTACAGCTTCGAAGTCCGAAATCGGAGGTTACCTATGAAAAATGGGAACGATAATTCGCTCGACCGTTTTTTTGCTGGGCTGAGTGAACATGTATTTCATTCACAGCTAGGCGTAGTGGATACGCAAGTTGTGGATTACGTCAGCGGTCTGCTGATTCGGTTTACCCGTCTAGACTCAGTTTCTAAAGTTCGGCGACGCGATGGGAAGCCAGCCACTGAAGTGGTTTCAATGGTTGTCGAAGCGGAGAAACGGGTCGGTGACGCGAAACGCGAAGTCCACCGTCATATCGGGGACTACACATTGTTCTGGTCCGGGCTCTACCCCGAGGCACTCCGCGGTCTACAAGGCAAAGAATCGAAGGATCAGTTCGTGAGCTACTGTGCTCAGGGGAAACGGGCCTATCGAATTGCCAGTTCAATTGTTAGCAGCAAGAAGACGATTTCGGCATCGCTCCTAGAAAAAATGTCTGACCAATTCGAGCTGTGCGCCTACGGCCTGCGAGAAATTCGTCGTGAGTGGGAACGCCGTGATGACGAAGGCGGCAGCGACGTACCGATTCTTTTGTAAAAGCTCCAAAGCCTGCCGGCTACTACACTGCTAGTTGCTGAGCCTGTCAGCAGGCCTTGCCCTGTTAGCACTTCAAGCTGACTAGAGAACACGTCTGTTTCAAAGGCGGGGCAATTCACTTTTTCCGTTTGGGCAGGATAGTAGACCGGTTGTAGCAGCCGGAATGCAGCATATTCTTGGCTCGGAGATCCGAGCTACTTTTGTAGCTTGAAGAACTGATGGGCCCAGTCTTTCGAAGGCGGGGTTCTCGTCAGATTCTGCGATTGTGTTATCGTTGTTCGCGAGATGTATTGGAACCATCATACGAGCAAGCAACGGTAATGCAGATGACTTTTCATGCGACAACGATTCTCTCCGTTCGCAGCAATGGCCGCGTGGCGATTGGCGGAGATGGACAAGTCACTCTGGCGAACACAATCATCAAGACGGATGCGGCCAAGATTCGGAAACTGGCTGGGGGCAAAGTGATCGTTGGCTTTGCGGGTGCAGTTGCTGACGCCTTTGCATTGATGGAACGGTTTGAACAGAAGCTCAAGGATTTTCCAGCAAATCTCCCGAGGGCTGCGACCGAGCTTGCGAAGGAGTGGCGAAGCGACAGAGCACTGCGGCGTTTGGAAGCGATGCTGATTGCAGTCGATGCCGCACATAGTTTGCTGGTCAGCGGCACTGGTGACGTAATTCAGCCCAGTGACGGCATTCTCGGAATTGGCTCAGGCGGCAACTATGCGATCTCGGCTGCCCGAGCGCTGGTGCGGCGGAGTGAGCTTGCCGCGGATGAGATCGTGGATGAGGCCCTCGCCATATCAGGTGAACTCGATATCTACTCGGGCGGCAAGCGGATCATTGAAAGTCTAGATGCAGTGCCGAACAAGGACGCTTCGTAGCGAGAAACGAAATGAGTGAATCAAAGACTGGCTCCGGTATCGACCTGACTCCAAGACAAATTGTGGTTGAGTTGGATCGCTACATTGTGGGGCAGAAAGACGCAAAGAAAGCCATTGCAGTTGCAGTGCGGAACAGATGGCGGCGAAGTCGATTGCCGGAGGAACTGCAATCGGAAGTTGCCCCGAAGAACATCTTGATGGCGGGGCCGACTGGGGTCGGTAAAACGGAGATCGCCAGGCGCTTAGCGAAGCTGACCAATGCGCCCTTCGTCAAAGTCGAAGCCACCAAGTACACCGAAGTCGGTTACTACGGACGCGACGTAGAGAGCATGGTTCGTGACTTGGTCGAGAACGCCATCTCGATGATTCGTGAGCTCGAGCAAGAGTCCGTGCGTGAAGAGGCCAGCGAGCGAGCGGAAGAAAGGCTACTGGATTTGTTGCTTCCCAACGCGCGAGTTATTGAAGATGAGTTCTCGAGTGCGGATGTCGCAGACCCGGAGGAAGCCGGGCGGCGCAAGCGTACGCGGGACAAAATGCGCGAGATGCTTCGCGATGGGATGTTGGAGGAGAAGCCTGTAGAGCTGTCCGTTCAGCAAAAGTCCATGCCAGTGATGATGGGTGGCGTCGGCATGGAAAATATGGACATGGATCTACAAGGCATGTTCGACCGCTTCATGCCGAAATCAAGTAAGAAGAGGTCGCTGACAGTTGCAACCGCCCGGAAAGTTCTGGTGGACGAAGAGGCGAACAAACTGCTCGACGATGACAAAATTGCAGCCAAGGCCATCGAAGCCAGCGAGTCCAACGGCATTATCTTCGTCGACGAAATCGACAAAGTCATTGCCACGCAAGGTAAGTCCGCAGATGTTTCACGCCAAGGTGTCCAGCGCGATCTACTGCCGATCGTGGAAGGAACTAGCGTCCAGACGAAACATGGATACATCAAGACGGATCACATTCTGTTTATTGCCGCTGGGGCCTTTCATCACGGCAAGCCGAGCGAATTGATGCCTGAGTTGCAGGGACGGTTTCCAATTCGAGTTGAATTGCAGGAACTGGTTAAAGAGGACTTTATCCGAATTCTTACGGAGCCTAAGAACTCGTTGACTCGGCAGTACACATCATTGCTCCAAACTGAGGGCGTTGAACTTGAGTTCACTGAAGACGCTATCGATCGTTTAGCTGAGTACGGATATCGTACGAATCAGACGACGCAGAATATCGGAGCACGGCGACTGTACACGATGCTCGAGAAATTGCTGGAGGAACTCAACTTTGAAGCCGCCGACATGGGCGGCGGCAAAGTCGTGATCAACGCCGGCTACGTCGAAGATCGACTCGACTCGATTTGCCAAGACGAAGATCTCAGTCAGTTCATTCTCTAAGTCCCGCAGTGCATCCTGTTACGAACGCTTCTGCTTGGAGTCGATTCCTCGTGTGGCGATTCGTCGTGTGGCGAATCGTTGTGCCCCTAACGGATGCGTTCTGGTAGGCAGCTTGGGGATCCACCTGCGTCTGACTCACGGGCTTTCTCGTGTTCGTTGAGTCCTCGGAGATTTGGTTGTCGGTCGCGTTGGTCGCCGACTCGGTCGCCGATTCGTTATGAAGGTAGCTGAGATAGTGTTTTGCGGATTCAAGTTGCCGGCGGGTGAACCGGCGTTCTTCTCCGGTGTAACGTGATTCGCGAAGATTCAATTTTCCTAGGTCTGCAAAACTGAGGTCGTCCTGCAGGTGCCAAGCGACGGCCTGAGAAACAGACTGCGAAGCTGTTTGCCTTCCAAGATTATGGCACAGCTCCTGGATAAGTGGATTCTGGCTGACCGCAGAGATTGGTACCAATTCGTATTTCATTCTGGGCGTCGGGTCTTTGTGCCCAAACTGGAGGCATACAGTACTGGTGGTGAGTCGTCTTTTCTTGTCAGGTTCGACGCGAAAGAATCCTCCGCCCGCGTTGTTTCCGGCCCCTTGTCCTCCGCCAGCTTGACCGCCAAAGAACCCGCCTCCAACATTCTGTCCACCACCCTGCCCTGCTCCACCGCCTGCTCCAGCACCCTGCCCGAATCCAGCAGCTCCGGCGCCTTGACCAAACCCGCCTCCCGCACCTTGGCCAAAACCACCTCCGGGACCCTGCCCAAACTGACCAAGGACATGGACGGCACCGAACGCGTCGGGAAGATCAATGTCGATCGCTTCATCTGTCTTGTTTTCGAAGACGATTGTGGCCTTGGTGGATCCCTGTGGGATAAATCGAACTTCGATTTGCTCGCGAGCAATGGCCAGAAACAGGTCGATCTTGGCAACGTCCTTATCATTTGATTGTGCCTTTCTGACGGGTTCTATATCTTTTTTCGAAGTTCGCTCGGGCTCAGCGGATTGAACCGTTCTCGGAGAGGCGAGGGCTGGGAAAGTAAAGGCAACCAAGAGGAGTAAAGTTGTGATGCAATTCGTTGGATTTGTCGTTCGCTGTTTAGGGTTTGAAGGTGCGCGCATGGGCCTGCTTCCTTTCGAGTCTTCGACTCAGAGGTGATGAACTAGTGATGGTCATGCGAGAAGAGGTGAGCCCACTGTTGCACGCGGCGTGCCATTTTGCTTTTGCAACAATGGTTGTCAGTTTTCGAAGAGTTTTCAGGGTTCAAAAAGACTTCGATTTCGGGGGCATCGCGGAGAATAGAAACAAAACGAGCTGCAGATTGCGTCACTTGTTGCAGAATGCTTGGGGCGAAAGGGGACGCTCGTTCAGCACTGCGGATGCGTGTCGCTTTGCCGCAACTCTCTAGCAAATCTCCTAGAGCATTGGGAAAGAAGGGCAGCGCACTCGTGCTGCATTGGATCTTTGCTTGATGAGCTCAAGCAAACTGTTTTGCGGGTTTGCGTGAAGCGAATTCTTCGGCAGACATCATCCGGTCGCTCTCAAGGTCTACGACTGTCGCTTCCGGGGTGAGTTCGCTGAGCAGGAGAGGGACCCGGCTATGGCAACTCAGGATGATGGTTTGCATATCCACGTTCCACTGAGTGAAAGCCGACAAAGCGTGCTTAGTTCGTTTGTCGTCAAAATTCACGAAGCAGTCGTCCATGACTACGGGAAGTGGTTCGTGGTCGCGGCAGTAGCATTGGATGAAGGCCATGCGGATCGCCAAGTAAAGTTGTTCGCGCGAGCCAGTGCTCAATCGCTCCGGTGTGTAGGCGACGCCACTTTCGTCCCGTACGGAAAACGGCTCCTTGCTTGATACATCGTGCTCGATTTCTACAAAACGCCCCCCGGTCAAATCGCTGAGGCAAGTCTTCGCCGAAGCTAGGACTTCCGGTTCGTTCTCACGTGCGAATGTGTCAATGGAGCGGTTGAGTATGCCCTGGGCGAGTTTAATTCGAGTCCACTGCCCGCTTAGTTCCGCCAAGGTTCCACGTTTTTGTTGCAAGCGTTGGCGTAATTGTTGAGCTTCGCTACTGGACGCAAGCTGCTCTAGCTTTTCCTGAAGTTGGCCGTTGCGTTGATCGTTAGTCTGCAGCGACTCGGCTATCGCAGCCAGTTGTGATTCAAGACTGCTAGAGTCGGCGTCGATCTTAGTGGCATCTGACTGCTCCAGTTTATTAAGCAGTGTTTGCCACTGGGTGTCGTCAGAGGCAGGCAGATTAAAAATCGCAAGGAGAGAGGCTTTAAGTTCACCGAGTCTTTGCGTTTTTTCGTCCGCACTACGAATTCGATCAACCAGTGCGTTTGCATGGGAGGGAGAGCCATCTCCGAGTGAGCTGCAAAGACTAGCAAGCCGAGTGTCTAACTCTTGCAACTCTGCTTGCACTTGCTCTAAGCGTTCCGCAAGATGCCCTTTCTGAGTTTGTAGCTTCAGTCGCTGGTCGCGTCGGTTGCGAACGGAATGGAGCTCCGCAGCCCACTTTCCAGCCCTCACTTCGGGAAGATGCTGTTCGGATGCGGCAGCACTACTTGGGTGAATGTCCATTTCGTCGATGCGTTCCTGCAGCCTTTCGACGCCCGATTCGAAGTCGCGAACACTCGCTGATGCCTCCTGCGAACGCTTTGCGAGACGAGCGGCGATTTGATGCTCCCTTTGAAGCGAGTCTAGTTGGGCGAAGGTCTGTTCGAGTGACTCAATTGGCCAATCAACGGGTAGAGGTGTCGTCTTCAGCCACTCGCGATAGTTTGTTTGGATTTGTTCTTGTTCGGTGTTGAGTTTCTTGATTCGCACGTCGAGTTCGCCGAGTTGTTGGCGCACGGTTGAGATCTCATTGGAACGGGACTCTCGATCGCGTTTCGATTCGCTCCAATTTCTGATCTGAACTTGAATCGCTTGCGTTGTCTCTGACTCACGCAAAATGACCGGCCAAAGATCGACAAGCTCCGCTCGCAGCGAGCGAATTGACTGTCTTCTAATGTGCAGCTCGCGTCTGGCAGAATCTTGCTTTGAAGTGTGGCGTAACCAACTTTTGAACTGGCGGGTCCACTCGAGCATTTCCGTAGGCGTACCGATCGTAGCTGGAAGCGTCCGCCAGAGGTCTTTCCATGCCTTGAGTGCGGATTCTTGCTCGTTCTCGATCGAATCCAAAGACTCATTCGTTGCTGCGATCTGCTCAGCGAGCTCGGTTTGTCTTTGAAGTCGCTGGCGATCTGCGGCCAAGATGTCCGCGAACTCGAAGACTTGGTTACCCAAGTCATCGCACGCATCGCAGATACGCTTGAGTTCGTTGAGCCGTTCGGTTTGTTGGTCGATAGAAATGCTGGCCGCAATGAGTGGCTGAGACAATTCGTCCTTCCAGTGCTCGATGACCGCATCCCGACGCGTTTGCAGTTCGTCTAGTCGCTGTAGAAGAGCCTGGGCATTTCCGTGAGATTTTGAAGTCGGTGAACGGTTGTCCAAACTCAGTTTTTCGGTCTGTAACCGATCCCGAGTGGCTTTGGCTTCTGCCCGTCGCTGGTCGAGTGCGGCAAGTTCACTCTTCGATTGTTCAATCTGTGAAATGCTTGGCGGTTGCCAGTGTGTCGAAAGTCCGTCGGACTGGCGGTGGAGTAACCTATCTCGAAGCGACTCCTCGAGGCGGATGAATTCTGGGTCGAGCTTCAGCTTCTCACACTCGCTTACCCCGCGATGCGCCATCGATTCCAGCTCGCCAATGTTCTGGGCAATGGCAACTAGACTATCGAGATTCTCAGGCGGCTCGCTATCGTTGCTATTCGGTGTTTGAAAGCGTGTTTGTTGATCGGCGAGCACCGTTCGCTTCGCTTCAGAGCTGTTGAGCGATGCGCTGGACTCCGACCACTGATCTCGCCAGCGGAGTGCTTCTTGAACACTTCGCGAGTCCGGTGTGAACTCCAGCCAATGGGGTAGGTCTTGATCCTTGATGCCAAGCTTTTTTGCGATGCCCTCAAGTTTCGTTTCGGAGTCCTCTTGTTGACGTTTCCAATCAGCTAGCTCGGAACGCAATTTTGGAATGCCGTTCGCGGTGTGTCCGAGACCAAGAATCTCGCTTTCGAACTCCAGTAGGTATGCATCTTCGCCCTGCGTTTGCAATTCGGCGGATATCTCAGCGAGTCGACGTTGATCTGACGTCAGACTCTCCGCGAGTTTGTGCCTAAGCGCGGATTTCTCCTGCCACTGTGCGATAAATCCCTGGTTGACACCTTCGGGGACTTTTAGCGACTCTAGCTGCAACTCAAGTTCACGAAGTTGTTCGAGAAGCGGAAGAGCTTTGCGGGCGCGTTGGAGTGAAGCTAACTCCTGCCCAATATTTACGCTTTGCTCTCGCAAGCGATTGCGGTCGAGTTCCGTAGCATGGATTTGTCGATTCAGTTCCTCCACGGCGGAAGGCTGCACCTCAATTTTCTTCAGCTTCTCCTTTAGCTCCTGGATCTCGCGCAGCAGCGTGTTTATGGGCGCCTTTGATCCGCGTGGGACGTAGAGCTCCGTCAGCGATTCGCCCAGCTGTTGTCGCACCCGCTCTAAGTTCTGAAGGCCGCCGAAACTTCCACCAGCCAAGGCTTCCGCGAGCTTGGCGTTCTTCAAAGCCGCTTCTCCCTGACGTAATTCTTCCTGCGAGAAGCCGAAGAGTTCCTTGTATCCCTTTAAATCGAGGTCGCCGAGTTGCTTTGCAAGTTGCTCCTCGGAGATCTGAATTCCCGCGAGCGTTGCATTCACTTGATCTGGGCGTCCCTTCCGACGATTCAACGTGAGCGTCGAACCATTTTGGAGCACGAGATCGACTTCGGCAGAAATTGCACCGCCGGACAGGTACGGAGTTCGCGTTTCGAATCCAAAAATCGATTGGCGGATTCCATTTAATGCCGTCGTCTTGCCAGCCTCGTTGCCGCCGTAGACGACGACTAGATTCTGTTTGCCGAACTCAAGCAAGCGACTCTTGAATACCCCAAAATTCTCAATGCGTAGTCGTTCGAGTCTCATGATGCCTCCCCGGTAAGCTTGGCGATCAGCAGACTTTCCGCTTCATGCAATTGCTGTTCGAAAGACTCCTCGTTTGGTTCGTGGGAGCGATCTCCAGCACGGATTTCGGTTCGAGCTTTCTTGAACAACTCCTCAAGCGACTGTTCTAGTTCTTCCCGAAAGACACCTTCGGATTGCGCCTCGGATGTGGCTTGTTGTAGGTACTTCACCGGAAGATCGAAATTAGCCAGTTGCAATGTGCAAGCCGGCGAAGTGTCGACCTTCAATTTTTCGAGCCAATAGTTGCCCATTTGGGTTAACGTGTCGGCGAACTCTTCGCTGAGGTGGCTGTACGACGCGGGAGTCGTCAGCTCGCGGTGCAGAGGCGAATCGCCCGTCAGCTTGATTCGCAGAGCGAGTGGCCGACCGTCTGCGGCTTGTTCAAGCTCGGGCTCGACCGCTTCTAGCAAGATTGGGCATTCTTGTAACTGCTCTGTGTCGCTCAAATCGAGTTCGCATTCATGCCAGCGGACAGAATCTGTTGGAGCGAACTTGATATCGGCTAGCCTGCCGTCTTCGACTGTGACGATTTGGCAACCCTTGGGACCGGACTCGCGAATATGACATCCTTGTGTGTTGCCACTAAAGCCAACGAAACATCGATCGCTCAGTGAACTTTGGCTGCGGATATGGATATGCCCGAGCGCCCAATAGTCGTAATCCATGGCTTCTAGAGTAGAAATCGAAGTGGGCGCGTAGGTATCGTGTCCTGCTCCGCCGGAGAGCGAAGTGTGAAGGACTCCGAGGTTGAACCAACCGTTTTTCGGCTGCGGATATTTCGATGCCAAGTCGCTGGACTCGGCTCGTGCTCCGAAGCTCTGGCCATGGATGGCAATTCCGGCTGATTCGACCAGACGCGTCTCTGGCTCAGACGTTGATAACTCGTAGACGCCCTCGGGCCATTGGATCGCACCGCCACTTCCACTGTTTGCATCGTGGTTGCCGCGAATAAGAACCACTTCGATTCCGTTGCGGACGAGTTGTTGGAACTGTCGGCACACCCAAAGCGCGGCTGCAGCGTCTCGGACAGGACCGTCGAACAGATCTCCAGCCACTACAAACGCGGCGACTTGTTCCGAAATAGCCAAGTCCACGGTGCGCGCAAACGATCGGCGACTCGCACTGGCCAGCTCTTCAGCGAGTCGCGGGTCGAGTCGCTTTAAGTTGTCCAAGGGGCGGTCCAAGTGCACGTCCGCCACGTGCATGAAGCGATGTTTCATCTCGAAAGCTCTTTCCACAACCAAATCAAACGTGTGACATCCGAATCAATCGTCGGATTAATCGGCCGTGCTCCCCGCCGGTAAATCCAGTATCGACGAATCTGGAGTTGAATCCAAATTGACCAAATCATCCGTACTGAGCATGAGTAGGTAGCTGCTTACTCGTTCCCGTGGGATTTGAAACAGATGAGAAACCGCCCGCCCATAGGCCATTAACTGCGGTCGGTGATAATCAATGCGTTCGTTCAACCAAAGCAATTCGAGCTGAGGTTCATAGCGATCCGTCTTGAAGTCAACAATGTTGGCGGCATACGGGCTGCCATCACGAAACGTAAGCACCAACCGATCAATACTTCCAACAATCATTTCGTCATCCAGCACCAGACTCATCTGACGCTCATTATCAACTTCGACGCGATCAGGTACAGTCCCGCTCGGACCGTTTGAGTATCGTTGTTTGGAGAGTATGTCGCGTGTGTTGGGCAGTTCTAGGTACTCTTCGAATTCCTCGATCGCTCGATCGATTGAAATTCGCCCCAGCTCTTCAGGTGTGAGAGTGCGTTGTGCCAGATCGCGAAGTTTCGTTGGATTCAAGTCGAAGTCTTCGAGCCAGTGGACTTGCTCGAAGAATTTGTGAATCAGAGTGCCGTAGATCACGCCGCTTGAATTGCTGATACCGAAGGCCTGGCTGATCGGCTGGGGTTCGATCATGTGGGAAGCAAACGATGGAGCTGCGATGCGTAGGCTGCGTCGACTGTTGCCTGCTTCTTGGGAGGAAGCCGCAGACTCCGCTTGTTCACTGCTCGCAGGAGCGTCAAATGAGCATTCCAGGTCAGTCTCGGAAGTATCCTCCGGCTGAAGTTTCTCTGTTGCTTTTGGGAGGCTCTTGAACCAGTCGGCATTGCCGCTCTCGTAAAGCGTGCCGCCGTGAGTTTTGCGTTGGCCGTTGTCATCCAGTGTCGACTGGATGACCGCTCCGAATTCCTGCGAGCTTCCGCGTTTACTCTGCGCTGGAGCACTTGTGCTGATGTACAACGCCTGCTTAGCGCGAGTCATGGCGACGTAAAGCAGGCAGAGCGATTCTGAGATGTGACGATTCTTATGCTCCTGAAACGCGTCTTGCCAAGACTTGGGCAAGTGACGTTGCAGGGCCATATTCATGTAACGCAGGACACCGTTAGGCGGAGCGACGGGATCCTCACCTCGAAGCACAAGAATAGGCAGGCCTGAGTGCAGTTCGATAGACATGTGCGGAAGGAACACCGCGTCAAACTCAAGTCCCTTGCTCTTGTGGATCGTCATTACCTTGACTTGAGCTTCCGAGGGTAACGCGACTTTTTGCGATTCTACGGCAGTGACAAAGTCACGGAGCCGCGGTTTGGAGGACACTTGGAAGCTGAACGCTAGGTCAACGAGTTGCGACAAGCGATGCTGGTCCCACCATGCGAGCGGTTCTGCAAGTTGGTCCGCCACGCGATGGACTGCCCAGCCTAGCCCGTGTCGGCTGACCAGCTCACGGAACCAAAGGGACACTGCTAGTGGAGCGTTTGTATCGATACCGAGTTTCTCTGATAGTGGCGAAGTTGCAACATGGAATTGACAATTGGAATCACCCGGGTGGTCGGCTAACTGCACAAGAGACAAAATCAACTCGACGGCAGCGCAGTCGACGAGAGGATTGCCGCCATCTTGGCTGGCTGGAACACCGGCTTCGCGCAACAACGTCATTATTTCCGCGACTTGATGATTGCTACGCACCAGCACTCCGACCGAGGCGTTTGAGGACTCTACGAGTTCACGGATTTGAGGGATGACAGAGCGCATGTGCCCAAGCCGCCGCTGCTCCTCGGACTCTGCCTCGATCTGCGGTCCGTTTTGAACCTGGACATAACCGGTTAGATCTTCGAGAGCCGTCTTGTGTTCAGGGAACTCCTGCGACCATCGGTTCGCCGTGGCATTGCAGTCGGCGAAGTTCTCGTGGTCCGATAAGTTCTGAAAGACTCGATTGACGGACTCAATCACATTTGGGCTCGAACGGTAACTCTTGGACAGCTCTTGTCGTTCGAGATTCGGCAGTGTCTTTGCAACAGTGTCGAAGATCTCGGCAACTCCGCCGCGCCATCCGTAGATCGCTTGCTTGACATCCCCGACGCAGAACAATGAACTCGATGGATCCCGCCCGGACTCGGCCAGCGGCCTAGTCAAGGGTTCCAAGATTCGCCACTGGTCGATGGCCGTATCCTGAAACTCATCCAGCAGTAGATGTTGGATCGAGCAGTCCATTCGGAAGTCGAAGAGCCGCTTGAACAATAAGCCTCGGTCGCCTCCTGTTTTCGCTGCAGTTGCTCCTTTGTTGCCAATGGGATTCAGCCATGATGCAAGCCCGTACGTTACATCTGAAAACGCGAGCTTGCGTTGGTTTTGAGTCAGTGTGCGGTAATGCTGGTCGTAGGCTTGGATGACTTTGTAGCTGGCCTGAGTTTGCCCGCGTCTGATCGGTAGCAGCTCCGCGCAGGCGCGTTCCGCTAACACATCCAGGGCAGCAATGAGGTCGCCAGGAATCTCTTTCCGATAGTATTTCGGAACCGGTTCCTGCAGTTTTTCGAAGAGCTTGTGACCCAGCACCGCTTCCCAATTGCCTGTGCGAGCGGAAAGATGAAGTTTGTCGAATTGCTCACGCGCATTCTTGTTTCCCAGGTCAACGCCTTCGAGCGTCTGCAGAGCCGAATCCACGGCGGCTTCCGACGGTCCTTTGGGAATCCGCAATTGATCCCAGTCGTCTTCTTCGGTCACGCGAAACGCTGCGAGGCCGCTCGAAACGGTTGAGCTGATTTCCTGCGCGATACGCCGCGTCGACTCACCTTTTGTGAGCATCCGTACCAGATCGAGTAGCGTCTTCTGCGGTTGGTTCTCGAGCATCGCGCCAATTGCCTGCATCTGCAACAGCGGCTCTTCGGCTGGATCCATGGCTTGCCAACCATACGGCAGCCCCAATTCCATGCTGAAGGACCGTGCAACCTGAGCAAAGAAGCTATCCAAAGTGCTGATGCGAAAACGATGGATCGAGCGCGTGGTTCGGCGAAGTGTTGCTAAGCAGTTTTCCAGGGAAACGTCCACGGCTTGGAGATGGGACGCTAGGCCTTTTCGCTTTGTTTCGTCAATACACGCCTCGGCGAGACGCTCCAGGACACGTCCGAGGATTTCACCGGCCGCCTTGCGAGTGAAAGTCGTGGCCAAGATGTGATCAACGGGCTGCCCCGCCAGCAGAATTGTGAGCAGGCGGTTGCTCAATTGAAAGGTCTTACCTGTACCGGCCGAAGCGCGGATCAGCATCGCTGGCAACTCAGGTTCTGCGGTCGCGGGCGTGAGGGCCAGTTCTTCAGCGCGAGCGATGGTCTTTGCCGCGTACTTGGGAGCTCTGGACTCATCAATGCGGTGCGGTCGCCGAACCGGCCTCGTGGAAGCGATCTGTTGCACCTGGGTTTGGCAAATGCGAGAGTAGTCGTCGAAGTGCACTCGTTCAGGGGTGCCATCGCCGAAGTCACCAGCAGCAATCCGCGAAGCGATTTTGTTCGCGAGTTCATCTGCTTCTTCAAGCAGTTTTGGATCGAAGTTTGCAACTGCAAAGCCGCTGCCATGGGCTGTCTTGGCCAGAGAAATATATCCCAGTTGCGGAGTCCCTTTGACTCCCATGTGCTTCGCGATCCAACGGTACAAGGGAAGCTGCAGATCTGCCCAACCGGACGCTTTCTTCCAGTGGACTCCGATGGGGTTCTTCTCTTTCTCGCTCGTTTTGTAATCCCAGATCGCCCATTGACCGCTCTCCGGATGAAAGTCGATTCGGTCAATTCTTCCGATGAGGTTTAACTCGTTGTTGTGCCCGATCTTGAGGTGGTCGTCTTTCCATGTTCCCGACTCAACGTAGCGGATCTCCCAGCCCTCAGCCGCATGTTCGGCCTGCAAGTTTGCAAACTGGGTCAAACGCATCTCGGCTTGTTCGATTTGTATCCTCACGGCGGCAGTCGGCGAAGACCCAAACTTTGCACTGCAGAGCTGGTGTAACTTCTCATGCAAGAAGTCGCGAATCGTATCGACCTCGGAGCACTTGCCGAGCTCCCCCGTGAGCTCCTTTAGGGTGTCGTGAACTAAATCGCCGAACGGTCCGGCTTCGAGCTCCGTCACTGAGTCGTCGACACCACGCAGCTTGCGGATGTGAGCCAAGTAGTAGCGGTACGGGCAGGCGAGATACTGTCGAAAGGCGGTGACAGTGATTGAATCTGGCGGGTTTTGGCGTAGATACTCGCGATCAATTTCCGGGATCGCCAGCGACTGAATTGTTCGATCGGGCCGGTGCCAGCGATTGCTCGCAACGGGCAAGTGGTCCGTTTGTTCGTCCTGCGTTAGGTGTAGAACGCGGTCAGGCAAACGCGCCAGCGGGCAAGCTAACAAAATGCGACTGGGCGTTAACGGATCGCCCTCGTTGTCATAGCGGCCGGTGATGAACCGAACTTGTTTTTTTGAAGAGAGGATCAATTGTGTCGCATACATGTCTCTTGCGAGGCGTCTGCGATTGTCCATCATGCCTAAACGCTTGCGAAACGCGTTGGGGAGGAAGCTATCACCACTACTGCTTTCCGGCACGACGCCATCATGCATTCCGGTCACGATCAACGCCGGTGCGTCATCCAAGGCTAGTTCCAGCCAGCCGAGCATCTCGACGGCCTCCGGAGCGGGCGCTTCGGGAACCATTTGCCCACCGAGTGAATCCACCAGCCATTGGATCATGTCGCTGATTGGCATCACGGGTTGAAGTGCCTTCGGGACCTCGTGCAACTCCAGTATGACTTCGCCACATCGCTTCGCGGCTTGGTACAGAGCCGCGTCGGAACCATCCGTCAATTCGCAAGTCTGTCTGTCATAGGCGATCGACAGGACTTCGAGCAGCGGTTTTACGAACTCCAGAAGCGGCATACGTTTCTTGCTAAGCGGCGACAACCACTTGTCTATCGTTCGCGTCAACGCCGAGTAGACTTTTGTTCCAGGTGCCTTTTCGGAAACGAATCCGTCAACTTCCTTAGGTAAAACGAACTGGTAGTACTTGTCGAGTTCGATCAACCAGTCTTCAGGGATCTTGCCGCGATGCCGCCCGAGCATCTGGTCCACGACTGGGTGACGAACCAAAGCGGCAAAGTCGCTATAGCTTCGCGACGATAGATAACGCCCAATTCGTTTGAGCAGTTCCACAGGTTCAGACTGAGTGAGTGGATTTCCCGGGCCGTAACGCGTGGTAATGTCCGCTTGGCTGAGGCGTCGCTTCAGTTGCGGAATCAGTTCTGCATCGGGGACTCCGAGCGTGATTTCATGATTCGAAAAACGGCTACGTAGCCTAGCCAGACTCGAAGCGGCTAATTCGACTTGATCCTGCGGCGATGCTCCTACCAGTAGTTGTTCGGCGTCGATGTCCAGCGTGTGTTCCTGCCATTGGTCGACAGCCAGGCAACCTAATTCATCAAACAACTCCGCTCGGTCTTCGGGAGCCGCAACCCAAATGGTGACTTGGTCTGCCACACGCTGCAACATTGCTTGATGTGTTCGACTTAGGTCAACGCAACCGATGGCGATCAATCTCCGCGGCGAAGCACAACGATTTTGGCTTAGTGCCTTGCCACGTTCGGTTTGGCGATCGACAACTCCATTGCGTTCGAGGACTTCCAAGTAACGCGTTTGCAAGTCCGCCAACACTTGCCAGCGACCGGCTTCGGGATGCGGGAATCCATCTCCGTCCGCCATGTCTTCCCTAAGGACTCTGGCCACTTCCACAAAGTCGAGACACTCGCTGCCGATTTCACGATGCAAGCTGTCGAGCATGCGGGCCACGTCGAGCCATTGCGCACTGTTGGGATCCGAAGGGAGCGTCGGCAGGAACTTTGACAGTTCGGAAGTCGGAGATTCACGCAGGGCCGTTAGCCAAGCGAATTGTTGTGTGGAGGCGGCGGCAAAGGGCAACTCGGCTTGATAAAGTTCCTCCGGCATCTGCCCAACGGTGACGATCTTCGGTGGATAGAACGCCAACCCAAGATCACTTGCCTTCGCTGCGAGGATTTCGTGCAAGCGGCGTCCGGCAAGACCGCTAGGCAAGACCAGCATCAAGCCGCGCAAATCCCAACTCGCTTTGCCCGCAAATTCTGCATGTAGACGCTCCGCAACGGACTGCAGAACGGGTTTGTCCCAGCCTAAGAAAATTTTTGCGAATTCGATGGATGAGGCAGCGACGTTTGCGGGACCTTCATTCGAGACGCTGGGCGGCATGTTCTGTTTCCTACAGAGAGTTTCGATGCGGCAATCGTGCCGATTCTGTGCCAATAATTTGGCAAATTGGCGTTTCAGACCTCGTACGACATCCGGACTTCCCATGAATCACGCTGGGATGCGCTAACCGACCACGCGGGGATGCGTTAAACCTCGCGCGGGACTGGCTAACCTGCCCAAATGATAGCGATCTTGCTGGACACCTTTGGTCACAGCTCAGGCGATGTGAGCAGATTTCGCCAGGAGCGGCGCGCAAGCCGTTTCAGGCGAGAGGGCATGGTAGCGGGAAAACCGAAGCTGAAAACGGGTTGCTTTGGGAGGAATGCGGGCGCTGCGAGAAATAGGTCGAGTTGATTTGTTGTAACGACTGTGATGTTCGTAGAAAGCCATTTTTGACTAAACGTTACGACCCCACCGATCGATGTAGCTGAGATAGGTGAAGCTCTGTGCGCATCTGTGCAGTGCCGTTACCACGATTTTCAGTTCCAATTTTGGAGTTCTCCTATGCTTGGCTCGATGAGTGCAGCACTCTACCGGCCCTTGGAATCGACGTCTTGTCGGCATCGGCCCTGGCAAGTCGCGGCGGCGGTTGCCATGGGAGTCGGCTGCGGTTTGCTGTTGATGGAGAGCCCCCTCGGCGCACTGGGACTCGTCGCACTGTTCTTTCTCCCGGTCCACTTGCCGGCGGCAATCAGCAGCGCTCTGTTGACCGCAGGTTTGGCGTGGTCGATCGAACCGGCGATGGGACAGGTGGGAGGATGGTTGCTCGGCTGGGACGTGGTTCGCAGCGGCATAGCAGCCCTATACGAATTCCCTCTGATCGCTTGGTTACGACTGAACAACACCGTAGTCGCTGGCGGAGTGCTGCTAGCTTTTGCACAGTTCATTCCGACTTTCTTCCTTGCACGTAGTGCAGTTGTGGCTTTGATGAGTGCCTACCGCGAGTCGGATGTCTGGCTCCACGAACAGGCCAGAACTTCGACTCTCGCGCCTGAAGTCGGCGTGCCACGCGATGAACTCGCGTTGGGAGATCCCAGCGAAACACAGGCGTTGCAGTTCAGTGCGATCGAACCATCCATAGTGGACGACACGTCTACCAGTCGAGTCGATGCGTTGTCGTTCCAATCGGAGCCATCACTGAGCCACATGCCACTCAGTGAAGCGGATGACCCGAGCCAGATAGCGGCACTTCTCGATGGTGAACCGTCTAAATCGAACTTGAACACGTACGCTGAAGAAGCTCCTGCTGAGATTGATTTTGTCGAGCTCTCCGATACCAGTACGCTGGCGTCTTCATTCGAGAAGGATGTCGCCGAGTGGGTAGAGGAGATTGAAGAACAGCCTCGGGAAGCTGAAGAGTCGCATGTTGTCGCAGCGTCTCGAGAGCAAGTGGAAGCAACGGACCCGGAAGGTTCCACGTTGAAAGAAGCTGAGTTGGACGAGAAAGCGGAACGCGTTGAGCGTCACCTACGGGTCGATTCGGCCGATTTGAATGCAGAGGGTGTTGCCAAACGTGCCTCGGAGTTGGCGGCTCTGGTGGACGAAATGCTCGAAGTCATTCAATCCGATAAGCCGGTTCCCACCGACTCGAACACGGACAGCAACAGCCGGAGCGAGTCAACGGGACCATCGAACTCGAACGACTCAGCGGGCATGCCAATCAATTCCAGTTTGAACGGCGCGCAACTGCGCTTTGACAATCAGCATCCACTGACTTCAGCACCGACCGATGCTGAGAACGGCGGTCAGCAGTTGGTCGCGGCTGGTGCGCCGGAGCAAAACGTGGATGCGTCTAAAAAGGCAGTCACGTTTGAAGAGGTCGCCCAACACGAAGAGGCGTTGCGCTATTTGCTGCATCACCTGAAAGAGATCAAGGATAAGGCATAGCATCCATGCTGATTAGCAAGAGACGATTCAAATGGGGCTTCATGTTGTTGCTGATTGCAGCGGCAGGGGTTTTCGTACGTCCAGTCCGCTCGTGGGTGGACCGCGCCTTGGTCATGCAAATCGATCGCGACTTGCACGTTAGCCAAGTCCATTTTCATAGCAAAGCTTCCGTCTTGGAAGTGGCAGGCATTCGCTGGGAAAAGCAGCTCGATGGCCGCAAGTTCGGCATGCGGGCAGATCGCGGCGTGTTTGCCATTGAGGGCGAGCCTCTCGTCGATCGCTCCGTAATCGTTCCGCGTGGGCAGTTAGAAAATGTGAGTCTTTACTTCACGAGTTTCACGCCGCTTGTGCAACCCGCAACTAACCCGTGGGAAGCCGAGCTGGCGGCCCACCAAAGCCAAGTGGACTGGGACGGAATTCGGAAGCAGTTTTCTACGATGCTCGCACCGCGGGAGGTCGAGTCGGAAGTCCGCAGTCAAGTCGACCAGGCCGTTCGGCGTTCGACTGAAATCCTGGCTCAAGCAGAGGGAATTTCCTCTAGTTACCAGTGGGATAATAACCCACTGCGTCTGACCGAGGAGGTCCGCGGTAAATTGCAGCGTGTAGAAGAACTGCGCTCTGAGCAGGATGGGCTACTTGGCAAGCTGGCGTCGATTCAAGCCGACGTTCGGGAGAAGTGCCAGACTTTGGAATCAGAATTGGCCACGCGGGTCAACGACACGGCTCAATCGCTTGTCACTAATGCGACGGCATCGGAAAGCAAACGTCGTATCGCGGAAGCACTGATGCTCGACATCGCTCGGGCAAGTTGGCCTCAGTTGATGGATTGCGGTGAATTGGCACACGTAATTGCGATGCACCATCCTTTGGAGGATGCAGGGAAGTTCGATTCGAACATTCCGATCATGGAGGAAGGTCATCGCCTTTTGCAAATCGATGAACTAAAAGCTCAAGGTACATTCACACATCGTCGAAACAAGACTCCGTTTCAAATGGAAGCTCGCTTGTCCTACGACGAATCGCCGACTCAAACGCTTCAAGCTGAGTGGCGTTACGGCTTTAATCAGGGCGGAGACACGGTTGGTGTTGTTGCGACGCGAGACACTCGCTCCGACCTGCTACAGATCGAGGCGAAAGTCATCGAGTCCACGATCGGTGAGACCTCTCCCAGTGACGACGGTTTCGCTGCGAACTCGAACGATTTGCTTGCGGCTGCGAGTGGAAGTGCGGAAGATGCAATCGCCACATTGGATGTTGTGGCGAGCGGCGAAGGCTTGCAAGGCACCATGTTGCTAGTAGCTCGCCCGGTAACTGGACAGACGGAAGAGATCAAAAGAGTTATCGCTCGCGTACTAGGCGAACCATCGGAACAGCCAATGCGTTTCGAAGTCGGAGTGGACGGGGATTGGCAATCACCAACATTCTTCTTGATGAAGTCACTTCCAGAAGCTCTGGTAAACGCGGTTGAAGATGAAGTCAGTAAGGTCCTTGTCGAAAAGAACGAGCTGGCGGACTTGGAGTTGCGGCAGGAGTTTGGCAGCCAAGTCGCCGCCTTAAAAGAACGAGCCGCATTGGCGACCGAGCAAGCGAAACGAGTTCTAGTCGATCACCGGCAACGGTTGGTTGCAGCGAGGTCTTCTCTGCAACGTAGTTTGGCTCAACTCGAAGGCAATACGTTTACCGCCGGGCAAGAGCGTTCGCTTCGATAAGTTCCTTAGCGAGGCGGTAGGCACGGCTAAGTTGATCGGGATATTGGGCGAAATACAGTTGCGGTCATTGCTAGCAACCTCCGCGGTCAGCCGATACGACTTTCGGTCGATCCGCTCAATGAGCTAGAACCCCACGGTTGAGTTCACTACTTTCAGTGGATTTAGTCTGTTAAACCAACTCGTGGGGTATCGCCTTTGCCAGGTGTTTGGCAATTCGGCTGTAGTGGCAAATCGGAATGTGCCCGGCGGCGAGCGACGGCTCGGCGTGCATTGGCGATGTTCTGCGCCCTATTCACGGCCATTTGTAGCCCAAGCTTTGATTCTCGGCCGTTGCAGGCTCAAACGGACTTAAGCACGGGACGTCCGCTGAGTAGTGTGCCGTCAGTTCGGTTTCCGCAATCGCCTGCACCCACTGTCCAGAATCCGGTCTATGGAAATCCTCCGTCTGGCTTCGGAAATCCCAACTTGGGCATTGGCAATCCGAGTTTGGGTGTTGCGCCTCAATTGCCGATTCAGCAGTCGCCCCAAGCGATGGGGGCTCCGCAAAATCCGGCGTTTCCATCCAATCAGCTCAGCACTCCCGCTCAGGTGCCACTGGGCAATGCTCCGCTTCCCAGCCCCAATGCGCCACCGATCGGCATTTACCCTGGTCCCGGGTCGGTCGCTCCGAATGCTGGCGTTTATCCTCCTCGAGCCACCTACCCAACTGCGGGAGCCTATCAACCAGGCACCTATCAACCAGGCACCTATCCGCCGGGAGCTTATGCTCCGAATCTTGCCCCCGGTGCAACGACTTTACAACCCGGTGATTTTGGCGGCGGAAACCTGCCGTACATTGCGCCAGGTGCAATGGGCAGTCCGAATCCGCAACCGAGTGCACCGAATGAGCGTTTCACTCCGATTGATGTGTTTCTCTCTGAAGGCAGGACTGGGCGTTTCATCTTTGGCGGGACAGTGAACAGTGATCTTGGGGTCGCGGGAAAGTTCATTTTTGAGGAACACAATTTTGACTTTCGGCAGCTAACGCCCAACGCCAACTTTTTGCAATCTGGCGGGCAGCATCTAAGAATCGAGTTGATGCCCGGCAACGAAGTTCAACGCTACACGGGCAGTTGGACTCAGCCGAACCTCCTAGGCTATCTGCCATACAGTCTATCCGTGGGTGGTTTCTACTACACGCGAGGTCTGCGCGATTGGAGCGAGCAGCGTGGTGGTGGCCGTGTAGCGTTGGGCTATAAAGACAATCGAAGTTTTTCAATCAGTTCTGAACTTCGTATGGAAGACGTTAAGGTCTTTCGCCCCCGCGTTGGCGGCGTGGCGGAGTTGGATAGCGTGTTGGGCAGCAGCGATATTTATCGGGTGCGTTTTCGCGTTGCTCGGGATACGCGAGATAGCCCTTTCATTAGCGGCGAGGGCGGGTTGCTTGAGCTGGTATACGACCAAGTTTTTGGAGAATTCGACTACCCGCGTGGGCAGATCAATTGGTCGCGTTTTTGGACGATCGGAGATTCATTCGATCCGCGCATCGGCCGGCGCACGCTTTCGCATTCTTGGCGGGTCGGAATCACTGGATCTCAAACGCCCATCTTCGAGAACTTCTACGCGGGTGGTTTCAGCACATTACGCGGATTCGACTTTCGTGGGGCCAGTCCACGAGTTGGCGAAGTGGAGGTGGGTGGCGAGCTGAGTTTGTTGGGCTCGCTTGAGTACTCGGTACCAATCACTGCGGATGATATGTTCCGTGGAGTGGCCTTTGTCGACTACGGTACCGTCGAACAAGAGCTTGAAGTCAATTCCGATAACCTGCGCGTCTCATTGGGGCTTGGAGTGCGGGTCGCGGTGCCGTTCCTCAGTCCGGCTCCCTTCGCCTTTGATTTTGCTTATCCGGTTCTGATGGCAGATACCGATGAGCGAAACCTCTTCAGCTTCTTCGTCGGCGCAACGAGATAACCTACGATTAGTAAGCGTTCTCTTGTTTGAACACGACCAGGCAGGTTCGCAACAGGATCTTCAGGTCGAGCCAAATGGACCACTGTTGGATGTACTTGTGGTCATACTCGATACGCTTCTGCATCTTATCCAGCGTTTCCGTCTCGCCGCGGAACCCTTCAACTTGAGCTAAACCGGTGATGCCTGGGCGTACTTTGTGACGCAGCATGTACCCACGGATCAGTTTGCGATAGTGTTCGTTGTGAGCCGTAGCGTGAGGCCGCGGGCCGACGAGGGACATGGAGCCTTCGATGACGTTGAACAACTGCGGGAGCTCGTCGAGTGAGGTCTTTCGCAGGATCGCTCCCACTGCAGTTATCCGGGCGTCGCCCTTCGTTGCTTGTGAAACGTTGGGACCATTGTCACATGTCGTCATCGAACGGAACTTCCAGACCAGTATTTCCTTGCCGTCGAGACCGTACCGTTTCTGCCGGAAGAAAACAGGGCCTGGGGAGGATCGCTTTACGAGGATGGCACACAAAAGCAAAACAGGGGAAAGCAGCAGTAGGCCGAATGCGGCGGCGATCATATCGAAGCCACGTTTCACCCAACCATCGACGCCGTAAAGAGGGGATTCGAATACGCTAACCGCGGGCAAGCCACCGATCGAATTCCATCTCGAGTGTAACATCTCGAAAACGAAAAAGTCTGGGACGATATACGCACTCGCTGTGGTGTCAGCCAGTTCATCCAGCAGCCATCGGATCCGTGCTTCTGCTCTCATTGGAAGCGTGATAAACACGGTGTCGATCTCACCGTTCTTGGCAAGCTCGACGAGAGAATTGAGTTTGCCTTTGTACTCGAAGTCTTCTTCTGCCAACGCCTGCCAACGGTCTTTGCATCGATCATCGAAGAAACCGCAGATATCCAGTCCAAGATCGGGAGACGCGGCCGCGTTTTGAGCCAACTGGATGCCAAGTGGGTTGAGACCAGCGATAGCAGATCGTTTGGAGGTCCACCCGGCGGAGTTGGCTAGGGAAGCGGCGATGTGGAAGAGCATCCGTACTAAGCCAAGGGATGCCCCGGTCACAAAGATCCACCCCAAGATGCTACTGCGAGCGAAGTAGACGCCTTGGCGAGTGAAGAATGCGATGGCAGTCAGGATGAGTACGGTGATCAACCAGTTGCCGAGCACCAACGCGAGATCCCAATTGGCACTTCGCGACTGGCCGGTTCGGTAAAGCTGACTTGCCTCACTGACGAGGAAGTACGTTAGCACGGCGGCGACGATCGCAAGGACTGTACGATCGCTCGCGTCCTGCCCAGCCACCCACTGGCTCACATAGAGACTGAGACCGATCGTGAACACGTCCAGCAATCGCTGCATGAGTGACAAAATCGAGTGACTTTGGTGAATTCGTAAATTCGGCATTGGGCCACTTGGTCAAATGGGCGTAGTTGGATCAAGTATTTCCGAGACGCGGTTTGAACGCATCGTTGAACGGAGCGGATATGTGCGTCGGGAAGTCCATTCAGCTCTCATGGCTGGGCGGTTGGCGGCCGGCTCGGATCGCCGATGCGGCGGCACGCTTTGCCCTTCGAGAAAGACTCCCTACGATCGTAGGTTACGCTTTGTACGTGTGTAGCCGAGGCCGGTAGAGGTTACGGTGCAGGCCGCTCGGGCGCCCACGAATGCTCAAGTTGGTTGCGGATGATACGAGGGGACCGGTCGGAAAGACCGACTTATCCGGTACAATGCGAATCGCGATTCCAATCCGATCGTCGATGCTGATCTTGTATTTGGGTTTGTATTCAATTGTTTCTCTTGTTCGCTCTGAAGGCCGCACTGCGTTATGGTCAAGATTCCAAACCGACTCGAAGATCTCTATCCCGCTACAGCGGTAGAGAAAATTTTGGACGTGATCCAGCAGCAAGATATTCCGGACAAAGTGAAGCAGGCTTTGGACCGAGTCGGCATTCGTGAGTTTGGCGAAATGAATCCGCTGGACCAAGTACAGAACGCTTGGCAGCAAGCGAAGACTTGGATGGAGTCGGTAGCTACGGCCGGTGATACTCCAGTAGCGGCCAGAAGCATCAATGCGACGGGACGCTGGTTTGACGAGGCGTTTGCATCAACGCCCGCAGCATCGACGGTGGCGCAGGTTTACGGTCGCTATGCTTCGCAGTTCTACGACGCGGCTCAATTGCAAGCCAGCGTAGACACGCGACTGGCGCGAACCTTTGCTGGGCAGGAGGCTTGCTTTGCAGCGTCGATGTACGCAGCACTTCAGACGCTCTTGCGCGGCCAACGCGTATTTATTGCCAAGTCGGATTTGCTTCGGATCCAAGGGCTGGGAAACGTCGAATCGCTGCTCAGCGGATTGGATCTGGTCGAAGTTGGTCCTGTAAACGGCATCTCCGAACAAGACTGGAGACTCGCGCTTGAAGGCGTTGATCTCTCCGAGCGGTCGCGTTGCCGGCTCTTGTCGGTGTCGCCGAATACGCTACCCGCTGAAAGTGCGCAGGCTCAAGAAGCTGCTGCCCTGAAAATCTCAAATGAGCTTGGGATCGAGGCCTTCGCACTTCGCGCCGACCTGACGCTCTCGGGCTCGCTCGCAGAGACTCTTGGTTTCCCGACGATTGCCGATAAAGAGGAGAGTTCGTTTGCTCTGACGATTGCGCCAATGCAACTACTGCTTGGTGGGCTCGAAGGTGCTTTGATTGTCGGAAAGTCTCCTGAGGTGGAGCTGATGCGCAAGCGACTATGCGAGTATTCGTCAGAGCTTTCGTTGCCCATGCAGGCCGCCAATACAACTTCGCTACAACTTGGGAGACTGGACGAAGAGCCAGTCGCCGGACCTATGCAAGGAATGCTCTTCAGCGATGCTGCGATGCAGGAGCGTTCACGTCGCGTCAGCTTGCAGCTCGACGGCAGCGGAGTCGTGCGAGGTGCCGTCCCGGTCGAACGGAAGGTTCCGGTTGGGGGGTCGCCCTGGGACCGCTATACACTAGCGGGGTGGGCGATCGAGATTGAGACGGAAGCTCCCATTGAGGAGGTTGCCGAGAAGCTGAAGACCGCCACGTTCCGTCGCCAGCAAGAAATTGGATTGACGATCGATATTGAAGGCGAAAAGGGGATCATCGACTTGAGATTCGTGGAGCCCGCCGACGATCACCGCATTGTGATGACGCTCTCAGATGTCACGGCGGATGAGGATTCCGCAGAAGCATCCGAGGCAGAGTTTGAACAGTAAGCCGAGTTTTAGAATGGCTGAAGGTTCTTGAATGCCTATTTCTTAGCAAGCGTGTGCGGAAAGATCACGCGGCACCGCTTTCGTCCTGGGCTTTGTCTCAGGATGCGATGAATTCGAACGAGAAAAAAGGCTACTCCACCGAGTAGCCTTTTCCATAAATTCGGCAACGAATCCCGATCGACTGATGAGATTCGGCGACCCATATGCGGCACCGAATGGTCTATCGTTCGCTTGTTTGAGAACAAACCGCCGTTTACTACCCGGCCACCCCCAGCGAATACTCTGTGAGGGGCAACCGCTGGGCGTTGTGGCAATCTCAGACCCTCGGAGCTGCCGTGGCTCGTCAACTAGGGAGCTACCTGCTAGTACCAACAGGCTGCCATTACAGGCTATTTCTTGCGGTGGCGAATCTTCGCTCTGTTACGACGCTTCTTGCGGCCCACTTTACGACGACCCTTGCCGCTCTTTTTAACTCCCACGAACACCTACCTCCAAAGATCTTTTTAAGTTCTCACATCGCAAATATACGCAAGCCCGCAGAACCCTCGAAAACGAAGTTGAATTGCGTTGCAGGCAAACGCCAGAGTCTAGCAGCGAAGCTGCGAATCGCGAAGCGAGGTTTTGGCGTATTCTGCAAATTTCCGGTCTCGCCTTCGTGATATGGGCCCACCCTACACTCTGGCATTCATCGAAGTACCGTCGCGGATATTCCGGATTGCCCGGTATCACGGGAGAGCGAGGGTGCCGCGGATGCAGTCCTGAGAGGGGCAGCGTAGCCGCGACTGGCCAAGGATGAGGCGGCCGAATCAACGGCTCGAAGACGTGAAGCCGAGACTGCTGGTGTCAAATGTGGTCTCGTCGTTGCCGCCAAGCTCGTAGCGGGACGGGAAACGGGCTGCGGTGGAAAGAGCTGCTGTCTGGCGAGAAGCGGAATTCTCAGCCTAGGAGCTGGCTGATTGGCGTAGAGCGTCCGCGGCATTTGTCCGTTCGACGGGATTTCGGTGGCGACCAACTGCTGACGTACTTCGGTCTTCTCCACCGCTTCAGGCACATAGATTGTCTGCTGCTTTGGCACCCATTTTTCTGTAGTAACGGGAACTGCCTGATTCTGAACCGACGCTTGCCAAGCAGTGGTAGGTTGGTAGCTGTAAGCGTTGTAGGGCGAACGAAATGGGTTCCACCAACCACGTACGGTTCGCGTTAGTGCGTAAGTCTGAACGGGCGTGTAAACCACGCGCGGCGTTGGCACGTAACGTGTTGTTACCTGCCTTTCGTAGACCGTCTGCGTTTTGGGTTTATTCTGCCATTCAGTGCGTCGGACGTTCACGTTCCGAAGTTCCTTGCGAAAGGTGCGCCCTGTGACCGGATCTTGAAACACTCGGGACGTATTCTGATCGTTGGTTTGCCCAAGAACGATCTGAGGCTGGGCGAAATTTAAATAGGGCAAAATGAGAACTGCGAGTCCTAGCCACATGGAGCTATGTCGACATCGGACGCAGTAGATGTAATTGGGGGATCTAGGTTGTCTGTGGGGCACACTAATCACAGCCACTTCTCCGCATTGATACGGGTTTGCTCGACCATCTTGAACTAAGTGCGTCAAAGCCGAGTTTATGCTTCTCGCTTGGATGGCTTGCAAACCCAGTCCTATTCGCCTGAATCCTCTCTTTGTATCGGCGCTCGATCCCTTCAGGGTTCCCAAAATTGTGAGGCATTTCGACTGGGAAACGAAGTTTGGTTCGCTCGGAAGCGGCGTCCAAGCGACTTTGATTTCAGGCAGTCAAGAAGAACTTATATTGGGCGGTGCGATGCTGGACAAAATGCCGTCCTAAATATCGCGAATAGCTGCATTGCCCCGCTTGTCCAACTAGGCTGGAAACTAAGAATGAAGGTTGTTGTGGGAACTTTCATTGTCCGCTGCACATGGCCCTTTATTTCAGACCTTCACTACGACTCTTCGAGAGCGACGATCCATGCAGGATCATGAAAGCACACTCCAGACCGCGGATTGCAAGCAGCGTTCGTTTCGCATCGATGAAGCAATTGCAATGCTTCCATTAGTGCGGTCGATTGTGAGCGATATTCAGGAAGTCTTCGGTAGAGTGAGTTATCGGAAGTTGGATCTTCATCGGCTCCGTCGTCGCGGTAGTCGGCAAGTTGCTGCGGCCTATGACGACGAGATCGCGGAAAGCCAAGCAGACTTGCAAGCAGAGTTTGAGCGGGTTTGGAAGTTTCGGGATGAACTAGAGGCCCTCGGAGCCGTCTTGCGGGACCCTGAAGAAGGCCGCGTTGAATTTCCTTGTGAAGTGAACGGCAACAGAGGATTCTTGTGCTGGCAACCCGATGACGAGACCATCCTGCACTGGCGCGAAGCAGATTCTTCTGCTTCCACTCGACACTTGCTCAGCGATTTATAGACAGACTCTTTGCGAGTTTACACGCTGAGACAATGCACTAGCCTGTCGCTCGAGTGATTTGCTTTTTGACCTCGGTTTCTCTGGCTGAACTCGACGACTTGCGGATCTCACCGCTAGGATGTGCTGAGGTGCGGTCGCCGGACGCGTGCTGTCCGACGAATTTTGATTGCAGGGGGCGGTATGGATGCGAGAGAGTTTGGGAAGACGGGTTTGAAGTTGCCGCCGCTGGTCTTTGGGGCAACGAGTCTAGGGAATCTCTTCCGAGCTTCGAGTGACGAAGAGAAGGCGGCGATTGTGCGTGCTTGGACCACATCGCAACTCTCACCGGTCGTCATCGACTCGGCCGGCAAATACGGTGCGGGCATGTCGCTTGAAGTCATCGGCCGAGAACTCGACGCACTCGATGTCGACCCTTCATCCGTCGTGATTAGCAATAAACTCGGATGGCGTAGAAAGCCGCTTCATGGTGACAAGCCGTCGTTTGAACCCGATGCGTGGTTCGACTTGGAGTACGACGCTGAGCAGGATATCAGTCGCGATGGGATCATCCGTTGTTGGGAGGAGGGCGAAGAGCTACTCGGACGCTACACCGCTCAACTCGTTTCCGTCCATGATCCTGACGACTTTCTCGCTGCTGCGAAGGATGAAGGGGAAAGGAAAGAACGTTACCGCCAAATCGTTGAAGCGTACGGAGCACTCGCTGAGCTCAAAGCAAGCGGCGCTGTTGCGGCCGTTGGAATTGGTGCCAAGAATTGGAAGACCGTTGAGCTTTTGCTCGAGGACTGCGATTTTGATTGGGTCATGCTGGCGAACAGTTGGACGATTCTCAAGCATCCTCCCGAACTCGATGCGTTTCTGCATGATCTGCTTGGACGCTCGATCCCAGTGATCAATTCAGCCCTTTTTCATGGCGGCTTCTTGCTGGGAGGCGAGTTGTTCGACTATCGCTTGGTCGATCCATCGAAAGCGGAGGATCAAGAGATGCTCGGATTTCGACAGGCCTTGAATGAACTGTGTGACGAGTTCGAGACAAGTGTATTCCGACTGGGCATTGAATTCGGAATGGCGCACCCGGCAGTTCACTCGGTTGCACTAAGTTCAAGTCGCGGCGGCCGAGTAAGTGGCCATGTCGATGTCGTGGAACAAGTTGCCAGCAGTCCTCTTCCTGAAGCATTGTGGCAAGCGTTGCAGGATCGAAGTCTGCTGATGTGGAGGCCCTAGGGGCAGTCGCTGAGCGCTCACGTATTTTGCAAGTGCTGACTCAGATTCCGGCGCTGACTCAGATTCTGGCGTTTGGCAAACTACAGCCTGAAGACAAGCGAACATGCACTCTTAGGCGTGCACAACACGCGTGTCCGCGAGGTAATCGTGGATGCAACGTTGGGCCGAGCCAAAGATGAAGAGGATGTCAATCAAACCAAAGAATGGAATAATACAGAGCAAGTTGCGGACCCAGTTTCGCAGAAGGACTCCGTTGAAGAACCCGGGTAAGTGTCCGGTTGTGCGAACGATGCGAATGCAGCAGAGGAACTTTCCGATACTCTGCCCCCGCGATGCAATCAAATTCCACTGAAAAATCCAGCCCATCAGAATGGGACCGTAGATGACTATCATCGCTGTTACAGACATCTGCTCGGAGTCGTTAGCGAATCCGTCTTGCGGCCCAAGAACTCCAAATTTTTGACCACCGACTACGAGCAAAATGCCGAACACTGCCGTGAGTACGGAAAAGGCCCCATCGATTAGTGAGGCAAACAGTCGGCTCATGAGTGAGGCGTTGGGATATCCAGTGAAATCCCGTTGCTCCAGTGAAACATAGGTATCTGCGCGAACCGATTTGTAGATCTCGGCGTCCGTTAGGGACGCTTCGTTCGAAGACTGAGTCGGAGCTTCCAAATGCGCCGCTAGCTCTTCTTCCGAGACCGAAGTCGTGTTCCGATCTGAGACCTCTGGAACAGTCAGCTCTGCAGCGCAGTGTGGGCACTGAGTCTCCGTGTGCTCATTCTCGATCGCTGCCAAGACTTCTCGCCAGCACTTGTCGCATCGAAACTTAATTGCGTTGGCCGCAGCGGTTGCAGATGTCATAGGAATAGCTCGTCAGTTGCAAAATCAGGGTTTTTCAGTCTTTAACCGTAGGTTGCAACTTTTTAATTCCAGCGATTGTCTCGTGATGAAGGCGTATTGCCAGAATCTCAGGGTGGGATTTTGACGAATCCACCGACCATGATTCCACAGAGTTCCGTCGCGTTTTTTGTTTTAACGTAGCCCCGGGAGGGGATGGCTAAGTTTGCGATGACGGCTCAGTAGACTGGAGCTCAATTCGTACGCGCAGGACAGTTCGTTTCGTCGAACGCAGGACTGTAATAAGCACATGGTCCAGTTCGACGAGCGTACCCGCTTCTGGGATTCGTGAAAGACGGTGGATTACAAGCCCACCGATCGTGTCGTAGTCATCGGATTCAGGCAGTTCAATTCCAAGCAGTTTGTTGAGACTCTCCAAGCGGACTTTACCTTCCGCCTCAACGGTATGACTCTGGTCGTGGTAGACGACTTCGCTCTCTTCGTCCAAATCCAGTTCGTCCGTGATGTCGCCAACGATTTGCTCGAGTGCATCTTCAATCGTGACGACTCCGATGAACTGGTGGTACTCATCCACAACAATCGCCATATGGTTGCGATTGTGCAGAAAGACACGCAACAACTCGTCAACTGGCTTCCCGCCAGGAATGAACCACGGCTTACGCAGAAACTTTCGCAAGGGTTCCGGGCCTGGAGCGAAGTCTTCTTTGGCGAGAGCGGTCAACAGATCTTTGACGAAGAGAATTCCGATCACATTGTCCAAGTGGCCTTCGTAGACCGGAATTCGTGTTCGGCCGCAATCGGACACCGCACGCAGAACTTGCATCCAATTCGCGTTAACGTCTAGGGCGTCCACGAGGCTGCGCGGAGTCATTATTTCGGCGACGTCGGTCTCGTCCAAGTCCATGACCCCTTGGATCATCTCTGGGATCCCAGCCGAAAAGACGCCATCTCTTTGGCCGGCAGTGACCATGGTGCGAATTTCGTCTTCGAGAATTTCTTCTTCTAAGTCCTCGTTCTCGGGTTCATCGCTCAACCTTTGTCCGATCCACGAAAAGACATTGCCAAGATTAATGAGCGGAGTAGCGGCGAGATTGAGGGCACTCCAAAATGGCCATGAGTGATAAAGGAACAGCGACGAACTGTAGTAGACCACCACTCGCGGCAGCCAGAGTCCAGCTAGGGTTAGAAGGAACAACCAGCCGAGTCCGTACAGCGCAATTGTCGACATGGCTGAGCCGGACAGTCGGTGCGTTGACGGAATTTGCAAGTCATTCGCCAACGCGAACCAGATACCAGCGCTGAGTGAGCCGAGCACGAGAGAGACGAGGAGCAAGTACATGGCTGAACTCGCCGCCTGTTCGTGTCGATCGAGAATTTCCCCGAATCGCGGCGTGTTCCGTTTGAGCCGGCAGTAGGCTTCCAGTCGTTTGCCGTTGAAATGCGTGAGTACATGCGACCCGAGCCCACCAATAAGGCTGGCGCACCAAGACACGATCATCAGAGTCCAAAGCCAGCTTGCGTTCATCCGGGGTAGCTTGCTCTTAAGTGGGGCTCTGGCAGCGGACTCCCAAGAGGGGTCCCCGATTGTGAAGCGATTGGAGCAAGCAGTCTAGGACTCCTCCTAATAAGAAACATCTTGCCAACGTTCCAAGTGAAATTGTGCTCCGGGAATTTTGAAATGCAGCAAGCAGTCTTTTTCGCAAAGGCGCATTTGTTTTCGATCCGATTCCTCAACGTCATCCAAGCCTGCTACGTGTAGAAGACCGTGGAGTACGTAAAGTAGCAACTCGTCTTCCGGTGACCAGTTGGCTTTTTTCGCTAGTCTTTGAGCCGTATCGTAGCTCGCGATGACTTCCCCTTCGACGTGACTCTCAGAGTGCTCAAAGACAAAGCTGATCACGTCCGTTGGCCAATCATGTTGCAGGTGCTCGCGATTCAGTCGATGAATTTCCGAGTCACTAACGATCGCGACGCTGACGGACAACGATGAAATCTCAAACTTCTTGCAAACCCACGCGGCAGCTTGACGGAAACGCGGCTGGTCTTCGCGGATCTCAGTTCGGGTACCATCGAAGTGGTATTCAATTTCCAGGTTGATCGCAGGCTGTGACATTCCGGATTCGTCGCAAGAAGACTCGCTTTTTCAAACGGGAGAGATTTTCAGCAAGGCAGTTTCGAACAGGCGGCGTTTAAAGCGTTTAAGGCGTTTAGGCACTCGCTTGGCCCGTGTACTTAACGCGGCCGTGGTAGATCGCAGTCAAAGATTTGACGAGAGAACTCTTGAGTTGGTCGAGTTGTTGCAGCGTAAGGCCGCATTGATCGAACTGGCCATCCAAGAGCTTTTTCATGGCGATATCGTCAACGAGATTTTGGATTCGGGAGGGCGTTGGCTCCACTAGTGTACGACTGGCGCTTTCAACGGAGTCGGCAAGCATGAGGACCGCCGCTTCGAGTGATTGCGGTTTAGGACCCGGATAACGGAAGGAAGTCTCGGAGACTTCTTCTTTGTTCGGATCGTCCTGACTGCGTTTCTCGGCCTCGCGGAAGAAGTACTCGACCAGGGTTGTGCCGTGATGTTGCTCGATAAAATCGATAATCGGCTTGGGCAATCGGTGTTGCCGCGCTAAGTCAGCTCCGTCTTTCACATGAGCAATAATGACAAGCGTACTCATCGCAGGTTGCAGTTGGTCGTGTCGGTTCCCCCCCTGCTCCTGGTTCTCGATGAAGTAATTGGGTTTAAACATCTTGCCGATATCGTGGAAGTACGCACCGACACGTGTTAGCAGCCCATGTCCTCCGATCGCATCGGCAGCGGCCTCTGCAATCGCGGCGACGTTGATGGAGTGGTTGTAGGTACCTGGAGCTCGCTGGGCAAGTTGCCGGAGTAGTTGGTGACTCGCGTCGCCGAGTTCAAGCAGACTCAAATCCGTTTGAATTCCGAACGCACGTTCGATAAACGGCAGGATCCCGGTCATCGTGGCCGCAGCCAACAACGTGTATCCCCCGTAGCGTAAGCTCTCGCTTAGGAGGTTGGGAATCAGGGCAACCCAACTGCCCGAGTCGAGTAGCAATTCTTCGGGCAGTGCGAGCGACGCTTGAGCTTTGTCCAAAACGACTGCGACGCCTAAGTTGGTGAGCGCGACCACCAATCCGGCGGTAAGACCGACGTAGATTAGTTTCGTTCGAGTGCGAATGCGGCCGACCAGCAGAGCAGCGGCGCAAATCCCACTGCTCATAGTGACGAATCCACCAATGTCTAAGCCTAAACCCAGGGAGATGACCAAGCCCAAGCAAATGGTTGTAAGCAGTGCTACCTGCTTCCCAAATGCTACGGCTAATGTCATTGCGCACAGAATGAGCGGGACAATTTCGGCTCGAACAGGATCTACAGCGAGATAGCTACAGAGAATGCAGGTGGTGACTACGGTTGCCAGAAGTCGAGTGAGTTGAGGTGTTTCAGACAGGAGTTCTGGTAGATAGTGGCTGTAAATAAACCATCCGCAAAGCAGGTACAAGGCGACCAGCATTCCACAAAACGCGAGCAATCGTAGAGTGGTCTCCGTCCAGGTCCGCGCGGCGAGCCATGTCCGGTGTTCTTTCTGAAGGATGGGGATTCCGACTTCACGTGTGAGCGGTTCTCCCTTTTCCGCTAGGCGACTCGAAGTTGAATAGGTTGTAATAGCGTCGGGTACGCCGTCTTCGGCCCGTCGACGGTTTTCTTCGCTCTCTACAGAGTTGTAAGCCAAGGTCTTTTCCGGCAGATTCTCTGCGAGGAATTTTCCGACGACCTTGGCCACTGGAGTGACATCTGAGGATTCGAAGACTTGCAGGAAACTGTCTGTAATTCGTTGCGGAAGAGAGGCGACCAGTTCAGCTCTACGCACTTTAGCTACATCAACAAAGGCTCCATCAACGAGAATGGACCTCTGGTCACCCTGGTCAACGTCGTGCTCTAGAGTCGTTAGCACACCCGTGTTTGCGATTTGGTCGAGTACGGAACGAATGGCCAAGTCCAATTTTCCGCCATCCAAATTTCCGTGCTCCGCGACGATCTCGCGAATGCCCTTCAAGGCGTCTTGGTCGGAAACTCCGCCCTCTTCGGGTTGAGCGCGTAACAACGCGTTCAGTGCAGCCGTTTGCTCTTCTGACAACTCCGCCGCGTCGTCATCGCTCCGAAGAATTGTGAAGAATTCTCGGACTGTTCTGGTGAGCTGAAGGACCTGTTCGGGCTCATTGTCATAGACGCACAATGATTGTCGTCTAGCTTGCTCTCGATCCGCTTCAGTCTTCGTGGCGTCGTTCATCTCGAAGCCGATGCGGGCGATGATGTCCCGCTGAGGAATCTGTCCCTCCCGGTACGGGAATGGAGCTTGCCACCCGCGCAGAAATATAATGAGTAAAGCTGCTGAAAGCAGGCCGAGCGCGAAGTGCACAAGCCCCTTGCCGGTCAGCAGCGATCGGAACCAGCGGTGCAAGCTGCTCGGTTCGAGTTTCAGTGATGCGACACGTTCACTACGCGTGCGCTTCGAGCTAGATGATGCCATAAGTTGGTGATGCCCGTGCACTGAGGCACTTGCGACTCACTCTTGCGAGCCGCTTGCATCGTCTCCATTGTCAGGCGCGGAATCCGGAGTCGGTGACCGGAGGATTGAACCTGCTATTGCCGACCGATCTTCAGTGTGGGGTACTGTGGACCGCGATTCATAGCGTCCCACAATTTTTTGAACGAGTGGGTGCCGAACGATATCTTCGGCTTCCATCGTTGCAAAACTGATCCCTGGAATTCCATGCAATCGTTGCCATGCGTCGCGTAGACCACTGGTCACCCCGCCTGGAAGGTCCACTTGGGTTACGTCGCCGGAAACAACAATTTTGGAGGCTTCTCCCATACGAGTTAAAAACATCTTCATCTGAGCGCAAGTCGTATTTTGTGCCTCGTCGAGGATTATGAACGCCTCGTTAAGCGTTCGCCCTCGCATGTAGGCAAGCGGAATGACCTCAATTACGTCATGCTCCATCAAATACTTTACTTGGTCATAGTCCAGCATCTCGTTCAATGCGTCCAGTAGAGGCCGCAAATAAGGGTTCAACTTTGCCTGCAAGTCGCCTGGTAGGAATCCGAGGCTTTCTCCCGCTTCGACGGCAGGCCGCACCAGTACTATTTTACGTATTTTGCTTGATTTAAGGGCTTCGACCGCCAAAGCGACAGCCAAGTAGGTTTTTCCGCATCCGGCGGGCCCCCTGCAGAGGGTCAAGTCACTATCACGAACGGCGGACAAATATCGAGATTGGCCCGGACTTCGTGGCTTAATTTTTCTCTGCTGGTGAGAGAGATGAATGACATTCTCGCCGGCTGCCTGTCCGTTCAGCTTCGTCTCTGCTCGCCTGTTCGATTGGTTTGGCGTTACGGATTCGTTTCCAGGAGTCTCACCGAGCAACATACCTCCCAAGGCTCCCTCGACTTCTTGACGGGTCAGTCCCCCGGAGCGTTGTGCCCGCTGATGCAGGTTCTCGACCAAGTTGGTCGCATGGCGAACCGCTTCTGCTTCACCAATGATTTTGAGTTTGCCATCACGATGAGTGATCGCGACTCCAAAGTGTTCACGAATCAGTTTGATGTACTGATCCTGCGGACCAAACAGGCTCAAGATGGCAGCCGGGTCAGTCAGGTTGATATTGGCTTCGGACATGATTTCGGGCTCTTGTGTCTGGAGCGGTGGCGTCGCATTGCGAACGAGTCTTAGTTTTTCTGCGAACTCAGATAGAGGAACAGGTAAATCGGATCCTGCATGATTCTCTCAACCTAGTAGTCAGCCGTTTTCGGATTGAGCAGGTTAGACAACTTGTTTGGCGTCTCACTGCGTCGGAGCATGGATCATTGCCCAGGTCCCTTAATCAGCTCTGCCATGACAACCAAGTAGCCGGCCAGGAACCCAGGCAGCAGCGAATCGGTGACATCCCAAAGTCCACCCAAACCAGGCAACCAGTGACCACTGTCTTTCACCCCCATCTCTCTCTTAAAGATGGACTCTACCAAGTCTCCAACAATTCCGGCCAGGGTCAGTAGCACGCCCAGGACCACAACTCCGAACAAGCTGACGCTCAGCGAGGGAAAGAACTGAATGCCGACGACGGAAAAGTAAATCCATCCTGCCAGAGTTGCTGTCACAGCGCCACCAATGAGTCCTTCAACGGTCTTTCCAGGACTGATGTGAGGACAGAGTTTCGTGCGTCCAACGGCTCTGCCGGTAAAGTACGCGCCGGAGTCAGCGAACTTGGTAATCAGGATGATGCCGACGAGTAAGTAAAGACCCCACAGGGGCTCTCCGGTTCGCCGAAGTGCGATCGCGAAAGCGAAGCCACCTCCGAAGTAAGTGGACACCCAACTAGCGGCAATAGCTCGCGAGAAGACACGTGAATTGTGCTGATAGCTTGGGAAGTACCAAACTAGGCACATAAACTGAGCGATCAGAATCGCTGCGAGGGGCCAGCCCAATTCCCCTAATAAACAATCGCTTGGATAATCTTCTTTCTGCAGCGCTGGCCAAAACATTGGAATGGCGGAGGCAACCATGATGCCGGCTACTCCCAGCAACGCGGGTGCACGAATCCCTGTGATTCGATGATCCTGCTGCTCGGGCTCGTCGGCCGTCGTGTCACGGTGCTCTGATGGCGTTTTCGATGCGGGTTGCATCATTTGGACGCATTCCACCGCACTGCCAAAGATCAGAAAGACACCAAGGCAAAGCATCCACAACCCGTCGCAGCCCGGCACGGGCGAGAGCGCATCGAGCGTTACGAAGGTAAGCGAAGTGCCAATGATGATGGCTGCGGAAATAAGTCGTAATCGTAGCACGCGTTCCGCTACTCCTTACTCGCGTTAAGCCCGCCGAAGCGTCGATTTCGATTGGCGAAACACCGAATCGCTTCGGCCAGATGCGTTCTGTCGAATTCGGGCCAGGGAGTATCCGTGACCCACAGTTCCGAATAGCTAATTTGCCACAGAAGAAAGTTGCTGATCCTCATTTCCCCGCTGGTGCGAATCAGCAGGTCGGGATCCGGAATGCCAGCCGTGTAGAGCTTCGACTCGAAGTTAGCCTCGTCGATCTCTTCAGGCGTAAGTTCACCATCGCGAACATCGTTCACTAAAGAGCGGACGGCATCGATCAACTCTTGGCGAGATCCGTAATTGATCGCTAGGCAGAGAGTCATACCATCGTTGTTGGCACAAGCTCTCAGCGTCTCATCGATCTCTTCCAAAACATCTTCCGGTAAGCCCTCGCGGCGGCCGATGACTCGTACTCGAAGGTTATTCTCAACTAGTGTTTCTCGCTCGGCTACCAAGTAACGCTTGAGCAACTCCATCAGGAATTCAAGCTCAGTCGGCGGACGCTTCCAGTTCTCACTGCTGAAGCAGTAAAGCGTAAGGGCTTGTACGCCGAAATCACTGCAGGCCTCCATCACCTTCCGGACGGTCTCGACGCCTCGCAAGTGCCCTTCGATACGCTCCAGCCCCTGCGACTGTGCCCAGCGGCCGTTGCCGTCCATGATGATCGCGACATGCTTTGGTCGGCGATCCTCGGCGATGCCGGCTAAGACAACATCGGCTTCAGACGCTTTATCTGCTGGCTGCGTTCCGGGGCCTGCACTCGATTTTGCTGAAGGTTCTGGCCTCAAGCGGATGGGTCCTGCGATAGGAGTTTTCGAAATAGTGGCGTGAGTCAGGGGTTAGCAAACACTTTCCAAGCTAGTGAGTGCATCGCGATCTGCGAATATTGTCTGAGCACGGTCGGGACCGACAGAAACGACTTCGATCGGAACACCGACTAATTCGGAAATACGAGCAAGATACGCGTGCGCTTTAGCCGGCAAGTCATCCAGTTCCCGGGCTCCGGTCACATCTTGCTTCCAACCCTCGTGCGTTTCGTAAATTGGTTTCGCCCGTCGAAGTTGATCTGCGTCGCACGGAAACGACTCGACTCGTTCACCGTCAATCTCATAGGCAACACAGACTTGGATTTCATCGAGCTCAGCGAGCACGTCCATCATCATGAGAGAAAGGCAGTGAATTCCGCTGAGACGTGACGTGTAGCGAACCGCAACGGCATCGAACCAACCGCACCGACGAGGCCGCCCGGTTGTGGTGCCGAATTCGTTCCCGAGTTTTCGAATGAGTTCGCCGGTTTCACAATGCAATTCAGTGGGGAACGGTCCTCCGCCAACGCGTGTGGAGTATGCCTTGGCCACTCCGATAACCCGCTGGATCCACTTTGCCGGGACGCCCGAGCCGCTGCTAATCCCGACTCCCGAGGAATTGCTGCTGGTCACAAAAGGGTACGTGCCATGGTCGATGTCGAGCAATGAGCCTTGAGCACCCTCCATCAGTAAACGCTGGCCATCGTCCAGTGCGTCGAGTAATCGGTTAGTGGTGTCACCGATCAATGGACCGAGTTGTTCTGCCCAGTGTGCAGCACGACCAGCGATTTCACCCGCGTCGATTTGCTGAGCCAGCTCACCACCATTCTTCATTCCAGCGATCAACGTCCGTTTGGCCTCAACGATCGACGCAATGCGGTCAGCCAAGTCGGACTTCAGTAAATCCGTTGCGCGGAAAGCAAAATTGCGTCCAACTTTGTCACGGTAGCAAGGACCAATGCCTCGCAAAGTCGTGCCGATGTTCTCGCCTTGCACTTGAACGGCGTTGAGGGCTTGGTCCTCGATAAGGTGCCAGGGCATCACCAAGTGAGCGCGTTCCGACAGTACCATGTTTTGCCGCGGGTCGATGCCTCGACTCTCCAGCCCTTGCAGCTCCTTTAACAGAGTTTCAGGCTCAATGACAACTCCGGGAGTGATGAAATTCATCACGTCGGAATGCAAGATGCCACTTGGCACATGGTGGAGCTTGTAAACTTCGGAACCGCTGACGACGGTGTGGCCAGCGTTCGCGCCACCTTGGTAGCGGACCACGCAGTCGTGATCAGGCGCGAGCAAGTCGACTAGCTTTCCTTTGGCTTCGTCGCCCCACTGAAGTCCAATCACGCAGGATGCGGGCACACTAAATCTCCCAATTGCGGCTATCCGTGAACAAATCGTTCAATCGGCTAAAAGTCACTCTAAAACGGTTGTAAATCCAGCCATCACAGATTTTGTGTCGCCCAGGTGAGGATCTTCTCCAAAGTCCTGGTGTCTGCTCTAGCGTCGGGCCAAATGGCAAGCGAAGCAGTATCTGGTTGCTCTGACCCGTCGTCAAGTAATAACTGTCGCTTACGTTTCTACCGGATAGTGGGGGTAGAGGAGCTTATTTGTCCTGTAGTTTTGCGCAAATAGGCCGATTTGCAGAATATGGAACTGTCCGATCGAAGCCGCGAAAGTGTACACTAGGTGATGTAGAGGCGGCTATTTTTTATTGGTCTAAACCCACATGCCACCCTGCAGGTTTGGGGCTACTCGCCAGGATTTTTGGTGAGTCTCTGAGACGCAAACAGTTCTACGCGAACCCGATCGTTGCGATGGCGCTTTTAATCCTCCGAGTTTGTTTTATCTGTGTTGCGGCTGGCATCGCGACGCTCCTGCTACGTATTGGCTGGGAGGGGCCTGCCTACACGCCCTACTTGGTGATATTCGGCACGGTACTGCTCTCTCTGGGGGTTATCGCGGTCGATGTCTTCACGCCACGAAAGCAGATTGAGGTGATCTCTGCGATTTACTTCGGCCTGCTAGTCGGAATCCTGCTTTCCTACATCCTCTGGATCGCACTTGCTCCGTTGATTCCTGCAGTCACGAATGGATCACGGAGTCCCTATGCGGCTCCGATTCAGCTCCTGACGGCGGCCGTGCTCTGCTATGGCTGCACAAGCCTGCTACTACAGACGAAGGATGATTTCCGTTTTGTGATCCCCTACGTCGAATTTTCGAGGGACCTAAAGGGAATTCGTCCGATCATTTTGGACACTAGCGCCATAATTGACGGTCGTCTGGCGGAGCTGACTGAGACGAATGTGATCGAGAGTCAGCTTGTGATGCCCGGATTTGTGCTGGGCGAGCTCCAGGCGATCGCCGATAGCAGCGATCGTTTGCGTCGAGCAAGAGGCCGACGAGGCTTGGATATTCTCAATAAGCTACGAGCACAAACGAATATCGACTTTCAAATCTACGATCGAGAATTGCCCGAATTTACGGGACAGCCAGTCGATATGAAACTCGTTCTGCTTGCCAAACAAATGGAAGGCAAGTTGATCACTGGTGATTTTAATCTCAACAAAGTGGCCAAGGTCCACAATGTTCCGGTCATCAATCTGAATGAAGTAGCCGCTTCTTTGCGTCCACAATTCCTACCGGGTGAGTCGTTCGAAGTCCGAGTCGTCAAGGCCGGGGAAGGCCCCGACCAAGGCGTCGGTTACTTGGATGATGGCACGATGGTGGTCATCGAGGGTGGACGTCACCGTATCAACGCAACGTTAAACGTGGTCGTTACAAGCACGCTTCAAACGCAAGCTGGTCGCATGCTGTTCGCGAAAGTCGATGTGGCTGCGATCGAAACTTCTTAGCGTCCATTCTCATACGTCCCGTTTGAGTCGACTTGGAGTTCGCGGGTGCTGAGAACGGCGGCTCGGATAGCGGATGCTACATTTCTGCGATGACTGCGATCGCAAATAGTCCGGCTAATGCAACGACGAATAGCAGTGTCAGGATGACATTGACCATGCCCAAGTAATAGCCGACTTGGACAAGATTGGTGTTTGAGGGGTCGGCCTGGCCAGCTTGAATGTCCTTCAATCCACGGCCTCCGCTGATCCAAGCGATCAGACCTGGGATCCAGCCTATTGGGGCGCACACAAGTAAGCACACCCACGAGACGATACCCATCGTCAGCACGAGTCCGCTCGGATCTGATTTGGCATACTGGGGCATCGACGAGGACGACGCAGGGGAGCTTGGGATCGGTGAGACTGGACTTTGCCCGTAAGGATTCGCCTCTGTGGGCTGAGTTGCCAGAGCCGCAGCCGCAAATGGGTTCGAATCGTTGGTTGGCTCAGAACCCTCGGGGCGGTACAGGTCGGCAGCTTGCCAAGGTCCGTTGTCTCCCTGGCGAATTTGGTAGCCTTGCCCTACCCTGCCCTCGCTAAACCAACGATTCAGATGAGCACGGTCGACTGGCCCGTACTCCGCTCCGCTGGTTGTCTGCATCCAGAACATCTCAAGCCCGCTGTCTGTTGGGCCGGCTGATGAAAAAGTGCCAGCCGTCGTTTCGGCGAGCGCTGGATGGAGATTCTCCACCTCTTGAGCCACAGTGGAACCAACGGAAGCCGCTTCCGCGTCGGACGTGGGGCTCACGAATGGAACAGTGTAGATTTGCCCACAAGCCGGACAGCGAGCTTTCCTGCCAGCATGTTCGTCGGCAACAGCCAATCGCTTTCCGCAACCAGAACAACGGGTTTCGATGGTCATCTAGCACTTGCCTTTCACTTGTCCAAATCCGATGTCAAATCACGGTTTCAGGTTTCGATGTCGACCACCTGGCTTCACTCCGGCAGCAGCGTCTTATTGCTCGCCTTCTTTTCGATGCAAGTAGATAAAGCTCTTGCCTAAGCGTCCACCATAATTTCCGGCGGAGATCTTCTTTAGTCCGGGAGTCCCCAGAGCCGCGTCGATAGCCGCGTATGTTCCATTGGCAACCGCTTCGAGGCTGCTTCCATTGATGACGATTTCCATAATTGAGTTGACTCCCTCCGGCAAACGCGACTCGACTACATCCGATTCTCTCAGCGTTGGGCAGTATTCAGCAAAGGTACTCGCGAAAAGGAAGCTGTAACGGCTGCCCGCCTTGGAGGCACTGGAGGCGATGCCGCCTGGAAAAGTCATCACACAGTCTGGGCATTCGTTCACTGCTTTGACACCCCGTTCAGCCGCTTCGATTGCATTGTCTTCGGTGTCTGACATAAACCATAAATTTCCGCCCATGACTCCATCTGCAAAACCGAATCGACGCGTGAGATAAAAATCTCCGCCCATCGTGGGAATTGTCCATCCCTTAGTGCCGAAGCGTTTTTCGCGTTTTTGATGTCCGTCTCCGAAAAACGAAACTTTGCGTCCCAGCTTGAAATAAGGCTCCGTGTCCAGTCGATTAAAACAGCGAGCAGTGGGGCAAGTCATCGCGTTCTGGCTGATTCGAGCCAACAGTACTTTCTCCAAATGCGGCACTCGGTCTTTTCGGAAACGCGGCACGTGCACTTGAATGATCGCTCCGATACGACCATCTGGCGTCTCCTGCCCAGCAGAGACTCCATCCAAGATCTGACTAACGCCCGCTTCACTATCGCACATGATGGTGCTGCTCGCGTGTCCGGTTACTGCATGGCAGCAGTGATCGAGCCACTTTCGATCGCGGGCGGTCACCAAGAATTCGCCGTAAATACTTCGAAATCCCTCGGCATAGGTGTCTTCGACGATCGCCGCATAATCTTGGGACATTGTTAGCAATTCCTGGTTACTCGTTCTGAAGCTGCCCTGCCTGGTGAGACATCGATCCTGGATTGGATCTGGCAGGCGGATACGAAGTCAAAGATGGACTCGACAAAATGCTCGAGGCGAAAAGGGCAGATGCAGTCAGTGGAAGTGTCAGAGACGGAAGCGACGAAATGTGCAGCGCTACGAAGCTCGCCGCCGCTGAAAACTAGCTACGTCCCTTGCCTGCGTACGTGTCCGACTCAGTGACTACTTTGTCCATGTAGATGTCGTGCTCTTCGCAAGGGATTTCGTCAAAGATCTGACATTCGAAGGCTAGAGCTACCAGTGGAGTGTTCATCCGAGCGTGCTCCAGCAATTTGTCGTAGTAGCCCTTACCGTGTCCGGTTCGTCCTCCATTGCGATCGAAGGCGACACCCGGAACCATGATCAGATCCAGGTCGGTGGCTTCCAGACGCTTGGCGGCAACCGCTCGCAGCTCGTCCTTCGGCTCTAAGATTTTGTACATCCCGACGTCGAGCTCCTCCATCGACTCCAAGTGAAAGAGCTCCAGTTCGCCGTCTACACAGTAGGGAATGACAACCCGTTTCCCACTTTGCAACGCCTCTGGCAACGCTTGTCGAGTGCGGACCTCGTCGCGAACGTCAATGTAGAACATCACCGTTTCGGCCGAAGCGTACTCTGGCAAGTCCATGAACCGCTGGACGATTGTCGCGCTGACTTCGTCTTTGTTCTCTTGAGCTTTGCGGTTGGCGTGGGCGGCGGTGCGAATCTCTTGCTTTCTTTCGGCAGTCGAAGTCACGAAATGGCTCTCTGATTGAGGAAGGCATTAGCAATCGGGAATCGAAGGCCGCCTAGTTTATCAGCCTCCAACCAACTGGTCACCCGCCGTCTCTCTCGCTCCTGGGGCAAAATAGACTGGCATTGTCCACGACTGAGTGCTTTCGTGGCGGAATGAAGAGAAACTTCGCCGGGAGAGACCAACGAAAGAAGGGAAGTCGTCGCTGATGGTTGCTGCAGAGTACGCGTTTAGCGTGGTGGAGCAGGGATTTCCGACTTACCGACAGAGCTACCAACGCTGGGACGCACTACTTTCTGCCCCTCCGTCGCACTTTGGAAGCTTGCGCTGACGACGTTGGAGGAGCCACGGGTGCTGGTAGACGCTCCTGCTTCTTCAGCCCGCGGAGCCCAAACCGTTTTAAGTCCACCAGGGCCAGAGACGAAGAAAGTCTTTTCGCCGATAACCTGCCGTCCATCCGGAAACGTGTAGCGAACAAAGACGATGACTCGGTCCGCGTTGGGATCAGGCCCGTTCCAGGGGAGCGTCAAATGGATGCCTTGCTTGCTACCGCTGCGGACAGTTTTGGATTTTACTTCTGTCGCAGAGTAATCTCGTCTGCCAATGCGAGCCGCTTTGCCGCTCCGTGACGGATCTAGAATCACTACCGAAAGGTTGGCCGCGATCGGGACGACTTGGCCCTTTTCGTTCCTCGGCTGCAAAACGAGATACAAGCCATCGTCGTCGGTGACATCGTCAAAGTTCGCAGCTCGAGAGAGCGTCGGGTGAAACGCCAGTTCGACGATGCGTTGGTCGGTTACCTGTTCGACTGCGGGCCGAATCGTCGCGAATCCAGGCGTGAAGTTGAGTTCACCATCGTTGTTCGGCTCAGCCTTTTTTTTTGCTGAATCAAAGTCTGTGTTGGAAGCGGAAGACTGAGAGCCAGTTCTCCCCGACTGAATACTGCTCTTGAGGGTCTTCTGCGAGGCGAATTGAGCGGGGATCTCAATGCGGCTGACGTTTAGTTCAAGGGCGTCCATTTGGGGCTGCGAGTTGGCGGCGCGATCACCACTGATTGGAGCGTACGAGCTCGTTGGCAGCGGCGGTGTCATGGGCTCGCCGAGATCAATTTGCGGAGGTAACAAGTCGTCTGGACTGGTTCCAAAACCGCTATCCTCTCCTGCTGGATCCGCTTGCGGTTGCCCCCTGTCGAATGGATTCACTCGACTGGGTGGTGTTTCCCGTGGAGCGTTGCCCTGCCCGCTTTCCGCAGGAAGACTAGGCACTTCTTCGGGGCCGCTCGAAGAGGAGTTGTCCTCCAAAATGGAACTTCGTCCTTGGGCACCGTTGTCTCCCTGATAGGGATCGACCGGGTCGGGTACCACTGTAGGCGACGCAGGCGTCATGAACTGCAAGGGTTGTCGATTGCCGAACGTCGATTCTTGAGAACTGGTCGACGGTGTTTGTGACTGAATCTGATTGTTTTGCTGTCTCAACGACGAGAGCTCTTGCTCGAGCAGGCGGTATTCGTAGTCGTACTCGTAAAGCTGGTCTTCCAAGTCGCGGATTTCGGCGGCCATATTCTCGACGTACAGATCGCTGTACGCCCGATGACGGCAGCCAACGCTACTCATACACCCCATCAAAATGAAAGCGCAGAAAGCGTATCGTAGGAATCTCTTTTGGGATGCCTTTTGCAACCGAAAGCTCCACCGAAAACAAAACTAAGGAAAATGGTCCGTTCGCCGAGAATTGCCTCACGTAAACGAAAAACCAATTCCTTATGGGATTAGCTAAAGTCGACGACCAGCGTCAAGGCATGATGTGTCAGAGTCCTCTATTTGCTGGCATAGACGGCACCAGCTGGGTTGCTCGATAGTGGGCGTCTGGTCTCCCTCCCAAGAAACAGCTTTGCCCTGAGACACTTATTGCGGGGCGACAGTTGGCGGTCTTAAATCCCTAGCCAGCGTCCGCAGTGTGGGTCTCAAGAGCAGGGTTTTGCGTAAAATCTCGCCATGCAGTTAACAGAGAACGACATTTTGTATGAAGACAACCATCTGCTGGTGGTGGACAAGCCAGCCGGCATTGCGACGATGGGCGCTGAGGGTGAGACGGAAACGGTGGCCAAGCTGGCGGCCGCGTATTTAAAACGGAAGTACAACAAGCCCGGGAACGTGTTCATCGGCGTAGTCAGTCGCCTCGACAAACCCGTTTCTGGAGTCCTTGTACTGGCGAGGACGAGCAAAGCGGCCAGTCGCTTGTCGGATCAAATTCGTAGGCAGGTAACTCGAAAACGCTATGTGGCTTGGGTGAGCGGCGAAGTGAAAGGCAGTGAGTGGATCGAACTCACCAACTACGTTCGCAAGAATGACGCAAAACAGCGGATGGAGTGCTTTGACAGCGAGGCGTCCGGCCACCAAAGCGGAAAAATGCAGCTCGCCGAACTGCGGGCGTTACCACTGGTCAGCGACGGACGGACTAGCTTGCTCCGTGTCGAACTGCTGACTGGACGGAAGCATCAAATTCGAATCCAGTTGGCGCATTATGGAACGCCGATCTTGGGAGATCGAAAGTACGGAGTCGATGCGGGCGCACCGAATTGGAAGTCTCGCACGGGAATCGCATTGCACGCGTCCGAACTTGAAATCGAACATCCGACGCGTAAAGAGAAAATGGTCTTCCGCTCTTCGCCGCTCAGTTTGTGGGCTGGTCTGCCCCCAAAATTTAGGGAAGCACTCTCATGACCAACGCTCCTGTCACCACTTTGCAACGATTAGTTTCGGGCGGTCAGACAGGCGTCGATCGCGCGGCCTTGGATGTCGCAATCACGCTGGGGCTCCCTCACGGGGGTTGGTGTCCGAAGGGCCGCCGCGCCGAAGATGGCACGATTCCAGTGCAGTATCAGCTGCGTGAAAGCACGAGTTCCGATTACGCGTTTCGCACCGAGCAAAATGTGGTCGACTCCGATGCAACTCTGATTATCTATCGCCAGCGACTCCGCGGTGGAACGGCACTGACCAATCGCCTAGCGAAGGAACATAGCAAGCCGCTCAAACGCGTGCGTTTGGACCTCGCCACCGACTTGATCACGGTAACGGAGTGGCTGGCTGAACATTCGGTCCGCGAGTTAAACGTGGCAGGGCCTAGAGAGAGTTCCGATCCCGGTATCTACACGGAGGCTGTCTCGTTCCTGACGCGACTGCTGCAACAGACTTCGCTCCTTCCAGAGTAGGTCAGCTGGAGAGAAGTGTTGGCCACCGGCGGCTCGGCTACTCCCACGCGACGCGATTGTCCGTCGAATGGATACGCTGTTCGAGGTAGTTCGTAAGCGGATCGATATGCTCAGGCTCTTTCCATATCGCTTCCAAATCCTCAATCACATGGTGCTCTGAGACTTTCACACCGTTCTCATATTCGCGAATCGCGGGGTGCAGAAATGTGCTGGAAGCGGCCTTGGCAACATTGTCCTTGCGGATCCGATTGACCTTAAACGGATCGACGTCATGGGCCATGGAGCCGAATTCCAGCGTCAGAACGAAACAACGCTTGTCGTGATCAATGAAGTGTTTTTGCAGATAGGCGACGGGCATTCCCTCGTAGTACCGAACGCTGCCATCTTCTTGCACAACGATCACGTCGCCGAGGAACGATTGCTGTTGCCACAGGCTCGACGATCCGTTGATCCGCGAGAGCAGCTTCTGAGTCATGATCTGCGATTCAAACGGATGTTCGGTCGAAGGCCATTCGTTGTCGTGATACTTCGCGTTCAACAGCTTCGCAAACGCTTGAACGTTGTATCTAAAACCGTGGATGAAGCCTGATGTTGTTTTCTTGTAGTCTCGCATTTGCATGAGCGTTCCAACGAAGAACATGCCAGGCTGATTGACCGACTCCCACTCGCAAGTCAGGTTCGGGAACTTGTCAAAAATGGTCAGTTCAGGTTTTGAACTCTCGTCAAAAATCGACGCGTCAAACCGGAAGCCAGTGCAGCAGATCACTCGATCGTAGATCAACTCTTCGACTTCGCCCTCGGCATGCTGATACGCAAACTTGGCTGCAAACGTACCGTCCTCCAGCTTGCGAATCCCAACCGTTTCCGCGTCCAACACGGCGTTCTGTGACTTGAGCTGATAGGTATCGAGGAAGTTGTTGTTGACCGCTCGTAAATCGCCGACGTAGTGCGTCTTCCAAGCGAAGTCGATCGGACAGGGACTTACCATGTGAATGACAGACGCAGTTGGAATCAGATGGTCTGCCGTCTCGAATGCCGAATTGCCCTTACCGACGATGAGGACGCGTTGATTGATATAGTCCTCGGCATCCACCGACATCGTTTCATACTGCTCTGCCAATTCGATGCCTGGCAGGTTCGGAATGTACGGTTTGCTAACCCCGGTAGCGATAACCAAGCGGCGGCAAGTGAGCGTTGTTCCGTCCTGGGCTTCTAACTGGTAACCTCCGTCGGCCGTTTTTTTAATCGTGGCGATCCAAGTGTTGTTGCGAATCTTGAGATTGAACTTCGCCGCGAAGTCACGGAGGTAATCTACAAGCGCTTGGGCCGGTGGGAAATACTCTTTCGAGTAGTCCTTGAAGAGGTGCGAATAGTCGTCGGTGAGCAACGAATTCCAGTCGTGTCGCATCCGGAGTTCTTCGTCATCCGTTCCTGCATGGACTTTGTTGATCGAAATCAACTTCCGATGGCGTGGATGCTTCTCGAAGTACGTGCCTGCGTGCGAGCCGGCCTCGAGGATCTGGTAATCAAGGCCCTCTTGCTCAAAGTAGTACGCAAGTTGCAGGCCAGCCGGTCCGCCGCCAAGAATCAGATATTCGTAGTCAGTCTTCATGTTGCTGCCTCAGGAGCTTGCTCATCTAGATTCGTTCTTTCGACGTCACCAAAAGGCGACCGCCCAAGCGACCCCTCGGACGTCCATGGGGTTGATTACTGCGGTTTGAAGTCCCCAGACTTCGCCTGTTTCGCAGCTCCCCTGTTCAACTCATCCGCAGGATCGTAACAAAATCCACGAAAAAAAGTCCTCAAACGTCCAATTGTGGCCTGCTTTAAGGCCGGCTCGGATAGCAGTGAGGTCGCTGGCAATTCTCTACCGAAAGCCACCTGACCGCATCTGTCGCTACCTTTGTTTTTCGGCATTTTCGAGACTCGGTTGAGCGCGAAGCATGCGAATTCCCAGAACTCGATGGGTTCTAGTGCTAGCTAACCGTTCGTCTTAAGCGTCTTCGACCACCCCATCGACTAGATTGCCCCACCACTCCCAAGGCGGACATCGTTGAACTTTAAGGCTGAAGTGGCAGTACAGAGCGTCGCGCGGGGTGGAAATTGTCAAAGTGGATGATGGGGCGATAGCCCAGGATGCTTAATGCACTGATTGCAGACGCAGCAGTACGAAAAAGCAACGGAATTAAAGGAAAACACTGAGTCGGTAGTTTGATAAACTGGCCCCCGGGATTTCGCGATCGGAGCTTTCAGCGTCCGAGAAGGAGCTAGCCAGAGAACTGCATGATTTGGGAGTTCAGCACAGTGAAAGGTGGGGGCGGAGACGCCTGATGAATAGCCAAGACGTACCCTTGAAGAGGATGCGTATCCGCCCGAAGCTGACGCTGTATGGCCTGCTTGCAGCTGACGGCTCTTATCGCGGTTGGAATCTCGGTTGAATTGGCGTATCGCGAGAAGCTCCCACTTGAACGTCACAAGGCAAGTTTAGCCCGTTCGAGCCCACTGTTGATTGATAACGAAGAGCAGTTCGGTTCAGCTCGACTGCCCCGCATCGCCAGCGGATTTCAATCCTGGGACATCCACGCTCCAGCGGGGAACGCATACGAGCTGTACCTGGGAGTTGGAGACGTTGCCTATGACATTATTGCGACGATCATCGATTCAGTCCCAGTTTCTTCCGGGAGACATCGAATCACTCTTCGAGCTCAGGACTCTCCTGGCGACGAATTCCATTTCGCGGTTTATGTCGACGGCATAGAAAAGCTGTCCGCAAAGATGGGTAGATCCTGGCTACCGAACGGTTGGGTGAGAACCTCGGATTTGCGTTTGCCACGTAAACTGGAATCGGCGCGGGCGCCAATGCAACTAGCCGGGATTTGTCACAAGCCGAAGTACGAATTTGGTTCTGGGAGGGAGGACCTACAGGATTCGTCGATCACTCGCCGCGGCTATCGCTTGTGGATTGACCACGCCGACCAGAGTTACCCTTCTCCTTCCGATTTGTTCCAGCTGAGCTCACGCTCTTCTATCCAAAGCATCGGTATCCGAGATGGCTTGCGATTCCAGGATTCCAAAGATTGGCAATGGTACTTCCTGCGCCCCAGCCTCGAAAGCCAGAGCCGTTCAGAACGTTTCAACCGAAGAAGCGCCTATCGAACTGCGAGACGGGGAGGTGTTTGGAGGAATCCAAGTTGAAATGGACGCCAACAACCACGACTGGGTTTGGCTCTATCCCAAAGCGAGGCAGCAGGAAAGCGAATGGTAGTGGTGACCGATCGCGGATTTAATTGGGCAAGCTTCGGTTTTATGTGCTCGCAATTTGGGGCGGCAGTTGTGGGTCACGAAGAGGGCGAATTGAGAAGGACTTGGATGACGTGCAATGCGGTTCGCGTTTCTTCTTGGTCCGTGGTTCTAACGGCGATTCGGTGATTACCGGGGGCCAGGTCATCTACCAGCATCAAAGGCCATGGGAGGTGGAGCGACTTACTCCATCGCGTGTAGGTGTCTTTTCGGGTCCAGGGGCCGTCATCGACACGGAATTCTAAAACGCAGGAGTCGTATCCAGAGGCCAAAAACAGGCCGAAGGCAGAGCCCGCGAAGTCGTAGGTGAATTCGGCGCCGGGATCCGACGCAACTAGTGCGGGTAAATCTGCAAAGCCAGCGCGTGTACGCCCTTTGGCAGGTCGCCATTTGGGCTTCAGCGCGAAGCCTTTCTTGAGGGATGCGTCTTCAAGTTTTCCGAATCGGCCCTGCCAGTAACTTTGGCCATCGATCAAATCGGGAGTCGAATGCGGATGTGACTCGGGGGCCACCGCGAAAGCTGAATCTAGCATGCGGGTCATGCTGTTTGTGTACAGGCGTTGGCCGAAGGCTGGAGGATGGACGTTGTTGAATCCACTCTTCCAAGTGAATTGCCCCGCGCGAATGCGATCGGCGACTTCCCGCGTTAGGTTTAGTGAAGTGCATCTGTAGTGCTTCGCGACTCTCTCGTGCTGCTCAATCGGCATGGGCAATCTACCGGCGGCATAGTCCGATACATGTTCGGGCATGGCAAAGTGCATTTGCACTATGTCGGTCATTGGATTGGAAAGGCGAAGATGTCGCACCACGCCTTCCATGCTTCGCAATACTAAATCAGGCTCATTGGGAATGTTGGATCCATCATTGACGGCAGCTTCAACGAACACCAAGTCCACTGGACCTCGTGCGAGAACGTCACGCTCGATGCGAAAGGCGTGGCCATTTGAGCCAACAGAGGGAATGCCTGCGGCGATGAAGTCGAACTCGGTGTTCGGGAAACGCTGCTTGAGGTAGAGCATGACTTCGTCGCGCCAACCAGCGTTGTAGGTGATCGATCCACCGAGAAATGCGACGCGACCTGTGCCTTGTTCTTGAAACTTGCTGCGGCAGTTTCCCAATCCGTTGCGTAACTCGAAATACTCCTCGCCTTTGGGCGGAATGCAAGAATGTTGCATCACAAAACGTACGGACTCGAAGACTTCCGGGTACGGGAAGTGATGGCCATGCAGCTGCTCGGAGTCTTCCACGATCGCCAATTCCAAATCATGGCCGAGGGCGACCAAGCGACGTTTGGCTTCCAATGAGTTTTCTTCTGGCGGTACCACTTTGTCGGTCAAGCAAATGACGTGACGCAACGGGAGCTTGGCTGCAGCAATCGGCTCGAGCAGATCGATTGGATTCCCTTCAAACGCCATCAACTCGTCGACTGAACTGAATTCGTAGTGTTGAATGGCGTCTTGAATCTGTTGCTTGGAATCGGGCCATTTGACCGGCCAACTTTTCAAATCCATCACAGGGACGTCGCCCAGGATGCAGGCGATGCGGTTCGGATGTCTTGCCGCGTAACGGTATGCGTGTAGCCCACCACGGCTACAAGGTTCCAAGGCGGGCTTCTCAGCAAGTCCCCATTGCGATCGAACGAGATCGTAGAAGCGATCCATCTTGTCCAGCGATCCATCCGAACCAAGTTCGCTGACCACATTCAGAAAACCAATGTGATAGCCATTGCGAACGAGTTCACGGTCAACCTCGGAATGAAAGTCCGGGAACGACGTACGCCAGATCCAGGGCTTTCCTGCGGCAACAGTCTTGGGCACAACCACAAACGCTGGCTTGCCATCGAGTACGAAAGACTGCTTCTTAAACCCGTGCCAATCGGATTGCTTGACCTCAACGTTTGCCAGTTCCTGCCCTGCAACAGAGCTGAAATTCGAAAGCAAAAAGCAGCAGCAAAGTAAAACCGTTCGCATCATTCTCTCGCCCCAATGATCTGACTGAACACAGATCATAACCAACGGCGCGCGTGTCTGAGTATGGTCACTTCAGACTCACCAGAATTTGGTGGATGTAGATGGTCAAAGCAGACTAAGAACCGATTTCCACGTGGAGACGACAGCGAGGATGGGTTTGAAGACCGAGGGGCAGCGTGAACTGGGCCGCACGTTTACCAATCGTCGGACTTGGTTGCGCCGGATTGGAGGAGAGCTTCGTAGCTGGCGTCGCAGAAGCGATCGGTCATGCCGGCGATATAGTGCCCCACCGCGATGTCGACTCCGACATCCTGTGCGTAGTCAATGAAACGGGCTGGCATCTTCTGCGGGTACTTCGTTAAATGCTCAAAGAGGCACTCCACGCGTTTGGCAGCTTCGCGACGTACGGTCATCAATTGAGGATGGCGGTACACGTTCTCAAACAGGAACTGGGCAAGTTGTTCTTTCTCGGATGCGATGACCGGAGAAAGACTCAACTGCGTCTCCAGCTCCTGAACAGCGACAGCATCCAAGTGGTCGAGTCCTTCGAGCTGAGCTTGGACATTCTCGATGAGGTCGGATACTTGGACGTCGATCAGGCTATGTACGAGAGACTTTCGGGCACCCGCTCTGGTGCCAGGCCGCGGACGAGATTCTGCGAGCCCAATGGCGCGGCGAACTAGTGCTAGGCTCTCTAGCTGACTCAACTGCAGCAGGCCCAACGTTAGTGCGTCATCTACATCGTGAGCGTTGTACGTAATGCTATCCGACAAGTCGACAATTTGAACTTCGAGCAGCGGCGTCCAGCCTTCGTGGGTGACACGAAACTCTTGGCCTTCAAGAAGCTCAGAGGAGAGATTCATGCCAGGGTAGGCGGTGTAACGAGTTTCCAAACGCTCGGCCAATACTCGAGCGAACGAATTGTGCGAAAATCCACCGTGGGCGGACAGGCAATCCCGTAAGGCGTCTTCGCCGCTGTGCCCATAGGGCGGATGGCCAATGTCGTGAAACAGAGCCAGAGCTTCAATCAGATCTTCGTTGAGTCGTAAGGTGCGACCAATGGTTCTAGCGACTGTTGCTACTTCGTGCGTATGCGTTAGTCGAGTGCGATGATAGTCGCCCATGTCTCCAGTGAAGACCTGCATTTTGCCGCTGAGTCGGCGAAACGCTGCGCTGTGAAGAATGCGGTCCCGGTCACGCTGAAAGGGACTGCGGTAGGAGTGGAGCGGCTCTGGATAGTAGCGTCCCTTGGACTTGGCAGCAGGCATCGCATATGTCGCCAAGAGTTGCTGCTCGCGGCGAGCCCAACTGCAGTCGGAAGGAGTGACACCCTCAGAGGTCGTCAAGAAACTAGCTTTCATCAGAATTCATTTTGTTGTGCTTGTCGGCTTGATGTATCAGTGTCGATCGCGGAATTTTACTTTTCTCCAACTCAAGGATACGCCGTTGTACCCATCAGTCCAGCTTGGGGCGTACTGTGGAGCAGCAAAACCCAAGAGCTTGATCGCTCACTCATCGTTCTATCTTGAAAACTGAACACCTTGGCCGACGTTCCGGGGGTTCACGTTCTCCCAACTCGCCTGAAGGCTAGCATTGCCCGTGTGCTTGGGCGGGTACAGTTGGCTTTTTCTGGGCGATACATTTCAGTAGCCGGCCAGTTGTACCAGTCTTAACTCTCACTGACCGAACGTGTCACGGCGTAGCCAATCAGCATCTGGAACGGTTGTAGCCAGGCAAGTTGAATCATTGAGATCGACGTAGTCCGCAGGTCCCGAGTGGACAGTTGGCGATTTTTCGTGTCGATCAACTGCCATCGGTAGGCTGCTTGTTTCGCTCCGCTTGCCCGACGCAGGCTATCGAATTGAGTCGCCCGATCCCGAGTCGCGAGCCACTTGTTGAACTTGTCCGAATCCGAGGTAGGTCATCAAGTCGCGAATCTCTGCTGCGGAGAGCGTGTCCAGTAGGCCGCTCGGCATCAAGGAGACTTTGCTCGGTGCAAGCTGGTCAAGATCTTGTGCGGCGACGGTATGCGTTTCCAGATTCGAGTCGCGGACGACGAGAGTTCCATCACGCTGTTCGGCGACCATTCCGACGTAGACTTTTCCATCGGATGTTAGCACTTTCTGCGTCTGGTATTGATCGCTGATCACATGAGATGGGAACAACATCGACTCAATGACTTCCTTCTTCGTAAAGCGGCTTGCCAAAGTCGTTAGATCGGGGCCCACAGCGGTTCCCGTTTGTCCCATGCGGTGACATTTGGCACAGTCGGCCTTTTCATAAATGGCCATTCCGTTTTCCACGTCGCCACGTCGACCATCAGCGCTCGCAAAGTACTCCGTCAGAGTTTCCATGTTCCAGGGCGAACTCTGCTCCATCACGGGCAAGACCGCATCGGGTTGATCGGGGAACTTATCGGAGTACCAAGTCTGCCATTGGGTCAGCTTGGATGCCGAATTGCTACTGTCCGCGAGATCTTCGCCAGTCCAGTACTTGAGCAGGCTGATTGCTGGCCCTGGCGATTGTCCATTCTCTTCCATTCGCAATCCGTGCAGGATTACATCGCGTACCGCCTGAGCGTCGTGCGTGGCGGCCGGGATTTTCTTGAGTGCATTCAAAATTTCGGGAACCGCGAAGGATTCTAGGACCGGGAGACTGCGGACTAAGTAATCCCAGTTTGGGTCCGTAGGAAACATGGAGAGTCCCAAGGCGACGGCTTGTCGTCGTTCGGGGCTGCGGATCCAGATTTCGCGCAAGTACTCTTGCGCATCCTCGGAGCCGTGCTGTGAAAGCATCGCCACGATGCCGGTACGGAGGCGTTTGTATTCCTCGCCGTCCATGCCGGGTTGGTCAATTTCTTGATCCAATGTCTTGAGCGTGGTGAGGTCTTCAGGGCTGAGTTTCTCGGGATACTGGTACAACGACACTAACGCAGCGTTGGGCCATTTCTTGCCTTCTGAGACAAAAATCCGAGCTTCTTCTAAGGGGAGATCCTTTGCGATGTCTCGCGTGATGTTCATGACATACAGTGGGATGCTGCTGCCGGTTTCGGTCTGTGAAGTCTTTTCAAAGAACTTCAGCACTTCGAAACGCTCGGTCGTCGTCCAGTCGTGGTCGAAGTATCTCAACTGCATGGCGATTTGCAGTTGGTCGGACAGCGAGCCTTCCCGTTGCAAGTAGCTAATCGCTTGTGGAATGACTGAGTCCGCATTCAGGTAGGCTAAAAGCTGGAACAGTTCGCGGTTCAGTACAGGTTCACCGATAGGGAATTCGTTTTGCAAGTTCTGAGCGAGCTTCGCCAGGTCTTGTTCACCGAGTTTGATGCGATTCAGAGTGACTTGTGCGAGTCGCAGCAGGTCGATGAAGTTGCGGTCGCTAATGAATCCGTCGAGCATGCCGTTCACCATGTTGACGATGGCGAGTCCGTTTTCTCTCTTGGGTTCTACGATCACCAATGCCAAACCGGCTTGGAGTTGGATTCGCTGGTTCTCATCCTCTAACAAGAATCGCCACTGTTCGGTTGGAGTGATCTCCAGCAAGCGTCGCGCGGTCCAGGCGACTCGGCGATTCAGACTTGCCAGCAGTGGACGAAGTGCTTCTATGCTAGGGGCCGTTCTCGACTTCAGCAGGCCTTCCGATGCAGCAATTTGCACTGTCGTAGCAGGATCGCCGAGAAGTTGTTCCAGCCTATCGACCACCGAAGAGGAATCGGCCTGATTGCCGAGCAACTTCGCGGCTCGGGCACGAACCGGCTCGCTGGGGGTCTCGCTGAGTGCCAGCAGCAATTCAGTCGAGGGTGCTGGTCCGAAGAGCTGCATCAAGTCGAGAGCTCGCAGTCGATACTTGGCAGGATTGTCATCGCTAAAAGCAACGCCGGCGACAGTGTCTCCCCAAGTGGAGCCCATTTCGCGTTTCAGTGTGGCAATTGCCTGCCGTGCCCAGGCAGCGTTGAGTTGAGGTTGTTTTACGGCTTGGGTGATTCCGCTGCCCAGGTTGCGAACAGACTCCGGTACATCGCCGAGATATTTGACTTGATAGATTCCGCCCTTGGTCCCTCGTCCACCGGTGCAGAAGTAGATCCATCCGTCGGGACCGACGGCCAAATCGGTTACGTTGAGTGGTTGACCTTCGATAAAGACTTCGGATTGAGGATTGCCCTGGTCATCGAAGCGAACGCAGATGATCTGCCCTTTCGTCCAGTCTGCCAGGAAGAGCGACTTCTGAAAGCGGACAGGAAACATGTGGTGGTCGTAGGCGCAAGCCCCCGTTGGCGAACCGCGACCGGTTTCCATTAGCGTGGGCATCCGATCGTAATAGTACGTTGGCCATTTGGACCAACCACTTCGCCAACCGTACTCGCCGCCTTCGACGATTTCATACAGACTCGTTGGGCGATACCAGGTCGCTCCCTCGTCGGATTCCATGTCACTGTCGTGAATGAACAATCGTCCATCAGGATGAAAGGCTAGATCAAACGCGTTCCGGATGCCACCGGCGACGACCTCTACGTTTTCGCCATCAACGTCGAACCGAACGACGGTGCCACCTGGTGCCTTAATGCCCCGCGCGTGTCCGCCTGGATCTTCGTATTTGGGTCGCAGCAGGTCGCCTTCGTAGTAATTTTGGTAAGGACTCGTGTCCTCGGGCTTCTGAGCGAGTTGAACGTGATTTCCAAGTGTGCAGTAGATCTTGCCATCTGGGCCAAGCGTCAGTGCGTGAGCGCCGTGCTCAGAGGACTCGCCGGTGAAACTGACTATCTTTTCGGCCTTTTCCAAGGCTCCGTTACGATCCTTGTCGATCAGCCGATAGACGCCGTTTCCTTCTGGACCCATGCCGGTCACGAAGACGTCGCCATTGAGGGCCATGATTCCCTGGATGCCATCTACTAAGTCGCAGTACTCGCGAACCTTGTCTACGACTCCATCTTTGTTGCTGTCGTAGATCAGCAGCAGGGGGCCACCCTCTTGGGCGGCGATGACGTGACCGAATTCGTTGAACGTCATGTTCACCAGAGAGCCTGTAACGTCGTCGCCAAGGATCTCGTCCACGGCAAAATTCTTCGCGATGCGAAAGCGTTGATTCTCAGACAATCGTTGCGGATCAGCCTCTTCACGACGGTCCCAGGGAGCCGTCTGTCCGAGCATTCCAAAGGCTTGAGCGGGCTTCCATCGCGAGTCGTTGAAGCCGGCCAATTGCCAACTCGGGTTGTTGTCGAGTGCCGTTCGCCAGGAGGCGTCTGATGAGTAGCTAAGCCAGTCTTTTCCAACCGGCTTGATGAACACGCGGGCGGCCAGAGCGGCTGGTCCGGGGGCCAAGTTGCGTACACGAACGGCGATCACATTGCGTCCACGTCCTAGAAAGCGACTTATTTCGTGCTGTTCGAGTTGGTTAATCGAGTTGCCCGCGGCGACGCGTTGACCGTTCACGAAAAGTTCATATTCGTCATCCGCCGTTAGGGTGACGGAAGCTTCTTCCACACCGCCAAGGACGATGGATTTTCGAAAATAGCAATCGCCCTCCGTCGCCTGACCTCTCGGGTGTTCAGGACTCCAAATCCACTGAGCTTCTTGAGCGCAGATGCTGGTTGGAGAAGCCATGCACAGGCAGGTGGCTGCAATGAGCGAGCAGACAAGAGCTTGTAGTGAGGCAGGCTTTTCGATCCAACCTTGGATGTAAGGCCGAACGGCAGCAGAGTAAATCACTGAACGAATCCTTCCGTCATGATTTTGTAAGCGGTACACCGATTTTCGTTTGCTGGTCGCCGCATGAACGCGGAACTGAAACGAGGAAACTAGTCCATTCGGCCTAGTGGAACCATCCAACTAGCTCTGTACGGGAATCCGCTCTCGGGAGTCAAGTCGAAAGCAGCCGAACGTTGGGCCAATCCGTTTTTCAAGCTACACAGAATAGCTCAGATCTCGGAGCCGAGAATATGCTGCGTTCGGGTTGGGACAGCCCGACTACTACTATCCTGCCCAAACTGAAAAAGTGATTGGCCCTGCAGCGGAACGCCGCTTGGTTCCATTTGCTGTAGGGTGACCGCCGGTACTCGCATTCGGGACGGCGGCTTGCGGTCGATTCAGGGATGTCGGTCAATTCTGGATGTTTCTATACTCGGGCGTGTTAGGGTAAGTGGTGAACTGGCTACTCCTTTCTGGACATCGTGGGGCAATTTTTGCTAGCTTCAGGTGCACCTGGCCGACGGAAGTGAGTTTTGCGAGAAACTCTTTGGGGCAGTTTGGAACGGGCCGCTGCGCTTCGATTTTGCGATCACACCGGAATTTTGGCATCTTGAATATCACAGCTTGGGTGACTTGATGAGCTACGAGCGATCTCTCATTGCCGCAGAGCAATCCGAGCCCCCGTATTTTCTGGGGATCGATGTTGGTGGAACCAATATTAAGATTGGCTTGCTGGACAACCAAGGGCGGACACTAGCCTTTGAGAAAATTGGGACCAAGGAAGCCGACGGGCCCGAACAAGCCGTTGAGCGTGCATCGGCGACTGGGCTTCAGCTCGCTGCCAAGTTGGGAATCGGCGATGAGCAGGTAGTCCGAGTTGGATTGGGCAGCCCCGGCCCGATGGACTTGCACCGCGGTCTTCTTTTAAATCCGGTCAATTTGCCGAACTGGCATAACTTTAAAATCCAAGAGGCGTTTTCTCAGGCTTTGCAACGGCCTGTCAGCTTTGTTAACGACGCCAACGCTGCGGCTTTTGGTGAATACTGGGTCGGGACTGGAGAACGCTACGAGAGCTTGGCCTTGTTTACTTTGGGAACTGGGGTCGGCGGTGGTTTGATTGTCGAGGGCAAGTTGGTGAACGGCCTCAATAGCTTTGGCAGCGAGACTGGGCACATGATTGTGGACAGCAGCCCGAATGCTCGATTGTGTGTTTGGGGTGGCGGACGTGGGCACTTAGAAGCTTATGCCAGCGCCAGCGCTGTCGCAGCTCGGACTTCGGAGCGAATTTTGGCAGGAGCGAAGAGCAGTCTGGCCAGTCTTATTCATGGTGGCAAGGCGCTGACGGCCAAGCATGTTTACGAAGCTGCCTTGCAAGGCGATGGATTGTCGCTTGAGATCATCGATGAAACGGCCTTTTATTTAGGATTGGGAGTTACAGGAGTCGTGCACGCCATCGATCCTGGGATTGTTGTTTTTGGTGGAGCGATGGACTTTGGCGGGAAAGACTGCGAGATCGGCCAGAGATTCTTGAAGGGAATTACGGATGAATTCCGGCGTCGGACATTTCCAAACGTAGAAGAAGGAACGAAAATTGAGTTCGCGAGCCTGGGCGGTGCGGCCGGACATATCGGTGCCGCAGGAATCGCCTGGGCTGAGCACCATGCGAAGTAGAATGGTGGCTCGGGGAACTACCTAGTGGTGTGTAACCTGTGTTCTTCTGCCACGTCAGGATATTGAGACGAGTATGCCGAACCAAGAGATTCCGATCTCGAACATCCGCAATTTTTGCATCATCGCCCACATCGACCACGGCAAGAGCACACTCGCAGACCGCTTGCTAGAACAAACGGGGACAGTCACAACTCGCGAAATGCGAGCGCAGCTTCTGGATGGTATGGAGCTTGAGCGTGCACGTGGGATTACGATCAAGGCGAAAGCCGTCACGCTGCATACTGAGTACAAAGGCGAGTTGTACGAGCTGAACTTGATCGACACTCCCGGACACGTGGACTTCCAGTACGAGGTGTCGCGGAGCCTCTCTTGCTGCGAAGGTGCGTTGCTCTTGGTCGACGCGTTTCAAGGAGTGGAAGCACAGACTGTCGCCAACGCATACGCGGCGCTTGATCATGAATTGGCGATCATTCCAGTCATCAATAAAATCGACTTGGCCTACGCCCGAGTTGATGAAGTTGTCGAGGAGATGGAGGGCTCGTTGGGCATTGATGGCTCCGACGTCGTCAAATGTAGTGCGAAAGTGGGGCTCGGTATCGAAGAACTGCTGGCCGCAATTATTGAACGTGTGCCACCACCGACCGGCGACCCAGAAGGTCCACTCCAGGCGATGGTGTTCGACTCTCATTACGATGACTATCGCGGTGCCATCACTTACGCTCGCTTGATGTCAGGGACGGTCAACAAAGGGGATCGTGTTCGACTCGCTAGGGCCGATGCGAATTACGAAGCGCTCGAAATCGGACAGTTCATTCCAAAACGTAATCCGACGAATAAGCTGCGAGCCGGGCAAGTTGGCTACTTGATTTGCAATATTAAGTCCCTCCAAGACGTTCACATCGGTGACACGGTAGTCGCCAACGCGTCCAACGCGGCTCAGGCTTTAGAGGGCTATGCGGAGCCGAACCGAATGGTCTATTGCGGCTTGTTCCCCAGCGACGGACAGGACTTCAAAGAGCTGCGCGAAGCACTGGAGAAGCTGAGTATCAATGACCCGAGTTTTGAATTCGGCGCGGAGACGAGCGAGGCTCTAGGCTTTGGCTTCCGCTGCGGATTCCTCGGCTTGTTGCACATGGAGATTATCCAGCAGCGTTTGGAGGAAGAGTGCGATGTTGATCTGGTGCAAACCGCTCCCAACGTGACGTACTTTATCGTGAATACCAAAGGCGAAGAAATCGAGATCCATAAGCCACAGGATGTACCTGAACCGCACGAGATTGAGGAGTTCAAGCAGCCAATCGTCCGAGTCAACTTTGTCGTGCCGACCGAGCAAATTGGGCAAGTGATGAAGCTGTGCCAAGATCGTCGTGGAGTGCAAAAGTCGACGGAGTATTTGACTCAGTCACGGGCGATGGTGACCTATGACTTGCCGCTCGCAGAAGTGATTTACGACTTGCACGACAAACTCAAGAGTGCAACGAAGGGTTACGGCACGATGGACTACGAGCTGATTGGCTACGAGCAAGCCGACCTTGTGCGGATGGATATCTTGGTGAACGGAAAACGCGTGGATGCGTTAAGCGTGATCTGTGACCGGCGGGATGCAGATCGGCGTGGCCGAGCTGTTGTTAAGAAGCTCAAAGAAGAGATCGATCGCCACATGTTTGAAGTCGCCGTTCAAGCGGCCATCGGCTCACGGATCATTGCTCGCGAAACCAAGCCGGCGCTGCGAAAGAACGTAACCGCCAAGTGCTACGGCGGAGACATCACGCGGAAACGAAAGCTGTGGGCGAAGCAGCGCGAAGGTAAGAAGCGAATGAAGTCGATTGGATCGGTCGACATTCCTCAGAAAGCCTTCATGGCCGTTCTTGATACTGGTGCTGGCGAAAAATAGCGTTGGTGCCTGAGAGCGAAATGCCGAGTTTGTCACCTCCTCTTTTCGAGCTCTCGGCGTGGCACTGGCCCTGCCAGTGTTTTGGGTAGTTAAGAGCTTGCATGCGCCTCAGGCTTAGTTTTTCCCGAAGCCAATCTTCCGGGCTGCCATAAGGTGACTACATAAGGTGACTACATAAGGTGACTACTTGTCCATGGTGCCTAATGCCCAACTGCAGGGTGCAAGCTTCTAAACGAAAAGAAGACACAGGCAAGGCAAGTGCCACAAGAGATGTTGGTCATTGACCGCGGAACATGGCTCGAAGTTTTTCAGATAGGTCAGGCCAGGCCTTCGACGCAGCTTGGAAATCAACATCCATCCAACGAATGGTTGCATCTTTCAAAGCACGCGACTGTTGCGGATGATTGGGACGAATCGGAAATTGACCACTGGGGCCCATTGCCAACCGAGCCTCAGTGTCTTCCGATGCTAGGTAGTTCGCCAATGAGACAGCTGCGGTTGGATGAGGCCCGCCCTTGATGACGGCAAGTGTATTTGGGATCCGAATAGCACCCGTCTGGCCTTCGGCTTGATCTGGGAAAACGATATCAACCGGCAAGCCCGAGTCGATCTCTATTAAGGCGTCGTCCGTATCCGTTAGCCCAAAAGCACAGCCGCCGGACGAGACCATTTGTGCAACTTGTTTGTTGCCTGAAACGACGACTGCGTTCTCCTTGATGCGTTGAAAGAGCTCCAATGCGGCAGCTTCACCAAGTGTGCTGCTTAAGATTGCGAAGTGCGTCGCAGTGGTGCCGAACAAAGGCTCTGCAATTGCACAGCGCTTCTTCCATTTCGGATCCGCTAAATCCAGAACCGAAGTTGGGCGTTCGCCGTCTGAGGGCAAAATCTCGCGATTCACCAGCAGGACTCGAGCGCGAGCGGCAATTCCGACCCAAGTTCCATCCTTGCCCCGCATATTGGTAGGCCAATCTGCCGGCAAGTTCCAGGGGATAGGCTGCAGCAAACCGGCTTCCTGCAAACGCAGAGTGTGCATGATCTCGTTGTTCCAAAACACATCGCAGCGTGGCCGACTCGATTCCGACTCAATGCGGCTGACCAAACCAACAGTCTTCGTCGACTCGACATCAAAAACCGGTGCGATCCTAACGCCTTCGTTGCGTCGTTCGAAAGCACCTAAGATTGGCTTCGCATACTCGCGATCAGCCGCAGAGTAGATAACGACACTGTCTTCCAGCCCTGTGCGACATCCAGCGAGTAAGCCGCATAAGACAAAGCCACAAACGGTATGAACAAACGTGATTCGCGTCATAGGATCTTTAAAGGGGAAAAGAGACGAAGCCGGTGCCTACCTGGGAACAATGCTCGAGCTTGGAGCAATACTCTACCATCGAGCCAACAAAGGCAAAAAAGTAGTAGGCACACTCCGTGTGCCGTCCACAAAACAGTATGTCGCCTTTGCGGACTTGGCCACGGCACGGCGGAGCGTGCCTACTACTGTGAACGGGTGCGGACGGTACGACGGAGCGTGTGCGTGCTACTTTGTAGGTAGATACGGCACGGCACGGCGGAGCGTGCCTGCTAGTGCGTCTGTGAAGGCGATTGGATTATCAGGTGTAAGTCCTGATTGGGGAATCCGTTACTGCCCCATAGCTGAAGGTAACTGCGTTTTCGAAAGAAAGAGTGGAGAGCCACTGGAAGCGAACGAACAGTCCGTAACGAAAGTGAACTCTATTCGGCCAAACCTGTCGGGGAGCCTGCTAGCAACTGGTGAACCTCTGATCTCACGAAGCGGCCCGAAGATGACCTAAGGTCTGCTGATTCCCGAATCAGCGGTCGGTGAGACGCCTTGCACG